>CAVPQD010000042.1:0-16939 GCA_963707335.1 uncultured Thermoleophilia bacterium | reverse complement strand
CGGCGATGCCCGGGTTCACGGTGGCATCGCCGTCGAAGAGGACCCCACCCACCAGGCCGCGTGTCGCGATGAGCGGCCACGGAGCGGCCAGCTCATCGGGCTCCAGACGCCGTGCCGGCAGCCCGTGGTGATGAGCCATCGTCAGCGCGTACATGAGCTCGGTCATGCGCTCCGGCGTCCGGGCGATGGAGAGTGAGCCGTTGGCGTAGTAACCGATGTCCACGCCGGAGCGCCGCTCGAGGTCCGCGTAGAAGGCGCCGCTGTAGGTGGCGAGCTCCGTGAGCACGTGGGTGCCGCGGGTGCGAGTCATGAGGCCGGCCGCGTGCCAGCTGGTCCCGCACGACACGCGGTCCCGCTCGAGCAGGACGGTGTCGGTCCAGCCGAGCTCGGCGAGATGGTACGCGACGGAGGCGCCGATGATGCCGCCGCCGATCACGACCGCCCGCGCCCGCGCGGGCGGGTCCGCGGCGGCGCCCGGGTCGAACTGTCGCGCGCTGGGCGTGTCGTCCCGCAGGTGCTCGTTGGACGCGTCCATCGGTCCCTCCGGTGGTCGGCGGCGGCGGCGGTGTGGTCGGTGCTCGTCCTACCCGAGCAGCTGCGAGCCGACTCCTCGCGGGCCTCGATCCAGCACGCCGGACCAGCGCAGTCCACCATGCGGAACCAGTGTCCCACATCGCGCACAGCGGTGCTACAATGCTGCGCGTCGCGTTCGAGCACTCGCGAAGGGAGCACGATGTATTCAGGCGGCTACACCGGCAAGGTCCTGCGCATCGACCTCGCCGGCAAGACGTTCGCCGAGGAGGCCCTCCCGGCGGACGTCGCGCGAGACTTCATCGGCGGCGCCGGCTTCACGGTCAAGTACCTGTACGACGAGGTCCCGGCCGACTGCGACCCGCTCGGCCCGGAGAACAAGCTCATCTTCGCACCGGGTCCGTTCACCGGCACGAAGATCCCCTGCGCCAGCCGCATGGCCATCAACGCCAAGTGCCCGCTCACCGGCGCCATGGGCGTCGGCCTCACGGGCGGGCACTTCCCCGTGGAGATGAAGCGCGCCGGCTACGACGTCATCATCGTCGAGGGCGTCGCCGAGAAGCCGACGTGGCTGTGGATCAAGGACGGCAAGGTCACGTTCCGCGACGCCGAGGAACTCTGGGGACTGCAGAGCGGCGACTGCCAGCAGGTCATCAAGGACAAGCTGCACGACCAGAACGTGCGCATCTCGTGCATCGGCCCGGCCGGCGAGAAGCTGTCGCGGCTGGCCTGCATCGTCAACGAGCGGCGTGTCGTCGGTCGCCGCGGTCTCGGCGCCGTGATGGGCGCCAAGAACCTCAAGGCGATCGCCCTGCGCGGCGACGCTTCCGTGGCCATCGCCGACGAGACCAGGTTCAAGGCGGCGCGCAAGCGCATGCTCGACGCCATGAAGGACAGCCCGGTGCTGTACTCGCAGTTCGCCCACGACGGCACCTCGGGCAACGTGGAGAACTGCACGGCCCTCGGCATCTTCCCCGCGCGAAACTGGACGACCACCGGCAGCGAGGAGTTCGCGGACACGATCGGCGCCGGTGCCATCGCCTCGCGCGGCGTGGGCCGCACTGCCTGCGCCGAGTGCCCGGTGGCCTGCAGTCAGATGCGGCTCGCGCAGACCGAGCCCTACACCGGCGTCATGACCGAAGGGCCCGAGTACGAGACGCTGTACTCGTTCGGCGGCGTCACCGGCGTCACCAACCCCGACGCCGTCATCGCCGCCGACCGCGCGGCCGACGAGTACGGCCTGGATTCCATGTCGGCGGGCGTGACCATCGCCTTCGCCATGGAGCTGTTCGAGCGCGGCATCATCACCACTCGAGGACACCGGCGGCCTCGACCTCAGCTTCGGCAACCACGAGGCCATGGTCGACCTGATCCGCATGATGGGCGAGCGAAAGGGCTTCGGCGACGTGCTCGCCGACGGCGTCAGGCTGGCGGCGAGAGCGCATCGGCAAGGGCTCCGAGAAGTACGCCATGCACGTCAAGGGCCTCGAGCTGCCCGCCTACGATGTGCGCGGCGCCAAGGCGCACGGTCTCGGCTACGCGACCTCCTACACGGGCGCCGATCACAACAAGGGCTACGCCATCCAGGAGATCTTCGGCCTGCCGTTCCCCTATCCCGTGGACCGCTTCGCCGTCGAGGGCAAGGGCGCGCTGACGATGTGGAACCAGGACGCGCGGACCGCCGTGGGCGACAGCCCGACCATGTGCATCTTCATGCTGGACACCTCCGTCGCCCCGTTCCTCTTCGAGAACACGGCAGACCTGATGCGCGGCACGACGGGCCTCGACCTCTCGCCGGACGACGTGCAGCGCGTGGGCGAGCGCATCAACAACCTGGCGCGCGTGTTCAACACGCTGGCCGGCCTCACCCGGGCGGACGACGACCTGCCGGAGCGGCTGAAGACGGAGCCCATCCCGGCGGGCCCGGCCAAGGGCCAGCTCATCAGCCAGGCGGACCTGGACCTGATGCTCGATGAATACTACGAGGCCCGCGGCTGGACGCCCGACGGCGTCCCCACGCGGGCCAAGCTCGAGGAGCTCAGGCTGGGTTACGCCGCCGACAAGCTGGGCCTGTGATCCAGGTCACGGTCCAGACCATAGGCCTGCTGAAGTCGCTGATCGGTCAGGGCGAGCTGGCGGTCAGGCTGCCCGACGGCAGCACGGTGGCCGACCTGCTGGCGACCATGGCCACCGGCTACGGTCCGCAGGTCGCCCAGCACATGGTCGATCCGGGCGATGCGGCCGTCCATCCGCCCCTGCGCGTCATGGTGAACGGCCGTGACATCGGCGTGCTCGGCGGCCGACGGGCGGCGCTCGCAAACGGGGACGTCATCCTCATGCTCACGCCCATCGCCGGCGGCTGAGCGTGAGCAGCCATCCCAGGAGGAACGCGGCATGAAGACGATCGACTTCGAGAACCACTTCATCACGCAGGCGTGGGTCGACGCGTTGCTGGCCAATCCCGGGTACCCTCGGCTGGTCGCCGACGACGACCCCATGAAGTGGCGCCTCTACTATCAGGCCGACGCCTTCGAGCCGTTCGGCGTGAGGGAGCGGCTGCTCGACCTTGGCGAGGGTCGCCTGGCCGCCATGGACGCCGCCGGTGTGGACGTGGCCGTCCTGTCACTCACGGCGCCGGGCTGCGAGCAGCTGGACGCGGAGGCCGGCCCGGCGGTCGCCCGCGAGACCAACGACGCCGTCGCGGCGGCGGTGCGGGCCCATCCCGACCGCTTCCTCGGCTATGCGGCCGTCTATCCGAAAGACGTGGACGGCGCGGTGCGCGAGCTGGAGCGCGCCGTCACCGAGCTCGGTCTCAAGGGCTGGAAGACGCACTCGAACTTCGGCGACTCGTTCATCGACGACAGGCGGTACTGGCCGATCCTGGGCAAGGCGGAGGAGCTTGGGGCGCCGGTGTACCTCCATCCGGCGGCGCCCATGATCCCGGAGCTGCGCACCTACGGCCTGGCGCTGGCCGGCGCCGCCTTCGGGTTCGGCGTCGAGACGGCGACCGCCATGGTCCGCCTCATCCTGTCCGGTGCTCTGGACGAGTTCCCGCGCCTGAAGGTCATCCTGGGGCACTACGGCGAGGGCCTGCCGTTCCTCATGCAGCGCATCGACCATCCCTTCGTGCGGCCCTACATCAAGGCCGTCGGCGCCGCGGTGCCCGACCTCAAGCACCCGCCGAGCCACTACCTGCGCGAGAACATGTGGGTCTCGACCAGCGGCAACTACCTGCCCGCCGCCTTCGCCTGCACGCGCGACGCGCTCGGCATGGACAGGATCGTGCTGGGCACGGACCATCCCTACGAGGACATGGACGAGTGCATGGCCTTCCTGCGCGGCCTTTCGCTGGACGATGCCGCGGCCGCGCAGCTGTATCAGCGGAACGGCGCAGCGCTGGGCGTGGAGGCCTAGCGGCGCGGCCTTGACAGCATGAGGAGCGGCCTTAGGATGACCGTATAGCGGGAGTAGTGTCCGCATCGTGGACAACGGCCGGTGGACTGGGGGACGGCGCCGGCGCGGTGTGATCGGGAGCTTCGGATGAGTGGGGAGGGACCATGAGTTCAGAAGACACGAAGGCTCAGGGCGTGCGCGGGAGCCAGGTCACCAGACGCGATTTTCTCAAGGTGGCGGGCGTCGGCGCCGCGGCCCTGGGCCTCGGCGGCGGCCTGAGCGGCGCCGTCGCCGCCTGCGGCGGCGACAGCGGCGGCGACAGCGGCGGCGGCACCACCGGCCGCGACATCAAGGTCGGCTTCGTGGCGCCGCTCACCGGCCCGCTGGCCGCGTTCGGCGAGGCCGACAAGTTCTGCGTCGACCAGTGGAACGCGGCCGTCAAGGACGGCCTGACGACGGCGGACGGCGAGACGCACAAGGTGCAGATCCTCGTCCGCGACTCGCAGTCGGACGCGAACCGCGCCGCCACCGTCGCCGGCGACCTCATCACCAACGACGGCGTCGACATGATGATGACCGCCTCGACGTCGGACACGGTGAATCCGGTGGCCGACCAGGCCGAGGCGCTCGGCGTGCCGTGCTTCTCGTCGGACAGCCCGTGGCAGAACTACGTCTTCGCCCGCGGCGGCTCGCCGGACAAGCCGTTCAAGTACACCTACCACGCCTTCTGGGGCGTCGAGACCAACGCCGCCGTGCAGCTCGACATCTGGAGCAAGATCAAGACGAACAAGAAGATCGGCCTGATGTGCCCGAACGACGCCGACGGCCTGGCCCTTGCCGACCCGAAGACCGGCCTGCCCTTCTTCTTCAAGCAGGCCGGCTACACGGTCATCGACGGCGGCCGCTACCAGGACGGCTCGGAGGACTTCACCTCCGAGATCAGCAAGTTCAAGGCCGCCGGCTGCGACCTCGTCTCCGGCGTCATGATCCCGCCGGACTTCGTCAACTTCTGGAAGCAGTGCCACCAGCAGGGCTTCCAGCCCAAGGCCGTGACCATGCCCAAGGCCCTGCTCTTCCCGTCGGTCCTGGAGTCGATGGGCGACATCGGCTACGGCCTCACCTGCGAGCTGTGGTGGTCGCCGGTGTTCCCGTACAAGTCGTCGCTGACCGGCGATACCTGCCAGCAGCTGGTCGACACCTGGACGACGACCACCGGCAAGCAGTGGGTGCAGCCGCTGATGCACTACATCCTCTTCGAGGTCGTCGCGGACACCCTCAAGCGCACGACGAGCATCGACGACAAGGACGCCACCGCGCAGGCGCTCAAGGAGACCGACCTCGACACCATCGCCGGCAAGATCAACTTCACGCAGGGCGGCGCCACCAACCCCGATCCCAACGTCAGCGTGACGCCGCTGGCCGGCGGGCAGTGGATGAAGGGCAAGACCTACCCGTACGAGATCGTGACCGTGTCGAACTCGGAGGCGCCGCAGGTGCCGATCGAGGCCGACGTCCAGCTCCTCACCTACTGAGACGCGACCGGCTCCCCCGGCGGAGCCGCAGGAGGCGACGGGCCGGGCGCGAGCGCCCGGCCCGTCGCGCTTCCCCTGGGGGCCGGTACGGTCTGCAAGGTGAGTGAGCGCTGACTTCACGATGTGCGGGTCCGAGGAGGAGTGACTTGTGTTCACCGAGATCCTGAAGCCGGAGATCATGCGGACCCTGCTGCCGGAGGGCTTCCCGGCGGACAAGCTGAGTCAGCCCCGGTACGGCATGGCAGTCGAGAAGGACGTGATGGTGACGATGCGCGACGGCGCCCGGGTGGCCGTCGACATCTTCCGCCCCGACGCACCCGGCGAGTTCCCCTCCCTGTATGCGACGAGCGCCTACCAGAAGGACCTCGCCTACCTGCCGCAGGTGCCGGCCTTCCACTTCCGCGAGACGAACGACATCGAGTGGTTCGTGTCGCGCGGCTACGCCTACGTGCACATGGACATCCGCGGCAGCGGCAAGTCCGTGGAAGGCCAGTGGCGGTTCTTCAGCCGCGAGGAGCAGGACGACTTCTACGACACCGTCGAGTGGATCGCCGGGCAGCCCTGGTGCAACGGCAGCGTGGGGATGATCGGCGAGTCGTACCTGGCCTGGGTGCAGTGGTTCACCGCCGCGACGCAGCCGCCGCATCTCAAGTGCATCGCGCCGTTCGACGGCGGCGCCGACATGTATCGCGACGTCGCCTACCACGGCGGCATCATGTCCGTGGGCTTCCCCACGGCCTGGCACATGTGGGAGATCCGCGCCAACTACCGTCTCGGCCGCCCCGGTCCCGATCCGCGGCTGGGTGACTGGGACATGCCCTGGCACGTCATCAATCACCCCACCTGTGACGACTTCTGGAAGCTCCGCTACGCCGATTTCAGCAAGATCACGTGCCCGGTGTTCAGCATCGGCCTCCTGCACAAGGTGGGCATCCACCTGCGCGGCAACGTGCGCGGCTACGAGGAGCTCGCGACGCCGAAGAAGCTGCTCCTCTGCCACGGCGATTTCGAGGGCGACGAGATGGCCATCTTCAACTCGCTCGAGATGCGCCAGCTCCTGCTGCGCTGGTACGACCACTGGCTCAAGGGCAACGACACCGGCGTCATGGACGAGGACCCCGTGACGGTGTTCGTGCGTGGCAAGGACGTCTACCGCCCGGAGAAGGACTGGCCGCTGCCGGGGACCGAGTACCGCAAGCTGTACCTCTCGGCCGGGCCGAGCGGCGCCGTGGAGTCGCTGAACGACGGCGGGCTCACGTGGGAGCCGCCCGCCGTCGCCGACAGCAGCTTCACGTACGCGTATCCCGACCCGGACTGGTCGCACTTCTCCGGCATGGGGACGGCCGTCATGGACCACGGCGTGCCGCATCCCACCAAGAAGATCCTCACCTTCACCACGCCGCCGCTGGAGGAGGACGTCGAGGTCATCGGCAGCATGGTCCTCGTCCTCTACGCCTCCTCGGACCAGACCGACACGGACTTCTTCATGCGGCTCACGGACCAGTTGCCGGACGAGCAGCAGGCGCCCGGCATGCCGCCGCGCGGCCTCATGCTCACGCGCGGCTGGCTCAAGGCGTCGCA
Source organism: uncultured Thermoleophilia bacterium (assembly GCA_963707335.1). Taxonomy (GTDB): domain Bacteria; phylum Actinomycetota; class Thermoleophilia; order UBA2241; family UBA2241; genus CAIXSE01. The sequence goes on along the minus strand of CAVPQD010000042.1, from coordinate 9,902 downwards.
CGCGGCGACCAAGGACGAGGCGCTGAGCAAGCCGCATCGCCCCTACTACCGTCACGACGCGCCGCAGCCCATCGAGCCGGGCGAGGTGTACAAGTTCGAGATCGAGGTGTGGGCCACGTCCTGCTGCTTCCGCAAGGGACATCGCATCCGCATCGACCTTGCCTGCTACGACTCCAACGCCTTCGACTTCGGCGGCCACTACTACGGCCTGAAGGTGGGCAACGACACCATCTACCACGACAAGGACCACCCGTCGCACATCGTCCTGCCGGTCATCCCCGCGAGGTAGGCGCGGTGCCGGCGAGGCAGAGGACGGGCATGGCGCGTCTTCTGGCTGCGCGACGTCTCGTATCTCATGGGCCTCGACGAGCCGGTGTTCACCAGCGCGAACGTCCTGCTCGACATGATCCTGCAGAGCATCGCCACCTGAGTCATCGCCAGGATGGAACGCGAGCACAAGGAGCCGTCTGATGTACAGCAAGGCGCTTGACCCGAAGATCATGAGCACGATGCTGCCGCCGGACTTCCCGGCGGACAAGCTGAGTCAGCCCCGGTACGGCATGGTGGTCGAGAAAGACGTCATGATCCCCACGCGCGACGGGGTGATGATCGCCGCCAACATCTACCGGCCGGACGCCGAGGGCACGTTCCCGGCGCTGCACGCCGCCGACTCGTACCAGAAGGACATGGTCAACATGGTCCCGACGCTGCCCATCTTCCACTGCGTCGAGGTCAACGACATCGAGTACTTCGTCAGCCGCGGCTACGTCTTCGTGCACACCGACTCGCGCGGCACCGGCCACTCGCCGCAGGGGGAGTGGGCCTTCTGGAGCCAGGAGGAGCAGACCGACCTCTACGACATGATCGAGTGGATCGCCGCCCAGGACTGGTGCACCGGCAAGGTCGGCATGCTGGGCGAGTCGCTGCTCGCCTGGGTGCAGTGGTTCGCCGCCTGTCAGCAGCCCCCGCACCTGGCCTGCATCCTCCCCTGGGACGCGGGCGCCGACATGTACCGCGACGTCGCCTGGCACGGCGGCATGATGGCCGTCGGCTTCCCCACCGCCTGGCACACGTGGGAGATCCGCGGCCACTACCGGCTCGGCATCCCGGCTCGCTTCGACACCGAGCCGGCGAACCCGGACATGGGACGCTGGGACCTCGTCTGGAACGTCATCAACCATCCCACGTACGACGATTTCTGGAAGCTGCGCAGCCCCGATTTCTCGAAGATCGAGGTCCCGGTGTTCACGGTCGGCGCGCTGCACAAGGTGGGCCTGCACCTGCGGGGCGTGGTGCGCGGCTACGAGGAGGTCCGGACGCCGAAGAAGATGATGCTCATCCACGGCGTCATGGACGGCGACGAGATGGCCATCTACAACTCGCCCGAGATGCGGCTGCTGATGCTCCGCTGGTACGACCACTGGCTGAAGGACAACGACACCGGCCTCATGGACGAGCCGCCGGTGTCGATCTACGTACGCGGCGCCGACGAGTACCGCGCGGAGGACGACTGGCCGATCCCGCGCACCGAGTACCGCAAGCTGTACTTCCACGCGGGGCCGAGCACCTCTATCCACGAGTCGCTGAACGACGGCCGGCTCGCGTGGGAGCCGCCGGCCGAGGCGTCCAGCTCCTTCACCTACTCCTATCCCGATGAGGACTGGACGCACTTCTCCGGCGGCGGCACGGCGCCCATCGAGGACGGCATCGTCCACTTCACACGCCGCATCCCGACGTTCGTGAGCGAGCCGCTCGAGGAGGATCTCGAGGTGTCCGGCAACATCGTCCTCGTGCTCTACGCCTCGTCGGACCAGAGCAACACGGACTTCTTCTGTCGCCTCGTCGATCAGGCGCCCGACGACGAACAGGTCCCCGGGCTGCCGCCCAAGGGCTACATCCTCACCCGGGGGTGGCTCAAGGCCTCGCACGCCGCGACGAGGAGCGAGGAGCTGAGCAAGCCCTACCGGCCCTACTACCTGCACGACGAGCCGAAGCACATCGAGCCGGACAAGGTCCACAGGTACGAGATCGAGGTCTGGCCGACCTGCAACCTGTTCAGGAAGGGCCACCGTATCCGCGTCGACGTCGCCTGCGGCGACTCGCCCGCCGTCGACTTCGGCGGCCACTACTACGGCGTCAAGGTCGGCGCCGACACCTACTACCACGAGAAGGACCACCCGTCGCACATCGTGCTGCCGCTGGTCCCGCCGGCGTGAACGGAACGGGAGGGGACCTGATGACGACGATCGAGGCGCGCCCCGTCACAGTGCCGGCGCGCCCAGAGTCCGTCCAGATCGACCTCGCGCGCACGGCGCTCGTGGTGGTCGACATGCAGAACGCCTTCATGTCGCCCGGCGGCCTGTTCGACAAGTCGGACCTGCCGATCGACGGCGCGCAGAGGGTGATCGGCCCGGCCCGCAGGCTGCTCGACGGGCTGCGGGCCGCGGGCGTCGCGGTCGTGTACGTGAAGATGAGCTACAACGCCGACATGTCCAACGCCGGCGGCCCCGACTCCCCGAACTGGCACAAGGAGACGGGCATGGTGCTGATGCGCAGGCGTCCCGAAGACTGGGGGCGGTACATCACCGAGGGCACCTGGGACGAGCAGGTCGTCGACGAGCTCGCTCCCGCGCCGGGCGAACCCGTGGTGCGCAAGCAGCGCTACAGCGGGTTCGCCGGCACCAGCCTCGACCACGTCCTCAAGACGTTGGGCGCGAAATACCTCCTGTACTGTGGCGGCGCCACCAACATCTGCGTGGAGACCACGCTCATGGACGGCTTCTTCCTGGACTACTGGCCCATCCTCGTGGAGGACGCCTGCTTCTCGCAGTGTCCCCCGGTGGCCGTCGAGGGCGCGGTCTGGAACGTGGAGAACCTGTTCGGCTGGGTCACCAGCATCGCCGACGTGCTGACGGCGGTGGCCGCGTCGCCGGCGGCGGCACCCACTACGGCGGCGTCATGAGCGCGGCCGGCGACATCAGGGACCTGCGCGACGCGCTCGCCTTCCTGGAGGGGGTGCCCGGCCAGCTGGTGGCCACCGACGTGCCGGTCGACCCCTACCTCGAGCTGGCGGGCGTCTACCGGCGCGTGGGCGCCGGCACGCCCGTGGCGCCGCCCACCCGGGTCGGCCCGGCCATGCTCTTCCGCCGCGTCAGCGGCTACGACATGGCGGTCGTGGCCGGCGTGCTCGCCAGCCGGCTGCGCACGGCGCTGCTGCTGGACACGACCCCCGACCGGCTGGCCTTCGAGCTGCTGGCCGCGCTGGAGCGCCCGGTGCCGCCCGTCGTGGTGCCGGCGGGCCAGGCGCCATGCCAGGAGGTCGTCCTGCGGCCCCCGTTCGACCTGCGCCGGCTGCTGCCGGCGACCACGAGCACGAGCCGTGACGCGGGTCCCTTCCTCAACATGGCGCTGCTGCGGGCCGAGGACCCCGTGACCGGCGAGTCCGACGTGACCATCCATCGCATGTGCCTGATCGGCCCGGACACCATGACCGTCAGCTTCACGGGCCCGGCCCGGCACATCGACCAGTTCCGCGCGAAGGCCGAGAAGCTGGGCAGGCCCCTGCCCGTCTCCGTGAGCATGGGCTTCGACCCGGCCATCTACCTGGCGACATCGTTCGAGGCGCCGACCACGCCCCTCGGCTTCGACGAGCTGACCGTGGCCGGCGGCCTGCGCCGCCGGCCCGTCGAGCTCGTCGACTGCGTGAGCGTCGGCGCCAAGGCCATCGCCCGCGCCGAGATCGTGCTGGAGGGCGAGATCCGCCACGATCGGGTGGACGAGGACGTGCTCACCGGAGCGGGCTGGGCCATGCCCGAGTTCCCGGGGTACCTGGGACTCGCCCAGCCCAGCCTGCCGGTGATCCACGTGACCGCCGTCACGCACCGCGCGGCGCCGATCTTCCAGACCCTCGTGGGCCCCGGCGAGGAGCACGTGACGCTCGCCGGTCTCCCGACCGAGGCCAGCATCCTGCGGCTCATCGAGGACGCCATGCCCGGCGTGCTCACCAACGTCTATTGCCATCCCGCCGGCGGCGGCAAGTACCTGGCGGTGCTGCAGGTCCGCAAGCGGAGCGACGCCGACGAGGGCCGCCAGCGCCAGGCGGCGCTGGCGGCGTTCACCGCCTTCTCCGAGCTCAAGCACGTCATCCTCGTCGACGACGACGTCGACCTCTATGACTCCGGCGACGTGCTGTGGGCCATGACGACGCGCTTCCAGGGGGACGTGAGCACGGTGTTCATCCCCGGCGTGCGCTGCCACCCGCTGGACCCCTCGGCGACGCCCGACTTCAACCCGCAGTTGCGCAGCGTCGGCCAGAGCTGTAAGACCATCTTCGACTGTACCGTCCCGGTCGCCCTGAGGGAGCGCTTCCAGCGGTCGCAGTTCCAGGACGTCGACCTTGCCGCGTACTTCCCGGACCAGAGTCCGGAGCGAGAGGAGTGAGCATGGAATTCAGTGAGGCGAAGCGGCTCTTGTCCCCCGACCCGCTGCCGCTCGAGATGGGCGTCGAACGCCTGGCCAGCGGCCAGCTGCACGTGGCCGTGCGCACCTACATGCTGGGCTGTACGGGCGAGATGTTCCAGTGGTGGTTCGGCTCGGGCCCGGGCCCGCGCGAGTATGCCTGGTGGCATCCGGTGGACCACGTCGGCTCGGAATGGCTGGAGCTGCCGGACGACGGCACGGGCATCGGCTCGACGCATGTCGCGGCCGAGCGTCTCGCCGACGACGTCGTGCACGATCTCAAGATCCGCTTCTACGACCCCGTCGAGACGTTCGGCGACGAGTTCGCGGCCGCCAAGGAGCGTGGCGACATCTCGGCCGCGGTGCTGGCCGATATCGGACTCGGCGCCGAACCGCCACGGGACAAGCGCGGCCGGCCCACGGGCGGCAAGCTCGTGCATCTCGGCCGCGACACGCCCTTCGGGCTGGTGCTGCGCAGCAACTTCTGGCTCGGCTACGGCTTGCCCCTGACGCCCGAGGAGCTGGAGCGGGAGATGCCCCTTGAGATGGGCCTCAGCCTGATGCAGCACTCGTCGCAGGAATGGTTCTACCTGATGCGCTTCCTGCCGGCGCTCTACATCGCCGAGCGCCGCGACGAGGTGCCGGCGCCGGTAGCCTGGTAAGGGCGGCTGGCGGGCGCGCGCGGCGCGGCCGCGCGCTCGCCGAACGCCGTCCCGCTCAGGCGCCGCCCAGGTAGGCCGCCTGGACGTGGGGGTTGTTCAGCAGGGCCGCGCCGTCGTCCGAGAGCGTCACCTTGCCGGTCTCGAGGACGTAGCCGCGGTCCGAGATCTCCAGCGCCACATGGGCGTTCTGCTCCACGAGGAGGATGGTCGTGCCCTGGGCGTTGATCTCCTTGACGATGTCGAAGATCTTCTCGACGAGCATGGGGGCGAGGCCCATCGAGGGCTCGTCGAGCATCATGAGCTTGGGCCCGGCCATCAGGGCGCGGCCCATGGCCAGCATCTGCTGCTCGCCGCCCGAGAGCGTGCCGCCCGGCTGGGACTCGCGTTCCTTCAAGCACCGGGAACAGGTCGAAGACACGGTCGAAGTCGGCCTTGAGATCCTGACCCTTGCGCGAGAAGGCGCCCATCTCGAGGTTCTCCTTGACCGACATGCGCGGGAAGATGCGGCGCCCTTCGGGCGCCTGGGACAGGCCCAGCGTCACGACTTCATAGGGAGGCACGCTGCCCAGGTCCCGGCCCTCGTAGAAGATCTTGCCCGAGCGCGGGCGCTGCAGCCCGGAGATCGCGTTGAGCGTCGTGCTCTTGCCGGCGCCGTTGGCCCCGATCAGCGTGACGATCTCCCCGTTCCTGATCTGCAGGGAGACACCCTTGATGGCCTCGATGTTGCCGTAGAAGACGTGGATGTCCTGCACGTCCAGCATGACCTCGCCGGCCGTCCGGCCCGTCGGCGTCGCCGCGGCCACCTTACGCGCTCTTTCCCAGGTAGGCTTCGATGACCTTGGGGTCGGTGCGCACCACGTCCGGGGAGCCCTCGGCGATCTTCTCGCCGTGATCGAGCACGACGACGCGGTCCGAGCTGCCCATGACCACCTTCATGTCGTGCTCGATGAGGATGATGGTCATGCCTTCGTCGCGGATCCGGCGGATGAGCCGCAAGCAGGGAGGCCGTCTCCTGCGGGTTCATGCCGGCCGCCGGCTCGTCGAGGAACAGCAGCGTCGGCTCCGTGGCCAGCGCCCGGGCGATCTCCAGCCGTCGCTGCGACCCGTAGGGCAGGTTCTTGGCCAGCTCGCCGGCGTGGCCCCCGAGGCCCACGTACTCCAGCAGCGCCAGGCTCCTGTCGCGCACGTCCTTCTCCTCGCGCGTGGCTCGCGGCGTGCGCAGCACGACCCTGAGCACGCCGCTCTGCGTGCGGCAGTGCCGGCCCACCATGACGTTCTCCAGCGCCGTCATCTCGTTGAAGAGGCGGATGTTCTGGAAGGTGCGCGCGACGCCCAGCCTGGTGACCTTCGACGGGAGCATGCCGGCGATCTCGCGACCCTTGAAGCGGATGGTGCCCGACGTGGGCCCGTAGACGCCGGTGATGGCGTTGAACAGCGTGGTCTTGCCGGCCCCGTTGGGGCCGATCAGCCCGACGATCTCGTTCTCGTCGGCGTGGAAGTCGACCTTGTTGACGGCGACGAGGCCGCCGAACGCCTTGACCAACTGTGTGGTCTCGAGGACCCGCACGGGATCAGTTGCCGGCATCGGACCACACCTGCCGTTCCTGTTCGGCCTCGCCCTTGCTGCCGGGTCGCATCTCGAGCTTCACGCGCAGGGAGCCGAGCAGGCCCTGCGGGCGGAAGACCATGAGGAGCACCAGGACCAGCCCCATGGCGATCCCGCGCGTCTCCGGGTGGGCCTGTACGAAGGGGAAGTCGCGCAGCCACTCCTGCAGGCCGACCCAGATGATCGCGCCGAGCACGGGGCCGGCGATGTTGCCCATGCCGCCGAGCACCACCAGGCTCAGGATCAGGAACGACTCCATGAGCATGAAGCTGCTCGGCGAGATGTAGTTGAGGTAGTGCCCGAAGAACACGCCCATGGCGCCGGCGAAGAACGCCCCCGTGGCGTAGGAGAGCAGCTTGTAGCGCGAGGTGTGGATGCCCATCGCCTCGGCCGCGACCTCGTCTTCGCGGATCGCCGTCCAGGCGCGGCCGATGCGCGAGCGCACGATCCGCGAGATCGTCCAGAGCGACAGCAGCGCCAGGGCGAGACCGAGGAAGTAGAGGCTCCGCTGCGTGGTGAACTCGAAACCGAGGAACGCGGGCTTGGGGATGCCGGGGATGCCCGAGGGCCCGCGCGTGAGCCCGACCCAGTTGAGCGCGACGATACGGATGATCTCGCCGAAGCCGAGGGTCATGATGGCGAGGTAGTCGCCGCGCACGCGCAGGGTCGGGTAGCCGATGAGCACCCCGGCGACGGCGGCCAGCAGCCCGCCGACGACGAAGTTGACCCACGTCAGCCACCAGTAGGCGTCGATGTCGACCCCGTACTTCGCCTTCAGGACCTGGTTGAAGATGATCGCCGTGTAGTAGGCGCCGATGGCGTAGAAGGCCACGTAGCCGAGGTCGAGGAGCCCGGTGAAGCCGACGACGATGTTCAGCCCCGAGGCGAGCACCACGTAGATGACGACGACGGTCATGAGCGTGATCCAGCGGTTGGACGCGACCAGGAACGGCAGGATCACCGCGATGGCGAGCAGCACGCCCAGCATGGCGCGCTGAGACCTGGTGGATCCGTTTCCCACGAGGGCGGAGGCGATCGGGTTGAGCTTCGTGCGGTAGCCGCCTCCGCCTGTGCCCTGGTCGTCGGGCTCGCCGATGTCGCGCTTGCCGGCCATGCTAGGCCTTTTGCCCGACCGTGGAGCCGAGCAGACCGGAAGGCCTGACCGACAGGATGAAGATCAGGATCACGAACGCGATCGCGTCGCGGTACTGCGAACCCATGGGAAGGTACGCCGAGCCCAGCGCCTCGATGACGCCCAGCAGCAGTCCGCCCAGGAAGGCGCCGGGGATGTTGCCGATGCCGCCGAGCACGGCGGCGATGAACGCCTTGAGGCCGGGGTTGAAGCCCATGAGCGGCCAGGCGGCGTGGTAGACGCCGCCGTAGAGGCCGCCGGCGAGCGCGCCCATCGCGGAGCCGATGAGGAACGTGAGCGCGATGACCTTGTTGACGTTGACGCCCATGAGCGCCGAGGTGCGCTTGTCCTGGGCGGAGGCGCGCATCGCGCGGCCCATGCGCGTGCGCCGCACGTAGAGGTTCAGCAGCAGCATGGCCACGACGGTGACGACGACCACGAAGATCTGGAAGTAGGTGATCTCGACCGACCCGACGCTGAAGGCCTTGGGCGCCCCGGCCGCCGTGGTGAACAGCGGGATGTCGGGGAACGGGACCTGCTGGGACCCGAAGATCGCCTGGGCCACGTTCTGCAGCAGGATCGACACGCCGATCGCGGAGATGAGCGCCGCCAGCCGGGGGGCGTTGCGCAGCGGCCGGTAGGCGAGGCGCTCGATGACCACGCCCATGACGCCGACCACCGCCATCGCGATGAGGATCGCGAGGAAGAAGTTCAGGTCCGGCATGCTGACCGTGCGGCCGAAGAGGGAGATCTCCGGGACCATCATCATGATGGTGATGAAGGCGCCGAACATGAAGAGCTCGCCGAAGGCGAAGTTGATCAGCTCGATGATGCCGTACACCATCGTGTAGCCCACGGCGATGAGGGCGTACAGGCAGCCGATCATGAGGCCGTTGACGAGTTGTTGGCCGAGTTCGCTCACGAGGTCCCCTGGTTCGCGGCGTCGGTTCTCTCAGAGGGCGCGGGAAGGGGCGAGAGGCGCAGCGCCGCTCGCCCCTTCCCGGCCGTCGAGGCAGGTCGCTTACTGTGCCGGCTGCTGGGGAGCCGTGACCAGGCTGCCGTCCTGCACGATGACGATGCTGCAGCGGCTTGACGACGTCGCCGTTCTCGTCGAACGTGATGGGGCCGGAGATGCCCTGGTAGGTGCCGATCTTGCCGAGGGCGTCGTTGATGGCGGTGCGGTCGTTCTTGCCGGCGTTCTTGGCCGCCTGGGCCGCCAGCATGACCACGTCGTAGGAGTTGGCCGCGAACCAGTCGGGGTTGGCGCCCTTGTACTTGGCCTTGTAGGCCTCCACGAACTTCTGGACCGCCGGATCGTCCTTCGAGTAGTCGAAGAAGGTGGAGACGAGCATGCCCTCGACGGCGGCGCCGCCGAGCTTGGGCAGCTCGTCCGAGGCATAGCCGTCGGAGCCGAGGAGCTGGACGTCCATGCCGAGCTCCCTGGCCTGCTGGGCGATCTTGGAACCCTCCGGGATAGTAGCCGGAGAGGAAGAGCAGATCGGGGCCGGCGGCCTTCAGCTTGGTGAGCTGGGCCTTGAAGTCGGTGTCGCCGGCGGCGTACTGCTCCTTGCCCACGACGGTGCCGTCGGCGGCCTTGACGCCCGATTCGTAGGCGTCGGCGAGGCCGCGGCCGTAGTCGGAGTTGTCGTACATGATGGCGATCTTCTTCTTGCCCAGGGTGTCGACGCTGTACTTGGCCAGCCCTTCACCCTGCACCGCGTCGGTCATGCAGATGCGCCAGACGTAGGCGCCCAGATCGGTGATGTCGGGGTTGGTGGCGGACGGCGAGATCATGGGCAGGCCGGCGGCCTCGTACTTGGCGCCGGCGGCGATGGTGGCGCCGGAGAACTGGTGGCCGTCGACGACGACGATGTCGGTGTCGTCGATGAACTTCTGGGCCACGAGCACGGCCTCTTTGGGGTCGCCGAGGTCGTCGCCGATGGCGATCGAGACCTCGCCGCCGTTGACGCCGCCGGCGGCGTTGAGCTCGTCCATGGCGATCTCGGCGCCGGCCTTGTGCGACGCGCCGTAGGTGGCGTACTGG
>CAVPQD010000041.1:0-129498 GCA_963707335.1 uncultured Thermoleophilia bacterium | reverse complement strand
CAGCGCTCCTCGCCGGAGGGGTCCCTGGAAAGGATGATGCGCCCGCGAAAGCGCGGCGGCAGGTATGGCAGCTCGTCGGGGTAGCTCACGGTGTCAGGGCCGCGGAAGAGATGGCTGAAGATGGTCCAGAGGTTGCCGACGACGCTCATCTCACCACCTAGCCCCGCGCCACCACGATGGCGCCCGTGACGAGCAGGTTGAGCAGGGCCAGCGGCAGCATGATCTTCCAGCCGAGCTGCATGAGCTGGTCGTAGCGCACACGCGGGAAGGTGGCGCGCACGAGGATGATGAAGCTGATCACCACGGCGGTCTTGACGAGGAACCATACGGCGGCCGGCAGCACGGGGCCGAGCCAGCCGCCCAGGAACAGCGTGGTGATGAGTGCCGCCACCAGCGTGACGGCGATGTACTCACCCACGTAGAACATGCCGAACTTCATGCCGGAGTACTCGGTGTGGAAGCCGGCCACCAGCTCGCTCTCCGCCTCGACGAGGTCGAACGGTATGCGGCGCAGCTCGCCGAACGCGGCGATGACGAAGACGATGAGGCCGCCCAGCTGGGGGATGACGTACCACAGCGTGCGCTGCGCCTCCACGATGCCCACCACGCTGAACGTGCCGGCCTGGATCACGACGCCCATCAGCGCCAGGCCCATGAACACTTCGTAGCTGAGCATCTGGGCGGCGGCGCGCAGGCTCCCCAGCACGGAGTACTTGCTGCGCGACGACCACCCGGCCAGCACGATGCTGTACACGGCCAGCGACGACGTCGCGAGGAAGAAGAGCAGGCCCACGTCCAGGTCGGCGAGCACCACGTCGCCGGTCACCGGGATGATGAGGAAGCCCAGCAGCGACGCCGTCACGACGATGGCCGGGGCGATGACGAACACGACGCGGTCGGCGAAGGGCGGCACCCAGTCTTCCTTGGTGAAGATCTTGATCAAGTCGGCGACGACCTGCATCAGGCCGCCGGGGCCGACGCGGTCGGGGCCCAGACGATCCTGCAGGAAGCCCAGCAGGCGGCGCTCGTACCAGATCAGGCCGCTGGCGATGCCGAGCGCCACCGTGAAGACGGCGAGGGCGATGAGCAGGCCGCTGACGGCGTCAGGCATCGCCGCCCCCTTGATCGGGCGGATCTGCGCCGGCGCCGGCGCCCGAGGGGCGCGGGCCGGCGCCTGCCGGAGCCTCGAGCCGCGCCCACAGCGGCGGCAGCACGCCGGGCAGCTGCGGCAGTCCGGCGGGCAGGCCGGCGACGCCTGCAGGCAGGCTCGCGTCGAGTCTGAGGTCCAGGCGTCGCACGACGCCGTCCAGGCGCAGGTCCACCCCGTCTCCCGTGTTCAGCCCGAGACGCCGCGCATCGGCCTCGTTGAGCGCCACGTAGGGCAGCGGCGCGCGCTCGGCGATCCCGGCCGTGAACATGCTCAACTCGCCCGAGCCGAAGATGTGGTGGTACGGCACGAGCAGCCACTCGCCGGGCCGCGGCTCGAAGGGCGGCGGCACCTGCGCCCCGCCGGCGGTCGCGGCCGGGCCTTGCGGCGGCGCGGAGCCCTCGTGCCGGTCGTCCCGGGCACGCGGCTCCACCAGGCGCACGCCGATGTCGCCGCCCTCCAGCGGGCCGTTCACCTCGGTCTGGAACTTGTGGAGCGCGTTGCCCGAGTTCCAGCCCGGCGCCCAGTACCGCGGCAGCAGCGCCGGCGGCTCCCCGGGCCCGTGGTGGCCCTCCTGCGTGTGCGCCAGGGCGCTGCCGCGGTCGTCCGGCGGCTCCGGTTCGAACACGGTGAGGTGAGCCGTCATGGCGGTCCGGCCGCTGTAGCGCGCCGGCTTGCGCGCGATCTTCTCGCCCTGGATGCGGAAGCCCGGCGGCGGCGCGGCGGCGGCGACGCCGGCGAACGCCGGCATGGCCTCGAGCTCCGCCGTGACGTCGGCGGCCGTGCGCCATTCGGGCGCCGTCTCAGGCCGCAGCTCGCCCGCCAGGTCGCGCAGCCAGCGCCATGCCGGGCGGACGCCCTCTCCCGGAAGGAACACACGCAGGAAACGCTGGGCCCGGCCCTCGAAGCTGACGAAGGTGCCGGTCGACTCGGCCCACGTCGCCGTGGGCAGCACGATCTCGGCCGCCTCGGTGGTGGCGCTGGTCACGTGGTCGAGCGCGATGACATGGGGGCAGCGCTCGAGCGCCGCGCGGACATCGGCCGCGGGAGCGCGGCGCTCGAGATCGTTCTGCAACACGATCGCGGCGTCCGCCTCGCCCACGCGCAGGGCGTAGAGGGCGTCGGCCAGGCGGCCGCCGCCCAGGAGCAGCAGGCCCATGGTGTTCGCCTCGGGCTGCACGACGGCGAGCGGCGCGCCGCGCCGCTCGCCCCAGGACAGCGACCAGGCGAGACGCGCGACCGCGAGCAGCAGCGCCTCGCTGGCGCAGCCCGTGCCCGTGACGACCACGGGGCGCGCTGCCGCCCGCAGCGAGGAGCCGATGGCGTCCACCATGAGGGCAAGCTCGTCGGACAGGTCGTCGACCGCCGGCTGCGCCGGGTCCAGCCCATGCGCCACCGCCATCGTCAGGCGCGCCAGGTCGTCCGGCGCCGCATGCACGACGCCTCCCGCCACCGCGTCAAGCTTGGTGGCGTGCGTGTGCGCGACCCACAGGGCGCTGGGCTCCATCTCCTTGAGCCGGCCCAGCGCCGCGTCGTTCCAGCGCGCGATCCCCAGCCGCTCCTCCTCCGATGTGGGCCGCAGGCGCAGCCAGGTACGCACGTTCAGGTCGAGGATCGGCGCCTCGTTGGTGAGGTCGGCGCCGATCACGAGGACGAGATCGGCCTCCTGGACATGCGGGAGGGTCGCGCTCGGCGAGGGGCCGTCGCGCAGCAGCGCGACGGCGAGGTCGCCGAGCGTCCGCTCCCGCTCCTCGACACCCAGGTAGAAGCGCTCCGGCCCGACCAGCGCGCGCAGCGCGAGGTTGTCCTCCAGCGAGGCGCGCGGCGAGCCGATGCCGATGGTCGTGCCCTCGGCGAGCAGGCCCGCTGTGCGGACGACGAGGTCGTCCACGGCGCCCTCGTCGATGAGGCCGTAGCCGCCGTCGGCCTGCCGCGGCGAGCCACCCCAGCCGGGGCCGGCGTCGTCCAGCTGGCCGAGGTACGGCGGCCGCGGCTGCGTCGCGGCCGCCTCGTCGACACCCACCGTGCGCGCGTCGCCGCCCTGGCGCTCGAGCGGCGCCCGCAATCGCTGCGGCGCGTTCACGAACTCGTAGCCGAAGCGTCCGCGGTCGCAGATGAAGTAGCCGTTGACCTGGCGGTTGTACCTCGCCTGCACGCGGCGCAGCTCGCCGTAGCGCTCGCCGGGGATGATGGCGCAGCCGGCGCCGCAGTGGGGGCACACGGACGGCGCCGTCTGCAGGTCCCACTTGCGGGAGTAGTGGGCGGCCAGCGTCTTGTCGGTGAAGACGCCCGTGGGGCACACCTCCGCGAGGTTGCCGCTGAACTCGCTCTGCAGGCCGCCGTCCTCCTTGCGCCCGAAGTACACCTGGTTGCGCAGGGAGAACACGCCGAAATCGTTGCCGCCGGCGTAATCGCGGTAGAAGCGCACGCAGCGATAGCAGGCGATGCAGCGGTTCATCTCGTGGGTGATGAAGGGACCGAGGTCCTGGTTGCGGTAGGTCCGCTTGCGGAAGCGGTGGCGGCGGTAGACGTGCCCCGTCATCACCGTCATGTCCTGCAGGTGACACTCCCCGCCCTCGTCGCACACCGGGCAGTCGTGGGGGTGGCTGGTCATGAGCAGCTCGATCATGCGGGCCCTGAAGCGCCGCGCCTCGGGGTGATCGATGGCGATGCGCGTGCCCTCCTCCGCGGGCGTCATGCAGGCCATCACGATCTCCTGCTGCTCCTGTCCGCGGCGGTCCGTCCAGTACTGCATCACGGCGCACTGACGGCAGGCGCCCACGGACCCCATCGCGGGGTGCCAGCAGAAGTACGGCAGGTCGAGCTTGAGCGACAGGCACACGTCCAGCATGTTGCGGCCCGGGCTCGACCTGGTACTGCACGTCGTCGATCGTCACGGTGACGAGGTCGCTCACGGGCCCTCGCCCCCTTCGGGATGCGCCGGCCCGCCGGCGCGGCGATCCGGCCCGGCTGCGGCGTCTGACCGGCGCCGGCCGGGGCCGTTCACGCCGGCGCGCCGTTCGCCGCGCCGGCGCTCGTCGCCGCGCCGGCGCTCGTAGCAGGCGGCGCCGACCAGGCGGTAGGGGCAGCAGGCGCCCTCGATGTGATCGTCGACCTCGTCGGCGAACAGCCGCAGGCCGCTCTCCAGCGGCTGCATCGCGCCCGGGGAGTGGTCGCAGAAGGGCAGCTCCGGCCGGTTGTCCTCGATGATGTCGTGCAGGCGCGCCACGTCCTCCGGCTCGCCCACGCCGTCCTCGATGGCGTTCAACAAGTCGCTCGCCCAGGGCAGCCCCTCGCGGCACGGCGTGCACCAGCCGCAGGACTCCTGGGCGAAGAAGTGCATCAGGTTGGCCATCGTCCCCACGGGACAGGTCTGGTCGTCGAGCATGAACATCGTCGCCGTCCCGAGGCGGCTGCCGATGGCCTCCATGGAGCCATAGTCCATGGCCACGCCGAAGTCGCCGGCGGCGACGAACGGTGACGAAGCGCCGCCTGGGATGATGGCTCGCGCCTCGTAGCCCTCCAGCATGCCGCCGGCATGCTCCTCGACGATCTCGCGCATGGTCGTGCCGAGCGGGAGCTCCCACCACCCCGGCCGCTTCAGGCGGCCGGCGAGGGTGTACAGCTTGCTGCCGCCCTCCTCGGTAAGGCCCTGGTCGAGCCACCACTGCGCGCCGAAGCGCATCACCGACGGCGCGCAGCACAGCGTCTCGACGTTGTTCACGACCGTGGGCTCGCCCCACAGACCCGCGCCGGTCATGTGCGGCGGCCGCGCGCGTGGATTGGCGCGCTTGCCCTCCAGCGCATTGAGCATGGCCGACGCTTCGCCGCACAGGTAGCGGCCCGCGCTGACATGCACGAAGATCCTGAAGCTGAAGCCGGAGCCCAAGACGTTGTCGCCCAGGTAGCCGGCGGCGCGGGCCTCGTCCAGCGCGCGCTCCAGCACGCGGGCGACGCGGGCGTATTCGCCGCGGATGAAGATGTAGCCGGTCGTCGCCTCCGATGGCGTAGGCGGCGATGAGCATGCCCTCGAGCAGCAGGTGCGGATTGCGCTCCATCAGGATGCGGTCCTTGAAGCTGCCGGGCTCCATCTCGTCGGCGTTGCAGGCGATGTACTTGTAGGGCGGCGCCTCCAGGCCGCGGAGCATGAAGCTCCACTTGCGGCCCGTGGAGAAGGCGGCGCCGCCGCGGCCCCGCACGTCCGAGTCCGTGAGCTCCTTGATGACGTCGTCGCCGCTCATGGTGAAGGCGCGGCGGAGCCCTTCGTAGCCGCCGCTCGCGACGTACTCGTCGAGGGGCAGCGGCAGCCCGTCCTTGCGGAAGGCGCCGGTGAGTGGATAAGCGAACTCGCTCACGCGTAGGCCTCCAGGATGAGGGCTACCCTCTCGGGGTCCACCGGCCCGTGCAGATCATCGTCGACGAGCATCGCGGGGGCCTGGTCGCACGCGCCCAGGCAGACGATCGGCAGCAGCGTGAAACGTCCGTCGGCCGTGGTCTCGCCCATGTCCACGTCCAGCTCGTCCTCGAGCGCCCTGATGAGGCGCTCGTGCCCCAGCGCCCAGCAGACCATGCTGTCGCACACCAGGATGATGTGCCGGCCCACGGGCTTGCGATACAGCAGGTTGTAGAAGGTCGCGAGCGTGTCCAGCTCGTCGACCGAGACGCGCAGGAACGCGCTCACGTCCGCCAGCGCCTCGTCCGACAGCCAGCCGCGACGTCGCTGCACGATCTTGAGCGCGGTGATGGCCGCGGAGCGCCGCGAGGGGTAGTGAGGCAGAGCCTCCTCCAGCTCGCGGCGCTCCTCGTCGGTGAGCACGTCCTCGCCTCCCCTCAGCGGTCCACGTCGGCCATGACGAAATCGATGCTGCCCAGGATGGCGATCAGGTCCGGCACCTCGAGGCCGCGGCACATGAGCGGCAGCGCCTGCAGGTGCGGGAACGACGGCGTGCGGATGCGCGTGCGGTAGGAGCATGTTGCCGCCGTCGCTGACGCAGGTAGTAGCCGTTGCTCGCCCTTGGATCGCCTCGATCGGCACGATGGCTTCGCCGGCCGGGATCACCGGCCCCCAGCTCACGCTCGAGGAAGTGGTCGATCAGCGTCTCGATGTCGTGCATCGTGTCGGCTCCTTCGGCGGCGGCGTCGCGAGCGGATGGTCGCGACTTGTAGGGCCCGGCGGGCATGTTGTCCACGCACTGCTCGATGATCCGCAGGCTCTGCCGCATCTCCTCGATGTGCACCAGGCAGCGGTCGTAGCAGTCGCCGCTGCGTCGCCGTCGGGATCGTCGAAGTCGAACTGGTCGTAGCCGGAGTACGGGCGCTTCTTGCGCAGGTCCCAGTCGAAGCCGCAGGCGCGCAGGTTCGGGCCGGTGACGCCCCACTCGATGGCGTCGTCCAGGGTGATGCGCGCCGACGCCCTTCGTGCGCGCCTTCGAAGATCGCGGTTCTCCATCACCAGCTTGTCGTACTCGTCCAGGCGCGGCGGCAGGTAGTCGCAGGAAGTCGCGCACCATCGCCTCCCAGCCGTCCGGCAGGTCCTGCGCGACGCCGCCGATGCGGAACCAGCTCGGGTGCATGCGGCCGCCGGTGATCGCCTCGACGATGTCGAGGATCTGCTCGCGGTCGTTGAACGTGTAGAAGACCGGCGTCATCGCCCCGACGTCCTGGGCGAAGGTGCCGTAGCCAGACCAGGTGGCTGATGATGCGGAACAGCTCGGCCAGCATCACGCGGATCACCTGCGCCCGCTCCGGCACCTCGATGCCGGCGAGCTGCTCGACCGCCAGCACGTAGGGCAGGTTGTTCATGCACGCCGCCGAGGTAGTCGACGCGGTCGGTGTACGGGATGTAGCGTGTGCCAGGTCTGGCGCTCGCCCATCTTCTCCGCGCCGCGGTGGTGGTAGCCGATGTCGGGCGACGCAGTCGACGATCTCCTCGCCGTCGCAGCTGGAGCGATGATGCGGAGCGACGCCGTGGGTGCCGCGGTGGTGCGGGCCCGAGGTTCAGGAACATGACGTCGTGGTCGTCGGCCGCTCGCTCCATGCCCCACTCCTCGGGCTGGAAGGCGCAGGTCCTCCTGCCGCTGCAGGGCCTGCTCGCGTCGGCATGCTGGAAGGGGCCCATCTCGGTGGCCGCGCGCCGGGTGCTCCTTGCGCAGCGGATGGCCCTCCCACCACGGCGGCATGAGGATGCGGCGCAGGTCGGGATGGCCGTCGAAGCGCGATGCCGAACATGTCCCACACCTCGCGCTCGTACCAGTTCGGCGGCCGGCCACAGGCCGGTGACCGTCGGCACGGAGCGGCTGCTCGCCGCGCAGCGCGACCTTGAGGCGCACGTCGGCGTTGCGGTCGATACGACAGCAGGTGGTAGACGACGGTGAAGTCGCTGGCGCGGCTGCCGCCGGCGGTGCGACGCGCAGCGCGCTCGTCGATGCCGGTCAGGTCGTACAGCGTGCGGTAGGGCCGCTGCGGCCTCGTCTTCAGGTAGCTCAGCACGGGACGCAGCTCGTCCGGCGACAGCCACGCCGGTCGGGATGCCCGTCGTGCGGTCGGCTGCTCGGTCGAGCTCCGCGCCGGGAAGCGTGCGCGCAAGCTCGCCGATCGACGTCGTCGGCCGGCGCCGTCGCGTCGGCGTCATCGGCACGCGGCCGTCGACGTCGGGTCGTCGCTGCACGTCACACCTCGTCCTGCGGCGAGCAGCGCGGCCGCGTGCCTGACGCTCCGGCTCGCGCTTGAGCGTCGCGCAGTGCGACGGCCGCGCTGCGGCGCGTCGACGCCCTGCGGCCCGACGCCCAGCTGAGCGGGCGGCGCTCGTGGCCCACGACGTTCCTGCAGCAGCAGCAGCCCCTCGCATGAACGCGATCGGGCGGCGGCGGGCAGCCCTGGATGTAGACGTCGACCGGCAGGAACGTGTCGACGCCCTGCACCACGCTGTAGACGTCGTACATGCCGCCCGAGTTGGCGCAGGAGCCCATCGAGATGACCCAGCGCGGCTCCATCATCTGCTCGTAGAGCCGCTGGATCACCGGGCGCCATCTTGATGAACACCGTGCCGGCGATGACCATCACGTCGGCCTCGCGCGGCGATGCCGCGCATGCACCTCCGCGCCGAAGCGCGCGATGTCGTAGCGCGGCGTGAGCGCTGGTGGCCATCTCGACGAAGCAGCAGGACAGGCCGAAGTTGAACGGCCACAGCGAGTTGCGCCGGCCCCAGGCCACGAGCTGCTGCAGCTCGCCGAACACAGGCGGGGCGCCGGCGCGGCCGTCCCGCCCCGCCCAGTAGCGCTGCAGGGCCGCCTCGGAGCGCGACTGCTTTCGCACGCGGCGCGTCACATCAGCCCCCTCGCGCGACGCTTGCGGCGCCCGCTCGTGCCCCAGTCGAGGGCGCCGCGCCGCCACAGGTAGGCGAGCGCGGCGAGGAGCAGGACGATGAACACCAGCATCTCGATGTAGCCCGTCCAGCCCAGGCGCCGCGCCACGACGGCCCAGGCGAAGATGAACGCCGACTCCAGGTCGAACACGACGAAGAGCATCGCGACCAGGTAGAACTCGATGGAGTAGCGGCGCGGCAGGTCGCTGGCCGGCGGCAGACCCGACTCGTAGCGCTCGCCGGTCGTGCGCTCGCGGTGCCGCTGGCCCAGGACGGCGGGGATCAGCAGCATCGACGCGATCACCATCGTGGTCAGCAGCAGGTAGAAGACCACGCCCCACGGCGACGTCTCTGCCCCGACGTGCATGCGCAGACCTCCCGCTAGAACAGGTAGAGGATGATGAACAGGACCACCCACACGACATCGACGAAGTGCCAGTAGTACGTGCCGGCCTGCAGCATGTCGATGCCGCTCGACGCGCCGCCGCCCGGGTGCGATCGGCGGCGGCGCTCGACGTTGAGCAGGGCGTAGAACAGCACCAGCAGCCCGGCGGTGACGTGAGCGCCGTGCAGGCCGGTCAGCACGAAGAACGTGGACGCCATGATGCCGCCGGACAGACCGAAGCCGACGTGCAGGTACTCCCACGCCTGCCCCGTCAGGAAGAGCGCGCCCAGGACGATGGTGACGATCAGGAAGATGCGGAACCGTCTGAAGTCACCGCGCCGGAAGCGGATGAGCGCGATCTCCATGGTGATGCCGCTGGCGATGAGCACGTCGGTGTTGAGCGCCGGCAGCGTGACGTCCAGATGCGGCATGCCAGGCGGCGGCCAGCCCATGAGCCGGTAGCGCGCGTCGATGTAGGCGTAGATGAGCGACCCGAACAGGACGATCTCGGAGCCCAGGAAGACGAGCATGCCGAGCGGCACCGGGGTGAAGCGCTGGCCCGGGTCCAGCGGGGCCTCCGCCTCGGGCCAGCGCGCGACCATCCAGGCGTACATGATCGCGAGCACCGCGGCGGCGCCCACGACCACAGCCGCGGGCGCCCCCACCAGGCCCGCGGCGACGATCGCCACGGCCACGGCGAGGACGGCCGGGAGCGGTGTGGCCGCGAGCGGCTCGGGGGCCGGAGCGTGCACCGTCGCCGCCCCGTGCCGGACGCTGGCGCGCCCGGCGCCGTGGCCTCCGGGACCGGCGCCCCCGCGCGCCTGGCCTGCTTCAGGTCCCAGAGCGGTCGCTCGCTCGTGATCAGGGGCAGCGACGCGAAGTTCTCCGGCGGCGGCGGCGAGGTGGTCGCCCACTCCAGCGTCCAGGCGTCCCAGGGGTCGTCGCCGGCGCGCTTGCCGGAGCGAAGGCTGTACGATGACGTTGGCGAGCCATATCAGGATGCTCACGCCGATGATGAAGCCGCCCACCGACGAGACGTAGTTGAGCACGTTCCAGCCGACGTCCGGCGCGTAGGTGTAGACGCGCCGCGGCATGCCCATCACCCCGAGCGCGTACATGGGCAGGAACGTCAGGCCGAAGCCGACGAGCACGACCCAGAAGTGCACCGTCCCGAGGCGGTCGCTCAGCAGGCGCCCCGTCATCTTCGGGAACCAGTAGTAGAAGCCGCCGAGCACGGCGAACACGGTGCCGGCGAACAGCACGTTGTGCAGGTGGCCGACGACGTAGTAGGTGTCGGTCACCTGCCAGTCGAACGGCACGACGGCCAGCGTCACGCCGGTGATGCCGCCCGATCGTGAAGAACGCGATCATGCCGCAGGCGAAGAGCAGCGGCGGCTTGAAGCGCAGCGCGCCGCCCCACATCGTGGCCAGCCAGTTGAAGATCTTCACGCCCGTGGGGATGGCGATCAGCATGCTGGTGGCCGCCATGATGCGTGTCGAAGTAGGTCGGCAGCCCCACGGCGAACATGTGGTGCGCCCAGACCATGAAGCCCAGCAGGCCGATGATCGTCACCGAGACGATCATCGTGCCGCGCCCGTACAGCGGCTTGCGCGAGAACACGGGCACGAGCTCGCTGATCACCCCGAAGGCCGGCAGGATGAGGATGTAGACCTCGGGGTGGCCGAAGAACCAGAAGAGATGCTGCCACACCAGGGGGTCGCCGCCCTCGGCCGCCTTGAAGAACACCGTCCCGTGCATGCGGTCGAAGTAGAGCATGAGGACCGCCGCCGTGAGGCTGGGGATGGCGAACAGGATGAGGAACTGGTTGATGAACGTCGTGATCGCGAACATCGGCATGCGCAGCAGCGTCATGCCCGGCGTGCGCAGCTTGATCATCGTGACGATGAGGTTGACGGCGCCGGCCAGCGACGAGGCGCCGAGCACCGTGATGGCGATCGTCCAGAACGTGACGCCGTTGGTGGCGGCGAACGGCTTCTCGGTGAGCGGCGCGTAGCTGAACCAGCCGGTGTCCACGGCGCCGCCGAACAGGAAGCTGCTGTACAGGAAGAGGCCGCCGGCCAGGAAGAGCCAGTACCCCAGGGCGTTGAGGCGCGGGAAGATCATGTCCCGCGCGCCGATCATGAGTGGCACGAGGTAGTTGCCCAGGCCGGCCAGCATCGGCATGCCGAACAGGAACACC
Source organism: uncultured Thermoleophilia bacterium (assembly GCA_963707335.1). GTDB lineage: Bacteria > Actinomycetota > Thermoleophilia > UBA2241 > UBA2241 > CAIXSE01. The sequence goes on along the minus strand of CAVPQD010000041.1, from coordinate 118,402 downwards.
ATGGTCGTGCCGTGCATCGTGAAGATCTGGTTGTAGCGCTCCGGCGACAGCAGCGTGTTGTCCGGCGTCATGAGCTGCGCCCGCATCAGCATGGCGAAGGCCGCCGCCACCAGGAAGAAGACGAGCGACGTGCCGATGTAGAGCAGCCCGATGCGCTTGTGGTCCGTGGTCGTGACCCAGGACCGCAGGCCGCGCGCCTGGCGCTCCGGTCCGGCCGCGGCCTGCGCGGTCGTCACGCTGCTCATTTCAGACCCTCCAGGTACGCGGTCAGCTCGTCCAGCTGCTGCGCGGTGAGCGGCACCGTGGGCATCAGGTTCCCCGGCTTCACCTGCTGCGGATCCTTCAGCCAGCGACGCAGGTTGGCCGGCGTGTTCGTGATGGTCACGGCGGCCAGCGTCGACCGGCTGCCGACATGGGTGAGGTCGGGCCCCGCCACACCGCGCATCGCGTCGTTGCCGCGGATGGTGTGGCACCCGACGCAGGGCAGCTTGCTGATCGTCGTGGAGCCGGCCGTGGCCAGGGCGCCCACGGGCGCCCGCGCCGGCCGGCGCTGGTCCGCGAACCAGACCGCGTACTCGTCGACCGTGTCCACCATCAGCAGGAACCGCATGCGCCCGTGCTGGTGGCCGCAGTACTCCGAGCAGGCGCCGATGTACGTGCCCGTGCTCGTCGGCAGGAAGTGGATCGTGTTCAGGCGCCCGGGGATCATGTCCAGCTTGCCGCCCATCTGCGGCACCCAGAAGCTGTGGATGACGTCCACGGAGATGAGCTGGGCGGTGACGTTGCGATCGACGGGCACGTGGATCTCGTTGGCGGTCGCGAAGTTGCCGCTCGGGTAGTCGACGGCCCACCACCACTGGTGACCCGTCACCTTCAGGTCCACGCCCTGGGGCACGTTCGCGGTGAGCACGCCCGTGGTGTGGACGGTAAGGTAGAAGAGGACCCCGACGATGACCGCGGGGATCAGCGTCCAGACGGCCTCCACGCGCAGGTTGCCGCGAGTCTGGCTGGCCGCCGACTCGGGCCGGTTGCGGTAGCGGACGATGGCGATCAGCAGCCAGACCCACACGGTGAGGAGCACGCCGCTCAGGATGGCGAAGACGATGAACGCAAGCGTACGGATATCCGCCGCGCCGGTGCTCTCGGCGCGGAACATCGAGGGCACCTGCTGGGAACAACCCGCCAGCAGCAGCGTCGCGAGCGCGAGCAGGACGGCCGGCAGCGCCACCTTCCCCAGCTTCACCTGCGCCACCCCCACCGGTCCGTCCACGGGCCCCGCGCCCGCCGCGACGCGGTAGGCGCCGACCCGCAGGCGGCAGGCTCATGGACTACCTCAGGATACTCAAGCCCCGCATCGTGGGCCTGTTCGCCTTCACGGAGCTGGCCGCGATGCTGCTCGCCGGTCCGCCGGGCGCGGCGCTCGCCGTCGTGATCCTCGTCGCGACGGCGGCGGCGGTCGCCGGGGCCGCCGCCCTCAACAACTACCTGGAACGCGACGCCGACGCCCGCATGTCGCGCACGAGCCGGCGTCCGACGGCCTCCGGCGCCGTGCGGCCCGCCCACGCCGTGGCGCTCGGCCTGATGCTCTGCGCGGGCGGCGTGACCACGCTGTGGCTGTGCTCCGGCGCCCTCGCCGCCGGCTTCGCCGCCGCGGGGGTGCTCTACTACGTGGTCGCCTACACCCTGCTCCTCAAGCCGCGCACGGCGCTGAGCGCCGTGCCCGGCGCCCTGGCCGGCGTCTTCCCGGCCCTCATCGGCTGGGCGGCCGCCGGGGCGCCGGCGTCGCTGGGCGTCGCGTTCCTGTGCGCCGTCATCGTCGTCTGGTCGCCGCCGCATTTCTGGGCGCTGGCGTTCGTGGTCAAGGACGAGTACGCCGCCGCAGGCATCCCCGTGCCCGTGGCTCGCTACGGCGAGCGCCGGTCCGCACTCCAGATCCTGGAGTGGGTGGTGGCGCTCGCCGCGCTGACGGCCCTGCCGGTCGCCGCCGGCGTGTTCGGTGCGCTGTACGCGATGGTCGCGCTGGCCGCCGGCCTCGCGCTCGGCCTTCGTCGCCTGGCGCCTGGCCGCCACGCAGGCTGCCGAGCTGGGCCTGGCTGCTCTACAAGCTGTCGGGCCCATACCTGGCGGCGGTCGTGCTCGCCATGCTGATCGACAACCAGCTGCAGCCCGCCAGCCTCCTGGCGCTGCTCCTTCGGTGACGGCGCGCCGCCCCGCGCCCAGCCTGGCTGCCTGCGAACAGCCAAATCGCTAGCTCCGCCGCTCGGACGTCCCGGCCTCGCGAGACGCGGCGTCTTCCGGGCCCGCCGCCTGGCCACCGCCGGCACGTGAGCGTTGCTGCATCACGACGTACACGAGCAGCGCCGCGACGATGGGCAGGGCCAGCAGCTGGCCCTGGAACACACGCACCAGGGTATGGACGTCGGAGTTGAAGGCCACGGCGTACACGTCGTCGCCGCCGGCAAGCAACAGCACGAAGAGCGCCGTGAGGACCGCGGCTCCCAGCGCGGCCCGGCCGGGTCTCAGCGAGGGCCAGGTGAGCAGGTTGTGGAAGCGATGGTCGCGGGTGAACACACCGTCGATCCACGGCCACAGGAAGAGCAGCGTGAAGACCACGCCGGGCAGCACGACCGCGGGCCAGAAGATGCCCGGCAGATAGACGGGGCCGATCTGGAGGTCCCAACCCGGGAAGAGGCGGACGGCCCCCTCCAGCCATGTCGTGTACCAGTCCGGCTGCGCCATCGTCGTCGCGTTCCAGGCCCGATAGGGGCCGAAGAGCCACAACGGGTTGATCTGCAGGAAGCTGCCCATGAAGGACAGCACGGCGCCGATCAGCACCAGGTAGCCCGTGGTCCGCAGGGCGTAGGCCGGGATGAGCGGCGTGCCCACCACGGTGCGCTCGTCCCGGCCCGGCCCCGGGAACTGCGTGTGGCGCTGCAACCAGAGGACGCCGAGGTGCAGTCCCAGCGTCGCGGCGATGAGCGCCGGCACGAGGAAGATGTGGACCGGGTAGAGGCGCGAGATGAGGACGCCGTTGGGGAACGGCCCGCCGAACATCACCGACGCGAGCCACGGGCCGATGAACGGGATCGACAGCGTGATGGAGTAGGCGATGCGCAGGCCGATGCCGGACAACAGGTCGTCGGGCAGCGAGTAGCCGAAGACGCCGTTGAGGATCACCAGCTGCAGCAGGGCGGCGCCCAGCAGGAAGTTGAGGCGGCGCGGGCGGCGGTAGGCGCCCGTGAGGAACGTGCGCAACAGGTGCACGACCACGGCGGCGGCGAAGACGAGCGCCGCCCAGTGGTGCACCTGCCGCACGATGAGGGCGCCCTCGATGTCGAAGCTGATCTCGAGGGTCGATGCGTAGGCGTCCGACATCTGCACCCCGCGCAGCGGCTCGTAGCTGCCCACGTACACGACCTCCGCCGCGGACGGCCTGAACCAGAAGGTGAGCAGCACGCCGGTGACGACCAGGATGATGAAGCAGTACAGGGCGATCTCGCCGAGGAAGAACGACCAGTGGTCCGGGAAGATGTGGCGCAGCTCCCGCCGGATGAGACCCGCGCCGCCGACGGTGTCGTCGACCGCCCCTGCGGCGTGCCGGGTGGCTGTCCTGCGCACGCTCACGGCATGTCCCAGAAGCCGGGGCCGACGGGCTCGTCGAAGTCACGTTGCGCCACCAGCATGCCCTGGTCGTCGATGGCCAGCGGCAGCTGCGGCAGCGGCCGTGCGGCGGGGCCCGACGTGGGCGTCGCGCCGTCGAGCACGTCGAAGGTCGATTGATGACAGGGGCAGAGCAGCACCTGCGCCTCGTCCTCGTATTGCGCCACGGGACAGCCGGCGTGGGTGCACAGGCGCGAGTAGGCGACGAAGCCGTCCGGGCTCCAGTCCGCCCGGCCGGGTTGCGGCTTGAAGTCCTTGCCGAACCGCAGCAGCACGACCTGCGAGTCGGCGGCGTCGAGGTGGCCCTCGGGGAAGGCCACAAGGAAGCCGCCGCCGGCCAGCGCGTTGCGGTCGATGGGCCGGCCGTCGAAGGTCACGAGCTTGCTGCCCTTGCGCCACTGCGTGCCGAAGCGGGCGCGCCCCGGCCGGGGTCCGAGCGAGCCCACGTAGAACAGCTGGCTCAGGCCGAAGATCGCCGCGCCGCCGACCAGCAGCACAGTGAGGAAGCCGCGGCGAGTGATGACGTGCACGTCGTCGTGCAGCGCGTCCGCGAGCGCCTCGCGGCCCTCCGGGTCCTCCGGCGGCAGCGGATAGCGCTCGGCGGCCGGCCGGTCGTCGACCAGGTCGCGACCCCAGTACGCCAGGGCGAAGCCGATGCCGAGCAGACCGATGGTGAGGAAGGCGCCGAGCCAGCGGTCGCCGGCGTCGGTGACGTAGGCCCACATGAAGCCGAAGCCGGCAGCGACGGCGAAGAGCAGGCCGAAGCCGGCCGGCCAGCCGCGTCGCGGGCGGCGGTAGTCCGGCTCGGGCAGGGCGAGGCGCGGCTCGTCGTCAGGAGCGGCCACGGGCGGCGCCTCCCTTCTTCCACGCGAGCCAGACGGCGATGTAGATCAGAGCGACCAGCGCCACCCAGGAGACGATGCCCTCCACGACGGGGCCGATGAAGCCCAGGCCGAAGCCGCCCGGCGTCGCGGGCGCGACGAGCGTGGCCTGGATGTAGAGGGCCACCGAGGTCTGCTGTCTCACGTCGAGCGTGCCCGTGAAGACGGGCATGTTGCCCGGACCCCTGATCACGGCGGCCAGAGCGTTGGCCGCGGGCTTCCCCTTGAATGACGGCGCGTTGCGGCCCTCCACCAGTGCGCCGCCGCGACCGGTGGCGCCGTGGCAGCCGGCGCAGTACAGGCGATAGGCGACGCCCCCGTCGGGCACGGTCGCCGTTCGCGCCGCGGGGTCCGCGAGCTCCTGCGCCACGAAGGCCGAGACGTCGTCGATGTCGGCGGCACTGAGCCTGCCCTGGAAGGCGGGCATGCCGCCCCCGCCGGCCCGCACCTTGGGCGCCACGAGGTCGGCGAAACCGGCGGCGGCGAGGCTCGGACCTACGCCGCCCTCGCCGTTGGGACCGTGGCAGCGGGCGCACTGGCTGGCAAAGACGGAGCGGCCGGCCTGTGCGTCGGCGGCGGCGACGGCCTGCGGCGCGCCGCCGCCGGCAGGCGCGCCCACGACGGTGGCGGCGGCGACCAGCGTGACGGCCGCCGCGACAACCACCGCTGCCACGAGGCGATGGGGCCGGAGCAGCGCCCGCTCAGCGCCGCGGCGCCATGAAGCGAACGGCCCCACGTCCCCCGGCCGCTCGCGCAGTCGCTCCCCGTGCCCCATGGTCCTCACGGCCCCTTCGTTCCCCGTCGTCTCGCTTGCGAAAACAGTCTGAACCAGCTACGAGGGGCGGCTGCTCGGGCTCCCCGTACTCAGTGGCGTGCTTCGACTCTACCCCACGCGTCGCTGGCCCGGCAATGCGCCACGCGTCCTCACGAGCCGCGACCGTCAGGCCTCGTGAGACGCCCGTACGCAGCCGGCCGCCGGTATGCGGGTCCCCAGACCTCGCGGGCGCGCCAGCTCCGAAGCTCGTCGAGGTCGAGGCGGGCGAACAGGATCGTCTCGCCCTCGCCCGCCTCGGCGACTGTCGTATCGCGGCTCTGGCCGCCCTCGTCGAACGCCATCGGGTGGTAGCAGGCCGAGTGGCCGTTCTGCTGGGGCGCGGGGTAGTTGGCGAGCGCCATCACCGCCATGTTCTCGAAGGCCCGGGCGCGCAGCTGTCCCAGGCGATGCTGCTCCATCGTGCAGGCGTTCGGCACGATCACCAGTTCCGCGCCGTCGAGCGCGAGGATGCGACCGGCTTCCGGGAACTCCCGGTCGAAGCAGATCATGGCGCCGACGCGCACCGGACCTGCCGCGGTGCCCAGCTCGGCCACGGGAAACGCGTCGCCGGGGGTCAGGCTGGCTTCGGGTTCGTCGAAGGCGCAGGTGTGGACCTTGGCGTAGGTCAGCGCTTCCCGCCCCCGCCGGTCGAACACCGTCACGGTGTTGCGCGGCGCACCGGGCCACACCTCCATGTAGGTGATGGCGATGGCCAGGCGGAGCTCGGCGGCGAGCGCCGCGAAGCGCCGCACGAAGGCCCCGTCGCGGGGTACCGCCTGCTCGCGCCAGCGGTCCAGGTCGGCGGTCAGACTGCCGGCTGACGCGCGGGCGAACGTGTATCCGGTGTTCCACATCTCGGGGAACACGGCGATGTCCGCGCCGCCTGCTGCGGCGGCGCGGCAGGCGACCTCGCCGGCGGCGCGATTGGCCGCCTGGTCGTACCCCGCGGCCTTCGTCTGCAGGAGCGCGATGGTCAACATTGCCATACGCAAAGAGTACCGCTGTGCCATCTCGTCACACCAGGCTTGACTTGTCATCCCTGCCTGTGTGTAGTCACGGGGCCGGACGGCCATGCCGTTCTTATGCGCACGCTTTCGCGCCGGCGGGGACCCCGACCGACGCGCCATCATCAGAGCGACCACGGAGGCACAGATGAGCGACAGAGTCCGCGAGATCCTCTCCTGGTACGGGTCGGACAACCCGGGCACCAAGGCGAACCTCTACCGCATGCTCACGGCCGGGCGTCTGGGCGGCACCGGCAAGCTCGTGATGCTGCCCGTGGACCAGGGCTTCGAGCACGGCCCGGCGCGCAGCTTCGCCCCGAACCCCCCCGGCTACGACCCCCGCTACCACTTCCAGCTCGCCCTCGACGCCGGCTGCAACGCCTACGCCGCTCCTCTCGGCTTCATCGAGGCCGGCGCCGACGAGTACGCGGGGCAGATCCCGCTCATCCTCAAGCTGAACAACTCGGACAGCCTGTACTCGGGCTCGGACCCCTGCCCCGCCGTCACGGCCAGCGTCCAGGACGCGCTGCGCCTGGGCTGTGCGGCGATCGGCTACACGATCTACCCCGGCTCGTCCGAGCGCAACACGATGTACGAGGAGCTGCGCGAGCTCACCCTCGAGGCCAAGGACGCCGGCCTCGCGGTCGTCGTCTGGTCCTATCCGCGCGGCTCGGGCCTCAGCAAGGCCGGTGAGACCGCGATCGACGTGTGCGCCTACGCCGCCCAGATCGCCGCGCAGCTCGGCGCCCACATCATCAAGATCAAGCCGCCGACCGAGCACATCGAGCAGGACGCCGCCCGCAAGGCCTACGAGAAGGCGGGCATCCCGATCGGCACGCTGGCCGAGCGCGTCAAGCACGTGGTGCAGAGCGCCTTCGACGGCCGCCGCATCGTGATCTTCAGCGGCGGCGAGGCCAAGGGCGTCGACGAAGTGCTCGAGGAGAACCGGCAGACGGCCATGGGCGGCGGCTTCGGCACCATCATGGGCCGCAACTCGTTCCAGCGTCCTCACGACGAGGCCGTCAAGCTCCTCAACGACGTGATGGACATCCACGCCACCACGTGGCCTGCCACGTAGGCCCCGCAGGCGAGCGTCCTGCTTGACGCCCACGAGCGGGGCGGCCGGCCGAGGCCGGCCGCCCCGCTCGTCGTCTGCACGGCGATCGCCGCGCCACCGGTCTGGAAGACTGTCGCGCGGACCGGCTTGCCTGATGGCCTGTCTCCTTTCGAGCGGCCGCCATGAGCCCTTCGGCCGCTCGCAGTGCTTGCTGCCCCGGCGGATTCGAACGAGAATCCTTGGAGGCGAATCCACAACCCCCTGAAGGAGACCTTCCATGGCGTATGCAGACGATTTCGAGAGAGCCCTCCAGGTGGGCCGTCCTCCCAACATCACGTCCCTGTTCCCGAACTCCAGGGCGCTGATCGTCAGCGGCAAGGTCGTCGACCGGGCGATGCGGGCGAAGGGCAAGGCCATCGCGATGGCCGCCAACGGGCGCAACTCCTTCGCCATCCGGGGAGCGCTCCGGGCCGCGCAGCGGGCCAATGCCGCCCTCATCATCGAGATCGCCAAGTCCGAAGGCGGGCAGAAGGCCTACTGCGCGGTGAACTACTGGAACATGGCGCGCGTCGTCGACGCCCTGTGCAACGAGATGGGGATCACCATCCCCGTCGCGGTCCACGCCGACCACTACGGCATCAAGAACGACAAGGACCTCGCGCAGGCCAAGGTCGAGGTCCCCACGATGTTCGAGGCGGGCATCACGTCTATCGCCATCGACGCGTCCCACCAGCCCAACGACCAGAACCTGCTCGCGAACATCGCCGTCAATCCGTACATCCCGGCGTGGGCCGGCCTGGAGACCGAGGTCGGAGAGATCAAGGGCTCCACTGGGCTTTCCACGCCGGATGAGGCGCTGTTCCTCATCCGGGGGCTCAACGCGCACGGCATCTTCGCGGACTGGATCGCGCTGAACAACGGGACCACCCACGGGATCGAGGCGTCCGACGCCGGCATCCAGGTCGGGCTCACCGCCGAGGTCCACGAGGCCCTCACGCACTACGAGGTGAGCGGCGCCCAGCACGGCACCTCGGGCAACAGCTCCGAGCGGCTCCGCGAGATCGCGGCCCGGACCCACACCACCAAGGCCAACGTGGCCACCGCCCTCCAGATGATCTCCTGGGGGCTCGAGGTGAACGACTACGGCAACGCGCAGCTCGACGCCGGCGGGAACTTCATCAAGGTGAAGGACGAGGGGATCACCGAGGAGCTGTGGGCCGAGATGGTCGCCTACGCCGATGAGCGAGGCTGGAAGAAGGGCGACTACAAGAACCTCAACCTCCCGTTCGAGAGCAAGTTCCTCGCGCAGCCCGCGGAGATCCGCGAGCGGATGAGCCGGAGGGTCGAGGACTTCGCCTACAAGATGATGACCGAAGTCCTCAACGCCGGGGACACCGCGCCCCTCGCCATCGAGGCGATCCTCGCCGCCGGGTCCTACGACCTCGGGGCCAAGGTCGGACGGACCGAGGACCCCGCCGACTGGACTGACGAGAAGATCGTCGAGAACGCGAAGTCCCTGGACAGCGACAAGGGCGCCAAGGGCGACTTCGACGACTGAGGGAAGACTCCACGTCGCGCAAGGACTGGCCCGCCTGACCGGCGCGGCCGTCTGAGGAAGCGAGATCAACGCGGGCGGGGCGGCCGGCGTCAGCCGGCCGCCCCGCCCGCCGTCTGCAGACTGGCGATGAAGACCTCGACGAGGGCCGGATCGAACTGCGTGCCGGAGCCGCGGCGCAGCTCCGCGACCGCCTCGTCGTAGCCCAGCGCCCGTCGATACGCGCGGTCCGTGACCATCGCCTCCCAGGTGTCGCACAGGGCGATCACGCGCGCCGCGAAGGGGATCTGCTCGCCGCGCAGGCCGTCCGGGTAGCCGGTGCCGTCCCAGCGCTCGTGGTGGTGCAGCACGACGGGCAGCAGCGCGTTGAGCCGCATGGTGCTCTCCAGCAGCCGCTTGCCGACCTCCGGATGCTGCCGCACGGCGCGCATCTCCTCGTCGGTGAGCGCGCCGCGGCGGTTGAGCACCTCCACGGGGATGCCGACCTTGCCGATGTCGTACACCAGCGCGGCCATGCGCAGCACCGCCGTCTGGTTGGCGTCCAGGCCGAGGGCGTCCGCCAGGTGCGCCGCCGTGTCGGCGACGTGCGCGGCGCGCTCGGCGGCGAAGGCGTCGCGCATCTCGATCGCCGCGGCGAGCGTCTCCACGGTCTCGATGTCGGCCTTCTCCAGACGGAAGGCCAATCCCTCCAGACCGGCGGAGTCCAGCTCCACCAGCGAGATCTGCGAGAAGTCCGCCACCATGTCGCGGCCGGAGCGTTTGGCGAACAGCAGCGCCGCGTCCGCGGCCGCGATGAGGCTCTCCCGGTCGCGGCCGCAGGCGGGGAAGTCCGCCATGCCGATGCTGATCGACAGCTTCGGCGGGTCCGGCACGTCCAGCGTGACCTCGCGGACCCCCTGGGCGATGCGCTCGGCCAGCGACGCGGCCTGCTTGACCGCCGTGCCCGGCAGGATCATGACGAACTCCTCGCCGCCGTACCGCGCCACGAAGTCGGCGGCGCGCGCGTTGGCGCGCAGCACGCCGGCCACGGCCTTCAGCGCCTCGTCGCCGCGCGGGTGACCGAGGCGGTCGTTGACGTTCTTGAAGAGGTCCAGGTCCATCATGAGCAGCGTGAACACGAGCTCGTAGCGCTGCGCGCGTTCCACCTCGACGACGAGCGTCTCCTGGAAGTGCCGGTGATTGAACAAGCCGGTCAGGCCGTCGCTCACCGCGAGCTGCCGCAGCTCGGCGTCGTACGCGCGCGTTCACGAGGGCGCTGGCCGTGACGGTGGCGAACACCTCGAGCAGCTGGAAGGTGTCGTCGCCCGGCAGCCGGCCGTCGCTGGGGTCGTAGACGTCGAACAGGCCGATGAGCTCGTCGTCATGGTCGTAGAGCGGCACGAAGAGCGCGTCGTCCGCGTGGAAGTACCCCTCCCCCTGTCCGGCACCGGACCGTTGGGGAAGAAGAACGTCTCCTCGTCACTCATCGCGTAGACCCGATGGTCGATGAAGTAGCACTGGCCGCGGCGGAATTCGGGACGCAGGAGGCCGCGCACGACGCGCAGGGGGATGCGCTTGTCGCGCACCTGCGCGTCGTAGTCGGGGTACGCGCCGCTGGAGGCCGCGGTGTAGAACACACTGTCGTCGGCGTCCAGCAGGTAGAGCGCGTTCTCGTTGAAGGCGAGCGTCCGCTCCACGGCGTTGGCGGCGACGCGAGCCACCTCATCGGCGCTGCTCGCCGCCCTCAGCTCGTTCCCCAGGCTGAGGATCGCCTCGAGGCGCTGCGAGCGCCGGCTCTCGCTCTCCGCCGTATCGTAGAGCGCCGCGACGCGCTTGTGTTCCCGCACGTACAGGAAGAAGCAGCCCGCGATCAAGGCGGCGCTGATCGCGGACTCAAGCAGCGTCTCGACCCAGCCAGCCGCCGACGCTGCCTCTCCCGCCCCGTTGATGAGCTCGACGGACAGGAGAGCCGCGTACAGCGCCGTGGTCAGCGACAACACGATCCACGAAGCCCGGTGCGTGCGGAGCGCGCGCCTGTCCAGCGTGACCGCGCGCGCCGCCAGGAAGAACGCCAGCAGCGCGCCCGCGAAGTTCAGGTACGTGACGACGACGATGCGCCCCTCCTTCCGGGCGTGCGTCCTTGGGCCCCGCCCGCACGCTTCGACGCGGGCTTGTCCTTTCCTGTCGACAGGTTTGGCCTGAAGCCTGAGCCCCGGCTGCGGATCAGCCGCGCCACCCGGGCGCGGGCAGACCCAGCAGCCGCGCGATGGCCCGCTTCGCCTCCAGCGGGCTCGGGTCGTCCGGATACGTGGTCTCGACCTCGTACAGACGCGCCCGAGGCGGAGCTCGCCGCGGACCTCGTGCATCACGAGCGGGTCGGCGAGGTCCGCGACACTCGTCGCCGAGCTTGCCGGCGACGTAGCGCTTGGCGTCCGCGAGCCGCATGCCCTTCGCCATCTCGAGGCGCGCCACCAGGTCTCCGGCGGCGCGCATCCCGTTCATGCCCGAGGCGACGGCGTGGGCGACCGGCATGCCGAAGATGTCGCCGGAGCCCACCTACAAGCCGTCGAGCCGCAGGATGTCGACGCAGGCCCGCGAGCACCGCGACACGGCGTCGACCGGGGCGAACGTGTTCATCGGCACGCCGCCGACGCCCATGCCGACGTTGGCGTGCACGGGGATGCGCGCGACGTCCATGCACGGCTTCATGTACGTGAGCGCGCGCGCCACGTTCCAGGCCACGGTGCGGCCGGTGTTGACGTTGACGGCGGGCCCGAAGATCGTGGCGCCGGCCTCCTGGACGAGCTCGCAGCTGGCCCGCCGGCTTGAGGCCGGCCAGCCGTACGCCGTGGTAGCTCGAGCTCCCCGTGCATGCCGAGCACGACTGCTCCGCCGGCCATGCCGACCATGATGCCCATGTCCGGGTACGTCGCGCGCAGCCGCTCCACGGCGAGCAGCGTCGCCAGGAAGTCGGCGTCGCCGGCGGCGCCGGCGGTGTCGAAGTTGATGCCGTCGGCGCCGGCCTCCCACAGCGCGCTCGGCGACGTGGACCATGTCGGCGACCGCGAGCTCGCACGGCCTGCTTCCTGGGCCGCCCGCGCCTCGTCGATGCGCAGCCGGGGCAGCAGCTCGGCCCAGTTGCCGCAGGGGCCGTCCGGCGTCGAGTAGCGGCCCAGATCGGGCTGCGCGCCGTAGTGCACCGGGATGGTCACGCGCTCCTGCGCCTCCTTCATCGCCTGCTGCTCGGCGGCCACGACCGTCTTGACCGCCTTGTAGGAGTAGTCGATGTGGTACAGCTCGCAGCTGTCCGATCGCCGAGACACTGCTCGTACTGCACGCAGGGCGTCGATGCGGCTGCCCTGCTGCGGCGTGCCGCTGCCGTCGAAGCTCAGCACCACCTCGTCGCCGATGTCGACGGCGCTGAAGCGCGCCGCGGCAGGTGAAGATGTCCAGCCAGGTGGTCGAGCTCGGCGACGGTGAGCGGCTGGAGCTTGCGCCCTCGCCGCCGCGACCTGGGTGCCCTCCTCGAGATCGGCGCGGATCTCGCGGCGAGTCATGGCCACGGCGGAGCCGTCGCCGAGCCGCGTGATGAGACGCCCTTGCATCGCCACCTCCTCGCCCGGGACCAGCCGACACGGAGTGCGCATCGCGCTCCGGTGACGATGCTAGGAGCCTCGGCGCCTGCTGGCAATGGGCGATCCTGCGTCGAACCACGCGGGTGGCCGCGCAAGCACCTCGCCGTCCCGAGGCCGCTCCGCACCATCGCCGCGACCCCGAGGGCGTCCTTGACGCTGCCCCGCCGCGCCCGATAACGTCGGTCCAACTACGTTAGTTATGCAACTAACTAACGCACCGCTTGCCGCGGGGCGAGTGACCGGGAGGAGTCATGGCACAGCGCATCCCGACACGGCTCGGCGACGGCTCGCTCGTCGAGATGACCGGCGCCGAGATCGAGGCCGACCTGCACGCCGGCTCGGAGGCGGCGGCGCAAGCGCGCCAAGGTCGAGCCGCTCGACGCAGGACGAGCTCGACCACCTGCTCGACATCTTCACCTCGCCGGCGCAAGTTCAGCGCCGTCGACTACGGCGACGAGGTCGTCCTCAGCTTCGACGGCTCCGGCAACGCCGACATCGGCGCTGCCGGTCGCTCGAGCAGGTCGTCTACCAGAACCACCACGGCGCCGACATGATCGAGCTCTGGCACCACGACTACTCGTACAAGGCGGTGCGCACCGTCCTCTCGTTCCAGACGCAGATGCTCAAGGACGCGCAGCAGCAGACGGTGGTGCCGCTCAACTACGGCGCCATGCCGGACCTGGGCCGCTACTCGCAGCCGGACGGCCCAGCGCCCAACTGGTCGGAGCTCATGCCGCTGGGCAGGATCGACGAGGCCCGCGCGGCGCAGCTCGAGGCGGTCGAGCACCTCGAGCACGACATGTGGTGCGTCGCCGAGGCGATGGTCGCCGCCGGCGTCGACGGCCTGGACTTCGACACCGCCGGCGCCGCCGGCGACGCCGACCTGCTGGCCACGCTGCGCACCGTGCGCAGGGTGCGCGAGCACGTGGCCGGACATCGGCGTCGAGATCGGCCAGGCGGCCGAGCTCGTGCTCGGCATGCACGGCGAGCTCGAGTATCGACGGGCGCGCGGCTGGCCGGCCAGTGGCCGCTCGGCCAGCTCCGCGCCTGCACCGCCGCCGGCGCCACGATCTTCGGGCCGGCGGTGAACGTGAACACCACCGAAGTCGCTCGCCTGGAACACGGCCCGCGCCTGCACGCTGGTCAAGCCGGTCACCGCCGAGGCCACCATCCCCGTGCACATGAACGCGGGGATGGGCGTCGGCGGCGTCCCCATGACCCCCTACCCGCCCGTCGACGCCACGTCGCGGGCCTCGCGGGCGCTCGTCGACATCCTGCAAGATCGACGGCTTGTAGGTGGGCGTCGGGGATCCCCTCGGGATGGCCTCGACACACGCGCTCGCCTCGGGCATGGGCGGGATGCGGACCGCCGGAGATCTGGTGGCCCGCATGCAGATGACCCGGGGCATGCGCCTGCCGCAGGCCAAGCAGTACGTCGCGGACAAGCTCGGCTGCTCGGTGCTGGACCTGAGCGACACGTCGCGATGCACGACATCCGCCGCGACCTCGGGCTCGGACGCATCCAGGTGCAGGACCTGACCTACGCCGACCGAGCCCGGGCGCGATGGAGGCGAAGTTCCACATCGCCGAGGTGCTCGACATGCCCATCAACTCGGTGGACGGGTTCAGACGCCGGGCGGGCCTGGCTTGACGACGGCTGCCGCGACGACAGGCAGGAGCGGCACGCCGATGACCCTCGACTGAGCGCCGGTCAGGCTTCGCCCCCGGCGCCCCCGTCGCGCTCGTGCAGATAGTCGAGCACGAGACGCTCGCCACAGGTCGAACGCAGGCCCGAAGTCCAGATCCGGGTCCGCCTCGACCTGCAGGGCGACGCCGTCGAGCGACGGCGACGGTGAGCAGGGACAAGGGCTCGAGCTCGGCCGCTTCCGCCTCGCTGGAGTCCTTGCAGCGCCCACGCGTCGAGCGCACGGTACCAGTCGAAGAGGTCGCGCAGCTGCGGCCGGAGCTCCTGGTCGCGCAGGATGTTGCGGGATGAGCTCGAAGAACTTGTCGTATCCCGTTGAGGTCGCGAGCCATTGTACGATGCATGCGGAAGAGGGCCTGGCGCCGCTCGTCCCCGGCCGGCGTCGACGACAGCTGCTCGATCAGCTCCACGGCTTCGAGATACAGCACCGAGTCCACGAGCACCGAGAGGAGGCCTGCCTTGCTGCCGAAGTGGTAGCGGATGAGAGCCGGGTTCTCCCCGGCCTCGCGGGCGATGCTCTCGAAGGTGAGGGCGCGGAACCCATCGCGTCCGAGCACCCGACTTGGCGGCGTCCAGGATGCGCGCGGCGGTCGGCGCGAGGTCGGGCGTGGGATCGCTGATCGGTATGTCCGCGTTCTGCATGCCTGCGCCCGTCCGCCGTCGTGAGCGCCCACCAGACTCGGCCCCTCGCGCCGGCGACAACATACCCGGCGGTCCGGGGCCTGCCAAACCTCCGCGGCACGTTGACAGCGCCCGCCCGTCTGCTACGTCTTCCGTACCAGTTAGTTATGTAACTAACTAAGTTCGCGGGGGGCGGCGCTTCCCCTCCTGTCGGCAGCGACGACGCGGCGGAGGTGCGAGAGTGGAAGGGACGGTCCGGACGCGGCTCGGCGACGGCTCGCTGGTCGAGATGACGCCGAGCGAGATCCGCGACGACGTCGAGGCCGGCACGCGAGATCGGCGCCCGGCGCGCCAAGGCGCCGCCGCTCTCCGCGGCGGAGATCGACCACCTGGTCGACATCTTCGCAGCGGAGGCCAAGTTCAGCGCCGTCGACATGGGCGACGAGGTCGTCCTGTCAGCTTCGACGGCTCCGGCAACCTCGACTCGGGTACCCGTGTCGACGAGCTCTACAGCTACCAGAGCCACCGCGGCGCCGACATGCTCGAGCTGTTCGCCATCGACTACTCGTACAAGGCCATCAAGACGATCCTCTGCTACGAGGCCCAGGCGATGAAGAACGGCCCAGCTCAACCTCATCGCGCCGCTCCAGTACGGCGCGATGCCGGACCTGGGCCGCTACTCGATGCCCGACGGCCCGATCCCCAACTGGTCGGAGCTGCATGCCGCTCGGCAGGATCGCCGAGGCGCGCGACGCCCAGGAGGAGGCCATCGACCACGCCGTCGCGCGACATGGTCTTCGTCGCCGACGGCATGTGGGAGGCCGGCGCCGACGGCATGGACTTCGACACCGCCGGCGCCGCCGGCGACGGCGACTTCCTCGCGGCGCTCACGGCGATCGAGACCATCAAGGGTCGCTACCCGGACATCGGCATCGAGCTGGGCATGGCCAGCGAGTGCGTGCTCGGCATGCACGGCGAGCTCACCTACAAGGGCCGGCGGCTCGCCGGCATGTGGCCCAAGGACGCAGCTCGAGGTCGCCCAGGAGGCCGGCGCCACCATGTTCGGGCCGGCCGTCAACGTCAACACCACGAAGTCGGTGGCCTGGAACGTCGCCCGGGCGTGCACCATCATCAAGCCCTGCATGGACGTCGCCGAGATCCCCGTGCACCCCAACGTGGGCATGGGCGTCGGCGGCGTGCCGATGAGCCCCTACCCACCCGCCGACGCCGTCTCGCGCGTCTCGCGCGCGCTCGTCGACATCCTGAGGTGCGACGGGTTGTAGGTGGGCGTCGGCGACCCTCTGGGCATGGCGTGCACGCACGCGCTGGCCTCGGGCATGGGTGGGATGCGGACCGCCGGAGATCTGGTGGGCCGCATGCAGATGACCCGGGGCATGCGCCTCAAGGAAGCGAAGCAGCTACGTGGCGGACAAGCTCGGCTGCGCGTCGCCGACCTCGCCGACCCGATCGCCATGCACGACGTGCGCCGTGACCTCGGCCTCGGCCGCATCCCGGTGCAGGAGCTCACGTACCCGACGCACGCCGGCGCCATCGAGGCGAAGTTCCGCATCGCCGAGGTGCTCGACGTGCCCATCAACAGCGTGGCGGTTCGCGGACTGTGCCGGCCTGCGCCCGCTCGAGGTCACGCCATGACGGACGCGTCACGAGTCAGGAGGAGCGGCGTGAAGCGGAACCTGCTCGCCGGCGGCACGCGCAGCCGCGGGCTGAGCGTCAACGTGTTCACGGAGTCCGAGCTGGACGACATCCATCTCGCCACGCTCGAGGTGCTCGAGCGCACCGGCGTGTTCGTCGAGGCCGACGACGCGCTCGACATCTTCAAGGACGGCGGCTGCAGCGTCGACCGGCGAGACGCGCATCGTGCGCATCCCGCCGCACGTCGTCGAGGACGCCATCGCATCGGCACCCGAGCAAGCTACGTGCTGTGCGGCCGCGACCCGAAGAACGACTTCCTCATGGAGCCGGGCCGGGTCGCCTTCACCAACTTCAGCGAGGGCATCGCGCGTCATCGACGTGGAGACCGGCGAGTACCGCGACTCGCACGCAAGCAGGACGTCGCGCGACATCGCCCGGCTCAACGACTACCTCGAGCGAGATGGACACGCACGAGATCGCCGTGGGCGCCAGGGACGTGCCGCCGCGAGACCGCCGCCGTGCACAACACCGAGGCGCAGCTGCTCAACACCACCAAGCCCATCGGCATCGGGCCGCTCTCCGGGCGTGGAGTGCCAGCGCCATCTTCCGCATGTGCGCCGAGGTCGTCGGCGGCGCGGACGAGCTGCGCGCGCGGCCCATCGTCTACGGCGGCGTCTGCCCGGTCAGCCCGCTCAAGCTGCCGCGCGACGTCACCGAGGTGATCATCGAGTGCGCGCGCTGGGGCATCCCGGACAACATCCTCAGCATGGCGATGGCCGGCGGCTCCAGCGCCGGTCACCCTGGCCGGCACCCTGGTCACGCACAACGCCGAGGTGCTCGCCGGCATCACGCTGGCGCAGCTCGCGGAGCGCGGCTGCCCCGGTGATGTACGGCAGCTCGACGACGGCCATGGACCTCAAGCTCGCGGCGGCCTCCGTCGGCTCGCCCGAGATCGCCCTGATCAGCGCCGCGGTGGCGCAGACTGGCGCGGCGCTACTGCTCCCGAGCTTCGTCGCCGGGTTGTAGGCGGACTCCAAGCTCGGTGACGCGCAGACCGGTCACGAGAAGACCCTCACCGGACTCACGGCAGCGTTGGCAGGCGCCAACCTGATCTACGGTGCGGGGATGATCGAATCGGGCGTCACCTTCGACTGCGCGCAGTTCGTCATGGACAACGAGATCGCGCGCATGATCAAGCACGTCGTCGGCGGCATCCGCGTCGACGACGAGACCCTGGCGGTGGACGACATCGCCGCCGTCGGCGCGTTCGGCGACTTCCTGAGCCTGGACGCGACGCATGCGCCACATGCGCGAGCTCAGCCAGCCGGAGGTCCTCGACCGCCGCGTGCGCGAGGACTGGGAGACGCGCGGGGGCGACGGACCTCTACGCCCGCTGCGCTCGCGAAGGCGCGCGAGGTCCTCGCGCGAATACCGGCCGGAGCCGGTGCCAGACGACGTCGCGGCGCGCATCCACGCCATCGTCGAGGAGACCGACGTCGCCGTCGGCGTCGCCTGAAGGGAGCCACGCGTGAACGGACCCGTCAAGCAAGCCGAGACGTTCGCCGGCCAGGCCGGGGAGAAGGCCAGGGGGTTGCCGCGGTGAGGGCCGAGCCGACCATCGCGCGGCCGCGCCTCAGCATGCTCGGCGCGGACGATATCGAGTACGTCCACGGCCAGACCCTGCGGCTGCTGGCGGACGTCGGCGTCAAGCCGCGGGCGCCGCGCGCCCTCGCTCTGCTGCGCGACGCCGGCGCGATCGTCGACGACGAGACGGGCATCGCCCGCCTCCCCGCCGACCTTGTCGAGCGCGCGCTGGAGACGGCGCCAAAGCAGGTCCTGCTCGCCGCGCGGGACCAGTCCAGGGACGCCCTCCTCGACCATACGCGCACGTTCGTCACCCACGACGGCATGGGTGCGATGACGCTGGACCACCGGAGCGGCGAGCGGCGGCCGTCGACGGCCCGCGACCTGACCGAGGCGATGATCGTCGCCGATGCGCTCGACGAGGTCGGCGTGTGCTGGTACACCGCCTACCCCTGCGACGCGCCGGCGAGCTCGCAGTCGCTGCGCGGCCTGCAGGCGATGCTGGCGGGCACGGGCAAGCACGTCGAAGGCGAGGTCCTCGAGCCGCGCGAGGTGCCGTATGTGATGGAGATGCTCGCGGCCGCCTGCGACGACGGCGTCTGGCGGCCGGACCGGCCGATCTTCTCGATCGTGTACTGCCCGGTCTCGCCGCTGCAGCATGACGCCGACAGCCTCGAGGCGGCGCTGCTGCTGGCCGCGAACGGCGTGCCCATCACCGTCTACAGCCTGGCGCTGGCCGGCGCAACGGCGCCGCTCACGCTCGCCGGCACGATCGTCCAGACCAACGCCGAGGTGCTGGCGACGCTGGCGATGCTGCAGCTCGCGGCGCCCGGTTGCCCCGTCATCTACGTCGGGAACGCGGGGGTCATGGACATGCGCACCTCGATGTACGCCGCCGGCGCCCCCGAGGTCACCCTGCTCAACCAGGCGCTCACGGAGATGGGGCGCCACTACGGCCTGCCCGTCCTCTCCTGCGGCTTCAGCTCCGACGCCAAGGAGCTGGGCATGCAGAGCGGCGTCGAGGGCGCCACGATGGCCTTCTTCTCCATGCTCGCGGGGGCGGACCTGCTGACCGGGATCGGCATGCTGGACGCGGCGCAGCTCCTGTACCTTCCCAAACTCGTGCTCGACGCGGAGGTGGTGCGCCAGGCCGAGCGCCTGAGGCGCGGCCTGGCGCTCGACGACGAGCACGTCATGTTCGAGCTGAGCGCGACGGTGGGGCCGGGCGGTCACTTCCTGAGCTCGCGCGAGAGCCGCAGGTTCCTGCGCGACGGCGAGCACCTGATGCCGCGGCTCTTCGTGCGGGGCTCCTACGACGCCTGGACGGCGCAGCGCTCGAGCGAGGCGGCTCGCGCCGCCGCGGTCGTCGAGGAGATCCTCGCCACGCATCGCCCGAAGCCGCTGCCCGACGGCGCCGCGGAGAGGCTGGAGGACATCGTCGGGGCAGCGGCGGCCGAAGCCCCCGACTGAGACTAGTCGAGCAGCATGCGGTCGACGGCGAAGGCCTCGCCGGCGACCTCGTGGAACTTCTCGATGAGGTCGCTCACCTGCAGCGTGCGCTTCTGCGCCGCGTCCAGGTCCAGGACGATGCGACCGGCGTGCATCATGATGAGACGCTCGCCGAAGCGCAGCGCCAGCTCCATGTTGTGCGTGACCATCAGCGTGGTGAGGTCGCGCTCGGCGACGATCTTGCCCGTCAGGTCCATGATCGTCGCCGCGACCTTGGGGTCCAGCGCCGCGGTGTGCTCGTCCAGCAGCAGCAGGCTGGGCTCGGCCACGGTGGCCATGAGCAGCGACATCGCCTGGCGCTGCCCGCCGGAGAGCTTGTTCACCTGTGCCTTCAGGCGGTCCTCGAGCCCCATGCCCAGGCGGCCGAGCTGTTCCCTCATCGCCTGCCGGCGACGATTGGTGACCCCGATGCCGAGGCCGCTGCGCCGCGAGCGCATCAGCGAGAGGGCCAGGTTCTCCTCGATCGTCATGTCCGGCGCCGTGCCGGCGCGCGGGTCCTGGAACACCCTGCCGATGGAGCGGCTGCGCACGTACTCTTTCTGCCTCGTGACGTCACGCCCGCCGAGCGTGATCCTGCCGTCGGTGAGCGCGAACGTGCCGGCCACCGCGTTGAGCAGCGTCGACTTGCCCGAGCCGTTCGAGCCGATGATGCTCACGAACTGGCCGGCGGGCACGTCCAGGTCAATGCCAGCCAGGGCGACGACCTCGTTGGGTGTGCCCGGGAAGAAGACCTTGCGCACGCCCCGCAGCCGCACGGGCTCAGGCGCGCTCACGCCCGCACCACCCTGCGCCGCACGGTGGGGATCGAGAGCGCCACCACGACCAGCACGGCGGTCAGCAGTTTGAGGTCCGTGGGGTCGATGCCCAGGCGGAGGCTCACGGCGATCAGCAGGCGGTAGACGATGGAGCCGCCGATGACGCTGAACAGCACCCAGCTGACGCTGCGCTCGCCGAAGATGACCTCGCCCATGATCACGCCGGCGAGGCCGGCGACGATGGTGCCGATGCCCATGCCCACGTCGGCGAAGCCCTGCTGCTGCGCCACGAGCGACCCGGTGAGCGCCACCAGGGCGTTGGCGACGCCCAGGCCGATGATGCGCGTGAACTCCGTGTTGGTGCCCATGGCGCGGATCATCTGCTCGTTGTCGCCGGTGGCGCGCAGGCACAGGCCGAACTCCGTGTGCAGGAACCAGTCCAGCGCGTACTTGACGGCGATGGCGAGCAGCGGCCACCGCGGCGATGAGATACCAGTCCGCCATGAGGACGTTGAGGAGCGCCCCCAGCTTCTCGAAGATGGTCTCGACGCCGAGCAGCGGGGTGTTGCTCCTGCCCATGACGCGCAGGTTCACCGTGTACAGGCCGGTCATGGTGAGGATGCCGGCGAGGAGCTTGGGCCCGTAGTTGTTGCCGGTCGAATCGCCGGAGCCGATCTTGAGCAGCACGTGCAGGAACCCGGTGACGACGCCGGCGCAGAGCCCGGCGGCCACGCCGGCGAGGGTCGCCAGCCAGGGCGACTGGCCGCCGGCGATCATCGCCGCCGTGACGGCGGCGCCGAGCGGCAGGCTGCCGTCCACCGTCAGGTCCGGGAAGTCCAGGACGCGGAACGTGAGATACACGCCCAGGACCATGAAGCAGTACAGGAGCCCCTGCTGCAGTCCGCTGGTGAAGATCGCTTCCACGGTGGGTGACTCCGAACGTCGAGGCCAGGGCCGGGGCCGCCTAGGCGGCCCCGGCCCTGAAGTCTATCGCGCCTCGCAAGGGGCGTTCGCCCCGCGCGGCGCCTGTCGCTGCTAGAAGGTGTTGACCGCCTTCGAGGTGAGGTCGGCGGGCAGCGTGATGCCCATCGCCTCGGCCGCGGCCGGGTTGACGGAGAGCTGCAGCTTGTTGGCGTACTCCACCGGGATCTCGCTGATGGGCGTGCCGCTCAGGATCTCCGCCGCCATGTAGCCGGCCTGCACGCCCAGGTCCTTGTAGTCGAAGGCGTAGGCGGCCACGGCGCCGCGCTTCACGCTGTCGGTGTCGCCGGCGATCAGCGGGATGTCGTTCTGCTGGCAGACCTTGACCACGCTCTCCAGGGCGGACACCACGGTGTTGTCGGTGAGCACGGAGATGGCGTCGACGCGGCCGACCAGCGAGTCGGCGGCGGCCTTGACCTCGGAGGAGTTGCTGGCCGTGGCCTCGACGATCTCGATGCCCATCGCCTGGGCCGCCTTCTTCTCTTCCGCGATCAGATACTGCGAGTTGGACTCGCCGGCGTTGTAGAGCACGCCGACCTTCTTGACGTCCGGCACGATCTGCTTGATGAGGTCCAGATGCGGCTGCATCGGCAGCAGGTCGCTGACGCCGGTCACGTTGCCGGTCGGCGCCTCGGGATTGGTCACAAGCCCGGCGCCGACGGGGTCGGTGACCGCGGTGAAGACGATGGGCGTTGTCTTGTCGGCCTTGACCACGGCCTGCGTGGTCGGTGTGGCCACGCCGAGGATCAGGTCCAGTCCCTCGCTGGCGAACTTCTGGGCGATGCTTGAAGCCGTCGCCATGTCGCCCTCGGCGTTCTGGTCGTCATAGGTCACGTTGGTGAAGCCCTTCTCCGCCAGGCCCTGCCTTGAAGCCCGCCACGGCCGCGTCCAGCGCGGGGTGCGTGACGATCTGCGTGATGCCGATCTTGTAGGCCTGGGCCTGCGGGCTCGCGGAGGCGCCGCCACCGTCGCCCTCATCGGAGCCGCCACAGCCGGCGACGATGAGGATGAGAGCCAGGACGGCGGCCGCCGCAAGCAGCGCGGCCAGCTTGTGTGCGCGACGCATCGTTCTCCTTTCGCCGAAACGGTGACGCATTCTACGTGGGCAGGGCCGCCCAGCACAAGTTTCTCGTTCATCTTTATTCATTTCGCACGCGTAGGGACACGGTCGCTCATCGCGGTTCGCCGGGAGTGCGCGGTGCTTGATACCCGCGCGGCGAATCCTCGCTCAGGCCCGTACGCGCCGAGGGGGGCGCGGCGCCGCGCCCCCCTCATGCTGCTCGCGCGGCCCGTGCGGCCGGCGCTGCATCGTTCCCGGGCAGGTCTCCCGCCCCGTCCCCGTCAGTCCGCCGGCGCCCCGATCCGCGCGCGCTTCTTGAAGCGCTCGACGCAGTTGATCGGGATGTCGAGCGCGTCGCTGATATTGAACTTGGCCTCCATCATCCCCGGCTCATCGGGGTGCGTGGAGGATGTGGCCGCCAGCGTACCGAGGCCCTTCTCGAGACGGATCTGCTCCATCGCGATGGGGTCGCTCAGGTCGCGCGGCGTGCAGCCGAGCTTGCCGGCCACGTACTGCTTGGCTTCCTTGAGACGCATCCTGCGGGTCATCTGCATGCGGGCGACCAGGTCTCCGGCCGTACGCATTCCGCCCATGCCCGAAGCTTGCGTGTGGGCCCCCTCCATGCCGAGGGGATCACCGGTGCCTGCCTAGTACCCGTCGATCCGGAGGATCTCCACGAAGGCCTTGCTGGCCCGCGACGTAGCGTCGGCCGGCGGGTACACGCACGTGGGCACCGCGCCCACGCCCATGCCCACGTTCACGTGCACGGGGATCTCGGCGATCTCGGCGGCCGGCTTGATGAACGTGATGGCCCGGGCGATGTTCCAGGCCGTCGACTTGCCCGTGTTGATGTTCACGGCCGGCCCGTAGATGCTCGCCCCGGCAGCCTGCACCATGCGCAGCTGGTCCTTGGGCCACATGCCCGCCAGACGCTCGCCGTCGAACTCGAGCTGACCGTGCATGCCGAGCACGAACTCGGCCGCCATGCCGATCTCGATGCCCAGCCACGGGTACTTGTCGCGCAGGATCCGGCAGGCGCGCAGGGCGGCGAGGAAGTCCGCGTCGCCGGCCGCGCCGGTGGTGTCCATGTCGATGCCGTCGGCGCCGGCCGCCACCATGTTGTCGGCGACGAAGTCGATGTCGTCGACGAGCATCTCCGCGGCCTCTTCCTGGGCCGCGCGCGCCTCGTCGATCTTGCCCATGGGCAGCAGCTCGGACCAGTTGGGGATGGGGCCGTCCGGCTTGGAGTAGCGGCCCAGGTCCGGCATGGCGCCGTACTGCACGGGGTTGGTGAGCAGCGCCTGGGCGATCTTCATGGACTGACCCTCGTGGGCCACGTTGGTCTTGATCGCCTTGTAGGAGTAGTCGATCTGCCAGAGCTCGACCATGTCCACGCCGAGCAGCGCCTCGTACGACTGCAGGTCCTGCACCCTGTTGCCGATGTGCTTGGTGCCCGTGCCGTCGTTCGAGAGGATCACCTCGTCGCCGATGTCGACGGCGGTGAACCGGGCCGGCGACGCGTAGATGTCGAGCAGATGGTCGAGCTCGTCCTGCGTGAGCTCCGGGACCTTGGCCTTCTTGGCCGCGATCTGGGTGCCTGCCTCGAGATCGGCCTTGATCTCGGAGCGGGTCAGCTCGACGAGCGACCCGTCACCCATGCGCGTAGGGATCTTCGGCTCCAACCATCACCTCCGTGCTTCGGCCGGATCGACCGCTTGCCGCGTGGCGGTCAGCGGAGGTCCGAGGGGTGACCACGGGTGGGCGAAGCGTTCGACCGCTGGAGAGCGGACCTCCGCGGGCAACTGTACAGCACGCTCGCGGCGAGCCGCCACCGGCGTCATGGCGGCGTGAGGAGCGATGAGAGGCGGTCGCCGGGGATGCCCTTCGTGGAGCCGGCGGGCGGAATCGAACCGCCGACCTGCCGCTTACAAGGCGGCTGCTCTGCCAGCTGAGCTACGCCGGCCCGGCGCGCGCACAAGTGTACCAGCCGGGCGGCGCGGCGAGGCCGGGCGATCAGCGCGGACGCGTCTCGCGGGGAGCGGTGACGGCCCGGAACCGCTGGACCGACGCGATCGGGATGTCGAGCAGCGCGGCGATGTGGAACTTGGCCTCCAGGCCGACCGCATCGCCGATGCCCGCGATCTCGCCGCCCTCCAGCGCCGCGCCCAGACCGAGCTCCTTGCGCAGGTCGAGCATGACGATGGGGTCCGAGAGGTCGGCGGGCGACACGGCGAGCCTGCCCGCCACGTGGTCCTTGGCCTCGGTGAGGCGCATGCCCCGGGTGATCTGCATCCGGGCCACCAGATCTCCGGCGGTCCGGATCCCGCCCATCCCCGAGGCGACGCCGTGGCTGATCGCCTGGCCGTAGACGTCGCCGGCGCCGACCTACAAGCCGTCCAGGCGCAGGATGTCGACGGCCGCCCGGGAGGCGCGCGACGTGGCGTCGCCCGGCGGCAGGATGTGCATGGGCACGCCGCCCACGCCCATGCCGCCGTTGAGGTGCACCGGGATGGTCGACTGCTCGCAGCACGGCTTGGCGATGGTGCAGGGTGCGCGCCACGTTCCAGGCGACCGACCTGCCGGTGTTGACGTTGATGGCGGGGCCGAAGATGGTGGCGCCCGCCTTGGCGGCCAGCCGCGCCTGGTCGGCCGGCCACAGCCCGGCGAGCCGCACGCCGTGGTACTCGAGCTCGCCGTGCATGCCGAGCACGAACTCGCTGGCCATCCCGAGCTGGATGCCCAGGTCGGGGAACCCGGCGCGGATGCGCTCGATGGCCGTCAGGGCGGCGAGGAAGTCCGCGTCGCCCGCCGCCCCGGCCGTGTCCAGGTCGATGAAGTCGACGCCGGCCTCCGCCATGCCCGCGGCCACGAACACGATGTCGTCGGCGGCGAGACCCACCGCTTCCTCCTGCGCGGCCCGCGCCTCGTCGATGCGCCCGAGCGGCAGCAGCTGCGCCCAGTTCGGCACGCGGGCCGTCCGGCGCCGTGTACCGGCCCAGGTCGGGCATGGCGCCGTAGCCGCAGGGCACGGTGATGATGGACTGCGCCTGCCGCATCACCGTCTGCTCGTAGTCGATGCACCGTCTTGACGGGCTTGAACGAGTAGTCGTGGTGATAGAGCTCGACGGAGTCGGCGCAGAGGTACTGCTCGTAGTACTGCAGATCGTTGACGCGCGTGCCCATGTCCTGGCTGCCGCAGCCGTCGTAGCTGAGCGTGACCTCGTCGCCGATGTCGACGGCGCTGAAGCGGCTGCGGACTGGCGAAGATGTCGACGAGATGCGCGATCTCGTCGGCGCCGAGCGGCGGCACCTTGGCGCGCCGCACGGCGGCGGCGACCCCCTCGTCCACCTCGCGCTCGAGGTCCGCTCGCGTCATGCGCACGAGCGCGCCGTCCCCCATGCGCGTCGGGATCTGTGTGTCCACGAGGCCCCCGATGCCGCGACCGGCTGATGTCGAGGCCGGCGCCTCTGCGCCGGCGCCGGCCGCCCGTGGCACAGCGTAGCCGCGGCGCTCGCGCCTGTCACCGCCCAATACTTGGGCAAAGTTCGCCGCGTGCCGTCGCAGAAGCCGCGCGAACCGCGCGGCGTCGATCGGCGGCCGAGCCTTAAAGGGGCGAGGCCCCGTCGGGGAACGGGGCCTCGGGCAAGGGTTTGGGGTGAACCCTCGTGGGTGGGGGTCATTCGCTTGCCAGCGAAAGGAGCCAGTGCAGAGTCTGCCCGCGGAATGTTGCGCTGTCATGAAGGCAGCGCGAACCCGCGCGAAGGCGACAGTTGCCGCAGGATTACGAGGCGCGCGTATCCGGGGGGTGTGATGTGGATACGCGCCCTCACTGGTGGCCTGGGGCCGGCGGGCCTGCCGCATTGGGGGGCGGCGCTGCCCGCCGGCCGTCGGGCCGTGGTCCGCCCGGGGCCGGGGCGGACCAAGAAGAAGATAGGAGGTACCAGCTCTTGGGCGCTGGCAGCGGGCTTCTCGGAGACGGGAAGCGTCGCAGGGCGGACTGTATGAGGGATGTTGGAAGGAGAGATTAACCGAATATTAAGCGATATGTAGCAAGCAGCTCGATCAGCCTGCCGGACATCGCGTCGTTTTGAGTGAGGTTCACGACCGCTTTCCATCGTCCGTCCGCCACAGGTCGTCGTCGTCCCGCGAAGCGGCGGCGTTGTCCATCATGCGGACGAACCCCGCCTCGTCGAGCGTGGCCACGCCGAGTTTGCGTCGCCTTTGCAAGCTTGGAGCCCGCGTCCTCGCCGACGACCACGAAGTCCGTCGCCTTGCTCACCGAACCGCTCACCCGGCCGCCGAGGGCCTCGATGCGCGCCTGCGCCTCGCCGCGCGTGAAGCCCGCAAGCTTGCCGGTCAGCACGAACGTCTTGCCGCTCAGTGCTCCCCGGACCGGGGCCGACTGCGTCTCCGCGAGGCGCACGCCGGCCGCCCGCAGCTTCTCGATGGTCTCGAGGTTGCGGTCGTCGGCCAGGAACTGCTCGACGGTCTCGGCGACGACGGGGCCGATGCCGGGCACGGCGGCGAGCTCGTCCTGGGTCGCCGCCATGAGCGCGTCGACGCTGGGAAACGCGTCCACGAGCGCCTGCGCGGTGACGCCCCCGACGTGCCGGATGCCGAGCGCATCGAGCACGCGGACGAAGGGCCGCTCTTCGAAGCGTCGATGGAGGCGAGCACCCGGTCCGCGCGCTTGGCCACGCCGGTCTTCTTGTCCAGGGCGAAGCCCTGCATGGCGAGCAGGTCCTCGCGGGTGAGGCGGTACAGGTCGGCGACGTTGCGGATGAGCCCCGCCGCGTAGAGCTCCTCCACGAGCCCTCGCCCATGCCGTCGATGTCCATGGCGCCCTTGCTCACGAAGTGCTTGATGCTCTCGACGAGCTGGGCGGGGCAGGAGCGGTTCGGGCAGCGCACCGCCACCTCGCCCGTCTCGCGCACGACCGCCGCGCCGCAGGCCGGACAGGCGCGCAGGCATCGTCCCACTCGCGGCAGGGCGGCGTGGCGCGCTTCGCGCTCGATGCGCCGCCCGTCCTCCTCGACGCTGCCGCTCGTGGCCGGCCCGACCACCTGCGGGATCACGTCGCCGGCGCGCTGCACGATGACGTCGTCGCCCGGGCGGATGTCCTTGCGGCGGATGTCGTCCTCGTTGTGCAGGTCGCCCGCTCGACGGTGACGCCGCCGACGAAGACCGGCTCGAGCATGGCGAACGGAGTGAGCACGCCGGTGCGCCCGACGTTGACCTCGATGCTGTGCAGGCGCGTCGTCGCCGTCGTGGGCGCGAACTTGAAGGCGATCGCCCAGCGCGGGTCGTGCGACGACGGTGCCGAGCGCCGCCTGCAGCGCGAACGAGTCGACCTTGACCACGGCGCCGTCGATGTCGTAGTCCAGCTCGGCGCGACGCTCCTCCCAGCGACGACACGACTGCGGCGACGGCATCGATGTCGTCGGCGGTCTCGATGCCGGGATTCACCCGGAAGCCCTGGTCGCGCAGCCACGCCAGGGCGCTGTGGTGGTCCGGCAGGTCCAGGCCCTCGCTGTAGCCGATCGCGTAGCACCAGACGTTCGAGGGGGCGAGACGCGGCGATCGCCGGGTCGAGCTGGCGGATGGAGCCGGCGGCCGAGTTGCGCGGGTTCACGAAGGTCGGCAGACCCTCCGCCGCGCGCGCCTCGTTGAGCCGGGCGAAGGCGGCGAGCGGCAGGTAGACCTCGCCGCGCACCTCCACGACGGGCGGCGGGCGGCGCACGGCAGGCGCAGCGGCACCGAGCCGATGGTCCGCAGGTTGGCGGTGACGTCCTCGCCGATCTCGCCGTTGCCGCGCGTGGCCCCCACGCGTGAAGAGGCCGTCGCGATAGGTGAGCGAGATGGCGAGGCCGTCGATCTTGGGCTCGACGACGTAGCGCAGGCGCTGCCCGTCGAGCCCCTGAGCCTCGAGCAGCCGCCGGTTGCGCTGGTCCCACGCCCGCAGCTCGTCCTCGTTGCGGGCGTTGGCCAGCGACAGCATCGGCTCCAGATGGCGCACCTGCGTCGAAGCGCTCGAGCGGCGCGCGCGCCGACGCGCTGCGTGGGCGAGTCGGGCGTGCGCAGCTCGGGGTAGCGCCTCCTCGAGCGCCTGCGAGCTCCCGGTACAGGGTGTCGTAGACGGCGTCGTCGATCTCCGGCGCGTCGAGGACGTAGTACAGATACGCGTGCCGGGAGATGAGCTCCCGGAGCTCCGCGGCGCGCGCCGCGGCTTCGCCGATGTCGCTCACCCTCTCCCCCTTTCGCCGGCTGCCGCCGGCCGGTCCTTCAGGCGCGGGCCGGGCCGGAGGCCCCGCCCGCGCTCACGCGCCGGCCCTCGCCGTGCAGGCACAGACGCAGCAGCTCCGCCGGGTCGTCGAGCCAGTAGTCGGGCGACGCCGCCAGCAGCGCCTCGCGGCCGAAGACGCCCCAGGCCACGGCCGCGGTCGCGATGCCGGCCGCCGCGCCGGCCTCGATGTCCACCGGGCTGTCGCCCACGTAGATGCGCGCCGTCGGCCGGCGGCGCCCAGCCGCTCCAGGCACAGCAGGAGCGGCGCCGGCGACGGCTTGTGCTCCGACGGTGTCGCTCGCCGTGACGATGACGTCGAAGTGCTCCCGCAGCCCGACGGCGCGGAACGCCATCTCCGTCGTGTCCGCGGCTCTTGCGAGGTGACGATGCCGAGCCGCCGGCCGGCCGCCTTGAGCGCGGCGAGCATCTCCTCCATGCCCTCGTAGCCGCGGATGAGCTCGTCGTGCCGGCGGTGGTTGTACTCGCGGTAGACGTCGTAGAGCTCCTGCGCGTGGTCGCGGCGGAGAGCCGCTCCATCTGCGCCATGAGCGGCTGGCCGACGCCGGCGATGATGAGCTCGTCGGGCAGCTCCTCGCCCAGGACCGTCCGCGTGGCGTAGCGGAACGACTCGACGATGAGCTCGACGGTGTCGACGACGGTGCCGTCGAGGTCGAAGACGACCGGGTCGAACCCGTTCACGCTCCCGCCGTCCGGATGCCGTCGAGGTCGAGGTCCCAGAGCGACAGCTCCGCGAGCAGGGCGGGGTCCAGCAGGTCGTAGCGCAGGGGGTGACGGCCACGGAGCCGGAGGCGACCAGCGTCGAAGTCGGTGTCGACCCACTCGCCCGACCGCCGGCGCGCTCGCAGGGCAGGAAGTACTCGCGCGTGGCGGAGCCCGGCGCCGCGCTCCCGTCGCCGTCCAGGCAGACGCGGTCGTGGCAGCTGGCGCCGCCGAGACGCGCCGGCCGGATGCCGGTGATCGCGGCGAGCGGCCTGTCCGGCAGGTTCACGTTGAGGATGCTGTGCCGCGGCAGCCCGCGCTCGACGACGTGCTCGACCATGGTGCGGATGACGGGCGCGGCCTCGCTCCAGCCAGCGCGGCTCGCGCGCCTCCACGGAGAAGGCCAGCGCCGGGCTGGCCGCGCAGCGCCGCCTCGAAGGCGGCGCCGACGGTGCCGGAGTAGGTGACGTCGGCGCCGATGTTGGCGCCGAGGTTGACGCCGGAGACGACGAGGTCGGGCGCCGGGCGTCGCGACGCCGAGCAGCGCGACGCGCACGCAGTCGGACGGCGTGCCGTCGCAGGCGATGCCCGGCCAGCCGTCGCCGAACGTCGTGCGGCTTCAGGCGAGAGGGCGCGGTCGATGGTGATGCCCCGCGCCACCGCGCTGTTGTTGCGGTCCGGCGCGATGGTGGTGACCTCGCCCAGGCCGTCGAGCGGCGCGCCGCAGCACGGCGATGCCGGGGGAGTCGATGCCGTCGTCGTTGGTGAGGAGGATCTGCAGGGTCACAGCTGCATTGTACCGGGAGCGGGGCCGGGTGAACCGCGACGCGGCACAGCCGGCCCCTCGGCGCCGCCCGTCGCCTTGGCGGGCAACACCCCGGGCGCGGCCCGGCCGGCAGGAGAGTGGGCGCGCTCGTCGTAGGAGCTGCGGATGAACGGCTGTGAGAGGAGCCGCGTGAGCGAGACCAGCCGCGTCGACCAGCCCGGCGACCGGCGCCTCACGGTGCGCCGCGCCGTCGCGCTGGTCGTGGCCCTCGCCGGCGTCAGCGGGCTCGTGGCCGTGGTCGGCGCCGCCTATCTGTGGCCGCTGTTCATCTTCCCCCTGTTCCTGGGGGCCGTGTTCTTCTTCGAGCTCGGCAGCCTGGCCGTCACCTTCTGGCTGGGCAACTTCTTCGTGCTGTACTACAGCTTCCGCGCGGAGGCCACGCCCGACGTCGATCCGCCAGGCGCTGCTGGGCACCGCCCTGTTCCTCGCTCGCCGGCCTGCTGCTGGGCCGCTGCAGCGCCGCAACCACAGCACCCAGACGCGGCTCGCCGCCTCGTCCCTCAGCGACCGCCTCACCGGCCTGTACAACTACGGCACCTTCGTCGACTACCTGCACAACGAGGTCACCAAGGTCGACCGCTACGGCGGCGAGCTGTGCCTGCTCATGCTCGACCTCGACCACTTCAAGCAGTTCAACGACCGCCACGGCCACGAGGCGGGCAACGAGCTGCTGCGCCGCCTGGGCGCCACGCTCGGCGGCGCTGGTGCGCGAGGCGGACATGGCCGCGCGCTACGGCGGCGAGGAGTTCGCCGTGCTCATCCGCGGCGACGAGGCGCACGGCTACGAGCTGGCCGAGCGCCTGCGCCGCGCCGTCGAGGCCACGGACGTCGAGGTGCGCGGCGAGAAGATGTACGCCACCATCTCGGCGGGCGTGGCGTCGTACCCGGAGGGCGCCGCCGACGAGACCGAGCTCATCGAGCGCGCCGACGCGGCGCTCTACGAGTCCAAGCGGCGCGGCCGCAACCGCGTGACGATCTATCGCGGGCAGCAGCGAGCGAGAGTCCCGCTGCCCGCGAGCCTCAGCGCCTGACCGTCCGCCGGGCGCCGCGCAGCGGCGCGCCGGCGTCTACGCCGTGAAGCCGACCGCCGGCAACCGCGTGTCCGGGCGCGCGTAGAGCTCGCCGCAGAACAGCTCGACCCCGTTGCGCTGCAGCTGCCGCTGCTGCTGCTCGTCGCGCACGCCGGTGGCGATGAGCTGCGCGCCGACGCGATCGGCGAAGCGCACCAGCAGCTGCACCACCTCGACGGCGTGTGGCCTCGTTCTCCACGGTCGTGACGAGCATGGGGTCGAGACACAGGAAGTCCGGGCTCGCCTCGGCGATGAGCTCCAGCGTCGTGAACTGAGCGCCGAGACCGGCGACGCACAGCTGGAAGCCCATGTCGCGCACGTCCGCGAGCGTGCGCAGCGTGGACGCCGTGTTGACGCCCAGCTCGTCGGCGTCGATCTCGAACACCACGTGCTGCGGCACCAGGGCCTTGTTGAGCGAGTAGAACTCGCTGACGGCGACCACGGCGGCGTTGGGCAGCTCGGCCGGCGGCGCAGCCGAGGAAGAGCAGGTCGTCGGGCACGCAGCCCGACCGCCGCGGTCACGGTGGCCTCGCGCGCGGCGATGCCGTAGGACGGCAGCAGCGGCGAGTGGCGCGCGACGTCGAGCAGCACGTCCGGGAGCCGCAGCGGCGAGTAGAAGGGCCCGCGCACGCTGCTGCGGTAGCCGAGCACGGCCTCGCCGTCGAGGTCCACGATGGGCTCGAACAGCGGCTCGAGCTCGGCGCGCTCGACGCAATCGGCGAGCGTCTGTCTCCAGCTCGCGCGTCGTAGACCGCCGCCTGCTCGGCCGCGGCCTGCATGGCCAGGGCCACGCCCTGCTGCAGGTTCTGCTCGAAGGTGAGCTCATCGTCGGCCTCCAGGATGGCCGCGCCGACGGAGGGGTGCACGCGGTCGTACACGCCCGGCGCGAGGTCGTTGAGGAGCAGCGACTGCAGGCGCTCGTACACGCGCCGCGTCACCGCGGCCAGGTCGTCGGCGCGATCGTCTGGCGCGGACCGCGGCGGCGACAGCAGCACGATGAAGGCGTCGTCGGTGAGCGTGAAGTCGCTCACCACGTCGAGGCGGCGCAGGCTGCTGCCCGTCATGCCGTTGAGGTTGGCTGGCCACCGCGTCGAGGATGTCGCGCGACGATGCGCCAGCCGAAGATCGGCTCCAGGCGGCCGTAGCGGTCGAGGCTGACGTAGAGGAGCGCCACCTTGCCGCGCTTCTCCAGCTCGAGCCGGATGGCGTCGGCGACCAGGTTGAGGGACGGCAGCCGGGAGGGGCTGTCGCTCGACGAGGCTGCGCAGCGTGGTGCGCGCCTTGCGCAGGGAGTCCGTCGCTGGGCGGCTGCCCGCTACCGCCGGCTGGCTGCTCCCGTCCATCCCCGCGCGCAAGGCGGCCTCAGGTGGCCGCCTTGCTCTCCTTCGGCTTGCCGTCGCCGGCGGGCTTGGCGGGCTCGGCCGCGGCGCCGTGCGGAGGACTGGCCGCCGGACGAGCTCTCGCCGTCCGCGCCGGCGCCGTCCTTGCGCGCCGGCCGCGGCGGCCGGAGCCGCGCCCGTAGTCCGTGGTGTAGAAGCCGGACCCCTTGAAGTGGATGGCCACCGGATGCAGCACCTTGCGCAGGTGACCGCCGCACTGCTCGCACACGTCCAGGGCGTCGTCGCTCATCTTCTGCATGACCTCGAACGAGGTCCCGCAGTCGTCACACTGATACTCGTAGATAGGCACGCAGAAGACTCCTTGCGGATCACGGAGCAGTTAGTGTAGCACAGCGCCCGGCTGCAGCCGCGGCGCGGCGGCTCACGGCGCGAACGGCGGCAGGTGGCCGGCGATGATGCGCGCCGGGTCGCCAGGCGCGGATGCGCCGCCATGAGGCGAGCAGCTCCGCGGCCGTCCGGGCCGGCCGGCGCCATGGCGTCGAACGCCGTCCGGGACGGGCCGATGGTGTCGCCGCACAGCACCTGCGGCCCCTCCGCGGTCTCGACGCACAGGCTGATGTGACCCGTCGCAGTGGCCGGGCGTGAGCGCCCACCGCAGGCCCGGCGCCAGCTCGCCCTCCTCACCCTCGAGCAGGCTGAGCGGGAGCAGCTCGAGCACGCCGCCGACGAGCGGCCAGTACGGCCGCCCGCGTCTCGAGCCGTGGACCGTGACCGGCACCAGCACGTCGGCGCAGGCGCCGGCGTGATCGAGGTGCGCGTGCGTCAGCACCACCTGGTCCACGTCCGCCGGCGAGAGGCCGCGCGCCTCGAGCGCCCGCAGCACGGGCGCGTTCTGCAGGTGGAGACCGGGGTCGACGAGGATCGTGCGCGGCCCGCGGAGCAGCACCGTGTTGGGGAACGTGGTCATGCCGACCACCGGCCTGGTGGCCGCCCACTGCGCGGTACTGTCCGAAGGCCTCCGGCGAGCGATGCTCGGGCAGCACGTCGACGGCGTCGCCCTCGACGCTGAACACGAAGCGCGCCGTGGGGATCAGCAGGTCGATCCGATACATGGCGGTCTCCTGAGGCTCGGGGCACTCGCGGCGTGCCGCCGAGCGCGTCAGTCCGGGGCCGTCTCCTCGTCGTCGCGCGCGTAGAGGAAGTCGACCTTGTCCAGATTGAGGATGATGAACGGGGCCGTCTCCGAGCAGCTCCTGGGTGGTCCTGGCTGTAGATGCGCACCCGGGAGAGCGTGATGCGCGACTGTCGCTGAACGCCCGGATGTAGTCCGAGGCGCGTCGTGAGCTGGCGCGCTGTGCCCACGCCGAAGTGCGCGAAGCCGACGATCTTGAAGTCGCCGATGTAGGCGACGATCTCGAGCTCCTTGAAGCCGATGTCGACGCGCATCGCCTGCGTCGTCGCGGTTCTCGGCCATCCGTCCCCCTTCAGCTAGGCGGTGCGTCGGTCGGCGCGGAGGGCGCGCGCCGCTGCGGCCGTGCGGCCAGGCCGTCGCCTCCTCCGCCTGTGCGGAGGTGGGGCCGGCCGTCGAGCACGGCGTGCCGGCGAAGCCGGCCAGCGAGCCGCGGCCCGTGCGCATCGCCAGCCGCAGCCGGGTGAGCGCCGTGCGGCGTGACTCGCCGAGGCGCGGCGCCAGCACGACGCCGAGCGCCGCGCCCACGACGCCACCGTAGAGCAGAGTCCGTCCCTTCCGCATCGTCACCCACTATACCCGCTCCTTGGCGAACACCACGGCGCCGTCGGCGACATCCACCTTGATGGTGTCGCCCTCCTCGAACTCGCCGCGCAGCAGGGCGCTGGACAGCGGGTTCTCGACGAGGCGCTGGATGGCTCGCTTGAGCGGCCGCGCCCCGTACTCGGCGTCGTAGCCCTGCTCCGCCACGAACTCCTTGGCGGCCTTCGTGACCTCCAGCGTCATGCCCTGGGCCTCGACCTGCCGGCGCAGGTGCGTCGAGCAGCAGGTCGACGATCTGCGGCCAGCTGCTCCTGTGTCGAGCGGGTCGAAGACGATGATCTCGTCGATGCGGTTGAGGAACTCCGGCCGGAACGCCCTGCCGCAGCTCGTCCATGCAGCTGCTTCTCGAGGTCCTCGTGCGTCGCGCTCGTCGCCGTCGGGCGCGAAGCCGAGGCGCTGCCGGTGGATGCACGGCGGTGCCGACGTTGCTGGTCATGATGATGACCGTGTTCTTGAAGTCCACGGTGCGGCCCTTGCCGTCCGTGAGCCGGCCGTCGTCGAGGATCTGCAGCAGCGCGTTGAACACGTCCGGGTGCGCCTTCTCGATCTCGTCGAAGAGGATGACGCTGTACGGGCGGCGCCGCACCGCCTCGGTGAGCTGGCCGCCCTCGTCGTAGCCCACGTAGCCGGGCGGCGCGCCGACGAGCCGCGACACGGTGTGCTTCTCCATGTACTCGCTCATGTCGAGGCGGACCAGCGCCGCCTCGTCGTCGAACAGGAACTCGGCCAGCGCCCGCGCCAGCTCGGTCTTGCCCACGCCCGTGGGGCCGAGGAAGATGAACGAGCCGATCGGGCGCTTGGGGTCCTTGAGGCCGGCGCGCGCGCGGCGCACGGCCTCGCTCACGGCCGCCACGGCGCGGTCCTGGCCGATCACGCGCTCGTGCAGCTTCTCCTCCATGGCGAGCAGCTTGTCGGCCTCCTCCTGCAGCATGCGCTGCACCGGGATGCCGGTCCACTTGCTCACGAGCTCGGCGATGTCGTCCGCGTCCACGGTCGCGTCGGCGATGCCCTTGTCCGCGAGCCACGCGTCCTTGGCGGTGACGAAGGTCTCCTGGATCTTGTCGGTCTGCTCCTTGAGCTGCGCGGCGCGCTCGTAGTCCTGCGCCTGCACGGCCGCCGCGCCCTCGCGCGTGAGCTCCTGCAGGCGCAGCTCCATCTCGCGCAGGTCGGGCGGCAGCATGGTCGCCTCGATGCGCAGCTTGCTGGCCGCCTCGTCGAGCAGGTCGATGGCCTTGTCCGGCAGGAAGCGGTCGCTGATGTAGCGGTCGCGAGAGCTCGGCCGCCGCGCGGATCGCGGCGTCGGTGATCTTGACCTTGTGGTGCGCCTCGTACTTGTCGCGCAGGCCCGTCGAGGATGGCGATCGTCTCCTCGACCGTCGGCTCGTCGACGAGGATCGGCTGGAAGCGGCGCTCGAGGGCGGCGTCCTTCTCGATGTGCTTGCGGTACTCGTCGAGCGTCGTGGCGCCGACGCACTGCAGCTCGCCGCGGGCGAGCATCGGCTTCATCATGTTGGAGGCGTCGATGGCGCCCTCGGCGGCGCCCGCGCCCACCACCGTGTGCAGCTCGTCGATGAAGAGCACCACGTCCTTGCGAGCGCTGGATCTCGTCCAGCACGCCCTTGAGGCGCTCCTCGAACTCGCCGCGGTACTTGGCGCCGGCCACCATGCCGCCGAGGTCGAGCGCCAGCACGCGCTTGCCGCGCAGGATCTCGGGCACGTCGCCGACGACGATCTTCTGGGCGAGCCCGTCGGCGATGGCGGTCTTGCCCACGCCGGGCTCGCCGATGAGCACCGGGTTGTTCTTGGTGCGCCGCGACGAGCACCTGGATGACGCGCTTGATCTCCTCGTCGCGGCCGATGACGGGGTCGAGCTTGCCCTCGCGCGCCAGCGCCGTGAGGTCGCGCGTGTACTTCTTGAGCATGCTCTCGCCGCGTGGCCGTGGCCTCGTAGTCCTCGCCGGTGGCGCGGACCTGGCTCAGCGCGCGGCGCAGCGCGCTCCTCGGTGACGCCGACGTCGCGCAGCATGGCGCTGCCCGGGCCCTCGCCCTCGAGGAAGATGCCGAGCAGCAGGTGCTCGGTGCCGACGAACTCGTCGCCCAGCTTCTGGGCCTCCTGCACGGCGATGTCGAGGGCGGCCTTGGCGCGCGGCGTCATGTAGAGCATCTCGGCGGGCCCGGACGGCCCGCTCGGTGCCCACCGGCTGGTTCTGGGCCAGCTGGTTGGCGCGCGTCATCAGGACGCCCTTGTCGACGCCCAGGACGTTGAGGATCTGCTCGACGACGCCGCCGGGCAGGCTGAGCACGCCGATCAGCAGGTGCTCGGTGCCGAGCACGTTGCCGGGGCCGCGGCGGACGACGCCCTGCGCCGTCTCGAGGCCTCGCGGGCCCGCTCGGAGAAGTTGTTCACGTCCATGCTTGCTTGCTCTCGTTCCTGCAGAGCTGTCGCGGGCGTCGCGGGCCCGGCGTGCCGGCCGGCGGCGGCCCGAGCGCACGATCCGGCGCGGACACGGGCACGAGTCCATGCCGGTGCGGCATGCGCTCGAGCGCTCGACCTCGCGGCGCATGGCGGCTGGTCGACCTCGCTCAGCTGCGCCTGCAGCAGCTGCAGCTCGCGCGCGCATGACGTCGAGCTGCTCCTCCATGGCGAGCACGCGCTCCACGCCGGCCAGGTTGAGGCCGAGCTCGGTGAGCTCCTGGATGCGGCGCAGCCGCTCCACGTCGCGCTGCGAGTAGCGGCGCGTGTTCTTGGCCGTCCGCTGCGGCCGCAGCAGCCCGCGCCGCTCGTACATGCGCAGCGTCTGCGGGTGCATGCCGGCGAGCTCGGCCGCCACCGAGATCATGAAGAGCGGTCTGTCGCTGTCGTCGTCGCTGGCTCATGACCGGGTCTCCGCCGTCGGTCGTCAGCTGCGGCTCAGTCAGCCGTCGAGCGCGGGTCGGCGAGCGTCGCCGCCGAGCTTCTCGAACAGCTGCTTCTGGTCCTTGTCAGCTTGCGCGGGCACGTCGACGCGCAGCCGCACCAGCAGGTCGCCGTGCCCGCCCTTGAGCCTGGGCGCGCCCTTGCCGCGCACGCGCAGCGTGCGCCCGTCCTGGCTGCCGGCCGGCACCTTGAGCGACACGCGGCCGCCGCCCGGCGTCGGGACCTTGACGGTCGCGCCGAGCGCCGCCTCGGCCACCGTGACCGGCACCTCGACCACGAGGTCGTCGCCGCGGCGCTCGAACAGCGTCGTCCGGCTCGACGTGCACGACGACGTAGAGGTCGCCGGCCGGGCCGCCGCGCAGGCCGGCCTCGCCCTTGCCCTTGATGCTTGATGCTTGCGTGCCGTCCTTGACGCCGGCCGGGATCTTGACGTTGTAGCCGGCGCGTCCTGCTCTGCACGCCCGTGCCGCGGCACGTGGCGCACGGGCTGCTCGATGATCGTGCCCTGGCCGTGACAGCGTGGGGCACGGCTGCGACAGCGCGAACGGCCCCTGGTTGTGAGCGACCACGCCGCGGCCCTCGCACTCCGGGCAGATCTTCGGCGTCGTGCCCGGCTTGGCGCCGCTGCCGTGGCAGGTGCTCGCAGGTGTCCGGCTTCTCGACCGGGCACGCGCACCTCGACGCCGTTCAGCGAGTCGTCGAACGACACCGTCACGTCGACCTGCAGGTCGGCGCCGCGCTCGGCGGCCTGCGCCGGCCGCGCCGCGCGCCGCCCGCCGCGCCGCCGAACAGGTTGCCGAGGATGTCGCCCAGGTCGCCCATGTCGAACTGCGCGCCGCCCTGTCCCTGCCCGAACATGCGCGGGTCGAAGCCCTGGAACGCCCGCCGGCTCCCGGGCGGAAGCCGCCGCCGGGCCCCGGGCCGAAGGCGCCGAGCCGGCTGAGCTCGTCGTACTGCTTGCGCTTCTCGGGGTCGGAGAGCGTCTCGTAGGCCTGGTTGACCTCCTTGAACTTCTCCTCCGCCGCCTTGTCGCCGGGGTTCTTGTCCGGGTGATACTGGCGCGCGAGCTTGCGGAACGCCTTCTTGATCTCGTCCTGCGAGGCGTTCTTGGAGACGCCGAGCGTCTGGTAGAAGTCGGTCATCTCCGCCGCTACCTGGCCACGATGACCTTGGCCGGACGCAGCAGCCTGCCGTGCAGCAGGTAGCCGCGCTCCAGCACCTGGGCCACCGTGCCCTCGTCGTACTCGTCGATGGTCCTGCGCCAGGACGGCCTCGTGGAGCGTGGGGTCGAACGAGCGTGCCCGGCTCGACGTCGATCTCCTCGAGACCGTGGCCCGCCAGCGTGCCGCGCAGCTGGCCGGCGACGAGCTCGACGCCGGCCAGCAGCTGGCCCTCCTCGTGCCTGCGCGGCCGCCTCGAGCGCGCGGTCCATGTTGTCCATGACCGGCAGCAGGGACTCGACGACGGTCTCGGCGGCGCGCAGCCGCAGCTCCTCGTTGTCGCGCTGCACGCGCTTGCGGTAGTTCTCGAACTCGGCCTTGAGCCGGCGCAGGTGGTCGAGGTACTCGTCGCGCTCGGCGATCGACCCTGGCGAGCTCGTCGTCCGTCCTGCGGCGCGGCCTCGGTCTCCGGCGCGACGGCGTCGTCCTGCCCGGCCGCCTCGACGGCCTCGGCGGCCTGCGCGGCGGCGTCGGCCGCGGCGCCCTGCGCGGCGGCGTCGGCCGCGGCGTCCTGCGCGTCGTCGCGTTTCGTGTGCTTCCTGTCCGTCATGTCGCTGTGGTCACTCCGTGGTATGAGTGGGGCGGCGCGGCGGCGCCGCGCCGCCCCACTCGTTTCATCGCCGCCCGCTCACGCCTCGCTCTTGCCGGCCTCGACCGTCTTCTTGGCCTTGACCTCGATGCGCTTCGGCTTCTCCTCCTCGGCCTTCGGTACGGTGACCGTGAGGATGCCGTCCTCGTAGCCGGCCTGGATCTCGTCGGCCTTGACGCCCTGCGGCAGCGCGAGGCTGCGCTGGAAGCTGCCGAAGCGGCGCTCGACGCGGTAGTAGCGCTCGTCCTCGACCTGCTCCTCGAACTTGCGCTCGCCCTTGATGGTGAGCACGTTGTCCTCGACCTCGATCTCGATGTCGTCGGGGTCCATGCCGGCGAGCTCGGCCTTGAGCACGACGGCGTCCTTGCCTGTCGAAGACGTCGACCGCCGGCAGCCAGCTCTCCTGCCGCCCGCCCCAGACCTGGTCCACCAGCCGGTTGAACTGGTTCTGGACCTGGGTCATCTCGCGGAACGGGTCCCATCTGATGATCGCCATGGATAGACACCTCCTCTGTCCAGGGCCGGCAGGCGGCGCCGGCGTCGCCTCGCCCGCCGTCGCCCTTACTTGCCTCTCGTCCTCGTCGATGACCTCGTAGTCGGCCTCTTCGACGTTCTCGTCCTCCTGCGCGGCGCCGGCGCCGTCGCCGAGCTCGCCGCCTGCTGCTGCTGGGCCTGCTGGTAGACGGCCTCGGCGAGCTTGTGCGAGGCCTGCATGAGCGTGTCGGTCTTGGCCTGGATGGCGTCCTCGTCGTCGCCCTCGAGCGCCGTCTTGAGCTCGGCCGCGGCCGCCTCGATCTCGGCCTTGGTGGACGCGTCGACCTTGTCGCCCATGTCGCGCAGCGACTTCTCGGTGCTGTAGACGAGGTTCTCGGCGTTGTTCTTGACGTCGGCCAGCTCGCGCGCCTTGCGTGTCCTCGTCGGCGTGCGACTCGGCGTCCTTCATCATGCGCTCGATGTCCTGCTCGCTGAGGCCGCTCGAGGCGGTGATGGTGATCTTCTGCTCGTTGCCGGTGCCGAGGTCCTTGGCGCTCACGTGCACGATGCCGTTGGCGTCGATGTCGAAGGTGACCTCGATCTGCGGGATGCCGCGCGGCGCCGGCGGGATGCCCACGAGCTGGAACTTGCCCAGCGTCTTGTTGTAGCGCGCCATGTCGCGCTCGCCCTGCAGCACGTGGATCTCGACGCTCGTCTGGTTGTCGTCGGCGGTGCTGAAGATCTCGCTCTTCTTGGTCGGGATCGTCGTGTTGCGCTCGATGAGCCTGGTGAACACGCCGCCCTTGGTCTCGATGCCGAGACTCAGCGGCGTGACGTCGAGCAGCAGCACGTCCTTGACCTCGCCGGCCAGCACGCCGCCCTGGATGGCGGCGCCGACGGCGACGACCTCGTCGGGGTTGACGCCCTTGTGCGGGTCCTTGCCGATGAGCTGCCTTGACCTTCTCCTGCACGGCCGGCACGCGCGTCATGCCGCCGACGAGGATGACGTGGTCGATGTCGCCCTTGCCGAGGCCGGCGTCCTTGATGGCGCTGTTGACCGGCGCCACGACGCGCTC
Organism: uncultured Thermoleophilia bacterium; assembly: GCA_963707335.1. Classification (GTDB taxonomy): domain Bacteria; phylum Actinomycetota; class Thermoleophilia; order UBA2241; family UBA2241; genus CAIXSE01. The sequence goes on along the minus strand of CAVPQD010000041.1, from coordinate 77,641 downwards.
GACCAGAGTCGTGCGTGAGCTCGTCGAACTTCGCCCGCGTCAGCGTGAGGTCGAGGTGCTTGGGCCCGTTCTCGTCGGCCGTGATGAACGGCAGGTTGATGTCTGGTGCTCGTGGTCGTGGAGAGCTCGATCTTGGCCTTCTCGGCGGCCTCGTAGAGCCGCTGCAGCGCCATCTTGTCGGCGCTCAGGTCGATGCCCTGGCTCTGCTTGAACTCGGCGACCATCCAGTCGACGACGGCCTTGTCGAAGTTGTCGCCGCCGAGATGCGTGTCGCCGTTGGTGGACTTGACCTCGAACACGCCCTCGCCGAGGTCGAGGATGGACACGTCGAAGGTGCCGCCGCCGAGGTCGAAGACGAGGATCGTCTGGTCGTGCTCCTTGTCGAGGCCGTACGCGAGCGCGGCCGCGGTGGGCTCGTTGATGATGCGCTTGACCTCGAGCCCGGCGATCTTGCCGGCGTCCTTGGTGGCCTGGCGCTGGGAGTCGTTGAAGTACGCCGGCACGGTGATGACCGCCTCGCGTGACCTTCTCGCCCAGGTAGTCCTCGGCGTCCCGCTTGAGCTTCTGCAGGATCATCGCCGAGATCTCCGGCGGCGTGTACGTCTTGCCGCCGATCTCGACGACGGCGTCGCCGTTGGAGGCCTTGGTCACGTGGTACGGCACGATCTTCATCTCTTCGGAGACGTCGCCGTACTTGCGGCCCATGAAGCGCTTGATCGAGAACACGGTGTTCTCGGGGTTGGTGACCGCCTGACGGCGGGCGACGCTGCCGACGAGACGCTCGCCGCTCTTCGAGAAGGCGACCACCGACGGCGTGGTGCGGCCGCCCTCGGTGTTGGGGATGACGGTCGGCTCGCCGCCCTCGAGCACGGCCATCGCGCTGTTGGTCGTGCCCAGGTCGATGCCGATCACTTTGCCCATGTACTTGTCCTCCTTGGGGATTGGTGCAGCCCAAAGCATAAAACTTGAGTCGCTTGCTATCAACTTTATGACCGGGGCGGCGTCACGCGCAAACCTGCCGCGGCATGCACGTGCCGCAGCGGCGCGGGCGGCGGCAGGCTTCGCCCCGCCCGCGCCGAACTCCCTGACGACGTGAGCGAGCAGAGCACGAGCAGCGAACAGCACGGCGAGCACCGGCCGGGCGTCGTCTTCATCCCCCGCTGGGTGCAGCTGGCCGTGCTCCCGGTGCTGCTGATCATCGCCTGGTTCACCATGAGCGCCATCGGCCAGGTGATCTTCATCTTCCTGGTCGCGCGGCCTGATCGCCCTCGTCCTCAACCCGCTGGTGCACGGCCTGGAGCGCGTGCGCGTGCCCCGCTACGTCGGCGTGTTCCTCGTCTACCTGGCGTTCGTCGCCGTCGTGGCGCTCGTCGGCGGTGATCCTGTGGCCGCCGCTCGTGCGGCAGCTGCGCACCCTGTCGGCGGCGCTGCCCGGGATGGCCGACGAGGCGAGCGTGACCATCGCCCGCCTGCAGCGCCTGGCGGACCGCACCAACTCGGCATCGACGTGCGCCGAGCAGATCGCGCAACGCCCTGAACGCCCTGGCGGCCCGCATCCCGCAGTTCACGGCCAACGTCGTCGACATCGGGGTCACCGTCGTGCGCCAGGTGACCGTGCTCATCATCATCATCGTGATCTCCATCTACATGCTCCTGCACGGCCCGCGCATCGGGCGGTCCGTGGCCGCGCCACTTCCCGACCGGCAGCCGCGCGGACGGCGAGGAGTACGTGCAGCGCGCCAAGAGGCGCCGTCGTCGACTACATCAAGGCGCAGCTGCTGCTGTCGGCCGCGCTCGGCGCCAGCGTCGGGCTGGCCATGTGGCTGCTGAGCCTGGTCGGCGCCTTCCCGAACGGCGCCCGCTACGCCCTCTTCTTCGGGGTCTGGGCCGGGCTCATGGAGGCCATCCCCTACCTCGGCCCCGTGCTCGCCGCGGTGCCGCCCACGCTCGTCGCGGTCTTCGACTCGCCCCTCGCGGCGCTGTGGGTCATCATCGCGTTCGTCCTCATCCAGGAGGTCGAGGGCCACATCCTCGTGCCCGTCATCATGGGCAGCCGCTTCAGGGTGCACCCGCTGGTCGTCATCTTCGCGATCCTGGCCGGCGGCGAGATCCACGGCATCACCGGCGCGCTCGTCGCCATCCCGCTCATCCCGCTGTTCAAGGAGACCTACGCGTTCCTGCGGCCGCGCCTGCGTTTCGAGCGCTGGCCGAGCGACGCGCGCGGCGTCGTGGACAGCGCCATCGGCGACGGGCACGCGACGACGCCCGAGCGCCGACGCCTGACGCGCCCGAGCGCCCAGCGCTCGCAACGGTGGACCTCAGGCGTCGGGGTGATAGGCTGCCACCGTTGGAGCCCAGGGGGAGGGGACGGGAGGCGCAGACAGCACCTCCGTCACATTTCTTTACGTTTGCTAACACGCTCGAAATCCTGTATACCTCCTGGGGCAGACCGGCCCGCTGATCGCAGTGAGTCGGTCTCGCAGTCAGTGAATGGGCATGGGGGCCAGTACATCCGGAGCCGGGCATCCGGCAAGGACCGTGGACCGCACGGTCGCTGGCGCTGCCTGCCGCGACCTCCCTTCCCGCTCACCACTGCATGCGACACGGATCCGCCTCTCGGGCGCGTGCCCATTGAGGCTGTATTCGACCCTCGATCCGCCAGTTGAGGGGAGGTGATTCAGTGAGAGCGGACGACAGCAATCGCAACCATCGCAAGGAGGTGACCATGACCAAGCGACTTATCCTTCTCGGCTTGCTTGTGGCCGCGTTCCTGGTGCTGGCTGCGCCGGCGCTCGGCTTCGACGGCTTCCGCGACACGTACTTCAACACGACGGGCACGGCGACCCAGGTGGGCTGCGCCGGGTGCCACGAGGACGGCACCCTCGGGCCGGCCGTCTACAACGACTACGCGATGACGGCTCACGCCCAGGTCGGCACCGTCGTCGCTCGACCCAGTCACGGGCGCGGTCGTCGAGCGGCACGGCCAACGCCGAGCCCATCGCCGACGGCCCGGGCTGCGCCGGCTGCCACAGCGGCAACTACGACACGGCCAAGGCCGTGCCGAACGCCGCCGGCGTGTACCCGTGGGAGAACACCCCCGACATCACCGGCGACGACGCCTTCAGCGAGCCCTTCGTCGGCTGCTCCGCGTGCCACTGGGGCAAGAACGAGCCCACCAACGCCGGTGCCGACGGCGGCCCACGCGGTGCCGATGGCCAACATGGCCAACCCCGACATCTGCGGCCAGTGCCACTCGCGCTACTCGAACAGCGTCGTGCCGTACCCGAACTACAACGGCACGTCGGCGCTGCGGCAGTACACGCGCGGCGACTTCAGCCCGCTGGGCTACTACAACACCGTGCCGCCGTGGACGCCGCAGCCGATCGCCGACTTCCTGCTCGTCCCGAGCACGACCGCGCCGCAGCAGATGATCTACTACACGCTGGGCACGGAGACGCTCCCGTACAACGCCCGTGCCCATGAAGAGGGCGCGACGCAGTACAACGAGTGGGCGCACGAAGGCCACGCCAACGCCCTCGACGCCTTGAAGGCGATCGGCCAGGGGAGCAACCCCGCAGTGCCTCGAGTGCCACTCCACCGACTACGTGCTGGCCACGGAGTCCGGCGCCCGAGCGGCGACGCGGCCGCCAACGCCAAGTACGGCGTCACGTGCGTCGGCTGCCACAAGCCGCACAAGCAGAGCGCGCAGACCTCGTTCTGGAACGAGGAGCGCAATCCGCAGCTCGTGCTGCCGCGCAATCAGCTGTGCGTGCAGTGCCACAACGCTGAGCTCGCTCCGCAGGCCAACGGCCAGCCGGGCGTGGCGACGCCGGGCTCGTCCGTCCATCATCCGATGAACGAGATGATGAACGGCACGGGCGCCATCGACGTGCCGCAGGGCTCGCCGAGCGTCAGCACAAGGGCAAGTGCGTGCAGTGCCACATGGTGCCGACGGCCTGGGGCCGTAACCCCGACGGCCTGCCGAAGGGGACAAGGCCACCGGGGCCAACCACGTGTTCGCCATCGTCGAGCCGGAGGTCGCGGCGGAGGCCGTGACCACGGCCGCCGTCGGCGGTGCGTCCGCAACATGCCGGCGTCGTCGTGCTCCACCTGCCACAAGCAGGACGGCACGGCAGTACGCGCTGTACCTGCAGGAGACTGCTGGACAACCGCCAGGCGGCCATGCAGAGCTGGGACGACCAGGTCACCACGGCACTCGGTGCCGCGGCCACCAACCTGGGCTTCACCGGCGCGAGCGACGCCCAGAAGCGCTCGAACGCCAACAGCGCTCTGAACGCGATCGGCAAGGCCAACTGGTCATCGAGCCAGCTGGCGTTCCAGAAGGCCTTCACGAACCAGCAGTACATCGAGTCGGAAGGCAGCTGGGGCATCCACAACTGGGACTACGCCAGGACCGTCATCCTGAAGGCCCTGGACCAGGCCCAGTCCGTGACGTCCGTCTCGGTCGTCACGATCAAGGCGTCGGCCACGTCCGTCAAGGTGAACAAGTCCGTGACCATCTCGGGCAGGGTCAACACCGCGGCGACGGGCAGCGTCACCATCCAGAAGAAGAAGGGCAGCGGCTCCTGGGCGAACTGGAAGACCGTGAGCCTCACCGCGCGGTGGCTACTCCGCGTCGTTCAAGACGGGGACCGCCGCCACGTACTACTTCCGCGCCAAGTTCGCCGCGACCGCCACTCAGGTGGGCGGCACCAGCGCGCAGGTCAAGGTGGTCGTCAAGAAGTAGGACCCCCTGCGGCTTCGGCCGTGAAGACCTGGATGCTCGAAAGGGCGGCTCCCCCTCGGGGGAGCCGCCCTTTCTCATGGTCCTGCCGGCGCCGAGCCGCGCGCCGACCCGGCGATCGGGACCAGGGGGCGCTGACTCATCCCGACGCGCCTCTCCCGGTGATGTTGCCGATTCGGCTGCCGAAACGGCCAATTGCTTGCCGAACCCTACACATCTCGCCGCACCGCCGTATAGACTTGACGCGCGAGTCATGTGACTCGCCCAAGCCGTCGGCCTGCGTCCGCCCGCGGCATGGATCCTCGGGAGCAGCTGCTCCCGGCGTCTCAGGGGGACGAGACACGCACTGCGGGGTGATACCCAAAGCCAGACGTGTTCGGCAAGTCTCGGATGTGCTTCCCACGTCGCGCGCGATCGCTCGCGCGACGACTCCGATATCGGTGGTCCCAGTGGCCGGCCCGTGGCGGGCCGGACGGGCAGTCTGAAGGAGTGAACCGAGCATGCCAGACACGATGATCGACCGGAAGCTCATCGCCGAACTCACGGAGAAGGAAGAGAAGCGGCTCGAGGACGAGCACGCCCAAGTCCTACGAGCTCTACCAGCGCGCCATCAAGCACATGCCCATGGGCGTCGCCTCCACCTACCACGCCCGCGACCCGTACCCGGTGTACTTCACGCACGGCAAGGGCCCGCACATCTGGACCGTCGACGGGCAGGAGATCGCCGACTTCCACAACGGCTACGGCTGCATGGTGCAGGGTCACGCCCATCCCGCCATCGTCGAGGCCATCCAGAAGCGCGCCCCGCTCGGCACCCAGTTCGGCCTGCCGACCGAGGACGCCATCATCATGGCCGAGCACCTCGCCGGGCGCCTTCAAGCTTCCGCAGTGGCGCTTCGTGAACTCGGGCTCCGAGGCCACCATGGACGCCATCCGCGTCGCCCGCGGCTTCACCGGCCGTGAGCCCATCGTCAAGATGTTCGGCTCCTACCACGGCCATCACGACTACGTCATGGTCAGCATCGGCGCCGTCGACTACGGCAAGATCGGCCCGCGCGACGACTACGCCTCGCTCGCGCTACGGCGCCGGCATCCCGCAGAGCTCCATCGACCTCACCATCCCGGTGCCTTCAACGACGTCGAGAACATGACCAAGCGCATCGAGCGCGTGGTCGACGCAGGGCAACCCGCCGGCCGCCCTCATCATGGAAGCCGCCATGATGAACCTCGGCGTCGTGCTCCCCGAGCCCGGCTTCCTCGAGGCCGTGCGCGACATCACCAAGAAGCACGGCATCGTCCTCATCTTCGACGACGTCAAGGTCGGCATCTGCACCGCCCGCGGCGGCGTCGGTCGAGCGCTGGGGCGTCGTCCCCGACATGGTCACCCTCGGCAAGGCGATCGCCGGCGGCACGCCGTGCGGCGCCATCGGCGGCAGCGAGGAGATCATGGCGAAGGTCAACGACGGCACCGTCTTCCAGGTCGGCACCTACTCGGGCAACCCGCTCAGCATGGCCGCCGCGCGCGCCAGCTGGGAGCAGGTCATGACCGACGAGGCCTACGCGCGCCTCAACCACCTGAACGACCGGATCATCGCCGGGTGCGACGCGGTCTGCGAGAAGTACGACTTCCCCGGCTACACCGTCGGCATCTCGTCCAAGGGCTGCGTCAACTTCGCCAGCGGCAAGATCACCGACTACGAGTCGTTCATCAAGTACCAGGACCACGAGCTCGTCGCCCTGGCCTGGCTCTACAACTTCAACCGCGGCATCGTCATCGCCCCCGGCCGCGAAGAGGAGTGGACGCTGTCCATCACCCACACCGACGAGGACATCGACCTCTACGTCGCCGCGTTCGAGGACCTCGTCCGCGACGTCAGCGCCTGAGGCGGCGATCGCGGAGGCCGGCCGCCGGCAGCGGCGCCGGCCGTCGAGCAGCACGAGAGGGGCGGGCGGCCTGCGGGCCGCCCGCCCTCTTGCGCCGTTCTGCGTCAGAGCGGCTCGACGCGGCTCCAGTCGACGCCCTCGTCGGCGCCGGCCGGCGCCGGCGCCGCCGCGCCGGGCCGGCGCTCCGGGCCGCGCCGGCCGGCCGCTGTGCCGCCTCCGGCACCCCTCGACCAGTCGTCGAGCAGCGGCTCACCTCGGCCCAGACGCTGTCGCGATGGGCCTGCAGCTCCTGGCCGCCTCGGCGCGCGTCTGACGCTCCGCCTTCACCAGCAGCACGCCGGCCTCGGCCAGCTTGCCGAGGATGCTGATCACGGTGATCTCCTCGAGCCGGCTGGCGGCGGTGATCTCGCGCACCGTGCGCTGACCGTCCACCTGCGCAGGACCATGAACTCGTCCCGGCCCATGGACAGGGGATTGCGGGGCAGCGTGTCGTAGTCGCCGTTGCGCACCAGGACGGTGTTGGCCTGGCCCAGCACCTCGACGGCGAGGCAGTACTCGCCGCCGAGCGACGAGATGTCGAGCAGCACCGAGTGGGTGTCGACGGTGATGAAGTCGACCTGCGCCGGCTCGTGGTCGATGACGAAGACGAACGTCCCCGGTCGTCTCCACCTTGGCGGCGACCAGCGTGTTGGCGATCTGCCGGGAGAGCACTTCGCGCAGGTCGCGCCTCGCTCACGTAGCCCCTCGCCACGAGGATGGTGCCCACGGGCCGCGGGCTGCGCTCCTGCTCGGCCAGGGCCTCGTCGAGCTGCAGCTCGTTGACGAGCGCGCGCTTGAGCAGCTGGCTGCCGATGACGGTGTCCGTGGCCACGCGCGTGGAGTCGCGCGTCTCCGCGATGCGCCCGCGCACGAAGTGCACGTCGATGAGGCGCTGGGGACACTCGATGTGGAGCGTCCCGGACAGCCGCGTCCTGCCGAGCATCTGCAGGATCTCGACGACGCCGAAGGTGTCCAAGGTGCCCTGCATGGCGGCCCGAAGTCTATAATCGACACGCATGAACGTCGACCTTCACACGCACACCTACCCGGCCTCGACCTGCTCGCACATCTCCTATCGGGACTACATCGGCTGGTGCGTGGACCACGCGCGTGGAAGCCGTCGCCCTCACGAACCACGGCGACGTCGGCGACAACCGCAGGCTGCAGGGCCGCCCTCGCCGCCGAAGGGCGTGCTGCTGGTCGCACGGCGTGGAGATCAGCACCCTGTTCGGCGATTTCGTGATCTTCTCGCCCGACCTCGACTACCTGGAGACGCTTCCGCGACGTGCAGGACGCGCCTGCGCCCCGGCGAGGTGCCGGACGACGCCGCCGTCGTGTGGGTGCACCCGGGCGCGGGCGGCGGGCGCAGCGGCTCCGCCTACTACCCGGGCTCGAGAGGCATGGTGGCGGAGACCATCGACGCCGTGGAGGTCTACAACGGCAGCTGGCTCGGCGCGCGCTACGTCGACGTGGCCGAGCGCATCGCCGCGCAGCTCGGCGTGGCGCGCACGGGCGGCAGCGACGCGCACGAGCTGGAGGACCTCATGCGCTGCTACACCGAGCTGCCCGACCCCGTCACGCTCCACCGCCGACGTGGTGGCGGCACTCAAGGGCCGGTCCACCATACCCCGCCGGCCCCGAGCCCCAGCGCAAGCGCCGCTTCGGCACTCTTCAGAGGAGGCGCCCAGTGGCCACGCTCGAGGTCCGCACCGCGACGCGCGTCCAGTTCGTGGACATCACCGGGGAGGTGCGCCGCGAGGTCCGCGCCGCGGGGCGTCGGCGACGGCGTCTGCGTCGTCTTCGTGCCGCACACCACGGCCGGCGTGACCATCAACGAGAACGCCGACCCCTCGGTGCGCGCCGACCTCGAGATGGCGCTCGAGCGCCTCGTGCCGGCCGACCTGCCCTTCCGCCACCTCGAGGGCAACTCCGACGCCCACACCAAGGCGAGCCTGATGGGCAGCAGCGTGACCATCCCGGTGCAGGGCGGCGACCTGCAGCTGGGCACGTGGCAGGGCGTCTACTTCGCCGAGTTCGACGGCCCGCGCCGCCGCCGCGTCGTGGTGACGACGCTCGCCGCCCGCTGAGGCGGCGAGGCGGCGCGCCCGGCCGCTCAGCGGCCCAGCGCGCGCTCCAGGTGGTGCCTCAGCGGATCCGTGTTGAGGCGGCCGCCACCGTTCTTGAGCAGCAGCTGCTCGGCCGTGAAGTGCTGGCCGTGCGCCCACAGCTGCCTGATCCAGGCCCCGGCCGCCTCGTCGCGGAACCAGTCCATGCCGTAGCCGGTCCTGCAGCATCATGCGCCAGGCGCCCTCCAGCATCCAGGCGCGCAGGTAGCTGGCCGCAGTAGAAGCCGTCGTCCACGTCGAGCGAGGTAGCTCTCCGGCGGCACGTCGACCATGAGTCGCCTCGCTGAGGCTGGCGCGCTGTAGACCGCCGCCATGTCGCCGAGCGAGACCCGTCTGGCGTGCAGCTGCATCTCGTAGGACAGCTTGGCCGCGTAGCGGCGCATGAAGTACAGGTCGCTGACGTTGGCGAAGCGCAGGAAGTCGTCGCACGTCCGTCGTACCCCAGGTACGTCGTCCAGCCAGCGCCGGTTGAGGATGAGGTGATCGAAGGTGAAGGCGAAGCCCTCGGTGACGGCATTGTCGCCGAGGATGCCGGTACTCGAAGGCGAGATCCGGGCGCGACGTGCGCGAAGTGCTCGGTGTGTCCCGGCTTCGTGAAGCAGCGGCCGTAGTCGTCCTGTCCGCCCTGCGGCAGGACGACGAGGTAGATCTCGTCCGGCACGCGCACCGGCGCGCAGAAGGCGCGCGGCGACTTGAGCTCGCGGACCTCGGTGTCGAGGTGCACGTTGGGCTGCGCGTCGAGGTCGATGCCCATGCCGGCGAGCGTGGCGCGCAGGATGGCGACGAGTCCGTCGGCGGTGAACACGTCGTCGAAGCTCCGGCGCGCGCCAGAGGTACGGGAGGTCCGCGAAGCGCAGCTCGGCGAGCGGGATGCCGAGGCGCTCCCGCACCGAGCCTGTCCATGGAGCGCTCGTACAGGCCCGCGGTGTCGTGCAGGAAGCCCTCCAGCTCGGCGCGGAGGAGGTCGTAGTCCAGGCCCTTGATCTCCGCGTACAGCTCCTTGTAGTCGGGGTAGCCCAGCTCCACGGCGAGGTCGTGGCAGCGCCGCCAGATGCGTGTCGAGCAGCGGATTGAGGTGCTCCTCGGTGGCCGCCAGGCGCGCCGCCTGGATGCGGCCGCGGCGCGCGCGGTCCGGCTCGTTGGCCTGCGCCACGCCGGCCTGGCGCAGGCCGATGCTCTCGCCGTCGACCTCGATGATGCGTCTGGCTCTCCGTGTTGGCCATCTCGTCGCCGAGGTGCCTGGTCTGCTGGCCGATGAAGCCGTCGATGGTGAACGCGAGCAGGTAGGCGAGCCGCCGCTTCTCGTCGTCGACGGCGCGGCCGCGTACATGCCCTCGAGCTCGTCGATGGCCTCGCGCGTGAACAACTCGGGGATAGCGGTCGTAGACGGCGGCCGTGTCGCAGACCGGCTTGCGGCCGGAGAAGTGCTCGTAGTACTCCCTGTCGAGGGCGGCCGTGAACTCCTCCGCCCTGCGGCGATACGTCTCGAGGTCGAGAGCTGTCACGTGACTCTCCTTGCGCGATGGCTGCGGAAGGCCGCCGGAGGCCGGCGGCCGCACCGGGACTCTACCAGCTCGGCCGCGGCGTCCACACCTTCCGGGGGCCGCGCGAGGTGGACAATCGCCGAGTCGCGTGCGCCCCCGGGCAGCGGGTACACTACCTCCCCATGCCCCCGAGCCCCGGAGATATCGTCGACCTCGACGTGACCACGCTCGCCTACGGCGGCCAGGGCGTGGCGCGCCTGGACGACTTCGTGATCTTCGTGCGCGGCGCCGTGCCCGGCGACCGCGTGCGGGCGCGCGTCACGCGGCGCAAGAAGGGCCACGGCGAAGCGCGGACGCTGGAGATCCTCGTCCCCTCGCCGCGACCGCGTGCCGCCGGTGTGCGATCACAGCCCGGAGTGCGGCGGCTGCGAGTGGCAGACCCTGGCCTACGCCGCGCAGCTCGGCCTTCAAGCAGCGCCAGGTGGTCGAGTCGCTGCGAGCATCTCGGCCACCTCACCGGCTACGAGCTCGAGCCCATCCGCGGCATGGACCATCCCTGGCGCTACCGCAACAAGATGGAGTTCTCGTTCGGCGAAGACGAGCGAGGGGACGCCTCGTGCTGGGCCTGCACAAGCGCGGCTCCTGGCGCGAGATCGTCGACGTCGTGGACTGCAGGCTGGCCTCCGAGCGCATGAACCGGGCGCGGCTGGCCGTCGCCGACGCCTGCCGCGCCCTCGGGCTGCGCCCCTTCGGGCGCGCCGATCACCGGGGCCTGCTGCGCCACCTGGTCGTGCGCGAGGGGCGCGCCAGCGGCGACCTGCTCCTCAACCTGTTCGTCGCCGCGCGCTTCCCCGAAGAGGCCGAGCTCGTCGAGCGCGTCGCGGCCGAGGCCGGCTGCACGTCGTTCGCCGTCACCGTCAACGACACGCCCGCCGACGCCGCCGTCGGCGACGGCCCCCACATGCTGCTCGGCCCGCCGTACCTCCGCGAGCGCATCGCCGGCGTCGACCTGCGCGTGCCGGCCACCGCGTTCCTGCAGACCAACAGCGCCATGTGCGAGGAGCTCTACGCGACGGCGCTCAGGTTCGCCGCCCCGGAACCGGACCGGCCCGCCGTGGACCTGTACTGCGGCATCGGCTCGCTCGTCGCTGCCGCTGGCCCGCCGGGCCCGCCACGTCGAGGCGATAGAGATCCAGGACGAGGCGATCGAGGCGGCGCAGGTCAACGCCGGGCTGAACGGCATCCACGACGTCGGCTTCCACGCCGCCGACGTGCGGCCCCTGCTCAAGTTCCCGCCGCACCCGGTGCTCGACGCCGGCCGCGCCGACGACGCCGACCGGCCGGCCGTCGTGCTGGTCGACCCGCCGCGCGCCGGGCTGGCCCGCAAGGCCCTGCAGCGCGCGGCGGCGCTCGGCGCCGACCGCTTCGTGTACGTGTCGTGCAACCCGACCACCCTGGCCGGCAACGGCATGGAGCTCGCGCGACCTCGGCTACGCCCTCACCGCGCGTCGCGCCCGTCGACATGTTCCCGCAGACGCACCACGTCGAGACGGTGGCCCTGTTCGAGCGCGCGGCTGAGGGCCACGCCGCCGTCGGGACGCGCGACGCCTCGACCCTGCGCGGCGATGCCGCCCTCGTCAGGACGCGGCCGCGCCGCGCAGCTCGCGCCAGAGGAGATCCGCGTTCACGGCGAGGAACGCCACCGACAGCAGCGGCAGCGCCGGCAGGGCCGTCCACCACATCGCGACGGCGATGGTGACCAGGAACGAGACGACCATGGCCACGGCGCTCGCCCGCGGCCGCAGGCGGAAGCGCCGCGCCGCGCCCAGGTACAGCGCGAAGAAGACGACGTCGCTGACGCCCAGCCCCGTGTAGGCCTCCTCGAAGGAGTAGCCGAACCAGGTGACGGCGACGGTGAAGTAGCCGACGACGACCGGGCCGTTGCTCGAGCAGGGCCTTCGTCGGCCCGGCCGCCACGCTGACGATGTCGACGACGGCCGAGACGGCGGCGATGACGACGATCCAGCTGAGACGCTCGAGCTCGCCGGCGATCCAGAGGCCGAGCGCCGCGGCGGCGACGATCTTGGCGACGTTGGCCAGCGGCACCAGGCCGGCCCAGGTGAAGAGCGACGCCACAGCGGCAGGGCCGCCGCCGTCAGCAGCAGCAGGCGGCGGCCCAGCGCCTGCAGCGGCAGCAGCCCCCAGACGAGCAGGCGCCAGCAGGGAGAGCGCGACGGCCGACGACACCATGATGTCCGCGCGCACGGGCAGCGCCGGGAGCAGCCGGCTGCCGAAGCCGTAGACGACGAGCAGGGCGCCCGCCACGAAGGCCGTGGTGAGCCGCTTCACGGGGCTCAGTACGGCGGGATGGTGTCGTACCACTCGCCGAGACGGCGGAAGGCGTTCCAGAACGCCGCCTTGAGCCGCTGCTCGTCCAGCGAGGCGTCGATGTCCGGGGTGACGAGCACCTCGGTGCCCGGCGTGAACTCGACGATCTCGCCGGGCGTGTAGTCGATGCGGCGGGCCAGCGGCACCTTGGCCGTCGTTGAGCGCGGCGACCGTCTCCTCCCCCATCGCGACGATGATCTTGGGATCGACGATGGCCAGCTCGCGGCGCAGGTGCTCGAGGCACTTGGCCTCCGGCTGCGCCTCACGGACGTCGCCGCACTTGACCACGTTCGTGCCGTAGAGCTGCAGCGGGTCGATCTTGAGGCGCTGGCAGCTCTTCATGAGCGCCGTGCCGGCGCGGCCGAAGAAGGCGACGCCCTCGTGCAGCTCGGAGGGCCGCGCCTGGTACTTGAGCAGGAAGATGTCGGCCATGGGGTGGCCCGAGCCGATCACCGGCATGGTGCGCGCGTGACTGCACCTGCGAGCACCGGAGGATCTCGCCGGTCAGCTCGTTGATCTCCGAGATCGCCCGGGTCAGGTACTTGTCGTAGATCTCGTTGGGTTGTGCCACGCGGTACCTCTGGTCGGGGGTGGTCGCTAGGTAGTTCGCGTCGCCCCGGCGGAATTCCTCGCGGGCGCCGCCACCTGACGGCACGTTCGCGCGATTACCGTGCGCTATGCAGGAGTATCGTCCTGCCCCGACGTCCTTGCCCGATGGCGTCAGGCTGGTCTGGATGAACTTGAGCGACTGCAGGTAGATGAGACTGCGCGGGCGGCGCACGATGCGGCTCTCGGCGAGGGCCTCGACGAAGTCGTCCGGGCCCGTTGAAGTCGTCGATGCCGCACAGCGCCGTGCCGATCCCGGGCAGCACGTGGGCGTCGCTGCCCGCCGCCGCGGGGATGCGATAGCGCTGCGCGAAGCGCTCGGCCAGCTCGTTGAAGCCGGGAAACGCGAGCCGCGAGTTGAAGACCTCGACGACGTCGATGTCGGCGACGTTGGCGCGCAGCACCTGGGGGCTGGGGATCGTGTGCAGCCGGTCGAACGGGTGCGGCACGTAGACGATGCCGCCCTGGTCCTTGATGGCGGCGACCGTCTCGGCGAAGGTCATGCCGCCGGGGATCGTGCTGCTCCAGGAAGAGGCCGATGACCTCGCCCTCGCTGGTCTTGACCTCCTCGCCGACGATGACGCGCACGCCGTAGCGATCGGCGAGCTCGCGCGCCTCCAGGCCGCCGGCGGCGCTGTCGTGGTCGGTGATGGCGACCACGTCGAGCCCGACCTCGCGGGCGCGCTCGAGGATGTCGGGCACCGGCATCACGCAGTCCTTGCTGTGATGCGAGTGCACGTGGAAGTCGGCGAACAGCTCGCGCTGCTGGCGGCGGCGGCGCGGCAGCGAGCGCCGCCGCCCGGCCACCTCCTCGTACACCGCCTCGATCTCGGTGCTGACGCGTTCCCAGTCGTACCGGCGGGCCCGGTGCAGGCCGTCATGCGCCAGGCGCCGCCGCAGGTCGTCGTCGTCCGAGCAGCGCACGGATGGCCGCGGCGAGGGCGCGCGGGTCGCGCGGCGGCACCAGCAGTCCGTCCACCTGGTCGCGGATCACCTCGTCGTAGCCGGGCAGCCGCGACGCGACGACGGGCGTGCCGCTGGCCAGCGCCTCGAGGAGCCCCAACGCCGCGCTCTCCGGGCCGAGCGACGGCGCGCAGTACACGTCGGCGCGGCGGAACAGCGCGGGGACCGCCTCGCTGGACACGCGGCCGTGGAAGGTCACGCCGCCGGCGAACGCCGGCGGCACCAGCCGGGCGTAGCGCCGCTCCTGCGGTCGCGGCGCCGCAGACGTCCACGCGCAGCTCGGCGGCGCGGTCCTCGAGGAAGCGAAGGCTGCGCAGGAGCACGCCGAGCCCCTTGCGCCGCGAGTCGGCGCCCGCGAACAGCAGGCGGAGCGGGCCGGGCTCGCCGTCGTCGCCCGGCCGGAAGAGCTCCAGATCGACGCCGGGCGGGATGACGCGGTAGGCGCCGGGGAACGTGGCCGCCGCGGCGTCGCGCGCCGCCCGCGGACGAGGCGATGGCGGCGTCCAGCGAGTCGAACAGGCGCTGCAGGCGGGGGCCGCTGGCCCAGAACGGCGCGCAGGCGCTCGGGATTGGCGTAGAAGGTGGCCACCAGCGGGCAGCCGGCGTGGCGCAGGGCGGTCCAGCCGAGCCCGGGCACGAACGGTTCGTGCAGGTGCAGCAGGTCGAACTGCTCCGCCTCGAGCAGCACGTCGATGTTGGCGATCAGGTCCGCCGGGGCGGCGATGAGCTTGGTCGCGCTGCTGTGGCGCACCCCGTAGGTGGCGCCGGCGAAGAAGAAGCGCGGGAACGGCTCGTCGCGGCAGGAACACCGTCTCTCGCTCGCCGGTGAGCACCGCCTGCACGCGGCGGCCGGCCTCCTCGACCGCGGGCCGGTCGTCGCTCGGCGCGATGACGGTCACGCGATGGCCGTGCGGCCGTGAGCCGTTCGACGAGCGACGCCACCTGGCGGTTCACGCCCGACGGCGTCGTCCACAGGAACGGCGTGAGGATCCCGATGGCGCGGCTCATGGCGACAATGCTACCCCACGGGCGTGGCGGACGATGCGCGGCCGATGACGGAAGCGGACGGGCCGGGGCCGCGCGTCCCGCGCGACCCCGGCCCGTCCGAGCCCTGTCTCTGGCGCCCCGGGTTCAGCCCTGGCAGACGGCGCTGGCCCCGGGGCCCTCGCCGGCGATGAACTCCTCCGTCATGTGACGGCACTGACGTCGTCCGGATGCTGCACCGGCGGCGACTTCATGAAGTAGCTGCTCGGGCCCTCGAGCGAGCCGGCGAGGCCGCGGTCGAGACCGATCTTGGCGCAGCGCACCGCGTCGATGACGATGCCGGCCGAGTTGGGCGAGTCCACGACCTCGAGCTTGAGCTCGATGTTGAGCGGCACGTCGCCGAAGGTGCGGCCCTCCATGCGGATGTAGGCCCACTTGCGGTCGTCGAGCCACTCCACGTAGTCGCTGGGGCCGATGTGCACGTTCTTGGCGCCCATGTCGTAGTCCAGCTGGCTGGTGACGGCGTTGGTCTTGCTGATCTTCTTGGTCTCCAGGCGCTCGCGCTCGAGCATGTTGAGGAAGTCGGTGTTGCCGCCCACGTTGAGCTGGCTGGTGCGCTCGAGCTTGCACGCCGCGCTCGCGCATGAGGCGCGTGAGCACGCGGTGCACGATGGTGGCGCCGACCTGGCTCTTGATGTCGTCGCCGATGATCGGGCACGCCGGCCTCGACGAAGCGCTTCTGCCAGTAGGGCTCACGGGCGATGAACACGGGGATGCAGTTCACCATGGCGCAGCCGGCGGTGAGGATCTGCTCGGCGTACCACTTGGTGGCCTCCTCGCTGCCCACCGGCAGGTAGTTGACCACCACGTCGGCCTGCGTCTCCTTGAGGATGCCGACGATGTCGGCGGTGGGGCCGGGCGCCTTCTCGATGATCTGCGAGAGGTACTTGCCGAGGCCGTCGTGCGTCATGCCGCGCGCGACCTTGACGCCCTTGTTGGGCACGTCGCAGAACTTCACCGTGTTGTTGGGCTTGGTGAAGATGGCCTCGCTCAGGTCCTTGCCCACCTTGTTCTTGTCGATGTCGATGGCGGCCACGAACTCGATGTCGCGGATGTGGTAGCCGCCGACCACGGGATGCATGAGGCCGGGCACGAAGTCGGTCTTCTTCGCGTTCTTGTAGAACTCCACGCCCTGCACGAACGACGAGGCGCAGTTGCCGACGCCGATGATCGCAACGCGTACTGGATTGCCCAAGATCGGTCTACCTCCATGAGCGCGGCTGCCCCGCGGCCGCCTTGATGGGTGGCCGGGCTGGCGCGCGAAATGGCCATGGCCGGGCGCACGACAACGCGCGAGAGTATATCACACGGGGGTCTCCCGGCCGGGCGCCCCGGCCGAGGCCCCCGGAACGCGAGAGACGGGCCCTCAGGCGGGACCCGCCGGGCCCTCGGCGCGGAGCTTGCGCAGCACGTGGACCATGCGGTGCACCACGGTGAGGGGGGTGAGCGATCGCGAGCACCCAGACAGCCATGATGAGCACGCTCACGTCGCCCAGGTGCCAGCCGGAGAAGAGGAAGCCGACGCCGAGCACGACGATGCGCTCGGGCCGGGACATGAGGCCGACCTTGCAGTCCACGCCGAGCGACTCGGCGCGGGCGCGGGTGTAGGAGACCAGCTGGCCCGCGCCCATGACCACGAGCACGCGCCGCGCTCTCCACCAGCGGTCCTGGCGCGCCATGTACACGGCGAGCGCGCCGAACACGAGCAGCTCCGAGATGCGGTCGGTGGTGGAGTCGAGGAAGGCGCCGGCCTTGCGTGGCGCCGGCGCCGGCGCGGGCCACGGCGCCGTCGAGCGCGTCGCAGATCGCGGCGACGCCGAAGATCGCCGCCGCCCAGACGAAGTGGCCGGTGAGGATGAGCGGCACCGCGACGACCTGCAGCAGCAGGCCGACGATAGGTGAGCATGTCGGCCGTGACATGCCGCGCCGCGCGAGCACGATGCCGACCTTGAAGAAGCCGCGCCGGGCGCCGTCGGTGTAGCGCGTCTTGAGGTTCGCCACGTCAGCCGTCGCGCTCGCGGACGGTGACGGCCGACGACTCCGGCGCCTCGTGCGGCTGCAGGTTGATGGCGAACACGCAGGCGGCGAGCACCACGAGCGCGCCGCCGACCGCGTCGATGATGAAGTGGTTGCCGGTCGCGATGATCGACACGAAGCACGAGCACCGGGTAGACGAAGCCCGAGCCCGCGCAGCCAGCGCTGCCGGGCAAGCATGCAGACGACCACGGCCACGAACAGCGCGTAGGCGAAGTGCAGACTCGGCATGGCGGCGAACGGGTTGGCCAGCACGCCGTTCTCGAGGATCTGCGAGCGCGCCCCGAACAGGTAGTTGATGTCGGCGACGCCCGAGGTGAAGATCATGCGCGGCGGCGTCGTGGGCAGCAGGGCGAAGACGATGACCGCCATGAAGTTCATGGCGAGGAACCAGTTGCGGACAAGGGGCCACGAGCTGCGTCGCTGCTGAAGACCCACAGCATGAGCGTCGCGATGATGACCGGCAGGTGGACGTCCTGGTACAGCCAAACGAACGAGCCTCATGATCCGGTCCACGGAGCTGACGCGGGCCTGGATCCAGGGCTCCCACCAGATGCCCAGCGGCCTTCTCGAGGTTCATGAAGAACATGCCGTTGGTCGTGCGCCACGGCCTCGCGGCCCTGCACGTAAGCCCAGGCCCGCGAGATGTCGTAGGCGGCGTACATCATGAGCATGAGGAGGCCCTGCCGCAGGACGTCTTCGGCGTTCCTGGGGACGGACGACGAATCTGGCCTCGTTGAGAAGGCGACCGATGCGCGGCCTGAGGTGCGAGTTCACGTTGCCTGTACCTCCCGTCAGGTGGACGTCACGAGCGGTGAGCATATCCAAAGAACGATAGCAGAGCGCGGAAAGGAGCGGCAACTGAATGTGGGGCGTCGGCGCGGTGTGGTGGGCCGTGAAGGATTCGAACCTTCGACCTTGGGATTAAGAGTCCCCTGCTCTACCAACTAAGCTAACGGCCCACGACGCGGCGAGGCGAATGGTACCAGCCGGGCCGCGGTCTTGCCAAACGCGTCGCGCCCTCCGTCACTCGCCGAAGACGTGGTGCCCGGCGACCTCGTAGCCCTCGTCCTGCACGGTCGCCTCGATCGTCTCCAGGGAGACGTCGGCGGCGTCGAAGTCGACGGTCACGCTCTTGTCGGCGATGTCGACGTCGACCTGCCGACGCCGGCGAGAGCGCCGACGGCGCTCTCGATGGCCATCTTGCAGTGGTTGCAGGACACGCTCGGGACGTTGAGAACCGCGTGCGTCTCTGCCATCCTCACTCCTTCTCCGCGGCCGACGCCGAGCTCGGCGAGCTTGTAGGTCGCCGAACGCCCTTCGCCGAGTCGACGGTGACGCTGTCGACCGGCGCGAGCAGTTCGATGACCTTTCCTTCCCCCGCCGGAGTCGGGATAATCGCGCCGCGCTTGGGCGCCCGCTTGCGGAACGACACGTACACCTGGTGCTCGTACTTGAGACAGCACATGAGCCGGCCGCAGCACCCCGAGATCTTGGTGGGGTTGAGCGGCAGGTTCTGGTCCTTGGCCATGCGGATGGAGACGGGCTCCTGGTCGCCGGCGAAGGTGGCGCAGCAGAGACTGCGGCCGCAGGGGCCGTAGCCGCCGACGATGCGCGACTCGTCGCGGGCGCTCACCTGCTTGAGCTCGACGCGGCGCCTGAGGCGGTCGTTGAGCTTGCCCACGCAGCTCGCGGAAGTCGATGCGCTCCTCGGCGAAGAACGTGATGGTGAGCTTGCCGCCCTCGAACGCCTGTCGCGCCTCGACGACCTTCATGTCGAGGCTCGAGCTCGGCGACGAGCTCGCGGCAGGCGCGCCTTGGCCTCGAGCTCGGCGCTGCGATGCGAGGCGACGGCGTCGAGGTCGCCGGCCGTGGCCTTGCGCAGGATCTTCTTGACGCCGCGCGGCGCGTCGGCGGCGGCGACCTCGTCGGGGCCCTTGACGAGCCGGCCGAAGTCGGCGCCGCGCGTGGTGTCGACGACGACGCCGGTCGCCGGGAGCCAGCTCGAGGGCGCCGGCGTCGAACTGGTAGACCTTGCCGCCGCCGCGGAACACGACGCTCGCGATCCTAGGCACTCGTCGGCGACCTCCTCGAAGCGCGCGAACATCGCCTGCAACGCGAGCTTCTGGTCGATGTTGAGATACAGGTCCTTGCGCGTCGCCGCCGGCGACGCTCGAGGAGACGGCGCGTAGTGCTCCGGCGTCGCGACGACCGCCGCGACGAGCTCGTCGCCGTGGTCGCAGTTCCAGAGTACATCGGATGCCCCGCAGGCGACCACCCAGAGGTCGCGCACCCACGACGACGAGCAGCGTCGAGCGCGTCCTGCGCGGCCAGCCGTCGGCGGCGCGCCTCCTCGCGCTTGGCGCGCGCCTCGGCGCGCTTCACGTACCAGGCTCCAGGTCCGCTTGTCCTGGAACTGTCGCTCCAGCTCGGCGCGGCGCGCGCGCGAGGTCGCGCCGCGAGCTCGTCCGTGATCTCGCGCCTGCTGGCGCTCGAGCACGTCGACGAAGGCGCGCGCCCGGCGCCGGACCTCGGTCGGGCGCGCGCCGGGAGCGCGCTCCGCGACGTGCCGCAGGTACTGCCTCGCGGCGGCCGGGGCCGGCGGCGTCCTCGGCGAGTCGCGCGGCCCGCTCGACCGAGCCGAGCGACAGGCGCGCCAGCGCCTCGGCCCTGCGCGCCCGTCGAGGCCGAACTCGCGCTCGAGGTAGGCGAGCACCTCCGTCGTCGCTCAGCGGCCGGAACTCGACGACCTGGCAGCGGGAGACGATCGTCGGCAGGACACGCTCGAGGCGGTCGGTGACGAGCAGGAAGACACGTAGCGACGGCGGCTCCTCGATGCTCTTGAGCAGCTTGTTGGCGGCCGCCGGTGTGCAGGTACTCGACCTCGGGGATGACCCAGACCCGGCGCGCCGCGGCGAACGGCTTGAGGCTGAGCTCCTCGACGATCGGCTCGATCTGCTCGATGCGGATGAGGTCGCCCTCGCGCTCGAGCACGTGCAGGTCGGGGTGCACGCCGCGGCGCGCCCGATCGCACTCGGCGCACTGGCCGCACCCACCGCAGGAGGCGACGAGCGCGATCGCCAGCTCGCGCGCGAAGGCCGTCTTGGCGAGACCCTCCGGGCCGGCGAGCAGGTAGGCGTGGCTCGAGCGTGCCGTCGCGCAGGGCGCGGGCGAAGAGCTCCTTCGCGGGCTGCTGGCCGGGGATGCCGGCGAACATGCCGCCGCCTCAGACGCCGAGCCGCAGGCCGGCGTCGGCGATGGCCTCGAGAGCGGCCGCCTCCACGTCGGCGGCGACGAGCTCGACGTCGCGGAAGCCGTCGACGAGGCGGACGCGCTCGGGGAAGCGGCGGGCGAGCGCGGCGAAGCCGGCCGCCACGCGCTGCTGGAACTCGAGGCCCTCCGCCTCGATGCGGTCGGCGTCGCCGCCGGCGCGCGCGAGGCCGACGACCGGGTCGACGTCGAGGACGAGCGTGACGTCGGGCAGCACGCCGCTGCAGACCGGGCTCGTTGACGGCGAGCACCTCGTCGACGCCGAGGCCCGCGGGCGAAGCCCTGGTAGGCGAGCGACGAGTCGACGAAGCGGTCGAGCACGAGCACGCGGCCGGCCTCGAGCTCGGGCAGCAGGACCGTGCTCGACGAGCTCGGCGCGGGCGGCCGCGTACAGCAGCGTCTCGGTCCACGGCGCCAGCGTGGACGGGCCGTGCAGCAGGACGTCGCGGATGGCCTCGCCGGCGGGCGTGCCGCCGGGCTCGCGGATGACCGCGCCCGGCGCGGACGCCGGCCCCACCGGCAGGCCGCAGGCGGCCAGGCGCTCGCAGAGCAGGGCCGCCTGCGTGCTCTTGCCGCACCCGTCGCAGCCCTCGAGCGTGATGAGGACGCCCGGGCGCGAGCTCACCGCCGCCGCTCCCCCGCCGTGCGCCGCCGGCGGCGGCTCAGGCGGCCTTCCTTGCCCGCGCGCGGTACTTCTCCTTGCTCGGGCAGTCGATGTCGATGCACAGCACCCACGGGCGCCCGCGGCCGCCGCCGCCGACGACCTTGATCTCCGGCCAGCCGCACTCGCCGCAGATCTTGCCGGTGGGCACGATGGTGCCGCGCTGCGGCAGCGGGAAGGTCTGGCCGCAGCCGCGCCGCGGGCGCTCGCCCTCGGCGGCCGGCTGCTGCGGCTCCTCGCCCTCCTTGCCGACGCAGGCGGCGAAGCGCTTGCCGGTCTTGCCGCGCAGCACGCGCAGCTGGCCGCCGCAGTTCTTGCACTCGCCGAGCGTGAGGTCCTCGCGCACGCCGCTCTTGATGCGGTCGCGGATGTCGGCGATGTGGCCGTCGAGCAGCTTCCAGGCCTGCTCGAGCATGTCCTGGCTCTCGTCGCACGACCTCGTCGCGGCGCAGCTCGCCCTCGCTGATGCGGTCCATCTGCCGCTCGAGCTCGCCGTCATCTGCGCTCGAGGAGATGTCGACCGGCGCCTCCTTCATGGCGGCGTCGAAGGCGGCGATGAGCGCCACGCCGAGCTCGGTGGGCTCCACCGGGTTGTCGCGCACGTAGTTGCGGTCGTAGAGGTGCTGGATGATGTCGGCGCGCGTGGCCTTGGTGCCCAGGCCGAGCTCCTCCATCTTCTCGATGAGCGTGCCCTGGCCGTAGCGGCCCGGCGGCTGCGTCTCCTTGGCCTCCGCGCGCACGTCGAGCACCGGAGCGTGTCGCCCGGCTGCAGCGGCGGCAGCGGCCGGTCGCGCTTGGCCGCGTACTTCTCGTAGACCTCGAGGTAGCCGAGCGTCGGCGACGCGGCTGCCGTGCGCCAGGAACGGCTCGCTGCCGAGGCGCACGTCGAGGCGCTGGCCCTCGATCGACGGCGGCCGGCAGCAGCGTGGCGAGGAAGCGGCGCGCGACGAGGTCGTAGACCTTGGCCTGGTCGCCGCTCAGCTCCTTCTTCGGGCACGCCGACCGGGTAGATCGGCGGGTGGTCGGTGGTGCGCTTCTTGCCGCGCGTCGGCGTGAGCTTGTCCTGGCCGGCGAGCCGCGACGCCGTGGCGGCGACCGGCGGCCAGCCGCGCGAGCTGCGCTCAGGCTGCCGTGCAGGTCGAGCGACGGCGGGTACACCGTGTTGTCCGTGCGCGGGTAGCTGATGAGGCCGTCGAGGTACAGCGACTCGGCGGCGCGCATGGCGCGCGCCGGCGTCATGCCGACGCCGGACGCGGCGCTCATGAGCGCCGTGGTGTTGAACGGCGCCGGCGGCTTGTACCTGGCGCGGCTCCGCCTTGTAGGCCGTGACCTCGGCCGTCTCCGACTGCGCGCCCGCGCCAGGGCCGTCTCCATGGCCTCCAGCGTGTCGAAGCGGCCCTTGGCGTGCGCGACCTCGAACGGCTCGCCGTCGTGCTCGAGCGTCGGCCTTGATCTCCCAGTACGGCACCGGCACGAAGGCGCGGCGCTCGAGCTCGCGGTCGACGACGCAGGCGCAGCGTCGGCGTCTGCACGCGCCCGACCGACAGGTAGTCCGAGCCGTAGCGGTACGAGGCCAGCGACATGAAGCGCGTGAGCACGGCGCCCCAGATGAGGTCGATGTCCTGCCGCGAGTGCGCCGCCTCGGCGAGGTTGAAGTCGACGGTGGACGGCTTGGCGAAGGCGGCCTTGACCTCCTCCGGCGTGAGGGCCGAGTAGCGCACGCGGAGTGCCGGTCGACGACGGCCGCCGGCAGCATGGCCTTGACCTGCGGGTCGCCGTTGTCCGGCTCGGGCCGGCGGGGCGGCCGCGGCCTTGCGCGCGGCCGGCGGCGCCGGCCTTGCGCCTTCTTCTCCGGCTTGTCGTCCGGGTGGCGCTTGAGCGCGTCGCCGCGCAGGATCTCGAGCGCCTCGTGGCCGATGAGCTCGCCCTCGCGGTCGTAGTCGGTGGCGATGACGACCTCGGTCGGCGCCCTTGGCGACGGTGCGCAGCGCGGCGAGCGTGCCGGCGGCGCCGCCGTCCACGACCCAGGCGAGGTCCGGCTCGCTCGATCATGTCGCCGAGGTACTTGAGGCTCCAGCGCCGGTACGTGTTGGGGAACACCGTCTCCATGACGTGGCCGCGCAGGCCGATGGCGACGGCGTCGTCGCCGTCGTAGGTGAAGTGGTACGACTTGACCTTCTGGCGGCCGCGGCCGTGCTCCTTGACGGCGACCTTGCCGCCGAGGATCTCGGCGATCTTGCGCGCCGCCGAGTCCTTCTCTGTGACGATGAGCTTCACGAGCTACCTCATGGGGACGTGAGAGGAACGACCAGGACTGCGGGAGTTAATACCACCCGGCAAACCTGGCCGTCGAGATGACGTTGCGGCGCGGCGGTCAGGCGAGCGCCGGAGGGCCTCGTCGCGCGTGGCGTGGATCGGAACACGCGGTCGAGGCCGGTGACGGACAGCACGCGCTCGCACGGGACGGCTGGTGACGACGATCGTCATGGAGCCGCCGGCGCCGTGCACGCGGCGCACGCCGCCGATGAGCACGCCGAGCGCCGTGGAGTCGATGAACGTGACCTCGCTGAGGTCGACGACGAGGTCGCGTGACGCCGGAGTCGAGCAGCTCGAGCAGGCACTCCTTGAACTGCGGCGCCGTGTAGATGTCGACCTCGCCGCTGAGGGCGATGACGCCGAGCTGCGTCGGTCGGGACGCTCGCTGGTGACGCTGAACATGTCGCTCATTGACCGGATCCCTTACTTGGTCGGCGACGGAGAGGCGTGGCGGACTCGGCGCGTTCTGCTTGATCCAGGCCTTCACCTGCGGCGCGTCAGCGGGACGTTCGGGTCGAGCTCGAGGAAGCTGCGTGAAGGCGAGCAGCGCGGTCGTTGGTGTCGCCGGCGTTGATGGCGACGTTCGCCCATGTCGAAGAACGTACTCGGCGTCCTTGCGGCTTGAGCGCGGTGATGTCGCCGTACACCCCGACCGCCGCCTGGTAGTCCCGCAGGAGAGTCGTACACGCCGGCCAGCACGCTCGAGCGCGTCCAGACGCTGCGCCTTGGCGGCCGGCGCCCTTCTGCTTGGCGAGCAGCTTCGTCGGCCTTGCGGTAGGCCGTCCGCCGCGCAGCTCGAGCTGGGCCTTCTGCGCGGCGGAGCTCTGCGCTCCTGCGTGTGGCGCGGCGAGACATCGCTGACGTACGCGTCGGCCAGGTTGCGCCACGCCTGCGGCGTCCTGGGGATCGGCCTTGACGGCGGCCTTGGTACTTGGTGATGTCCTGCTCGAGCTGGTCGGTGGCGGCGGTCTGCTTGCCGCACCACGGTGCAGCCGTTGAGCCGCCGGAGTACCCGACGACGAGGAAGGCGGCCATGAGGAAGGCCATGAACGCCGAAGACGATCTTCTGCCAGAACTTGACCTTGCGGCGATCGAGCAGCACTTAGACGGTCTCCTCTCGATGAGCGGGCGGCGGGGTGCCACCAGCCGGAGTCGGCGGCCGCCGACCTCGACGGCGCCGGTGCGCACGCGGTCCTGCAGCTTCTCGCCGCACCGCCGACGGCGTCGCGGCGGATGGCGTCGGCGTCGAGGCCGGTGTAGGCGCGGTCGCGGTACAGCTCGCGCCCGCCGACGACCGTGAGCGTGACGTCGTCCTGGTTGGCGCCGTAGACGAGCGCCGAGTACGGGTCGTCGATCGGCGCGAAGTGCGAGCGCGAGACGTCGACGGCGATGAAGTCGGCGCACTTGCCGGGCTCGAGGCTGCCGACGCTCGTCCTCCAGCCCGAGCGCCTCGGCGCCGCCCAGCGTCGCGATGCGCACGCACGTCTGGCGCGTCGAGCACGCTCACGTCGCGCTCGACGGCGCGGTGCAGGAACAGCATGGTGCGCATCTCGTCGAACATGTCCATGATGTTGCTGGACGCCGGGCTGTCGGTGCCGAGGCCGACGCGCACGCCCTCGTGCAGCAGGTCGGCCAGCGGCGCGATGCCGCAGCCCAGCTTGGCGTTGCTCTTGGGGCAGTGCGCCACGGCCACGTCCCTGGCCTGCGCAGGATGCGGATGTCGTCGCGGGTCACGCTGCACGCAGTGCACGGCGAGGAAGTCGCGGTCGAACACGTCCCACTGCTGCAGGTACTTGATCGGGCTGACGCCGTAGGGCTGCACGAGCATGCGCTCCCAGCCCATCTTCTCGCGGTAGTCGTGGGCGAACTTGCCCGAGCCGGAGCGGACGTAGGTCGAGCTCGTCGCGGCTCTCGGCGACGTGGCTCATGCACCTTGAGGCCGTCGCTCGCGGGCCAGGCCGCCACGGCCTGGTACAGGCGGCTGGACACGGTGTAGGGCGCGTGCGGCGCCAGGCCGACGTCGAAGCGCGGCGGCGCGGCGGCCTGCGCCTCGGCCAGCCGCCGCTCCACGTCCGCCATGGTCTCGTCGAGCGCGTGTCGTCGACCCCGAAGACCTCGAGGTAGAGGCGGCCGCGCAGGCCGGCCTCGGCGACCGCCTCGAGCGTCGACGCCGCCGTAGCTCGTGTCGGCGATGGTCGTGATGCCCGACGAGATGGCCTCGACGGCGCCGAGCCGGGCGCTCACGCAGGTACTCGTCCGGCGTGAGCGACGCCTTCACGTCGACGAGGCTGATGATCCAGTCGCCGAACTCGGCGTCGTCGAGGATGCCGCGGAACGTCGTGTACTCGATGTGGCTGTGGCAGTTGACGAAGCCGGGCATGATGATGGCCTGGCCGAGGTCGACGACCGCGGCCGACCCGATGGGCGGCGGTCAGCTCGGCCGCCGGGCCCACGGCGACGATGCGCTCGCCGGCCACGACGAGCGCGCCGTCGGCGATGGGCGGCGCCGCCACCGGCAGCACCCAGTCGGCCCGGTAGATTGTGATGTCGTGATCGGTGACGACCTCGTTCATGGCTGGACAGCGCGGCAGGACGGCTCGATCGGCCCCGCGCGCGCTGGCGAGTATAGGGGAGCCCGCGCACAGTGGCAAACACGCCGCCCCGGCCGCTCGCGGTATCGGCACCAGCGACGGAGGGCCGCAGCGTGCAGCAGGGACGGACCGAGCATCTCGCCGGACGTCGTCACCAGCGCGCTGGGACGCCGTCAAGGACTGCCGGGTCGCGACCTCTACGAACCCCTGCAGAGCTCGGCGAGCGGTCCACTGGAGCGCACGGCCGGTGCGCCTGACGACGACGAGGGCCGCTGCTGAGATCCACCTGTCGCCGAGCGGCCGACCTCGCCGTCGGCGAGCGGCGCCGAGCCGGCGCACCTACCTCACGCGACGACGGCACCCATCCCGCGTCGAGGTGCACATCGACGACATCGCCGACCTCGGTGAGGCGATCGACCTGACGCGCCAGCAGGACCTGCTGGCCCCTGCTGCGCACCTGCACTGGTGGCTGGCGCGGCCGGCGCGAGCCGGCCCGGGCTGCGCGGCGCCTGGGAGCGGAGGCCGAGGCCGAGGCCGGCTTCTTCGGACGGGCGCTGCTCGAGGGCGACGCCGTGATCGGCTGGATGCACGTCGCCGCCGTCGCGCCTCGTGCCGCGCGCCCGCTGCCTGCCGGCCGGCCCGCCCTCGTCGGACGCCTACCTGCTCACCTGCTCCTACTTCTACGACGAGGAGTACCTGCGCGGCTTCCAGCTTCCTGCTGCAGGAGATCGAGGCCTCGCTCAAGCACCGGCGCGTCGCGGCGCTGGAGGCCTTCGGCCTGCGCCGCCTGCGGCTCGAGCGATCCTTTCCCCGGCTACATCCGCGAGCTGAACCTCTTCCACCCCGAGGTGCTCGAGGGCGGCGGCTTCAGGGTCGTGCAGGTACAAGGGCGAGGTGGCGCGCTTCCGCCTCGACCTGGCCACCCTGGTCGAGGCGCCGCGGCACAGCGGCGCCTGGGAGAGCGTGGAGACGGCGCCGGGCGCCGCGGCGCAGCCCGTCTGATCCGAGCGGTCGCCCTGGCGGCGGCCGGCGGGCGCCTCAGCGGAACAGCCGCGGCAGCCGCTGCTTCCAGTCCTCCGGCAGCACCGCCTCCAGCGCGTCGTCCAGGGTGACGATGCCCAGCAGCCGCCGCTCCTCGTCCACGACGGGGATGGCCAGCAGGTCGTACTTGGTCATGATGCGGCCGACCTCTTCTTCGTCCGTGTCGGCCGTCACCTCGACCACGTCGTCCTCCATGAACTCGTCCACGAGCTCGTCGGGCGGCGCCAGCACGAGATCGCGCAGGCTGGCGACGCCGACGAGGCGCTCGTCCGCGTCGACGAGGTAGAGGTAGCGTCATCGTGTGCTGCTCGGGGCGCTCGCGGCGGATCCAGGCGAGCGCCTCGCCGGCGGTCGTGCCCACGCGGCAGCGTGACGAAGTCGGTGCGTCATGAGCGAGCCGGCCGTGTGCTCGGGGTGGCTGGCGAGCTCGCGCAGGTCCTCCTCGCGCTCGTCCGGGCAGGCGCGCGAGCAGCTCCTGCGCCAGCGTCGTCCGGCAGCTCGGCGAGGATGTCCGCCGCCTCGTCCGTCTCGATCTGCTCGAGCACCGCGGCGGCGCGCTCGAGCGGCATCTCCTGCAGCGCCGCCGTGCGCAGCTCCTCGCTCCATCTCCTGCAGCGTGTCGGCGGCGAGGCCGGTGTTGAGGGCGGCGAGCACGGCGGCGCGCTCGCGCGGCCCCACCTGGCTGATGATGTCGGCGATGTCGGCCGGGTGCAGCTCGGCGAGCTCGGCGAACGACTCGACGAAGTTGAGGCGCGACAGCCGCAGGGCGATGAGGTTCACGTCCTCCCAGGGCACGAAGTCGCCGCTGCGGCGCGGCAGGCGGCGCGACAGGAAGCCCAGCCCGAAGCGCCGCGCCAGGGCGCCGTGGCTGGCGTCGACGCCGCTCACGACCAGCTCGCCCTCGCCGGCGCCGAGCACGCACGTCCTGCACGCGCACGAAGGCGCGGCGCCGCATGTCGAGCACCTGGTTGTCGAGCACCGACGTCGACGAGCGCCAGCTCGTCGCCGCGCAGCGAGGCCGGCTTGAGCTCGCCGGCCGCGCACGACAGGCGCAGCGTCTCGCCGTCGACGTCGATCTCCGCGACCTGCTCCCAGGAGGCGCGCGAGCTGGTCGTCGTCGCGCTCGATGAAGAAGCCGGTGACGAGCGGCGGCTCGGAGCGATGAGCGAGCGACGACGTCGAGGAGCTCGCCGACCTCGACGCCGGCGACGTCGACGACCTTCATGTCGTCGAGTTCGGAGAGGGCCAGCGAACTCGGGTCATCGTCCATGGAAGGAACTCACATCCTTTCCCGTCGGGACGCAGGCGAGGATACCCGCGCCGCGCCGCGGCCAGTCAACGCTGGGCGCGGCGCAGGGCCTCGGTCGGGCGACACAGGCCGGTCCACCGAACGGTCAGCGCCCGGAGGCCTGCGCCGTGCGATACACTCTCGCCGGTCGACCCCACCCCCGAGCGCAAGGAGGACCAGGTCTCCATGGAAGCGGTAGAGAGCGGCTCGGGCAACGCGTTCGAGCGCTTCTTCAAGTTCAAGCAGTGGGACACGTCGCTCAAGCGCGACACGCTCGCCGGGCTCACGACCTTCATCGTCATGTCCTACATCATCTTCGTGAACCCGACCATCCTCGGCCTGGACGGCAAGGGTCTGCCGTTCGCGGCCGCGCTCACGTCGACCTGCCTGGTGGCCGGCGTGATGACCATCCTCATGGGTGCTGGTCACCAACCGCGCCTACGCCATCGCCCCCGGGCATGGGCCTCAACGCCGTCGTCGCCTTCAGCCTCGTGCTGGGCCAGGGGCTCACCTTCCCGCAGGCCATGGGCCTCATCGTCCTCGAGGGCGTCGCCATCACCATCCTCGTGCTCACCGGCTTCCGCGAGGCCATCTTCAAGGCCATCCCGCTCGAGCTCAAGAAGGCCATCGTCGTCGGCATCGGCTTCTTCATCCTGTTCATCGGGCTCGTCGACGGCGGCATCAACGTCAACGGCGGCACGCCGGCGTGCCCTCGTCGAGCTCGGGACCGTTCCGATGGTGCCCCGTGGCCGTCACCATCTTCGGCCTCGTCGTCACGATCATCATGCTCGCCCGCAAGTGGCGCGGCGCGATCCTGCTCGGCATCGTCTTCGCGACGATCTTCGCGATCGATCCTGAACTACGCCTAGGACAAGAACGCGCGTTCGCTCGGCCGGCACAGGCCGTCATCCCGAGCGAGATCGTGGCGCGAGCCCGGACTTCAGCCTCGTCGGGCAGTTCGACTTCGGCGCCTTCGCCAAGCTCGGCGTCACCGCCGCGATCCTCTGGATCTTCAGCCTCATGCTGAGCGACTTCTTCGACACCATGGGCACGCTCGTCGGCGTCGGCGGCCAGGCCGGCTACCTCGACGAGAAGGGCAACCTGCCGCAGGTCAACCGCCCGCTGCTCGTCGACTCGCTCGCGGCCGCGGCCGGCGGCGCCGTGAGCGCCTCGTCGGCGACGACCTACATCGAGTCCGGCGCCGGCGTCGGCGCCAGGGCGGGCGCACCGGCTGGGTGGCGATCGTCGTCGGCGTGCTGTTCCTGCTCGCCATGTTCTTCTCGCCGATCGCGGCGATCGTGCCGGCCAGGCCACGGCGCCGGCGCTCATCATCGTCGGCTACCTCATGATGGCCACCCTCACCAAGGCCGAGAGCGAGGCCGAGCACGAGGACCGCGAGCCCAAGGCGGCGCATCGACTTCGGCAACATCGCCTTCGGCCTGCCGGCCGTGCTCATCATCACGATCATGCCGCTCACCTACAGCATCACCAACGGCATCGGCGTCGGCTTCATCTCCTACACGCTGATCCGCATCGTGCAGGGCAAGGCGAGCGAGGTCAGCTGGATGCTCTGGGTCGCCTCGGCCGCCTTCATCCTCTACTTCATCTTCCCGCTACTTCCAGGCCAAGGGCTGGGTCTGACCCGAGCCTGGCACACCTGCACGTTCACGACAGGGGCGGGCCGCCGAAGGCGGCCCGCCCCTTCTGGTATCCTTCGCGCCTGTGACCGTCCTCTTCCTCATCCTCGCGCTCGGCCTCATCCTCGTCTCGGCCGAGCTCTTCACCAACGGGGTCGAGTGGCTCGGGCGCCGCTACGACCTCGGCGAAGGCGCCGTGGGCAGCATCCTCGCCGCGGTCGGCACGGCGCTTCCCGAGACGCTCGTGCCCATCATCGCCATCGTCTTCACCGGCGGCGCGGCCGCCGACCAGGTCGGCGTGGGCGCCATCCTCGGTGCGCCGTTCATGCTCTCGAGCCTCGCGATGCTCGTCACCGCGACCGCGGTCATCGTCTTCTGGCTGCGCGGCCGGCGCACGCGCGAGGTGGCCGTGAACGAGCCCATCATGCGCCGCGACCTGAGCCACTTCCTGATCGCCTACGCCCTGGCCATGGGCGCCGGCTTCCTGCACGTGCAGCTGCTCAACTGGTTCCTGGCGGCCGCGCTGCTGGTCTTCTACGGCTACTACGTGTGGGAGACCATGCGGAGCGA
Source organism: uncultured Thermoleophilia bacterium (assembly GCA_963707335.1). Classification (GTDB taxonomy): domain Bacteria; phylum Actinomycetota; class Thermoleophilia; order UBA2241; family UBA2241; genus CAIXSE01. The sequence goes on along the minus strand of CAVPQD010000041.1, from coordinate 46,955 downwards.
GGGCGATCTCGGCGGCGAGACGAAGCCGCTGTACTTCCACCGCCACCCCGTGATGCCGCACCGCCACCGCATCTTCCTGCAGATCGGCGTCGCCATCGCCGGCATCGTCGTCGGCGCCGAGGTGTTCGTGGAGCAGGTGCAGGTGCTCAGCGAGACGCTCGGGGCCAGCCCGCTGCTCGTCTCGCTGCTCATCACTCCCATCGCCACCGAGCTGCCGGAGAAGTTCAACTCCGTGCTCTGGATCCGGCAGCGCAAGGACACGCTCGCCCTGGGCAACATCACCGGCGCGATGGTCTTCCAGAGCACCTTCCCGGTGTCGATCGGCCTCGATCTTCACGACCTGGCACCTCGACCGACGATCGGGCTCGTGAGCGGCGTCCTGGCGCTCATCTCGGGGATGGTCTTCTACCTGACGCTGCGCATCCGCCACAAGCTGACGTGGTGGTCGCTGGGCGGCGCGGGGTCGATGTACGTCGTCTACCTCGTCTACGTCTTCCTCTACAGGTAGGCGGGCGCGGCGGGGCGGCCTCGCACGAGGCCGCCCCGCCGCGCCCGCCCCTCGCTACTTCGCGATGGTCACCACGACGGTCGAGCCCTCCGGCGCCATGGAGCCGGCGTCCGGCGACATCTTGATGACCGTGCCCGCGGGCTGCGAGCTGCCCTTCTCCTTGATGACGACGACGAAGCCCTGCGCCTCCAGCGTGCTCGTCGCCGTCGCCGCGTCCATGCTGTAGACGTTGGGCACCTCGATCAGCGCCGCGCGGCGAGGGCGACGCGGTCGGCGTAGGCGAGCCGCTCGAGACGACGATGTTCACCGCCGTGCCCTTGTCGACCTTGGTGTCCGGCCGGCGGGTCCTGGCTGATCACGAGCCCCGCCGAGCACCGTCGTGCTGGGCTCCGTCGTCACCGTGCCCAGCAGCAGGCCCTCGGCGGTCAGCGCCGCCTGCGCGTCCGCCTGCGTCATGCCGGTCACGTCGGGCACCGTCGCCTGGGGCTTGCCGCTGCTCACCCAGTACGTGACGGTGTCGCCGCGTTTCACGGACGTCCCGGCCGGCGGGTCCTGCTTGTACACCTGGCCCGCGGCCACGTCGGGCGACCTGCCCTTCTTCTGCACGCCGATGAGGTCGTTGTCGTCGAGCCAGGTCGTCGACCTCGCTTGGCGGTCGAGGCCGCGGAAGTCGATGAGCGTCACCGTCTGGCTGCCCTTGCTGACCCAGATGTCGACGGTGGCGCCCTTGCGCAGCTTGGTGCCGCCCGTCGGCGACTGGCGGCTCACGAAGCCCTCGGCGACGCGGTCCGAGTACTCCTCCTGGACGTTGGCCTTGAAGCCCTTCTGCTCGCAGCGTCCTGCACGCGCCGCCGCCTGGCTCTGGCCCGACGACGCCGGGCACGGCGACCTTGTCGCCGCTCATCGTGCCACCACAGCGCCGAAGGCGACGGCGGCGATGACCAGCGAGCAGGATGATGACCAGCACGACGCGGCCAGCGCGACTGCGCGGCCGCGGCGGCGGCGGCCTCGTCGAGCACGGCGTCTGCGCCGGCAGCCGGCGGTGGCCGACGTCGGCGCGCGCCCATGACGCGCGTGCGCTCGCCGCCGGCGTCGAAGGCGGCCGCGGCCAGCGGGCCGCCCTCCTGCGCCGAGCGCAGGTCGCGCGCGAACTCGGCCGCCGATCTGGTAGCGGTCGGCCGGGTCCTTGGCGATGGCCTTGAGCACGATCTGGTTGAGCGCGTACGGCATGCCCGGGCACCAGCTCCGCCGGCTCCGGCGGCATCTCGTTGACGTGCTTGAGCGCCACGGTGACGGCGCTGTCGCCCTTGAAGGGCACGGTGCCGGTGAGCATCTCGTAGAGCACGATGCCGACGGAGTAGAGGTCGGAGCGCTCGTCGACCGGCTGGCCCTGGGCCTGCTCCGGCGCCAGGTACTGCGCCGTGCCGAGGATGGAGCCGGCCTCCGTCATGCCCGGAGTCGCCGGCGCGCGCGATGCCGAAGTCCATGACCTTGACGGTGCCCGTCGCGGTCGAGCATCACGTTCTGCGGCTTGATGTCGCGGTGCACGATGCCGCTGCGGTGCGCGAAGGCCACCGCGGCCAGCAGCTGCAGCGTGATCGTGCACCGCCTCGTTGCCGCTGAGGCGGCCCCGGCGGCGGATGAGCTCCTTGAGGGTCTCGCCCTCCACGTACTCCATGACGATGTAGTACGTGCCGTCGACCTCGCCCCAGTCGTAGATGCTGACGAGGTTCGGCTGGTTGAGGCCGGCGGCCGCCTTGGCCTCGCGGCGGAAGCGCTCGACGAAGGTGGGGTCGTCGAGGTAGCGCTGCAGCAGCACCTTGAGCGCGACGCGGCGACCCAGGGTGAGGTCCTCGCACAGGTAGACGTCGGCCATGCCGCCGCCGCCCAGCTTGCGCAGCACGCGGTAGCGGCCGCTGATCACCTGGTCTGGCTGGAAGACGTCAGCTCACGTCGTGACTACCTCGCTTCATCGACTCGTACCATTGTTACGACCGCGGGCGCACGGTCCCTGCCCCTCACGGCAGGGCGGGCTGCGCCAGCGCCGTCTTGATGACGGCGGCGGCGAGCGGCGCCGCCACCTCGCCGCCGGTCGACTGCGTGTCCTCGATGATGACGGCCATGGCGATCTGCGGATCGTCCGCCGGCGCGAACGCGATGAACCACGCCAGGTTGGTGCCGTCGCCGCGTCTCCGCCGTGCCGGTCTTGCCGGCGACCTGGATGCCCTCGAGCGCCGCCGCGGTGCCGGTGCCGGCGTTCACGACGTTCTGCATCATGCTGTTGAGGCTGGCGGCCGTGGCCGGCGTCATGGCTCGTCGTCCACTGCTCCGGCTGCGCCTGCCGCACCACGTCGCCCGTACGCCGTCACGATCTCCTGCAGGTAGTACGGCTTCATGACGCGCCCGCCGTTGGCGACGCCGCCGGCCACCAGCGCCATCTGCAGCGGCGTCGCCAGCACCTGCTCCTGCCCGCACGCCGCCCAGGCGACCTGCGAGCGGGTCCATGAAGGCGTCGGGCGGCAGCAGGCCCTTCTTGCCGTAGCGGCCGCTGGCCACGACCTCGCCCGCCGGGCAGCGCCAGCGGCGGCATCTGGTAGAAGCCGAGCCTGCTGCATGACCGTCGATGAGGCGCTTGCGGCCGCAGCTGGTTGCCCACCTTGCCGAAGGTCGTGTTGATCGAGTAGGTGAGCGCCTCGGTGAAGGTGTTGGCGCCGAACACCTCGCCGCCGTAGTTGGTGACCTTGCCGCCGAAGACGACGTAGGTGCCGGTGTCGACGAACGGCGTGGTCGGCGTGACCTTGCCGGTGTCGAGACCGGCCGTGCGCGGTGACGACCTTGAAGGACGACCCCGGCGCGTACAGCCCCTGGGTCGGCCGGTTCAGCAGCGGCGCGCCGGGTCCTTGCTGAGCCGCGCCCACTCGTCCTCGAGCGTCTTGCCGGGTCGTAGGTCGGCGCGGAGGCCGAGGCGATCAGCGCGCCGGTCGTGGGATCGAGCGCCACGATGGCGCCCGTCATGCCCGTGCAGCGACTGCTGCGCCACCTTCTGCACGGCCGGCACGAGCGTGAGCTTGACGTCGGCGCCCTTGGGCCGGCGCCCCAGCAGCTGGTCCACCCAGGTCTGCACGCCGAGATCGGTGGCCTGGCCGGTGAGCTCGTCGTTGAGCTCGGCCTCGATGCCGCTGCGTCCGTAGCGCACGCTGTCGTAGCCGATGAGCTGCGGCGCCAGCGTGCCCTGGGGATAGGTCGCGGTAGTAGTAGCCGGAGCGGCGCTCGGTGCCGGCGATCACCGAGCCGTCGAAGCCCAGGATGTCGCCGCGCTTGATCTTCAGCTCCTTGGCGATGCTGCGCTTGTTCTCCGGCCGGTCCTGGAACCACTGGGCGCGCACGCACCATGATCCAGGTGAGGTTGACGACGAGCGCGACGAAGAGCACGACGGCGACGATGAAGATGCTTGGAGATGGCTCTGTTCATCGTCGCCCCTACCCCCTCTCCGCCAGGCGCCGGCGCTCGAGCTCGCTGCCGCCGCGCAGCACGTTGGTGCGATGCGAGACCATGAGCAGCAGCGCCACGAGCATGAGGTTGGCGGTGATGGAGCTGCCGCCGTAGCTCACGAACGGGAGCGTGATGCCGGTGAGCGGGATGAGGCGCGTGACGCCGCCGATGATGATGAACGTCTGCAGGCCGAAGGCGAACGCCAGGCCGGCGGCGAGCAGCTTGGAGAAGCCGTCGGGCGCCCAGACCGCGATGCGGAAGCCGCGCCACACGAACAGCAGGTAGCACGAGGACGACGCCGCGACGGCGCCGAGCAGGCCCATCTCGTTGGCGATGGCGGTGAAGATGAAGTCCGTCTGCAGGTCGGGCACGACCGGCTGGCGGTTCGGCGTACAGCAGGAAGCCGCGGCCGAAACCGGCGCCGAGCACGCCGCCGTCGGCGATGGTGAACAGCGACTGCAGCAGCTGGTAGCCGGTCGTCGCGGCGTGCGGCCACGGGTCGAGCCAGATGGTGAAGCGGTCCTGCACGTGCGGGCACGATGGCGACGGCGATCGCGCGCGGCGGCGGCGAAGAGCCCGCCGCCGATGACCACGTAGACGATGCGCGCCGTGGCCATGTACATGAGCGCCACGAAGATCGACATGAAGAGCAGCGCCATGCCGAAGTCCTTCATGAACACGAGCATGGCGAGCGACAGCACCCACATGACCAGCAGCGGCCCGAAGTACTTGAGCGCCGGCACGGGCACGCCGAGCACGTGCCGCGTCGGCACCGACAGCAGCACCTTCTTGTCGTCCAGGTAGCCGGCCAGGAAGATGACGATGGCGAGCTTGGCGAACTCCGAGGGCTGGATGGAGAAGCCGAACGCGTGGATCCACAGCTTGGCGCCGTTGACCGTCGGTGCCGAGCACGATGGTGACCACGAGCAGCGCCAGGCCGACGGCGCCGATGAGGTAGCGGTAGCGGTCCAGCTTCATGTGGTCGCGGACGATGACGCACGGTGAGCGATGAAGAGCGCGGCGCCGACCAGCAGCCACTGCCCCTGCGTGAGCGCCAGCGCCGGCGTGATGCGGAAGATCTCGGTGAGGCCGATGGCGGCGAGCAGCGCGGTGAGGGGCAGCAGGAACGGGTCGGCCTGCGGCAGGAAGACGCGCACGACGCACGTGCAGGACCAGGAAGATCGCCACGAAGATCAGGCCGTAGATGATCGAGACCCGGTTGATCTCGCGGAAGCGGCCCGGCGTACACCGACACGTAGGCCATGGTGCTCACCGCGCCGGCGAGCACCAGGAACAGCAGCTCCAGATTGCGCCGGCTCACGGCCACATCCCCAGCTCGGCGGCCAGCGACAGCGCCTCGTCGCGCGTGCCGACCTGCTCCGCGTCGACGAGCTTCCTCGCCGCCGGGGTGAGCGTGTCGTAGGCGACACGCTGTGGCGATAGACGGCATGCTGAGGTCCAGCGGGCCGACTGGACACGGGCAGCCCGCTGTACATGGCCAGGCGGCCGTCGTCGACGCCGACGAAGTAGAAGAGTGCTGAGCGCCGACGGCGCCGCTCAGCGGCCGACCAGCACGACCAGGGCGAGCACGGCCGCGACCAGCGCGAGACGCCGCACGGAGCGGCGAGCCCGGTCGGGCGCGCCGGCGGTCGCGGTGGCATCGTCGCCGGCGGGCCCGGTGTCCGCCGCCTCCGCAGGCGCGGCGCCGGCGTCGCCGGCCGCCGCCTCCGGCGAGGGCGTCGCTTCTTCGCCGGCCACGGCCAACGTCGCCGCTTCGAGCTCCTGCAGCTCGGCTTGCGCCGGCTCGTCGACACTCGTCGCCGGCGGCCTGCTCCGGAGCTTCGTCGAGGCGCAGGACCACGGCCGTGATGTTGTCCGGGCCGCCGCTGCTTGCGCGCCTCTGGATCGACGCTCGGCGGCCGCCTCGCGGGTCGCGGCGGGCGAGCGCTACGCGGATGTCGTCGTCCGCCACGACGCCGCTGAGGCCGTCGCTGCAGAGCAGCAGGACGTCGCCGGCGCAGCAGGTCGACGACGAACTCGTCGATGCGCGCCTGCGGCTCGGTGCCGAGGGCCCGGCTGAGGATGCTGCGGTGCGGGTGCACCGCCGCCTCTTCGCGCGTGAGGCGGCCGTCCCGCACCATCTCGCCGACCAGCGAGTGGTCGTCGCTCAGCTGCTGCAGCTCGCCGTCGCGCAGCAGGTAGGCGCGGCTGTCGCCGATGTGGGCGAAGCGCGCCGTCGTCGCCCTCGAGCACGAACGGCGGTGAGCGTGGTGCCCATGCCGGTCTGCTCGATGTTGTCGTTGGCGCGCGCGAACACGGCCGCGTTGGCCGCCTCGGCGGCCTGCGCGCAGCGGCGCGCCGGCGGCGACCTCGCGCGGCGAGCGTCTCCGCCGCCAGACCGCTGGCGACCTCGCCGGCCTGGGCCCCGCCCATGCCGTCGCAGACGGCGAACAGCGGCGGCTGCCACGACGTAGGCGTCCTCGTTCGTCTTGCGGTGCAAGCCGATGTCGGTGAGCGCGGCGTGTCGGGCGACGAGCGTCACCGCGCGCTCACTCCTCGTAGCGGAAGACGGTCTCGCCGATGCGCAGCCGGCTGTCCAGCTTGAGCTGCGCCTCGGTCACCTGCCTCTCGTTCACGAACGTGCCGTTGGTGCTGCCCAGGTCCTCGACGTAGTAGAACTGGCCGCGCGGGCACCAGCCGCGCGTGGGTGCTCGACACGAACTGCTCGTCGAGCACGATGTCGCTGGTGGGGGCGCGGCCCACCGTGATCCAGCCCTCCAGCGGGAAGATCACGCCGGGCGGCACGATGGGGCTCTCCTCGACGACGAGGCGCGGGTTGATGTGCGCGCGTGAAGTCCATGCTTCTCGCCGGCCATGGTGCGCTCGGAGGCGCGCTCCTCGCGGCGCTGGGCCCGCTCCGCCGGCGTGGCCGCGGCGACCTGGCGCGTCCCCTCGGGCAGCGCCACGTCCGGCGCCGGGGCGGCCGCGCTCGTGACGGTGCGCACGGCGGTGCGTCACCACCTCCAGATGAAGAGGTACAGCAGCACCACGATGGCGATCTTCAGGACGAGCAGGACGATGTCGATCATCCGCCGCCTCCTGTGACCACGGCCACGGCGCCCGTCACACGTCTCCCCGGGCGCGCAGTACCGCGCACAGCGCGGCGTCGCGCGCCGCGGCGAGCTCCTCGAGACTGCGCTCGCCGATCTCCTCTTCGAGGCCCTCGGCGAGCACGTCGGCGGTGTCCGCCGGGAACGTGGTCCATGTGGCGAGGTCGCGCAGCATGCCTTCCTTGGCGTGCGTGAGATGCGCCACGTGCCCGCGGATGCCGCCCTCGCCGCCGCCGAGGTGGTAGAGCAGGTGCGGGCCCATCACGGCCCAGCGCAGGCCGGGGCCGTCGCTCACCGCGCGATCGATGTCGGCGACGCTGGCGACGCCGCGGCGGACGAGCTCGACGGCCTCACGCCACAGCGCCGCGGAGAGCCGGTTGGCGATGTAGCCGGGCACGTCACGGCGCACGAGCACCGGCTTCTTGCCGGCCGACCGGTAGACGGCCGCCGCCCGTTCCATCGTCGCCGGGTCGGTGCGTTCCCCCGGCGCCAGCTCGACGAGCGGCACGAGGTGCGGCGGGTTGTAGGGGTGCGCCGCCAGCGTGCGCTCCGGCCGGTCCGCCGCCTGCTGGATGGCCGTGATGGACAGACCCGACGAGCTCGTCGCGATGAGGGCGTCGGCGGGCGCGAGGCGGTCCGCCAGCGCAAACAGCAGGCGCTTCACGACCAGGTCCTCCGTGACGCACTCCTGGACGAGCGCGGCGCCGGCGAAGGCCTGCTCCGGGTCGGGACTGCCGCACAGCGCGGCCAGACCGCGTTCGCAGGCGCCGTCCTCGGCCAGCCCCTGCTCGACGAGGAAACGCGCCGCGAGACGGGCGCGGAACTCGGCCCGTGCCAGCGCCTCGACGTCGCGATCGTAGAGGCGCACGGTGAAGCCGTGCGCCGCGAACAGCCCCGCCCAACTGGCGCCGGTGAGGCCGGCGCCGGCCACGACCACGACCTGGGTCACGACTGCCTCTCGAACCGCAGCTCGGTGGTGCCGAGCTCGATGCGGTCGCCGTGCTGCAGCATCGCCTGCTTGACGTCGCGCCGGTTGACGCGGGTGCCGTTGGTGGAGCCCAGGTCGCGGAGCAGGAAGCCGTCGTCCTGCCGCCGGATCTCGGCGTGCTGGCGCGACACGTTGGGGTCGGTCGAGGACGATGTCGCAGCGGCGGCTGCGGCCGATGACGCGTGACGCTCTCGCGCAGCTCGTGGTCGCCCTGCCGGGCCGCGCAGCGCGGCGCGACGTGGCGGGACGCGGCGCGGCACGGGCTGGCTCCGTACAGCACCGTCTGGTCGATCAGGCCGGGCCCGGGCGCGACGGGCGCCGCGACGGCGGGCGGCGGCCGACGGCGGCGGCGCCACGGCGTCGACCGCCGGCGGCCGGCTCCGCGGCCGGCGCGTTGACGGTGCGCGTCGCGATACCGAACTCGCCGACGCGCAGGTCCTCGTCCTTGTGGAGCTCGATGCGCGGCGGCGCGACCAGCGTCCAGCCCTCGCGCCGCGCGAACGCGGTGACGTAGTTGGACGAGCTCGGTCTTGAGCGAGTCGGCGAACGAGACGAGGTGCTCGAAGTCGTCCTTGCCGAGGTAGACGTCGAACTCGTTGGGCACGTACACGTTGGAGACGCCGACCGTCTTGTGGTCGCCCATCTCCTTGGCCAGCTTGTGCGCCAGCTCGACCGGCTGCACGCTCGACTTGAAGGCGCGCCCGAAGCCGCCTTCGACGAAGCCCTCGAGCTTGCTTCAATCGCCTTCCTGAAGATGCCCATCGTCGCGTTCCTCCGGCGCGACGCCGGTCGGTCAGGACCAGCAGCAAGAGTATCACGGCCGCCGCGAGCGCCACATCGAGCAGCAGCGGCGCACAGGCGCGCCGGGTAATCCCAGACGACGACGGGCACGATGCGATAGGCGGCGAAGACGCCGGCGAAGGTGAGCGCCCAGACCCAGAGGCGCAGTCTCGAGCGGCGACGTGGAGCGCGATGACGCCCAGCGCCGCGCGCCAGCCCGGCCCACACCGCCATCTGCAGCAGCGTCGGGGCCGCGAGGACGAGCCTCGAGCGACGCGGCCGACGACGGTGAACGGGTCGCCGGCCGCGGCCAGCTCGTCGGCCAGATGGCCGCGCGGCTGGTACAGCGTGAAGGGGCCGCGCGGGGCGCGCACGAGCAGCAGGTACACGAACGTGCCGGCGCCGGCCCAGGCGGCCGTGAGCGGGCCGCGCACGCGGCCCAGCAGCGGCCGCCCCCGCCGGCGCCAGCAGCGTGAGGTAGCACGGCGTGAGCAGCAGCGCGAGCGCCGGCCACAGCGCCATGATCGGGCCGGCTGCGCGTGAGCAGGAAGAGGGCGACGGCGAACAGCAGGTACGCGCGCGCCGAGGCTGAGCGACACGTTGAAGACGCGGGAAGGCCAGCGCGCCGAGCAGCCAGGCGAGGCCGGCCTGCGGCACGACCGCCCAGACGGCCGCGCTGACGGCGACGAGCGGCAGCGTCCAGCTCGCGGGTACGCCGGCAGCGCGCCGAGGACCACGCCGGTGGTGACGGCGGCCAGCGCCGGCGCCGCCGGCGCGCTCGGCGACCGCGCCGGCGCGGCCGGAGCGGCGCGACCAGGCGCTGCGCCTGCCGCAGCCGGCGGGCGCCGAGACGGCCGCTGCGCAGCAGCTCGTCGAAGGCCGCGCTGAGCTCCGCGGCCGTGGGCCGCTCGCGCCGGGCGCGCGCGCGCAGGCCGCGTCGACGAGAGTCGACGAGCTCGTCCGGCAGGTCCGGGCGCAGCGTCGGCCAGCGACGGCAGCCGCGCCGCGGCGACGTTGGACGAGCGTCTCGGCCGGCGTCTCGCCGCGCAGCGGGTGCGCGCCGGCGAGCAGCTCGTAGAGCACCATGCCGGCCGAGTACACGTCGCTCGGCGGCCCGACGCGCCGGCCGGTCGCCTGCTCCGGCGACATGTAGGCGACCGTGCCGATCACGTCGCCGTCGCCGGTGAGCGTGTCGCGCGTCCATGAGCCGGGCGATGCCGAAGTCCATCACCTTGACGTGGCCGTCGTCGGTCCAGCATCACGTTCTGCGGCTTGACGTCGCGGTGGATGATGCCCTGGCTGTGCGCGTAGGCCAGCGCGTCGAGCAGCTCGACGCCGACGGCGACCACGTCGCCGTCGCCGAGCTCGCCGGCGAGCTTGTCCAGCGACTCGCCGTCGACCAGCTCCCAGACGAGGATAGCTGCCGCTCGCCGTCGCCGAACCAGTCGTAGAGCGCGACGATGTTGGGGTGGTCAGAGCGCCGCGGCGGCCTCGACCTCGCGCACGACGCGGCCCGACATGCCGCGGCCGTCGGGGACGACCTTGAGCGCGACGGGCTCGTCGAGCTGCAGGTCGCAGGCCTCGAAGACCTCGGCGAAGCCGCCGCTGCCGATGCGTGCCGACCAGCTCGTAGCGGTCGCGCCAGTCGGCGTACAAAGGGGTCGTGCTGTGGGCGGCGACAGGCATGGGAGAGGCTCGATCTCGGTCGTTTGCCTGACTATTCGGTATGGTACAATCCGAACCCTGTACAGAGCCTGCTGGGCGAGTGGCGGAATTGGCAGACGCGCTAGGTTCAGGGTCTAGTGTACTTACGTCGTGGGGGTTCAAGTCCCCCCTCGCCCACCATCCTCCTGACGACGGGGGTTCGCAGCGTGGACTTCTTCGACGACGAGGCGACAGGTCCGGAGCAAGCGACCCAGGCACCGCCGCCCCGCCGTCGACGTCGCCCCGACCGCCGCCGCACGCGCATCCAGCGCATCGTCATCCTCGCCGCTCATCCTCTTCGTCGTCGTCTTCGCCGTCGCCTGGTGGGCGCGCAGCTGCCAGCACAACCGCAAGGTCGGCGCGTATCGCACCTACTTCGACGGCGTCGCCACCGCCATCGACGACTCCGACGCCCTGGGCAAGCAGCTCAACCGGTTCATCGCCAACCCCACCAAGCTCAGCGCGCAAGGAGCTCATCGCCAAGCTCTGGCCAGCTGGGCGGCGAGCAGCAGGAGATCGCCGTGCGCGCCGCCCGGCTCGAGCCGCCCGGCACGCTCGACGCCGAGCAGGACGCAGTTCGCCACCGGCATGAAGGTGCGCGCCAGCGGCTTCAGCCTGCTGCGCACGGCCATGCTCGACGCGCTCGGCAAGAAGAAGGTCGAACGTCGAGAAGATCACCGCGCTGGACGGCTACTTCAGCGGCCCGGACGCGTACTACATGGACCTGGTGTACCTGCCAGTCGCGGCAGGCCATGAGCGACGAGGGCGTCACCGACGTCGAGGTCCCCACCTCCACCTACTACCTCACGACCGAACACGCTCGACCGCAGCCGCGTCGAGTCGGCGCTGTCGACAGCGTGGGCAGCTCGGCCAAGCTCACCGGCATCCACGGCGTCGCGCTCGTCGGGGTCGACGCCACCAGCGCCGGCACCGTGGTCCAGCTCGTCAAGGGCAGGACGGTCAACGTGCCGGCCTCGGCCGACCTGGCCTTCGAGGTGAAGGTCGCAGAACCAGGGCGACGTGGCCGAGAACGACGTGCCCGTGGACGGTCACGCTGGTCCTGCCGGACAAGTCCACGCTCAAGCAGACCGGCTCCATCGCCACCATCGCCGCCGGCCAGACGCAGAGCGTGAGCGTCACCGGGTTCGCCATCCCCACGGACGCGCTCAGCAAGGTGCTCACGCTCAAGGTCAAGGCCGGGCCGGTCCCGGAGGAGCGGGTACAATCCAACAACAGCGGCGAGTTCAAGTTCCTGCTGCAGCTCAAGTAGCACCCTGTGCAGACCCTGCGTGACATCGCCCCCTACGTGGCGCTGGCGGCGGTCGCCCTGTGCGCCGTCCTGCTGGTCCTCCTGCTCCTGCTGTGGCGCGGCGTGCGCACGCCTGCGGCGCGCCCAGATCGTGATCCTCGGGCGCACGAGCAGCGCGACATCGTCGCCCACGTGGAGAACCTCGACTCCCAGGTGCGCAACCTGCGTGAGGCGGTCGAGATCCTCACCGACCAGCTCGACGAGCACAAGCGGCACCTGGACAGCGCGCTCACCAACCGCGCCATCGTCCGCTACGACGCCTTCCGCGACGCCGGCGGCGAGCAGAGCGCCTCGTTCGCGCTGCTCGACCAGTACCGCTCCGGCGTCGTCTTCAGCGCCATCGCGGCGCGCGACTTCGCGCGCATCTACGTGAAGCACCTGCGCAACGGCGTCGCCGACCGCGACCTCTCGCCGGAAGAGCGCCAGGTCGTCGAGGCGGCCGTGCCCCGGCCGCTCAAGGCCGGCGAGCGCGGGCCGCGCGCGGCCCGCGCCCCGCGGCCCGAGGAGCCGGCGTCTCCGGCGCCGGCCGGCGCCACGCGCCGCGCCGGCCGGCGGCGCGGCCGCGCCGGACGGCGAGCACGCGACCGCCGAGGCGGAGCCGCTGTCCGGGCCGGCCCCGGCCGGCGAGCATGCGACCGGCGATGGCGAGCTGCGCTCCCGGGGGCCCGCGGACGAGGCGCCCGCGGCGCCGCCCGCGCAGGCCGGCCAGCCGGACCCGGCCGACGTGTTCGACGAGCTCTGGCCGCCGGACGAGGACGCGCCGCCGGCGCGCTGACCCGCGGCGTCCCCGGCCGCGACGCACGTGCACGGCCAGCCGCACACCCGTTGGCGCACCCTCTCTGATAGCCTTGACGCGAACGCGGGCGGCGGCGCAAAGGAGCGCGGTGTGAGCACGACGAACGGCAGGATCGCCTTCCTCGGACCGGAGGGCACGTTCACCGAGGAGGCCCTCCTCGGCAACCTGCCCGCGCCGGACGCGACGCCGTTCCCCTACCCGACCATCCAGGACGTGATGGACGCCGTGCAGTCGGGCGAGGCCGGCTGGGCCTCGTGCCCATCGAGAACTCGCTCGAGGGCTCCGTCACCCGCACGCTCGACCTGCTCGCCTCGGGCTTCGACGACCTGTTCATCGTCCGCGAGGTCACCCACGCCATACGCCACCAGCTCATCGCCCGCCGCGAGCTGCGCCTGGACGAGATCACCAAGGTGATCAGCATCCCCATCGCCTACGGCCAGTGCCGCACCTTCATCCAGGAGCACCTGGCCGGCGTGGAGCACGAGGCGACCGACTCGACCGCCGAGGCCGTGCGCCGCGTGAGCCGCGTGGACCGGCCCTGGGTCGCCATCGGCACGCGCCTCGCGGCCGAGCTGTACGAGGCCGTCGTCGTCCGCGACGACATCGAGGACTCGACGGACAACCGCACACGCTTCGTCTTCCTCGGCCGCGACCCGGCGCCGCAGACCCTGGACGCGGCCTACAAGACCAGCATCGTGTGCGGCATCGCCACGGACCAGCCGGGCAGCCTGCTGCTCATCCTCAGCGAGTTCGCCCACCGCTACGTGAACCTGACCAAGGTCGAGTCGCGGCCGTCCAAGCAGGGGCTGGGCGACTACATCTTCTTCATCGACATGGAGGGCCGCCGCGGCGACCCGGCCATCGACCAGGCGCTCAAGTGCCTCGCCTGCAAGCTGCCGTGGGTGAAGGTGCTGGGCTCCTTCCCCACGGAGCCGCCGCCCGCCTGAGGTCAGGCGCCGGCCCGCCGGGCACGAGCTGACGCGAGAGGAGGTCTCGTGGACCGCGTGAAGTGCGACATCAGGGCCGCGGCGCAGGACGACCGCGGCATGCTCATCCTGCTGGCCGAGGAGACGCTGCACCCGCTGGCCGAGAGCGCCGGCCACCCCGAGCGCTATCACGCGGCCGAGCTGCTCGACCTGCTGGACCGCGCCGACGTCTACGTGGCCCTGGCCGGCGCGGAGACGGCCGGCTTCCTGGCCGTGGAGGACGAGGACGACGACCTGGCGGTGCGCTGCCTGTGCGTGCACCCCGCCTTCGAGGCCCGCGGGGTCGCCAACCAGCTGCTCGACTGGGCCGAGGGCGTCGCGCTGGACCGCCGGCGGGGACGCCTCACGGCGTTCGTGCCGGCGTCGACCAGCCCTCGCTGCACCTCTACCGCCGGCACGAGTTCACCGTGCTGCCCGCGGGCGAGGACGCCGAGATGGTGGTGCTGGAGAAGCGGCTGCCGCGCGTCGACGGCTAGCGGTACACGTACAGCCCCTCGCCCACGAACGACTGGGTGTAGACCCAGTTCGCGACCCACATCGGCTCCCGGATGCAGCCGTGACTCGCGGGGTATGGGGGCACGTCCGGATAGCCGTGGATGGCGAAGTCGCCCACGAACCCCATGACCCACGTGAGGACGCCCGAACCGTACAGCGGACGCGTGGTCGGCGACTTGGCCCGGATGCTGAAGCTGCCCTCGGGCGTGTTGCCCGTGGCGCCCGTGGACACGGCGATGAGGCCGGCCACCTTGCCGCTCCCTCACGACCATCAGGATCTGCCGCGTCTTGTCGACCTCGAGGTGGACGCTCGGACTCGAGTAGCGCGGCTTGACCGGCGCCGCGCCGTCCAGCTTGCGCCAGTCGTCGTAGTCCACGACGTAGGTGCGGGGCAGCCGGTAGGCCTTCTGGAAGGCGACGACCGAGTCGCGACACGCCGTGGTGAACGTCGTGCCGGTGCCGGGCACGCGGACCTTGAGGCGGTTCAGGGCCGTCAGCAGCCCCTTGACGCGCAGGCCGGTGGAACCGGCCCTGAGGGTGCGCCACTCGGCCTTGACGCTCTTCTTGACGACGCGCGTGCCCAGGTCCTGAGCGGCCGGCAGGGAGAACGTGATCGAGAACCAGTCGATGCCGCGCAGCGGGACGGCGAAGACGGCGCGGCCGTCGCGGCAGCGCGCCTTGACCGTGGCGACCAGGACGCCGCGATGGACGACGCGCGCGACGATGACGCCGTCGTAGGCGGACGGCGCCACCCTGGCGACGTACCGCATCCTCAGGAAGGGGATCACCGCGCCGTGACTGAAGCTGACCGCCGGGCGCACCGTGATCCTGACGCGGCGCGCTGACCGTGCCGTCGGCGGCGCGCGCCGTGACGTCCACGCTGCGCTTCGGGGAGATGTCGGCGCGGTAGGCGCCGCTCGCGTCCGTCGTCGTCGTGACCTTGTCGACGCCGCCGAACGCGATCACGACCTGCTGGTCCGCGACGGCGGGCGTGACCGTGCCGCGGACGGTGAGGGCGCCGCCGTAGACGACGCTCGCCCGCGACAGCTCGCAGGTGATGACGGTGGGCTCCGGCGACGGCGAGGGGTCCGGCGACGGCGACGCCGACGGATCCGTGGAGGCCGCGGCGGCCGGGACCGGCGCCGCCGAGGGCGACCCGGACTCCTGCGGCCAGGGCGAGGACGCCAGCGCCGTGCCCGCGCAGACCAGCGCGGCCAGCGCCACCACGACGGCGGCGATGGCGAGACGCGAGTGAGACGGTGAGCGGCGGGTGGTGTGACGCATGGGCGTGCTCCTGCTGTGTCGCCGGCGGTGTCGGTCGTGCGATACGACGAGCCTAGCATGGTCCGATGACGGCGGTCGAGCGCACGCGCGCACGACGGCAGGTGCGGTACGATGGGCCGCAGCCGACCCGGCGCGGGCCGCCACGCCGCCGCGCCCCGACTCCGAGGAGACACGATGCTCGACGTGAAGATGGTGCGCTCGAACCCCGACGAGGTCCGCAGGGCGCTGCAGCGCCGGGGAGCCGCCTCCACGTCGTCGCTCGACGAGTTCCTGGCGCTGGAAGAGCGGCGCCGCCGTGTGCTGACGGACGTCGAGAACATGCGCGCCGAGCGCAAGCGGGCGAGCGACGACATCGCCGCCGTGAAGAAGACCGGCGGCGACGCCGCCGAGGCGATCGCCGCCATGCGCGCCCTCGGCGACCGCATCAAGGAGCGCGAGGCGGAGCTGGCCGACGTGGAGGAGCGGCTCCGCACCATGCTCCTGGAGATCCCCAACATCCCCCTGGACGACGTGCCCGAGGGCGGCGAGGAGGACTCCGTGGTGCTGCGCCACGTCGGCGAGCCGCCGTCGTTCGACTTCCCCATCAAGGACCACCTGGACCTGGGCACGGCGCTGGACGTCATCGACATGGAGCGCGCCGCCAAGGTGAGCGGCTCGCGCTTCGCCTACATCAAGGGCGACCTGGTGCTGCTCGAGTTCGCCCTGGTGCAGTACGCCCTGGGGGTCATCGCCGCCAGGGGCTTCCGCCCGGTGATCCCGCCGGTGCTCGTGCGCGAGGAGGCGATGTACGGCACCGGCTTCTTCCCCACCGACCGGGCCCAGGTGTACGAGACCGTGGACGGCGACTGCCTGGTGGGCACCAGCGAGGTGCCGCTGGCCGCGATGCACATGGAGGAGTTCCTCGAGGCGGAGAAGCTGCCGCTGCGCTACGCAGGCTTCTCCACCTGCTTTCGCCGCGAGGCCGGCGCCGCCGGCCGCGACACGCGCGGCATCCTGCGCGTGCACCAGTTCGACAAGGTGGAGATGTTCTCGTTCTGCCTGCCGGAGCAGAGCCCGGCCGAGCACGGGCTCATCCTCGCGGCCGAGGAGGAGATCCTGCAGGGCCTGGGCATCCCCTACCGCGTCGTCAACATCGCCGCCGGCGACCTGGGCGCCCCGGCGGCCCAGAAGTTCGACTGCGAGGCCTGGATGCCCGGCCAGGAGCGGTACCGCGAGGTCACGAGCTGCTCCAACTGCACGGACTACCAGGCGCGGCGCCTCAACTGCCGCTTCCGCACGGAGAAGGGGCCGCGCTTCGTCCACACCCTCAACGGCACCGGCGTCGCCGTGGGCCGCACGCTCATCGCCATCATGGAGAACTACCAGCAGGCGGACGGCAGCATCGTCATCCCAGACGTGCTGCGGCCCTGGATGGGCAAGGAGCTGATCGGCCCGTAGCCGCTACTCGACCGGCTCGGCGACGCCGAAGCCGGCGTCCTCGCCCTGTTCCAGCCAGGGGATCAGGTAGCAGCGCACGTCCGCCGCCGCGAACGTGTTCTCGAGCAGGGCCTTCACGCGCTGCAGATCGCGCACCAGCAGCTCCTTCTGGTCGAAGGCGCGGCCGCCCAGGACGCGCTCGTAGGAGATGCAGTCCTGGTGCGAGACCAGGTAGATGGTGCGGATGTCGTGTGCCTCCACGAGGCTGCGGACGCACTCCATCGCCACGCGCCTCTCCATGCCGGGGCGCGTGAGCTGCAGCGGGCCGCCGGGCACGATGAGGCGATCGGCTTCCTGCACACCGAGCTCCTCCTGCAAGGCGTACAGAGCAGCCGCGACGCGTCCCTCGGAACAACTGATGATGAGGAATTCATGGCGGTGGAGTATGTCAGAACCCTGCCCGGCGCGCGACGGGGCTAACCCGGAGCACCGCCGCCGCACCTGAGGCTGGCGGGTGTCGTATCTCCTGCGTGCCGTGTCTGTCAGACGTGCGGGGTGGAGCCCAAGCGACGGCCGTCATGTCCGCCCGCCGCCGGCTCTCCAACCGTGGCCGCACGCGGCGGACGACCGCTCAAACGGCCGCGGCTCCGGATCGTCTCGGGCGACCGCAGCGTGCGGTACACTTTCCCCGCCGGAGGGGTGGCCGAGAGGTCGAAGGCAGCGGTCTTGAAAACCGCCAGCGGGGCGACTCGCTCGTGGGTTCGAATCCCACCCCCTCCGCCATATCTACGGGACAACGCGCGCGACGCCGGCGCTCTCAGCCGCCTCCGCCGCCGCCGTGGACCTTGCCGCCGCCCTGATGGCATACCTTGCAGTCGGTGATCACGCCGGTGTGGCTCTGGAGGGCCAGCGGGATACTGTTGTCGAGCGCCAGCGTCGAGGTCCACTCACTGTGGGTGCCGTTGTGGCACATCTCGCATTGGATCTTGCCGTTCATCTCGTCGGGACCGTTGGCCAGGTACGAGTTGCGGTAGAGCTGGCCCTGGTTGGCGCCGTTCGTATGGCAGCCGGCGCAGTCGGGCTCTTGGAGCCACGGCTGGCGGCCGCTCTTGATCGAAGCGGCGACCCTGGCCATGCCGCCGTGGCACTTCGCATCGCTGCACGACTTGCCGGCGGCCGCCATCGAACCGCGCAGGCACCTGGTCATCTGGCCGGGATGGCAGTTGTAGCAGGGCTCCGCCATCTTGACCGCGGACTTCGACATCTTGTCGGCATGGAAGCCGTGCATCGCCTCCGATAGCGACAACACGCCTTTCTTGCCCGGCATGCCCGAGAGCGTTGTCCTGGTGGCATTCCGCGCAGGCGTGGCGTTTGCCGGCCTGCAGGTCGCTCCAGAGGTGCGTCCCGTTGGCGGCGTCGTGCGCCTGCAGAGCGCTCTTGGGAACGTCGGCGCCGTGGCAGTTGTCGCAGTGCATCTCGATCGACACAGGGAGCACGACCTGAGGCTGTCTCGCCACCACCTTGCCCGCCTGGTCCTTCACCGTGACCTTCGCGACCTGGTACGGCTGGAAGTCGCCGTTGTCGAGGAACGGTGTGACTGGGATCGCGTCGGCGACCCAGTACTTGCCGTCCTTGCGAGAGCGAGCAGCTCCCGGTGAGACCGTTGCCGGTGATGCCCACGTCTGGCTTCACGTTGAAGCCGTAGTCGGCCGCGTACTGCCAGAAGTTGAGCTTGTCGGCCGAGTGCGTGTTGCCGAGCACCTCGTACTCGACCTTGATGCCGGATGTCACGAGTTGTGCGCCCTCGCCGCCCTTGCGAAAGACCTGCACCTTGAGGAAGTTCGCCGGCGGCAGGATGAGGAAGCTCGAGTAGTCGCCCTGGATGCAGTGCATGCCGAGGTCGTTGACGGCGAAGACGCTGTAGGCGTACTTCGAGGCGGAGCCCGCGGCGCTGGGCGCCATCGGCTTGGCGAGCGTCGTCGGGTTGTTCCAGACGCCGGCGCTCGACGGCGAGCCGCTCGAGGTGGCCACCGGCGCGGGTGTGGGGCTGGCGTTAGAGGCGGAGCCGCCCGATGAGCCGCACGCGGCGACAAGTGCGGCAGCCCCCACGCTCACGAGGGCAGCGCCCAAAATCCATCGCCCCCGGCCGAACGTACGCGTGCCCAGCCCCTCGCGCGCCGTCCGGGCGCGCCACCATGTGTGACCCATGACTCCCCCCAGTCCCCAAGCCCCGATAGACGCTCATTAGTATGAACCTACCCGCAGGCAGGAAGACTAGAACGGGGCCCGCTTCCCAAGCTCCAGGGCTCTCCGCTCGGTCAGGTCACTGCCAATGGCCACTGCCAAATCGCTCAGCGGAAGACTCCCGGCGACCGACTCAAGGCGCGCGGCCGCACGGTCAGCGTGTTCGCACCGATGTGGCTCTGCGCGTTGCCGGCGAGGTCCCGGGCGTAGACGAAGTAGCGGTACGTCTTCGGGGAGAAGGAGCAGGTGATGCGGCAGGTGAGCGCCTTGTCGGTGTCGCGCCAGCCGAGGTGGTAGCTCTTCACCAGCCTGTCGCTCAGCGTCTTCACCTTGATGGTCACGTCCGCCTTCGGGCTGCGCGCCTCGTTGACACGGTAGTGAAGCGTCGCGCGGCTCCCCTGGATCGCGCTCGCCGCAGCGGTCGCCGAGCAGCCGGGGCCCCTGGTGTCGATGCGCACCTTGAGGGACTTGGTCGCTTCCACGTTGCCGGCGTTGTCGGCAGCGCGGTAGTAGACCGTGTGCACCCCATCCCAGGAGTGGTCGCGCGGGGCCTTGACGGTGGCGGCGGTGCCGACCCGCCAGGGACGGGCATCGATCCTGAACTCCGTCATGTGGACGCCCGACAGCGCGTCACCGGCGTTCAGGGTCACGGTGACGGGCCGCCGATGCCAGTCCGCATCGGCGCCGGCAGCCGTCGTCCCCGGCGCCGTCTTGTCGATGTTGACGTAGCCGGCGTCGTGGGGGGTCTCCGTCTCGTGCGCGTCGCTCGCGAAGTACAGGAAGTGGTGTGAGCCTTCACTGCTCACGACGACGTCGATGCTGTCGCCGACAGAGACCGCCCAGGTGGCGCCGCCGTCGACGCTGTAGTGGATGGTGCGCGCCGCGCCGCCGCCGGCGGCGGTCAGAGCGACCGTCTGGTCGGTGTCATGCCAGTCGCTCGTCGCGTCTGGGGCGAACGTGAAGGTGGTAGTGCTTGATGGCGCGACCCCTGGTCCGCCATCCGGCAGCCCGCCCGTCACGGTGTGGAGGATCGCGCCTCCACTGCCGACGATCCAGCCGTCAGTCGCGCTGACGAAGCCGACCGAGTTCAGGCGCCCTGCCCCCGTCTCCTCGCTCTGCCACGTCGCGCCGCCGTCACTGGTGTGCCATGCCGTGCCGTATTCGCCGACGACCCAGCCGTGAGCGTCGTCGAGGAAGCTGACTGACGTCAGGGGGCCATCGAAGCGCATGAGCTCCTGCCAGGTCGCACCGCCGTCGGTGGTGCGGTAGAGCTGGCCCCAGTTCCCGCCCGGCGTGAAGCCGTAAGTACCCCCGGCCGCCCAGCCGGTCGTCTCGTTGACGAAGTCGATGCTGCCGATGTACGCATCGCCTCCTGCGTCCTGGTCGAGCGGGATCGCCTGGGGCTCCCAGGTCGCACCGCCGTCGGTGGTGCGCACCATGGCGCCGTCGTCGGCGACGGCCCACCCGGCCGAGATGCCGACGAAGCTGAGGGACACAAGGTGGGCGGTCGTTCCCGAGTCCTGCCGACACCAGGTCTTGCCGCCGTTCCCGGTGTGCAGGATGGTGCCGTCAACGCCGACCGCCCAGCCCGACCTGCAGTCCACGAACTGCACGTCGTCCAGTGGAGGGTCGCCCGTATCGAGTCGTGTCTCCCAGGTCAAGCCGCCATCCCGGGTGTGCAGGATGATCCGATGCTGCGTCCCGCCGAAGGCGGCGGTCCCACCGACCGCCCAGCCGTTCCTGGCATCGACGAAGTCGACCGAGGTCAGGGCCTCGGTCGTGCCCGAGGCCTGCACGGTCCAGGACACGCCGGCGTCCGCGGTGTGCACGATCGTGCCGGCGGCGCCGACGGCCCAGCCGTTCAGGAGGTCGACGAAGTCCACCGCTGAGAGGTCCTGCCTCGTCACACTCGACGACTGAGGCGTCCAAAGAGAGCCGGTGGTGGTGGTGTGCAGGATCTCACCGCCGGTCCAGCCCTCCGTGTCGCTCACGAAGTCGACGTCGGTCAGACCCGTCGTCGTGCCCGAGTCCTGCGGGACCCAGGTCGATCCCGCGTCGGCGGTGTGCAGGACGACCCCGTTGTCGCCCACCGCCCAACCGCTCGTGGGACTCACGAAGGCCAGAGCGGTGAGGTCCACGTCCGTGCCGGCCTCCTGAGGGCTCCACGTCACGCCGCCATCCACGGTGCGCAGGATGGTGCCTCCGTCACCCGCGGCCCAGCCCGTCGAGGCGTCGAGGAAGACGACGGAGTTCAGACTCGGCCAGATCCCCGACTCCTGGACGGTCCAGGCGACACCGCCGTCTGTGGTCCGCAGGATGAGGCCCTCGGCTCCGACGGCCCAGCCGGTCGTGGCGCTCACGAAGTCGACAGCGTACAGCTGGGCTCTGTCGTCAGGAAGCTGCTCGGCTTTCAGCTGCACTTCCCAGGTCGCTCCGCCGTCGGCGGTGTGGATGACGAGCTGGTCGGGACGGGCAATGCCCCGGGGGCCTGCCACAGCCCAGCCGTTCTCGGCGTCGACGAAGTCGACCGAGGCCAGGTTGGCCGTCGTGTGCGACGGCTGTGCCTGCCACGTCTCGCCGCCGTCAGTGGTCTTGATGATGGTGCCGCCATCGCCGACCGCCCAGCCGACCCTGGCGTCGATGAAACAGACGGCGTTCAGGCGGTGGGCGCCGCGGTACCGGGTGATCCAGGTGAGACCGCCGTCCTGGGTCTGCAGGACCACGCCATGACCACGCATGGCCCAGGCGTCGAGCCAGCCGCCCACGGCCCAGCCCGTGCCCGAGTCCACGAAGTCGACCGCAGTGATCTGATCGCCCTGCGGCAGCGGGTTCTGCCACACCCAACCGCCGTCTCCCGTGGAGACGAGGGCGGACGCGTCCGACGCGCCGCACATCGCGGCGAGCAGTGAGAGCAACAGCAGGACGAGCAAGCAGTCGGCGTCTCACGATGGCACCCCCTGGTGCGAACCCCACGCCGGCGGGTGCGCTAAACAACGAGGCCCACAGCCCGCCGCCCGCCGGCGGAATCTCAGCCGGTGACCCGCCCGGCTGGAGCCTGTTGCTCTGATACTACAACCACGCCCGGATGGTCGGCGTTGACCGTGTTGCCTGTCGGGGCAACCCGCGCCACGCACTGACCCGGCAGGCCGAGGGACCTGCGGCACACTATCCCCCCCGGCGGCTCTGAGACGAGCCCATCCGCCGACCCGCCGAGCCGTGGCGGCGAGCGAGCCCACAGCGAGGCCGACTCAGAGTCTTGCATGACGCTTCGTCAAGAGGCCTCGGATGGGCCGGTCGGGAGGCCAGAGACGGGGGGGGAATGGCTACACTGTCTGCGACCATACCGCATCGGACCGAAGCAGCCGGGTCAGCCGGCCTGAATCATCCCCTGACTTCCATCCGCGAAGGCGGAGGCCCCGGCGATCCGCTGATCGCCGGGGCCTTCGCTCGACCGGGATCGGTCACACGGCCGCCCCGGCCGCGGGCGCAACAGCTGCCTGGCGCGGCCCGGCCTGGGCGGGTATACCCAGCACTTGTGCCGTCTCCAGCCGAATGCAGGAGGTGACGATGACTGTCGCCGACTATGAGGATCTCCCGCTCGCCGGGCGCAAACGCTCGTGGGACGCGGACGCCGCGGAAGCGCGGGTGCGTCGCTGGGCAAAGGCGG
Source organism: uncultured Thermoleophilia bacterium (assembly GCA_963707335.1). Classification (GTDB taxonomy): domain Bacteria; phylum Actinomycetota; class Thermoleophilia; order UBA2241; family UBA2241; genus CAIXSE01. The sequence goes on along the minus strand of CAVPQD010000041.1, from coordinate 24,175 downwards.
AGGCTAGTCCGAACGACCGCTACCGCAAGGCCTTCCTGTGGTACGACGCCGAGAAGAAGGACGAGTTCACCGCCTACAAGCTGCCCATCGCCGACGTGATCCGCGGCAGATTACGCGCGGTGCCTCGCGGGATCATGGCCGCCGCGGGCGTGATCCAGGGAGCGCGCGGCGGCGTCAAGCTGCCCGACAAGGACGTCGCCGGGGTGAAGCGCGTCCTCGAGCGCTACTACGCGAAGCTGGACGAGGCCCCGCCCTGGCGTGACGACGAGCGCAAGCAGGGCGCGCGCGAGCGCAAGGCGGCTTGACCGTGATCGCGGCGATGCCGCCTGTCGTGATGAGCGCGTCCCCTGACGGACCCAGACAGGATGGACCCGGCGTCGCGAAGGAAGGCGCGCCGGGCGAGCCCGCCGTAGCCGGCGGGCTCGCCCGCGCCTACTCGTGGATGGTCGCGGGGCCGCTCAGCTACCTCATCCCCGTCCTCTGGGTCGCGGCCGCCGTCGCCGTCACGATCTACCTGCCGTCGTTCGCCTCTCAGCAGGGATCCATCGCCGACATCACGCCCGGCGACCTGCCGGCGCTCAGGGCCGAGGCGCAGGCGAGTCGCCTCTTCCCGCTTCCGGCGCTGAGTCGCGTGGCCGTCGTGCAGCGCGACCCGGCCGGCCTGTCGCCGGCCGTGCAGCGTGCGACGATCGCCTCAGCGGTGAACCTGGACCGGCAGACGGGGACGCCGCTGCCGGGCCTCAAGGGAGCTCTGCCGATCGTCAACGCTCCCGGCCTCGTCCCGGGTGCCAAGGAGCAGTCGACCACGGCCATCACCTACCTGTTCTTCGATCCGTCGGTCCCGTGGGAAAGCCAGGAAGCCGTGGCGCAGCGATACGCGGCGACCCTCGATCGACCCGGCGGCTCCGTGGTCGGCGTCACCGGCACCATCCCCGGCAGGCTCCAGCAATCGGCTGAGATCGAAGGCAAGCTGGGTCTCGTCGAGATCGCCACCATCATCCTGATCGTGCTGATCGTGGGCATCACGTTCCGGTCCCTGGGCGCCCCGGCCGTCGCCCTGTTGGCCGGTGTGGTCTCGTACCTCGTCGCCCTCCCCGTCATCGCCTGGGCGGGTTCCCGCCTGGGGTTCGACGTCCCCGCGGAGGTCGAGCCGCTCGTCGTCGTGCTCCTGCTCGGCATCGTGACCGACTACACGATCTTCTACCTGTCCGGCATGCGGCAGCGTCTCGCCACGGGCCAGGGTCGCGGCGCCGCGGCGCGAGGGACGACCGCGCAGTTCACGCCCATCATCCTGACCGCCGGCCTGATGGTCGCGGCCGGGACGGCCGCGCTCATGGTCGCCTCACAGCAGTTCTTCCGCGGCTTCGGGCCCGGCATGGCGCTGGCCGTGCTCGTAGGGCTGGTCGTGTCGGTGACGCTCGTGCCCGCCCTTCTCGAGGTGTTCGGCCGACTGCTGTTCTGGCCGAGGGTCCCGGCGCCGGCGGCCGCCCCGGCGGCCGCGCCGAGCCCCGCGCGATCTGAGGACCGCTCCGTCCAGGGCTCGCCGCCACAGCCTGGCGACCAGCAAGCCCATCGCCCTGCTCGTCACCGTCCTCTGCGTCGGCGCGCTCGTCGTCGCGGCCGGCGGCCTGCGCCGGACAAGCCTCGGCCTCGACTTCATCAGCGGCCTGCCGGCCGGGAGCGAAGCCAAGCAGGCCGCGCAGGCGGCCGCCGCCGGCTTCGCTCCGGGGATCCTGTCACCGACCGAGCTGATCCTGCAGAAGCCGGGCATCGCCGGTCAGCGGGACGCCCTGGCGCAGCTCGAGAGCACGATCGCGCACTCGCCCGGCATCGCTGGCGTCATCGGACCGCGAGAGCAACCGGCAGGTGTGTCGGCCGATTCTCCGGCCCTGGCGCTGTCGAGCAATGGGGGCGCGGCGCGCTTCCTGATCGTCCTCGGGTCGGATCCCCTGAGCAGCGCCGGGATCGCGACCTACGACGCGCTGAGAGCCGCGATGTCGTCGATGCTCGACGACGCGGGTCTGTCGGGTAGCGTCGTCTCGTTCGCGGGCGACACGGCGCTGGCGCAGCAGACGGTGAGCCGGACGGTGGACGACCTGGGGCGCATCGCCGTCGTCGTGGTCGTCATCGACCTCCTGCTCCTCATCGTGTTCCTGCGCGCGCTCATCGCCCCGTTGTATCTGCTGGCCGCCAGCGTGCTCGCCCTGGCGGCATCGATCGGCGTCACCACCTACCTCTTCCAGGTCGTCCTCGGCATCCCGGACCTCGCCTACTTCGTCCCCTTCGCCGCGTCCGTGCTGCTCATCGCCCTGGGCTCGGACTACAACATCTTCCTCGTCGGGCACATCTGGGACGAGGCGCGCTCGCGGCCCCTGCGGCCCGCCATCGAGAGCGCCGTACCGCGGGCGCGCAGCGCGATCTCGGTCGCCGCCGTAGCCCTCGCGCTGAGCTTCGCGCTCCTCGCCATCATCGACCTGACGTCGTTCCGGCAACTGGCCTTCCTGCTGTTCGCCGGCGTGCTCATCGACTCGTTCTTCGTGCGTTCGCTGCTGGTGCCGGCGCTCGTCGCCCTGTTCGGCAGATCCAGTGCCTGGCCCGGCACGCTGCGGCGCCGGGACCGCCGGCGTTCCGACGCCGACGCCGCGGAAGCTGACGAGCGCAAGGCCGCCTAGCCTCGCCACGAGCCTGACCGTTCTTGGCCTGACTCGAGCCTGGACGGCTTGTGACGTTCTGCACAATACATTGTCAGGTTTTTATCCTGTCTGTACAGTGCTAATGTGTGGTTCGACACACTGAACCGTGGGGCCGTCGCGTCGAGCGTCGACCGGGCCCCCGGCGTGTGTGACCAGGCAGCCGCCTACCTCTGGAAGGAGCCGTCGATGGAAGACCTGACACTCGCGGTCCCGGGACTGTGGGCTGACCACCACGTCCTGGCGGTGCTGGACCTCTTCGAGGAGGAACAGGGAGTCACCGTTGTCGCCGCGAGCGCGCTCGACCGCAGCGTGCGCCTGTCGTTCGATCCGCAGCAGACCGATGCCAAGCGCCTCACGGCGCGCCTCGAGGACGCCGGCTACGACGTCGGCGAGGCGCCTCCCGGGGAGGCGCCGCCGCCCGACAAACCCGCCTGGGCGTCGGCCGGTGTGCGAGTGACCACGACAAACCCGGCCGACCTCACCATGTCCGGGGACCACCGCAAGTACTGACGCGGTGCCCCGTACCAGCCACGTGCCCCCGCCCACGGCAACGCCGCGCAGCCGCACGGCCGCGCGCCGGCGTACGCTTGCCGGCGCGGCCGCAGTCTGAAGGAGCAACATGATGGACGACGCGAAGACGGGATCCGGCGACGGCGGCGAAGTGCGCGCCAAGAGCATCGACCCCGCCGCCCTGGAGATGCTTGCCTACGCCGAGGGCTGTGGCATCCCCACGGCGTTCAGCCGGGCAGACGAGATGAAGCCCTGTCCCATCGGCGAGTCGGGCGCCTGCTGCCGCATCTGCAGCATGGGCCCGTGCCGCCTGGTCGGCAAGGGCGCCGAGGAGAAGACGGGCATCTGCGGCGCGGACATGCCGACCATCGCCGCCCGGCACTTCGCCAGGCAGGTGGCGGGCGGCGTGGCCGCGCACTCCGACCACGGCCGCGACATGGCCATGACGCTGCGCGCCGTGGCCATGGGCGAGGCCGCCGGCTACAAGATCAAGGACGAGCAGAAGCTCGAGTCCGTGGCCGGCCACATGGGCATCGCCACCGCCGGCCGCGAGGTCAACGAGATCGCGCTCGACGTGGCCGACAAGGCGCTGGAGCAGTTCGGCCAGCCCCACGGCGAGATCATCTACACCAAGCGCGCCACGCTCAAGCGTCAGGCCAAGTGGCGCGAACTCGGGCTCACGCCGCGCGCCATCGACCGCGAGGTCACCGAGGTGCTGCACCGCACGCACGAGGGCGTGGACCTCGACGCCGAGAACATCCTCAAGAGCGCCCTGCGCTGCTCCCTGGCCGACGGCTGGGGCGGCGCCATGCTGAGCACCGACATCAGCGACATCCTCTTCGGCACGCCGTCGCCGCTCTCGTCGGAGGTCAACCTCGGCGTCCTCAAGAGACGACCAGGTCAACGTCATCGTGCACGGGCACGAGCCGACGCTGTCGGCGATGCTGGTCGAAGCCGCACGTGACCCGGAGCTCATCGCGGAAGCCAGGCCGCCGGCGCGAAGGGCATCAACCTCGCCGGCATCTGCTGCACCAGCAACGAGATCCTCATGCGCTACGGCATCCCGGCGGCGGGCAACTTCCTGCACCAGGAGCTCGCCGTGCTCACCGGCGCCGTCGAGACGATGGTCGTCGACGTGCAGTGCATCATGCAGGCCCTCGGCCCGCTCGCCCAGCGCTTCCATACGCAGCTCATCACGACGTCGCCCAAGGCCAAGATCCCCGGCGCGATGCACGTCGAGTTCGACGAACATCGCGCCCCGGAGACGGCTCGCGAGATCATGCGCATGGCGATCGCCAACTACCCCAATCGCGGCCCCATCCACATCCCCGACTACCACGAGCCCCTGGTCGCCGGCTTCAGCCACGAGTACCTCAACTACATGCAGGGCGGCTTCCACCGCGGCTCGTTCCGCCCGCTCAACGACGCCATCATCGCCGGCCGCGTCCGCGGTCTCGCCGGCGTCGTCGGCTGCAACAACGTGCGCGTCACGCAGGACGAGGGCATCGTCGAGATGATCAAGCGCTTCATCGCGCAGCGACGTCATGGTGGTCGTCACCGGCTGCGCCGCAACGGCCGGCGCCAAGGCCGGCTACCTCAGCCCGGAGATCCTCGACGCCGCCGGCCCCGGCCTGCGCGAGGTCATGGAGGCGATCGGCATCCCGCCGGTGCTGCATCTCGGCTCCTGCGTGGACAACTCACGCATCCTCACGGTGCTCACGCAGGTCGCCACGGAGGGCGGCCTCGGCGAGGACATCGACGACCTGCCGGCCGTCGGCCTCTGCCCCGAGTGGATGTGCGAGAAGGCCATCGCCATCGGCACCTACTTCGCCGCCTCCGGGGCCCACGTGATCTTCGGCGTGAGCAGCCCCGTGAAGGCCTCCACGGAGGCCACGCGCCTCATGACCGAGGGCTGGGAGGAGCTCGTCGGCGGCGACCTGGAGTTCATCCCCGACTGGGACGAGATGTTCGCGCGCTCGCTCGAGCTCATCGACGCCAAGCGCGACGCGCTGAAGCTGGTGGCCTACGACCCGGCGCAGTTCGGCGACAGCGGCGACAGCCCCTACTTCGCCGCCATCAAGGCCTACCTGGCCGAGAAGGCCGAGGAGCAGGCGCGCGGTGTGGAGGTCGTCGGGTCGCCGTCTACGACATGACGTCGGGCGAGGGACACCACCACGCGCATGAGCACGGCTCCGACGGGCACACGCACGGCGAGGGGGAGGCCTGATGAGCCGCTACATCGCCACGCACGCGATCCGCGGCGCCACCACCCTCATGGGCGAGGCCGAGGCCCAGGTGGAGGCCGCGCTCGCCGAGCTCGGTCCCGATACCCCGGTCGCGTTCACCAACACCGCCTACTACCTGCCGGTGATCTACGCGTTCACCGGCATCAAGATCGAGAAGCTCGGCGACCTGCCGGCGGTGCTCGCACGAGCCCGCGCCCTGCTGCACCCGGAACCCGCCGGGTCGCTGTGGCTGCCGTACCTGGGCGAGACCCTCGACGCCGGCGTCGCCACGCTGTTCGCCGAAGAGGTCATCGAGGGCGTGCGTTTCGCGCGCAAGCAGGAGCCGCAGATCATCCATCTGGGGCGTGCCGGCGAGGACGGCGACCGCTTCACCGGCGGCGACCTCCTCGTGCACGGCGACAAGATGAAGCTCAACGGCCCCATCGACGACATCCAGCTGCGCGCCTGGGGCATCCAGCTCGTGGACGGCCGCATGCCCGGGTTCTGCGCGGTCGTGGGCTGCGCCAAGAGCAACGAGGTCGCCGTCAAGATCGTGCGCGAGCTGCAGAGCCGCGGCATCCTCATCTTCCTCAGCGGCAACGTCAACGGGCGCAGCATCATCCATCAGCTCGAGGAAGAGGGCATCCAGCTCGGCTACGACACGTTCACGGTGCCCTTCGGGATAGACACCATCTCGGCCGTCTACGCCCTCGGCTTCGCCGCCCGCTCGGCGCTCACCTTCGGCGGCATGGACCCGGGCATGGCGCGCCAGATCATGCTCTACAACAAGTACAGGGTCTTCGCCTTCGTGCTCGCCCTGGGCGAGGTGGACGACCTCAAGTACGCCACCGCCGCGGGCGCCATCAGCTTCGGCTTCCCCACGATCGCCGACACCCGCATCCCGCAGATCCTGCCCACCGGCGTCACCACCTACGAGCACGTCGTCTCGATGCCCTTCGACGAGATCCCGGGCGCCGACGACATGGAGCGCACCGAGAAGCTCATCCAGCGCTGCATCGAGGTGCGCGGCGTGAAGGTGCGGATCGCCAAGGTGCCGATCCCCGTCTCGTACGGATCGGCCTTCGAAGGCGAACGCGTGCGCAAGGAGATCATGTACGCCGAGTTCGGCGGCAAGCGCAGCCGCGCCTTCGAGTACCTGCGCATGCGGCCCGCCGACGAGGTCGAGGACGGCAAGATCACGCTCAACGGTCTCGACCTGCACGAGATCGAGGAGGGCGCCGCCCTGCCCCTGGGCATGGTCGTGGACGTCTCCGGGCGCAAGATGCAGACCGATTTCGAGCCCATCCTCGAGCGCCAGTTCCACTACTTCATCAACGGCGTCGAGGGCGTCCAGCACAACGGCCAGCGCGACATCGCCTGGACGCGCGTGAGCAAGAACACCTTCGGCAAGGGCTTCCGCCTGGAGCACTTCGGCAAGGTGATCCACGCCCGCATCCACGAGGTCTTCGGCAACATCGTCGACAAGGTGGAGGTCCACCTCACCACCGAAGAGGCCGAGGTGGACGAACTCATCGAGGTCGCGCGCGAGGCCTACGCCGAACGCAACGACCGCATCGCGAACCTGACCGACGAGTCCGTCGACACCTTCTACAGCTGCCTCCTCTGCCAGAGCTTCGCGCCCAACCACGTCTGCGTGATCAACCCCGAGCGCGTCGGCCTGTGCGGCGCCTACAACTGGCTCGACTGCAAGGCGAGCTTCGAGATCAACCCCACGGGGCCCAACCAGCCGGTACCCAAGGGCCTCATCATCGACCCGGTGAAGGGGCGAGTTCTCGGGCCCCAACGAGTACATCCACGCGCATTCCAACCAGACCGTGGAGCGCGTCACCCTGTACTCGATCATGGACTCGCCGATGACGAGCTGCGGCTGCTTCGAGGCCATCATGGTCCTCATCCCTGAGGCCAACGGCTTCATGATCGTCAGCCGCGAGGACCCGAGCATGACGCCCGTGCGGCATGACCTTCTCGACGCTGGCCGGCACGGCCGGCGGCGGCATGCAGACGCCGGGCATGATGGGCATCGGCAAGTTCTACCTGACGAGCAAGAAGTTCGTCCCCGCGGACGGCGGCCTCCGGCGCATCGTGTGGATGAGCTCGAACCTCAAGGAGAGCATGCGGCCCGCCCTCGAGGAGGTCTGCGACCGCGAGGGCGCCCCCGGCCTGCTCGAGCAGATGGGCGACGAGACGATCGCGACCACCGTCGAGGACCTTCTTCCCTACCTCGAAGAGAAAGGCCATCCCGCCCTGACCATGGACCCGCTCTTCTGAAACCCTGACGCCTGGAGAACCCACATGAGTGCAGTCGAGACCCCCGTCGAGAAGTGGCCCGGCGCGGTGAGGGAAGTCACCCTGGGCAGCAGCTACGCCGGCGGCACGCGCGGCTCCACCGTGACGGTGGGCGGCGAGACCGCCCTTCCGTTCCTGAGCTTCGAAGGCGCGATGCCGAACCGCCCGGCCATCGCCGTGGAGATCACCGACACGCCGCCCGAGGAGTGGTCACCCGAGCTCCATGCAGCCTGGGGCGACGTGACGGGCCACTGCGCCGAGTGGGCCGCGGCCGCGGTCGACAAGGGCGCCGACCTCATCGCCCTGCGACTGCGGGGCTGCCACCCGGACTTCGGCGACCACGGCACCACTGAAGCCGTCCAGGCGGTGGATCGCGTGCTCGCCGCCGTCGGCGTGCCGGTGATCGTGTACGGCCCGGGCATCGCCGAGAAGGACAACGAGGTGCTCGTCGCCGTAGCGGAGGCGACCAAGGGCGAGCAGCTCGTCCTCGGGGTCTGCGAGGAGAAGAACTACCGCACGATCGTGGCCGCGGCCCTCGGCAACGGCCACGCGGTGATCGCCGAGACCCCGATCGACGTCAACCTGGCGAAGCAGCTCAACATCCTCATCAGCGACATGGGCCTGCCGCTCGAGCGCGTGCTCATGGACCCCAACACCGGCGGGCTCGGGTACGGGCTCGAGTACACGTACTCGGTGATGGAGCGCCTGCGGCTGGCCGCCCTCATGGGCGACGCGATGACCCAGCAGCCCATGATCTGCCAGGTGGGCGCCGAGGCTTGGCGGCAGAAGGAGGCGCGGGCCGCGGACAACGTCCCGGACGGCTGGGGCGACCTCGCGACGCGCGGCGTCGCCTGGGAGGTCGGCACCGCCATGAGCCTCCTGATGTCGGGCGCCGACATCCTGCTGTTGCGTCACCCGACATCCGTCACCACGCTGCGTGACGCCATCGACGACCTGATGAAAGGGGCGTGACCTGTGGCCCTCACCGGACTCGAGATCTACAAACTCCTCCCCAAGACGAACTGCAAGGAGTGTGGCTTCCCCACCTGCCTGGCTTTCGCGATGAAGCTGGCCCAGAAGGGCACCGAGCTCGACAACTGCCCCTACGTGAGCGACGAGGCCAGGACGGCGCTCGACGCCGCCTCGGCGCCGCCCATCAAGCTTGTCACGATCGGCGCCGGCGAGCGCTGCTTCGAGATCGGCAATGAGATCGTCCTCTACCGCCACGAGAAGACGTTCTACCACCAGCCCGGCCTCGTCGTTCGCGTGAGCAGCGACGACGCCCAGCTGGCCGAGGTCGCCGGCCGCACCGGCGACTACGCGGTGGAGCGCGTCGGCATGAACCTTCAGCTCGACGGCCTCGCCGTGCAGGACGCGGGCGGCGGCGCGGACGCGTACGCGGCAGCGGTCGCCGCGGCTCGCGCGGCCGCGCCCGGCCTGCCGCTCGTCTTGATGAGCGCCGACGCGGCGGCGTCGACGCGGCCCTGGCCGCGGGCGCCGCCGCCGAGCGTCCGCTCGTCCACGCCGCCACGCCGGCGAACTGGCAGGCGATGGCCGAGGTCGCCAAGAAGCACGGCTGCCCCCTCGCCCTGCGCGCTGAAGGCGGCGATCTCTCGACGCTCGCCGAGCTCTCCGAGCAGGTGCGCGGCGCCGGCGTGGAGGACCTCGTCCTCGACCCCGGCACCAGCACCCTCGCCGGCGACCTCGCGGCCTTCACGCAGCTGCGCCGCCTGGCCCTGAAGAAGGGCGCGCGGGCCCTCGGCTTCCCCATCTTCGCCGTGTGCGGAGCACCGACGTGGGAGGCCGAGCTGGCGCGCGCCACGCAGGCCATCGCCAAGTACGCCGGCGTCGTCGTGCTGGACCACGACGCCCCCGGCCTTCTCTACGCGCTGATCACCCTGCGTCAGAACATCTACACCGACCCGCAGAAGCCGATCCAGGTGGAGCCCAAGCTCTACGAGATCGGCGCCGCCGGACCGGCGAGCCCGCTGCTCATCACCACCAACTTCTCGCTCACCTACTTCTCGGTCTCGGGCGAGGTGGAGGGCGCGGGCGTCCCGGCGTGGCTGCTCGTCGCCGACAGCGACGGTCAGTCGGTGCTCACGGGCTGGGCGGCCGGCAAGTTCGACGCCGAGAAGATCGCCAAGACGGTGAAGGACTCGGGCATCGCCGACCGCATCGACCACAAGAAGCTCGTGATCCCGGGGCACGTCGCCGGACTGTCGGGGGAGGTCGAGGAGGAGCTGCCCGGCTGGCAGATCATGGTCGGCCCGCGCGACGCCGTCGACATCCCCAACTACCTCAAGAACGTCTGGAGCGCGTGACCCCGGCATGAGCGACGCCCCGGCGACAAAGCGCCGCACGCGTATGGCGACGGTCACCTTCACTCCCTCCGGGGAGTCCATCGAGGTGCCCTTCGGCACCAGCCTGCTGGACGCGGCGATCCTCTGCGAGCTCCGCGTCCCGGCCCCCTGCGCCGGGCAGGGCCGCTGCGGCCGTTGCCGCGTGCGCATCGTGAGCGGCGAGGTGGAGCGGCGCAGCAACGCCGGGCTCGAGGTCGTCGGAGGTGGCCGACGGCTGGGCGGTCGCCTGCCAGACGTACGTCGCCGGGCGAGGTCGAGGTCGACGTCCCCGATCGCAAGCGCGAGACGGTGCGGCCGCACGGCCACGCCGTCGCCCAGCCGGAGTCCCTGCCCATCAGCTGCGACTGGCGCCAGAACCCGGCCGTGCGCACCTTCGACATCACGCTCGAGCCTCCGTCGCTCGATGACAACACCAGCGACCTGGACCGGGTAGGCCGGGCCCTGGCCCAGCAGCACGGCATCAAGGAGTTCCGCGCCGAGCTGCCCATGCTGCGCCGCCTGGCCAAGGACCTGCGCATGTCCAACTGGCGGGTCAACGTGGCCCTCGAGATGCGCGACTGGGTCTACGGGGTCTACCTGCCCCCACGGCTGATCCGCATCTATCCCAGCGCCTTCGGCCAGAAGAGCATGGGCCTCGCCGTGGACGTCGGCACCACCTCGGTCGTGGTCTATCTCGTCGAGTTCGAGTCGGGTCGCGTGATCGACACGGCCAGCGCCTACAACAAGCAGATCGCCTGCGGCGAGGACGTCATCTCGCGCATCATCTTCGCGAAGCGCAAGGGCGGCCTCGCGCGCCTGCAGCACCTCGTCGTGGAGACCATCAACGACCTGCTCGACGAGCTGCAGAGGCGCAACGACATCGAGCTCTACGAGATCCAGGAGATCGCCATCGCCGGCAACACGACGATGACGCACCTCCTGCTGGGCCTCGACCCGCAATACCTGCGTGAGGAGCCGTACATCCCGACCATCGCCTCGGCCCCCAAGCTCATCGCCAACGAACTCGGCCTGCAGGCCAACATGCTCGCCCGCGTGCACGTCATGCCCTCCGTGGGCAGCTACGTGGGCGGCGACATCACGGCCGGCGTGCTCTCCTCGGGGATGTACGCCACCGACAAGCTCACCCTGTTCATCGACATCGGCACCAACGGCGAGATGGTCCTCGGCAACAGGGACTGGCTGATCTCGCTGCGCCTGCTCCGCCGGGCCGGCTTTCGAGGGCGGCGGCGTGGCCCAGGGCATGCGCGCCACCGAGGGCGCCATCGAGGACGTGTTCATCGCCGACGACACGTATGAACCGACCTTCCGCACCGTCGACGACGCCCCGGCCGTGGGCATCTGCGGCAGCGGCCTCATCGACCTGCTCGGCGAGCTCTTCGTCACGGGGCTGCTCGACAAGTCCGGGCGCCTCGACCGCGAGGCGCCCACCGGACGGGTGCGCGTGCGCGACGGCGTGCCCGAGTACGTCGTCGCCTGGGCCGGCGAGAGCGGCGCGGTGCGCGACATCGCCCTCACCGAGTCCGACATCGACGGCCTGATCCGCGCCAAGGCGGCGATCTACGCCGGCTTCGAGGTGCTCTGCAACAGCGTCGGCGTCGACCTCGCCGACGTGGAACAGATCTTCATCGGCGGCGCCTTCGGCCAGTACATCAACGTCGAGAAGGCGATCCGCATCGGGCTTCTGCCCGACCAGCCGGTCGAGCGCTTCCACTTCCTCGGCAACACCAGCGCGCAGGGCGCGTACACCGTCCTCCTCTGCGTGAACGCGCGCCACGACGTCGTCGACCTGGCCGGCAAGATGACCTACCTCGAACTCAGCGCCGACAACCGCTTCATGGACGAGTACACGTCGGCGCTCTTCCTGCCCCACACCCATCTCGAACTCTTCCCCACCGTCCGCGAAGCGCTGGCCAGACGAGGCAGCGGCCCGGTCGCGCGGCGAGACGGCGCGGAGAACGGAGGCTGACCGGATGACCATGACCATCGCCGTCGCCGGCAAAGGCGGCACGGGCAAGACGACCCTGGCCGGCCTGCTCGTCCGCCGCCTCGCGGCGGAAGGCGCCGGCCCGATCCTCGCCATCGACGCCGACCCGGCGAGCAACCTCAACACGGTGCTCGGCCTGCCGCTCGAGAAGACGGTCGGCGATGTGCGCGAGGAGACCAGCGCGAAGGCGCGCGACAACCTGCTCGAGGCGGGCATCGCCAAGCGCGACCTCCTCGACTACGAGATCAACTCGAGCGTCGTGGAGGGCGTCGGCGTCGACCTGCTCGCCATGGGGCGGCCCGAGGGTCCGGGCTGCTACTGCGCGGCCAACAACATGCTGCGCGCCATCATCGACACGATCGCCGACAGCTACCCCTGGGTGCTCATCGACAACGAGGCCGGCCTCGAGCACCTCTCGCGCCGCACGACCCGCGACGTGGACGTGCTCTTCATCATCAGCGACGCCACGGTGCGCGGCATCACCACGGCGGGCCGCATCGCAGCTCTCCTCGCCGAGCTCAACACCAGAGTCGGCAAGCACTACCTCATCGTCAACCGGGCCGGCCACGGGCTCTCGCCGAGCTCGAGGCCGCCATCGCCGAGCACGGCCTCGACCTGCTGGCCGTGCTTCCCGACGACCCACTGGTGGCCGAGTTCGACGCCGCCGGCCGGCCGCTGGCCGAGCTTCCGGGCGACAGCGCCCTGAACCTCGCTCTGCGGCCTCTCATCATGACCGTGACGTCCAACGACGAGAGCAAGGAGGCCGCCGGTGCTCATCATCGGTGAGAACATCCACATCATCGCGCCGCCGGTCAAAGCAGCCATCGAAGCGCGCGACGCCAAGTCCATCCAGGAGCTGGCCGTGAAGCAGGTCGAGGCGGGCGCCGGCATCCTCGACCTGAACATCGGACCGCAGAAGAAGCTCGGCCACGAGATCATGCCGTGGATCGTGCAGGCCGTGCAGGAGGCCGTCGACGTGCCCCTGTCGCTGGACACCACCAACTTCGCGGCGATGGAGGCGGGCCTCAAGGTGTGCAAGCAGCCGGGCATGATCAACTCGGCCTCGGCCGACCCGGAGCGCCTGGACTCCCTCATGCAGCTGGCAGCGCGCCACAGCGCCCGCGTGATCGCCCTCACGATGGGGGTCGAGGGCATCCCCACGACCGCCGACGGTCGCGCCGCCATCGCCATGGAGGCGCTGCTCCCCGCCGCGGAGGCGGCCGGCGTCCCCGTGCAGGACGTCTTCCTCGACCCGCTGGTGCTCACCGTCACCTGCAACCAGGACGTGGCCAAGGAGTCGGTCGAGGCCATCCGCATGTTCAAGATGATGGCGGACCCAGCGCCGACCACCGTGGTCGGTCTCTCCAACGTGTCGAACGGCTGTCCACCGGAGGCGCGGCCCCTCATCAACCGCACGATGCTGGTGATGCTGCTGGGCGCCGGGCTGGACAGCGCCATCGCCGATCCCATGGACACCATCCAGAACGAGTGGATCCGCATCGTCGAGCAGCGCGACGAGAGCACGCCGCTGGGCAAGCTGGTGCTGGCCCTGAACGACGCGAGCGCGGCGATGGAGGAGCTCGACCCGGCGCTGGTCGACCAGGAGGACCCGGAGCAGGTGGCCCTCTACAAGACCTACCGCATGCTCTGCAACGAGGTCATCTACGCGGACTCGTTCTTGCGGATCTGAGAAGGCCGGCGGCGGCGCCCCTGTGTGGGCGCCGCCGCCGGCCGGACGGCCACGCGCGGCTCCCGCCGCGTGTGGCCGGCTCGGGCGCCGGGGTCAGCCGGCGTACGCGGCGAGGGGGCGGCGGGATGCCTGGTCCGCCGCCCCCTCGCGTTCGCTCCCAGCCTCAGGCGCCGGCGCTGGCGTCGTCCGCGGGCGGCGTGTAGGTGCTCCAGGGGTCCTTGTCCTCGCCCCAGCCGCAGCAGCTGCTGAGCCAGCCGCCCTCACCCTTCGCCATCTTGTAGCCGACGAACGCGCCGGCGCCGATGAGAGCCAGCAACGCGATGAACATGAGCTTCTTCATGAGGTCCCTCCTCGGATCGCCGTCGGTCCCTTGGCGCGCTGAGACCGAAGTATATAGGCTGCCGAGTCATGTGGGTCGTCACGCACGTCCTTGCGGGTCTCGCCCTGGCCGCGGCACTCTTCGCCGCGGGCGCGCCGTGGTGGGTCATCGTCGTCGCTCGTGCTCATCGCGCACGTGCTCATGGACCTCGTGCCGCACTGGGACTACACCGTCTCGCGCGCACCCGGTCGTGTACGGCGTGCTCGACGTGCTGGCCTCCGTCTGCGCCTTCCTCGCTGCCTGGCTCGCCCTCGACTGGCCCTTCTGGCTGGCGACGATGGGTCTCATCTCGGGCGCTCCGGACTGGGACGTGCTCATCGCGATGCTGCGTGGCAGCCACGCCCGCAAGCTCTTTCCCAGCCACTGGCGGAGCTTCCCGCACGGCCGTTCCGGCCGCCTCTGGGGCATCGGCGTCCAGGTGGCGATCATGGCGGCGAGCGTCGTCGTCGTGCTCGCCGCCGGCCAGCCCTGAGCCCGGCAACGGCCGGCCCCTCCTCACGGGACACGAAGCGGGATACGCTCCCCCGTCCCGGCCAGACCGCCACGCCGCGGCGGACGTGACGCGTCGCGCGGACATGAGGTCCAGCGAAAGGAGCCCGATGAGTCCCGTCGACCTGTCCAAGGCAGCTCAGGCCGCTGTACGCGCCGTCGGCCAAGCACCCCGTCCATCGTGGAGGTGCCCGATCTCGCCTTCCTGATGATCGACGGCCGCGGCGCACCCGGCGGCGGAGGCCTACCAGGAGGCGCTCCAGGCGCTCTACTCGAGCGCCTACACGCTCAAGTTCTCGCTGAAGAAGGCGGACCCTGAACGCGACTTCAAGGTCATGCCCCTCGAGGGACTGTGGTGGGTGGACGGGGAGCCGCCGCGCCTGGACGAGCTGCAGACCGACCGGGAGTCGTGGAACTGGACGATGATGATCGCGGTGCCGGACTTCGTGACGGCGGAGGATGTGCGGGACGCGGCGGCCCAGGCCGGCCGGCGCAAGCCGCTGCCGGCCGTCGACCGCGTCCGCCTCGAACGCTTCGCCGAAGGTCTCGCGGCGCAGATCATGCACATCGGGCCCTACGCCGCCGAAGCGCCGACCATCGAGCGTCTGCACGCGTTCGTCGCGGAGCAGGGCTACGAGCTCGGGGTCGCCACCACGAGATCTACCTGGGCGACCCCAACCGCACCGCGCCCGAACGGCTCAAGACCGTGCTGCGCCATCCCGTGCGACCAGCCGACGAGGAGGAGTGATGGACTACACCGTCCAGGTGAAGGAGCTGCCGGCCCAGCTCACGCTGCAGATCACCAAGCAGGTCACCTTCGAGACCATCCCGGCGGCCATGGGCGAGGCCTTCGCGCGCGGTCATGGCGCAAGCGGAGGCGGGCGGGGCCACCTACGCGGGCCCGCCCTTCGTGATCTATCCCGAGGAGTGCGTCGGCGAGTTCCCCATGGTCCTCTGCATGCCGGTCGCGCCGGGCGGCGCCGCACCCGACCCGGCCTCCGGCGTGGAGCTCAAGGAGGTGGCCGGAGGCAAGGCGGCCAGCGTGATGCACATGGGTCCCTACGAGAGACTCGGCGACGCCTACGGGGTCATGCAGACCTGGCTGACAGGCCAACGGCAAGACGCCGGCCGGCCCGCCGCGCGAGATCTACCTGAACGACCCCGGTTCGGTCGCGCCGCAGGAGCTGCTCACGGAGATCGCCTGTCCCATCGCGTGAGCGATCGGGCGGGCCCGCCCTGCGGCGGCCCGCCCCGCATCACCTGAGCAGCTCGAGCGCGACCTGCTCCGCGAACAGCGCCTGGAAGGCCAGGTCGCGGACGCAGGATGCGCTCGTCCACGTTGTGGTAGCGCGGCGTCACCGTCGTCGTAGTCCTCGACGAGGTGCGGCGCGAAGTTGTAGGCGACGGTGTCCGGGATAGGCGGCGCGGAACCAGTTCGAGTCGGTGAAGCCGACGGAATGGGTGGCCGCGAGCTCGGCCTCGGGCACGTGGCGGCGCAGCACCCGGCGGACGGCGTCCGAGAACGGCGTGGGGTAGCTGCGAGAAGTTGCCGCGCGTCACCCCGATCCACTCCATGCTCCAGTCGGCGTCGACGCCGGCAAGCGCGGCGCTCACCTCGGCTTCGACCTCGTCCTCGTCGTGGCCGGCGAGCATGCGGCAGTCCACGCTCACCTCGACCTGCGACGGGATACACGTTCACGGCCGCGCTGTTGGACCTGACGATGGTGGGCGAGAAGGCGAAGCCGTAGAGCGGTTCGATCATGTCGGCGAGGCTCTCGTCGCGGCGCGGCGAGCTCCGCCAGGGCGGCGCGCGCGGTGGACGGCTCGCGCAGCCGCGCGCGCAGGCCGGCGTCGCTCACGAGCAGCTCGACCAGCTCGGCCGACGAGGCGTCGATCACGATGGGCAGCTCGTGCGCGGCGAGCGCCTCCACGACGCGCGCCGCGCCGACCACGGCGTTGCCGCGGCGCAGCGGCACCGAGGCGTGGCCCGCCTCGCCGCGCACCACGATGCGGAACTGCGCCGATGCCCTTCTCGCCGGTCTCCAGCAGGTAGACCTTGCGGCCGTTCCGCCGGATGAACGAGCCGCCGCCCTCGTTGAGGACGTAGTCGCAGCGCATCAGGTCGGGGCGGTGCTCGACGAGCCAGCGGGCGCCGCCCACCGTGCCCTCCTCCTCGTCGGCGGTGGCGGCGTAGACGACGGTGCCGGAGAAGCGGCGCCCCCGCGGCGGCCAGGCGGCGCACGGCGACGGCGTGGGCCGCCACCAGGTTCTTGATGTCGACGGCGCCGCGGCCCCAGACGTAGCCGTCCTTGATGACGCCGGCGAAGGGCGGCACCTGCCAGTCGCCGGCGTTGGCCGGCACCACGTCCTCGTGCGCCAGGAGCAGCAGCGACTTGCCGGGGCGCCGCCCCTGCAGCCGCAGCACGAAGCTGCGGCGCCCGGCCGGCTCGCCGACGATCTCGCCGTCGAGGCCGGCCGCCGCGAACCAGCCGGCCAGGAACTCGGCGACCCTGGTCTCGTCGCCGGGAGGGTTGCTCGTGTCGATGCGGATCAGCTGGCTCAGCAGCTCGCTCGTCTCGCGCTCGACATCCGCCATGACTGCCGCGTCGAACCCCGCGATCCGCTCCACTCGCGCCCTCCTGGTCTGCCGGTCTGTCGCGCTCGCCCGGCCGCAATCATAGCCGCAAGGCCGGGCGGGGGCGTGCCTGCCGGCGCGCCCCGCCCGCTCCCAGCCTCGCGAGCGCCCGGTTCACTCCGGCGACGAGTCGGGGTATGCTATTCCACCGCCGCGGAGAAGTGGCCGAGTGGCTGAAGGCAACCGCCTGCTAAGCGGTTAAGGGGTGTAAAGCTCCTTCCCGGGTTCGAATCCCGGCTTCTCCGCCAGCTTCCCGTTTGCTATACTGCCTTCCCCGATGCGCACGTAGCTCAGTTGGATCAGAGCGTCGGTCTACGGAACCGAAGGCCGCAGGTTCGAGTCCTGCCGTGCGCACCACCTCCTCCCCTGCAGATCTCGCGCTATGCGCGCGCTCGCCGCGCGATTGAGGCAACCGCACGGCCTGATTGGTCACGCTCCGTGTCGCGCCAAGAATCACCTGATTCCGGTGAAGACGACGACGCGCGACGCTCCTACAGTGGACGTTGTGGAGGCACCGATCCGTCGGCGGCGCGTAGCGGCCACCATTCACCGGCGGGGAGGGGGAGAAGGAGGCAGCGCATGGAGAGACCCGTCGGAGTCCACCTGAACCACTCCTCGTTGCCTGCGGGCCGGTGCTCGCGTCGCCACGGCGTGGCTCTCGCCTTGGGCGGGAGGTTTGCGGCGGCGGTCGCGGAGCGGGGAGCGGAAGGAGGCATGTATGAAACGCAAGTTCATTCTCGCCCTCGTCCTAGCCCTGGCGTTCGTCGTCGCTTTGGGGATAGGCGCGGCGCCGGCCTTGGCGCAAACCGGCTGTGACTGCCACACGGCCGTGCCGCCCACCAACGGCGCGCCGGCGGCCCACGCGCCCTTCGTGGCTAGTGTCACCGACTGCACCGTCTGCCACAAGGGGATGACGGTGCCGCACCCGGAGCTGGTCGAGCCGACGCTGACCGTCAGCGGCCGTGTCGCGGGGATCGGCTTCGCGATCCGCGGCGGTCTCAGCCGGCCGTGGCTGCCGCTCGCCGGCATCGTCGTCTACGTGCAGGCGAAGGCGCCCGCCGCGGCCGACTACATAGAGCTAGGGAGCCCCACCAAGACCGACACGTTCGGCCTCTACAGGCATGGGTCCTTTGTGACGGATCGCCTGGACCCTGCGGGCGATCTCTCAGGGCCTGACAGGCCCGCCGGTCGTCATGCCCGCTCTCAGCGTGCCGTCGTTCGACCGGCCCACGCCGACGCTGACTCTCAGGCTCGATGGCCTCACGAGCGGCGTCGTGAAGCTCGGGCATGCGGTTACGGCGAAGGGCGAGGTGACGCCCAGCGACATGGCGGGGCAGAAGGTCCACCTGAAGGCGCAGAAGTGGGCGCCCGCCAGCTCCAGGTGGAAGTGGGACGGTCTTCCTCGTGAAACGCACGATCAGCGCGACCGGCACCTACAGCTGGAACTACGCTCCCAAGCAGACAGGTCTGTACAGGGTCAGGGCCAAGGTCCCGAACACCTCGGCCTACATCGACGTACTGACCGACTGGCGGCGCTTCCGCGTGAAGTAGCAGCGATACGGGCGCCCACGCGCAGACGCGCATGAGCGTTCGCAGGCAGGCAAGGCAGCGGCCCGCACCCCGGTGGCCGGGTTCGGGCCGCTCGCCAGGCCCCATCCGTGAGGGCAGCGGGCCTCTTCTGCGGGACTGTACGCAAATACGGCCGACGTCAGCCCACGGGCCTCTGAGACGGCCACGCTCAGTGTCGCCCAAGAATCACCGGATTCCGGTGAAGACAGCCGTGCGTTGTGCCTCCACACTGATGCTGCAGAGAGGCGCCGACGCGCCGCCGGCACGACTCGGAGGACGGGGGCCATGAAACGGTCATGTCTAGCAAGCTGCCACCGGGCTGCGCCGCTTGCCGTGTTCGTCGTGAGCGCCGTTCTGGCTCTCGCCGCCTGCGGCGGCTCGAGCACCACAGCGACGAGCGCGTCGCCGACGACCACTACGTCGGTCGCCGCCACGCCCGTTCACCTTGTGGGCAGCGACTCGGTCGAGGCCACGCAGAAGGTAGTCGACGCCTTCGGGGCCGGGGTCGCCGCGCTGAGCGGCGCCCGGTTCGTCCCGCTCTACGCGGACGATGTGGTCTACAACGACTTCGCCTTCGGCATGCGCGCCGAGGGCAAGGCCGACGTCCTCAAGGAGCTCCGGCGGAGCCTCCGCGACGCCGACGGGGCACGCGTCCTTACCGGCTACGCCGATCGCGGCTGGGGCGTGCTCGAGCACCGCTGGCACTTCCACGGGCGGGCCGTGGCTCCAGCCGATCACAATCCTCGAGATCCGTGACGGCAAGATCGTCACCGAGTCGTGGTACTACCAGGACCCGTTCAAACTCCCCGCCGGCAAGCCGCTCATGCCCAGACCACTCGCGTCGGTGCCAGGGCCCGCAGACACGGCGGCGGCGGCGGAAGCCGTGGCGCTCAAGTACGCGGCGGCGCTGCAGGCCAAGAACGCCACCGCGCTGGCCGCTCTCGGCGCGCCCAAGATGGCCTTCATGGACACCGCCTCCAGCACCGTCGGCAGCAGCCAGGACGACGTGCAGACGCATTACGCCGGGATCTTCGACAAGGCAGCGGCCGACTCGGCCTTCACGCATCTCCGCTACGCCTTCGGTCCCGGCTGGGCGGCCGTCCTCTGGATCGCTTCCTTCGGATACATCCACGGCGACGGCGTGACCATGCTCGAGATCCGCGACGGCAGGATCGCCCGCGAGACGCTCTACTACAACAGCGACAAAATGCCCTTCTGATCTGACGGCAAAGGCGGTGCTCATCCGCGGGCGCCGTCTGCAGCGCCCGGGTCGCCCAGCGTGGCCGGAGCGGCGTCCGTTGGACCGTTCCTGGGAAGGTTGCCACAGCAAGCCGTCCTTGGACGGAGCCGCGCCATCTAGCCTCGAGGCGCAGCGCGGCGACAGCTCCCCGGTATGCGGGGGGAGATTCGCCGCATCGGCCGCAGGGTAGGACGCAAGCGCGCGCGTCCAACAGCGGCCATCGTGTGGCGACCCACGGACACACAGGGGACCCCAGAACGGCATGATCCGGACCACCCCGTTCCACGAGCGCACGTCGGCGCTGAACCAGACCCAGCTCTGGAGTCACTGGTCCAACTTCCTCGCGGCGGATCGCTACCAGCTGAGCGACAAGGCGGAGTACTTCGCCGTGCGCAACGCGGCCGGCATCTTCGACACGAGTCCGCTCTACAAGTACCGGATCACCGGGCGGGACGCGGAGGCGTTCCTCGCCGGGGTGCTCGCCCGCGACATCCGGGCGTGCCCGCCCGGGCACGCCCAGTACACGTGCTGGCTCGACGATCGCGGCTTCGTCATCGAGGACGGCGTCATCCTCCATCCGAAGCGGGACGAGTACCTCCTGACGAGCGCCGAGCCCAACTTCGCCTGGTTCGCCGACCGGATCGGGCGCCTGGACGTCCAGTTCGAGGAGGTCAGCGACGAGATCGGCGACGCTCGCCCTCCAGGGCCCGCGCTCGCGGGACCTGCTCAAGCGAGCTCGTCCCGCAGATGGAGCACCTCCCGTACTTCGGCGTGGCCGCCGGCGAGATCGGCGGCGCGGGGGTGACGGTGAGCCGGACCGGCTACAGCGGCGACCTCGGCTACGAGATCTGGGTCGACGCCCCCGACGCCCTCCGCGTCTGGGACACGCTCTGGGAGAGCGTGCAGGGCTACGGGGTCCAGCCGTTCGGCCTCGATGCGCTGTACATGCTCCGCATCGAGGCCGGCCTGCTCCTCCTCGAGGCCGACTTCGACTCGAGCCGCTACGCCTGGAACGACGCCCACCGCTCCACGCCGATCGAGCTCGGCTGGAGCTGGATGTTCCGCGACCTCAAGAGCGACGACCGGGCGTTCATCGGCCGGCGCGCGCTGGAGCGCGAGATCGCCGAGCAAGACGTCGCGCTGGGCGATGCGCGGCCTCGTCGTCGACTGGCAGGACTACGACCGGGTCTACGACGAGGCCGGGCTCATCCCGCCCAAGGACCACACGCCGGTCGTCGAGGACTGGATCGTCTACGACGACGGCCACCAGGACCAGGTCGGCTATGCGACGAGCTTCATGTACTCGCCGATGCTCCAGCGCCACATCGCGATCGCCCGGGTCCGCCCCGACCTCGCGGAGCCCGGCACGAGGGTGAAGCTCGAGTTCACCGTGGACCATCACTACGAGCAGGTCGCCGCGCACGTCGCCCGGCTGCCGCTCTACAACCCGGAGCGAAAGACGGCCTGAGATGACGACGAAGAAGACGCCCGCCAAGCCGACGAAGAAGGCCGACCGGACCTACGACGCCATCGTCATCGGCGGCGGCCACAACGGCCTCGTCAACGGCGCCTACCTCGCGAAGGCGGGCCTGCGGACCCTGATCCTGGAGCGGCGCCACCTCGTCGGCGGCGCCGCCATCACCGAGGAGCTGCGTCCCGGCTTCTGGTTCACCACGTTCTCGTACGCCCTCTCGCTCCTCCGGCCGCAGATCGTCCAGGACCTGGAGCTCACCAAGCACGGCTTCATGCCGCTGCTCATGTCGTCCACGTTCGCCCCCATGGAGAACGGCGACTACCTGTGGCTGACCAAGGACCACGGCCAGAACCTCAAGGAGATCGCCCGCCACAGCAGGCACGACGCGGACGCCTACGAGCAGTACAGCCACGACCTGGACATGGTCTGCCAGGCGCTCAAGCCGCTGTTCGACCAGGTGCCGCCCGACCTCTTCAGCGACGACCCGGAGGAGCTCCTCGCGCTCGCGGAGCTGGGCCGGCGGTTCCGCCGGCATGGACAAGCGCACCCTCCACAACGCCGTCCGGCTGCTGACCGGCAGCGCCGCCGACTTCCTCGACGACTACTTCGAGTCCGAGATCGCTCAAGGGCTACCTCGCGAGCTCCAGCATCATCGGCACCAAGGTCGGGCCGCGCTCGCAGGGCTCGGGCCTCGTGCTGCTCTATCACTCGCTGGGCGAGCACGACGGCGAGTTCGGCGCCTGGTCGTTCCACAAGAAGGGCAACGGCGGCTTCACCCAGGTGCTCGCCCGCGCGGCGCAGTCGTTCGGGGCGGAGATCCGCCTCGAGTCGCCGGTCGCGTCGGTCATCACGAAGGACGGCCGGGCCACCGGCGTCGCCCTGGCCGACGGCACCGAGTTCTACGCGGACACGGTCGTGAGCGCCCTCGACCCGCGCCACACGTTCCTCGAGCTCGTCGACCCGCGCGAGCTCCCCGACGACCTCGTCGAGAGCATCCGGCGGTTCCGCTTCCAGGGCACGTCGTCGAAGGTGAACTTCGCGCTCGACGGGCTGCCGGAGTACCCGGCCCTGCCCGGCCGCGAGGACATCTTCCGCGGCTTCACGAACATCGGGCCGTCCATCGACTACCTCGAGCGCGCCTTCGACGAGGGCAAGTACGGCTGGTACAGCTCGCGGCCGTACATCGACGGCGCCATCCAGAGCACCATCGACCCGGACATGGCGCCCCCCGGCAAGCACGTCATGTCGTGCTTCATCCAGTACACCCCGTACCACCTGCGCGAGAGCGACTGGGACGCCGAGAAGGAGAACCTGGGCGACACCGTGCAGCGGACGCTCGAGTCGTTCTTCCCGGGGTTCGGCGACCTCGTCCTGCAGCGCGAGGTCGTGACGCCGCTCCACATCGAGCGGACGGTCGGGCTCTCGGAGGGCAACATCTTCGCCGGCGAGTTCTTCGCGCCGCAGATGTTCTTCTTCCGCCCGGCGCCGGGCTGGTCGCAGTACCGCACCCCGATCGACGGCTACTACCAGTGCGGCTCGGGCACCCATCCGGGAGGCTGCGTCATGGGCGCCCCCGGCAAGCTGGCCGCCGGGCAGATCCTCAAGGACCGCGCGAAGGCGCGCGCGTAGGCGTCCGTCACGGCTCGGACCAGCAGTCCACGCGACGTGATCGCGGTGGCGCCAGGATGATGACGGTGAGATAGGATGGTTCCGCCGCCAGTGTCCGCCGTTGCGGTCGGCCTACCGGACACGCCTGGCTTGACCGCGCCGGGCGTCGATGTGGCTCGCCGCCCGGCTGAGCGGACTACCGTCGCGCGAACAACCAGAGGACGACCAGGACGGCCACGAGCACGATCCCGACGACGAGCATCCAGCCGCGCCACGTGAGCGCGGCCGCCACAACGGCATCCATCATGTCCTTCCTCTCGGCCCCTCGAGCGAGGCAAGACTACCACGGTCGAGCCTGCCGAGCGTGGCTCCGCACCGCTGACCCCGCATGCGCGCCTCGCCCGTCCCGGCCTGTCCTGCCCTCACATGGCCATCACCTCGAGTCATCCGAATATGGCAGTACGCTAAGGAGAATCGCCCGAACGAGGTGAGGACCGACCCCGGCCGGACGGCTAGAGTCGCACCGTCGGCAGGCCCATGCCGTCGACCGTAGGATCGATCTTCAGGAGGGCATCATGAACAAGCCCATGACACTCGAGCAGATGCTGGAGACGGGCCGTCCTGCCTACTCGCAGGACCTGTTCTACCGCTTCGTCCCCCGCAAGGGCTTCGCGGTGGCAAGCTTCGTGCGCTTCTCGCCGGCCTGGCTCCCGTGCTCGATCCCGAGCGGCGAGGTCCAGCTGGTATCCACGACGAGGCGTGCGACTGCCACATCTGCCATCCGGCGGCGACATTGCAGAACCCAAGACGAAGGAGTTCGCGGCGGCCTGGCCTAGAACACCGCGTCCTCGCTGGGCCGGCCGCTGGGGTGGTCGGCCGGTCCAACGGGGTCGCCCCGTCTCTCCTCGGGAACCCCTTCTCTGCCAGTCCAACGCGATCACGGCAGTGGCCGCACAAGCGCGGACGCGCGCCGTTCGGAGGTGCAGGACCATGCCCAGGATCTCGAGGG
>CAVPQD010000040.1:0-17273 GCA_963707335.1 uncultured Thermoleophilia bacterium | reverse complement strand
AAGGGGTGTCCCGTTGGCGCCGCATAAGATGGCGGAACAGCGTGTCCACCGGGGGGAGGGGCCCATGAGACTGCGTATCATCGTCCTCGCGGCGATCGTCTGTGCCGCGCTGCTGCTCGGCGCGGCGCCGGCGTTCGCCGCCGATTTGACGCAGCAGGACTGCGTCGACTGCCATTCCGGGGTCACACCGGGCGTCGTGACGCAATTCGACCAGGGCGCCATGTCGGGCGTCGGGGTGACCTGCATCGACTGCCACGGCGCCGACCACCTGGCCATCATGCAGGCGCAGGGCAAGGTGCCGGCCAGCACCTGCGCGCGATGCCATCCGGATCAGTACGGCGAGTTCGCGCACAAGGACACGACCGGCGCCTACACCAACAAGCACGCGATCGGCTGGACCAGGATGACGGCGGCGGCCCGCTACGCGGTGATGCCGCCGGAGCAGCGTTACGAGATGTGCGAGCGCTGCCACAACATCGGCTACGTGAGCGCGGACGGCTCCGTGGGCAAGTGCGACTCCTGCCACACGCGGCACACATTCTCAGCGGACGAGGCCATGGAGCCCGAGGCCTGCGGCACCTGCCACATGGGTCCGGACCACGAGCAGATCGACATGTACGAGAAGTCCAAGCACGGCGTGGTCTACGGCACGGAGAGCAGCCGCCCGGGCGGCGATCCGAGCCGCGCCCCGACGTGCGTCACCTGCCACATGCCGTATGACGTGTCCGCGGGCGGCAACGCCGCGGGTGAGCCGCTCATCCACGACGTCTCGACCAACATCACCCTGGGCACGGTGGCGCAGGGCGCCCGCCTGCCTGGCGCCGCGCTGGCCGTGCCCATGCGCACCATCGCGAGCAGCGAGCTCACGCAGAAGCGGGACCGCATGGAGGCGGTGTGCACGCGCTGCCACGCGCCGTGTTCGTGGAGCGCAACCTCGAGGGCGCGGACGAGATCAAGCGCGACGTGGACGACCTGCTGTGGGATCCCGTGATGCGCATCCGCGGCCTCTGGTACGACGGGCTGCTCGACCCGATGCCGCAGGATCGGCCGCCGAACCCGCTCTTCGGCCAGGCCCTCGTGCTCGGCGGCCAGCAGCTCTACGGCGGCACCTCCGCCGTCGAGCAGCTGTTCTTTACCACCTACAAGTACGACCACGTGAGCACCTTCAAGGGCGCCTACCACATCAACCCGGACTACAGCCACTGGTACGGCTGGTCGCGGGTGATGCAGGATCGCGACCTCGTCAAGGGCGAGGAGTCGAGGCTGCGGCGCCTGGCGATGAGCGACCCCGGCTTCACGGTGCCGGCAAAGCCTGTGGTCGGTGAGCCGGTGGCCTTCGACGCCTCGCGGCTGGCAGCGTGGGGCGACGCGTCCGCCAACACCTACGAGTGGTGGCTCGGCGACGGCGCCAGCAGCATGCCGGCCACATCGCCCGTCGTGCAGCACATCTACGCGGCGGCCGGCACGTACACCGTGCAGCTGAACTGCTCGGACAGCGACCTGGTGAACGACGTCGCCAACCCGACGACGTGCTCGGCCAAGCGCACCACAAGCCGGGTCCTCGTGGTGAAGAACGCGGCCTCGCTCAGGCTGGCGCCGGTCAAGCCCGTGAAGGCCGGCGCCACGGTGAGCGTGAAGGGCACGCTCACCGTCGGCGCGCCGGTCCAGGACGTGCTCGTCACCCTCTGGAAGCGGAGCGGCGGCGGCAGATGGACGATCGCCGTCAGCAGGACAGTGACAAAGGATGCCGGCGCGTCCAGTCTGACGTTCAAGCGGACGCTGACGCGCACGACGAGCTTCAAGATCACGTTCGCCGGCGACGCCCAGACCTGGGACGCGACGAGCAACGTCAGGACGGTGCGGCCGCTGTAGCGGCACGCCGGATGCGGCAACGAGAAGCGGGCGGCGGGCACATCGTGCCCGTCAGCGCGCCGCGTCTACGCGCCGTGACCGTTCTCGGCGAGCATCCGCACCGCTTTCTCGATGCGGCGCGCCCGCGTCTCCGGGCGGCGCGCCTCCAGGATCCAGTCGATGTACTCGCGCTTGTGCGAGTAGGGGAGCGCCTCGAAGGCGGCGCTCGCCGCCGGGTCGCTGCTCAGCTCGATCTGGAGGTCGTGCGGCACGGCCATCTCGGGTCGCCGCTCGCCCTCCATGTCGCCTCCTACTCCTGCGCCAGGCGGTGCAGGGCCGAGAAGTCCAGGATCTCGATGAGTTCGTGCCCGCTGCTCATCCGCACCACACCGGCCCGCTTGAAGCGGTCGAAGGTGCGGCTGAGGGTCTCAGGCACAGTGCCCAGGCGGGCGGCCAGCTCGCGCTTGCTCGTCGGCAGCTTCACGACCCGCGGGCGATCGCTGGGTGTCGGCGACTCGAGCTGCTCCTCGGCCAGGGCCAGCAGGTAGCGCGCCAGCCGCGCCGGCACCGGCAGCAACAGCTCTTCGACGCGGCGGTTGAGCAGGACCATGAGCCGCGCCATGGCGGCCAGCAGGTTCACGGCCAGCTGCGGCTCGGCGAGCAGGAGCGCCAGGAACGGCTGTGTGTCGAAGCGGTACAGGCGGCAGACCGTCATCGTCTCGGTGCTGGAGGGATAGACCTCGTGGAAGAGGACGGACTCGCCGAACGTCTCGCCGGGCTGCACATGGCGCAGGGTGGCGGAGCGGCCGTCGCGGAAGAGCTTGTAGACCTTCACGCTTCCCTCGACCAGCAGATAGAAGGCCGTCGCGCCGTCGCCCTGCAGGAAGACGTCGCGCTCCGCCTCCATACGCACAGGGCGCGCCACGGCCGCGAGTTTGGCGAGCTGGTCGTCGTCGAGCTGCGCGAACAGCGGCGCCCGGCGCAGCTCCTCGATGGTGCGGTCGGCGGCGGTGTCCATGGCCGGGAGTATAGCCGCGACCCTGGACTGCGGCGAGGCGCGCCTCCCGCGGCGTCAGCCGGTCTCGGCCGCGGGGGTGGTCGTGCCGGCGGCCGCCGGCACGACCACGATGGCGGCCGCGCCGGGCAGTGGGCACTTGTTCTCACAGATGCCGCAGCCGATGCAGAGCTCGGCGACGACCCGCGGCTTGGCGAGGTAGTCCTGGCTGCCGTCGGGGCGGGTGATGAGACGCTGGGGCCCGAGCACGATGGCCTTGTCCGGCACGGGGCACATCTCCTGGCAGATGATGCAGGGCGTGGCGCGCGCCCACGGCAGGCAGCGGTCGCGGTCCAGCACGGCCAGCCCGATCACGCGGCGTCGCTTCTCCTCCAGACCCAGCCTCGGGATCGCCCCCGAGGGACAGACGTGCCCGCAGGCGGTGCATGAGTACTCGCAGTACCCGAGACGGCTGGTGAGGACGGGCGTCCACAGCCCCTCGAGGCCGGCCTCCCAGAGGGCCGGCTGCAGGCCGGAGGTCGGGCACACCTTCATGCATTCGGAGCAGCGCAAGCAGCGTGAGAGGAATGCGCTCTCATCCTGAGCCCCCGGGGGGCGGATGAGGCCGGGGTCGGTGCGGCCGCGCCAGACACCCGTTCCGAACAGGGCGACGGCGCCGAGGCCGGCGGCCGCGGCCGCGACGAACTGGCGCCGGCCCGGGTCGTACTCGGTCCAGGGACCGGGGCGCGAGGCGCGGCCGAAGCGCATCGCCTCGCGTTCTGGGCACGTCGCGAGGCAGTCGAGGCACATGGTGCACTCGGACGTGACGACGCGGGGGCGGGCGGCGGCCACATCGCCCGCCCCCGCGTCGACGCCGTCCACATCCGTTGTCCCCGCTCCCGGCGCCGTGGCGATGGCGGCGGCGCGACACGCCCGTTCGCAAGCGCTACAGGCGGTGCACCCCTCGCCCACGATCGGTCGCAACACCTGCGCCTTGGCCGCCAGGCCGAGCATGGCCCCAAGGGGGCAGAGATAGCGACACCAGAAGCGGTCGGCGAAGGCGTTCAACGCCAGGACGGCCGCGAAGAGCAGCGCCAGTGCCACGGCCTGCGAGTAGTGCGGCTGCACGACGGGCAGCACGACGCCGCGCACCTGGTCCTCGAGCCAGACGACCGCGTACCTCGTGGGCGTCCATTCCGCCAGCGCCGACTCCATCGAGGTGACGGCGTAGTCGAGGCCGGGGAGCAGCGATGCCGTCGCGGTCCGCGTCAGGAGACCGAGAGGGTCGAGCACGAGCAGCGTGAGGCTGCCGAGCGCGGCCATCGCGGCGATGGCGGCGAGCAGGACGTACTTGACGATCCGCACTCGCGGGTGGACCCGCCGCTCGCGGGCCGAGCGAAAGCGCACCCAGCCGAGCAGCGTCCCCAGCGGGCAGATCCAGCCGCACCACACCCGGCCGAGCACGAATGCGGCCGCAAGTGTGACGAGGGCCGGCCACAGGTGGGGGAGCCACTGTCGCGAGGCAAGCATGGCGCTCAGCGCACCCAGCGGGTCGAAGCGGAAGAAGAGGTCGGCCAGGGGGAACGCCGCCCGCCGCTGCAAGGCCGCGAACAGCAGGTAGACGAACAACGCGAACGAGAGGAGCTGGACCGCGCGACGCACCCGGCGAGCGGCCTGCCAGCCGCTCGCCGGCCGGCGCCGCTCTCGTCGCGCGTCGCGCCGCGCCGCGCCCGCCGCCCGCCTCACGGCCTAGACTTCCGCGACCTTGACGCGACGGAGGTCGTCCGTGCCCAGGCCCATGTGGGCGGCCGCGGCGATGTAGGGCACGTACGCGGGGTCCTTGCCGAAGAGGCCGGTGGCCCACGCGTCGGCGGCCACCCAGTCGGCGCAGGCGATCACCGTGTCTTTGCGCTCGACGTCGGAGAGGTCGCCGCCCGACGGGCCGTTGCGGACCAGGATGCGGGTCGCGTCCAGGACGGTGAGCTCCGGCCGAAAGGCCGCGTTGATCTCGGCGATCGTCTGGCTCAGGCCCAGCTGGTGCAGACGGCCTCGGTCGGCGATGGCTCCCATCATGTTCTTGCCGGCCAGGGTCAGGCCGGTGGAGCCGTGCTGCTTCGCGATAGGTACGTTGACGACCACGTCGGCGGCGACGATGGCCTGATAGAGCGGGTGCGTGCCCAGCACGTGACCGGGGATGCGGTACCTGCGATAGCCGGGATCGCCCATCACGTGCATGCTGCCGCCCGCGTTCTCGACGGCGGGCGC
Source organism: uncultured Thermoleophilia bacterium (assembly GCA_963707335.1). GTDB lineage: Bacteria > Actinomycetota > Thermoleophilia > UBA2241 > UBA2241 > CAIXSE01. Next base: position 12,163 of record CAVPQD010000040.1, on the reverse strand, counting down.
GATGCCGGTGACCTCGTAGTCGACGTGGGGCGAGCCCCCCACGGGATTGTCCATGACGACCACCTTGGAGGCGCCGGCCTCGCGGGCGAGGCGGACGACGGCACCGACGACCTCGGGGTTGGTGGTCACCGCGTAGTCGGGCGTGCGGGCGTGGAGGACGTTCGGCTTGACGACGACGACGTCGCCGCGCCTGACGAAGGCGGCCATGCCGCCGATCGCACCGAGCGCGCGTTCGACGTTGTTGGCCGGCGACGGGCCCCGGGCCACGGCGAGCGTCGTCCGCTCCCTCCTGGTGCTTGCCGAGGCCGACGGACGCTCGTCGCGGGCGGGGAGAGCCGTTCCGTCATCGGACCAGCCGCTCCCGCCGCACGCGGCCAGCAGGGCCGAACCGGCCCCGCCGACCGCCGCGAGCCTGAGGAACTCGGAGCGGGTCAACTGCGTCATCGCGGCACTCCACCTGCCTGATCGATCGTGCCCAATCGTACTCCGGGTTTCGGTCTGTCGCCTCCCTCAAAACGTCCGGTCCTGCGGCCGAGGCTCCCCGGGGAGCGAGCCGGCCGGGGGCCAGAATGCTTGCCTTGCGGCTGAGCCGGTCATACCTTGGGTGCATGAGCAGTGAGCGCGAGATCAGCGGGGCGCCCGCGCCGAGGGACTGCGGCTCACGGCCGCATGGGCCGCGCGGCGGTTCGCGACGCCTGAAGGGCGTCTGCTTCGCGCCGCTGCTCGTCGCTCTGGCCCTGCTCGCCGCGAGCCTTTTCGACGGCGTTCCTCCGGGAGCGGCGCCTGCTGCTGCGGCCGCGCCTGGCGAGGACACCATGGTCACCGTCGCCGGCCGCGCCTTCGGCCACGGCATCGGCATGAGCCAGTGGGGCGCCTACGGCTACGCCACCAAGACCAGCCTCACCTACAAGCAGATCCTGCGTCACTACTACACCGGCATCTCGTTCGGCGCCACGCCGAACCGCTCCATCAGGGTGCTGCTCGACCGCGGTCGGAGCGCCGCGCGCATCAGTGCCGCGACCACCTACACGGCGCGCGGCGTGAACGCCAGCGGCGCCACCGTCACGAGGAGCGTGGGCGGCGGCCGCGTCACCACGGTCATCTGGGACAAGACGCAGCTCAAGTTCCGCCTCACCGACGGCACGCGCATCTGGCGCTGGAGGGGCCCGCTCACCTTCCTCGCGGGCACCACCAAGCTGCGCTTCGTGGACGCCAACCAGAACGGCTCGGCCAACGTGCGCTACCGCGGCACCCTGACGGTCCGTCATGAGGGCGACGGCCTCATGGTCGTGAACACACTGCCGCTCGACCGGTACCTGTACGGTGTGGTACCCCGCGAGATGCCCGCCTCGTGGCCCTCCACCGCGCTCAAGGTGCAAGCCGTGGCCGCACGTACCTATGCCCTCGCCACCCTGAACACGGGCCAGCCCTTCGACGTCTACTGCACCACGCGCAGCCAGGTATACGACGGCTTCGACGGCTCGGGCGGGGAACAGCCGGGCAGCACGGCGGCGGTGCAGGCGACCGCCGGCGTGATCGCGACGCGTGGCGGAGCACCCATCACCGCGTTCTTCTTCTCCACCTCGGGCGGGAAGACGGAGAGCATCCAGTACGCCTGGCCGGGGTCGTCCCCCGTCCCCTACCTTGTCGGCGTCTCGGACCCGTACGAGCCGGCCACCGGCTACCACTCCTCGTGGCCGGAGAACCCCATCCGCCGCACGGCGGCGCAGGTCACCGCCGACCTCGGCGCCTACGCCGACCCCGGTAACCCCGACGGCGTCGACGGTACGCTGCGGACCATCGTCGTGACGGCCCGCGGATACTCGCCGCGCATCGTCACAGCCTACGTCGTGGGCAGCGGCGGAGCCCACGCCATCACGGGTCCGAACCTGCGCGGCGCGCTGCGACCGGGCGACGGCAAGCCCAGGGGTCTGCGCAGCACCTGGTTCACGGTGACGACGATGTCGATCGACCCGTCGGGCGCCGCTGCGGCGAGCATCCCGCCCGGCGGCAGCGTGGCGCTGAGCGGCCGCATCTATCCCGCGGCCTCGAGCGGGCAGGTGGCCCTGCACTACTACCGCGGCGGCGCCTGGCAGACACTCAACGTGGCGACCGCCGATGGCTCCGAGCCGCTGCCCGGCGGCGCCACCGCCACCTACTCGTCCTACAGCTTCAACGCCTCGCCGCCCGCCACCACCGAGTACTACTTCTCTTCCGGCCAGGCCGAGTCGCCCCACGCGACCGTCACCGTCACGCTTTGAGGCTGGCGCTTGACGGCTGCCGCCCGCCCGGTCTAGCATCCTCGACGCTTGGAGGTGCCCGCGAGGGCCCTTGAGGGAAGCCGGTGCAAGACCGGCGCGGACCCGCCGCTGTGACCGGGGACGAACGCCGCACGAAGTCACTGTCGGCCGCGAGGCCGGCGGGAAGACGCGGCGTGTAGGACGATCCGGAAGCCAGAAGACCTGCGTCCGAGCGCGCTGTTCGCGTCCTGCGTGGTGAACGGGACGGGGATGGCGCGTGCCGCGGCTCCGAAAACGGGGGGCCCGGGCCCGACGAAGTGTCGGCCCGGGCTTCTGTCGTTTGCGGAGCGAGAGGCGGACGGATGGAGACAGCGGAGATGCCGGCCGGCAGCCGCCGGCGAGCGGCGGGCGCGACCGCCGCCGACCGGGCGCCGGCCGCGCGGGCGCGGCCCGCCGGGCGAGCGCGCCGCCGCCGCAGCCTGCTCCGGCGTGCGGCAGTGACGCTCGCCGTGATCGCCGCGCTCGTCGCCGCGGTCGAGCTCGGCGTCCGCCTCTCCGGCGTCAAGGCCTACGTCTTCCCGCCGCCTTCGGCGGTGCTCGCCGAACTCGCCGCCGATCCCGCCCTTTACGCCCGCGACGCGCTCGCCACGGTGTATGTGGCGGCGGCCGGGCTGGCGCTCGGCGCCGCCCTGGCGCTCGCCTTCGCCGTGGCGGCCCTCCACTCGCGTCTGCTCGACCGCGTCCTCACGCCCGTGGTCGTCGCCACCCAGACCGTGCCCGTCATCGCGCTGGCGCCGCTGCTCGTGCTGTGGCTGGGCTACGGCGCCCCGCCGCGCGTCATCGTCTGCGCTCTGATCGCCTTCTTCCCCATGGCGGTGACGACGCTCGAGGGCCTGCGCGCCACCGATCCCCAGCTACTCCTGCTGCTGCGCTCCGTCGGCGCCAGGCGCCGCGACGTCTTCTGGCGTGTCCGCATGCCCGGCGCGGCGCCCTTCCTGGCCGCCGGGCTGCGCACCGGCGCGACGCTGAGTCTCGTCGGGGCGGTCGTCGCCGAGTGGACGGGCGCCGACCGCGGCCTCGGCTATCTCGTGATGAGCGCCAACGCGAGGCTGGCGACGGCGCAGGCCTTCGCCGCCGTGCTCCTGATCACGTGCCTCGGACTCGCCGTCTACGGCGGCGTGACCCTGCTGGAACGACGCATCCGCTGGTGGGACTCGTCCCGCGCAAACCGCTGAACCGAACGAGAAAGGACGCACATGGGCTTCACGAAGACTGTCAGGAACGACTGCCATCCTCGCGCTGATCCTGCTGCTTGCCGCCGCCGGCGTCGTCGCCGCCGGCTGCGGCGGTGGCGAATCGGCCGCGGCCCCGGCGGGATCGGCCGCGCCCGGGGCATCCGCCGCCGCCCCCGAGATGGCGGAGGTCACCCTCATCATGGACTGGCTCCCCTGGGTGCTCGACATCCCCATCGACGTCGCCCAGGAGAAGCGCTTCTACGCCGACGCCGGCCTGACCGTCAAGCAGATCCTGCCGGCCGGTCCCACCGACGTCGTCAAGTTCGTCTCCACCGGCAAGGCCCAGTTCGGCCTCTACTACGCGCCCGACACGCTCATGGGCGTGGCCGCGGGCGCACCCCTGGTCTCCATCGCCGGCCTGATGAGTCACGCCCCGGTGGGCCTCGCCATGGCACCCGGCGTGCATGCCGACGAGCCCAAGGACCTGGAGGGCAAGGTGGCGGGCGTCGTCATGATCCCGTCGACGCGGGCTTCGTTCGACTCGATGCTCGAGGCGGGCGGAGTCGATGCTGATGCCGTGACGATCGCCGACCCGGGGTTCTCGCTCGTGGCGCCGCTGCTGGCGGGCAAATACGACGCCGTCGCCGTCACCGAGTTCGGCGAGCTCGTCGAGGCGGACGCCCAGGGCGAGCAGCTCGACTACCTGGACTTCCGCGACTGGGGCACGCCCGACTTCGCGTTCCTGAACGTCATCACCGACCGCGGCTTCGCAGCGCAGAACCCTGGCACGGCGAGGGCGTTCGTCACGGCCACCATGGCGGGCCTCGAGTATGCGGCCGCCAACCCCGAGGCGGCCGTCGACATCTACGTGGCGCGGCACCCGGAGCTGAAGAAGGAGCTCCTGCTCGCGCAATGGAAGGCGGCGCTGCCGTCGATGGCGACGGCGGGGAGCCGGCCGGCCGGCTGGCAGGACGCCGCCGCCTGGGACGCGCTCGGCACGTGGATGGTCAAGACTGGGCTCCTGAAGCAAGCGGTGGACGCGAGGGGCGCCGTCGACGACTCCTACCTCGGCGGGTCGTGAGCGGCGGCGACACCGCCGTGGCCGCGGCCTCGCGCAAGCGGGGCGGCGCCGGCCGGACGGCCGGCGCCGCCGTCACCGTGCGCGGTCTGCGCGTCGGCTATGCCGGCGAGGATGAGGCGGCGCCCGTCCTCGCCGGCATCGACCTGGACCTCGCGCCCGGCGAGCGTCTCGCCGTCGTCGGCCAGAGCGGCTGCGGCAAGAGCACGCTGCTGCATGTGCTCGCCGGCCTCCTGCCGCCGGCGGCCGGCGAAGTCCAGGTCGACGGACGGGTCGTGGCGGCGGCCGACTACGCGGGCTCCGGCGCAGCCGGGGCCCGCTCCGGGCACGCCGCCTACATGTTCCAGCAGGACCTGCTACTGCCCTGGAAGACGGCGCTCGCCAACGCCGTCTTCGCGGCTCAGGTGGCGGTGCCCCCGGCGGCGGACGGGGCACGCGGACGCGCCGCGGCGCCGCCATCGTACGTCGCGCGCCGCCCTCGAGGCGGAGGCTGGCGCCATCCTCGAGGAGTTCGGCCTGGGCGACGTGCTGCACCTGCTCCCCCGCGAGCTCTCGGGGGGGATGCGGCAGCGCGTCGCCCTGGCCCGCACGCTCGTCCTCAGCCGCGGGCTCGTGCTTCTGGATGAACCCTTCGGCAGCCTGGACGCCCTCACCCGGGCCGAGATGCACCTGTGGTTGCTCGAGGCGATGGCGACCCACCCGGCCACGTGGGTCCTCGTGACCCACGACGTGCATGAGGCCGTGCTGCTCGGGGACAGGGTGGCGGTCCTCCAGGGCAGGCCGGCGCGCCTGAGCAGCTCGGTCGGGGTGCTCCTGGACGACGAGGAGCGGCTTGCGCTGGCACGGGCGGAGGCCGGTGTGCCGCCACCGAGTCGGCCGCGCATGTCGCCGTATGTTCAGGCCGGTCCTGGTCCAGATGAGCGACGCGATCCCGAGGCTGTCCTGCGCGAGCTCGTCGCCCGCGTCCGCGGCCTTCTCATGGCGGAGGAGGCGTGATGGCCCGCGGCCACGCCTCCCGCATTGACGCTGTCGCCGCGGCGGCTGTAGCCTTCGGTGGCTGTCTCCCGGTTGCCGGGAAGCCGGTGCAAGGCCGGCGCTGCCCCGCAACTGTAGCCGCAGACGACCGTCGCAGCAGAGCCACCGCCCCTCGAGGCGGGAAGGCGCGACCACTAGGACGACGCGGAAGCCAGGACACCGTGGCCGGGAGGACATCGCGACAACGCCTCGAGGGAGGGCTGCGGTGACCGCATCTCACGACCGTCTCATCCTCGTCACAGGCGGCGCGCGCAGCGGCAAGAGCAGCTTCGCCGAACGGCTCGCCGTCGACCGCGCCGCCCCGCCCGCGGGCTCCGGCCGCGTCACCTACCTGGCCACGTCCGAGATCCTCGACGAGGAGATGGCGGCGCGCGTGGCGACGCATCGCGCCGCGCGGCCCGACGTGTGGTCGACCGTCGAGTGCCCGCTGGAGGTGCCGAGCGTCGTGCGGGAGCACGCCGCCACCACCGATGTCTTCCTGCTCGACTGCGTCACGTTCTGGACGACGAACCTGTTGTTCAGCGGCGGCGCCTTCGGGGGCAGCCGGCCGCCGGACGAGGGCTTCAACTACGACGACTCGCTGCTGCCGGCTGAGGAGGAGCGCGCCGCCGCGGCGCGCGTGGCCTCGGCCGTCGACGACCTCATCGGGGCGCTGCGCGAGACCGGTTCGAGGCTCATCGCCGTCACCAACGAGGTCGGCCTGGGGGTCGTCCCCGAGTACCCGCTCGCCCGCCTGTACCGCGATCAGCTGGGCTGGGCCAACCAGCGGCTGGCGCGAGCGGCCGACGAGGTGTACCTCCTCGTCGCCGGCCTCGCGCTCGACGTCAAGACGCTTGCCCTGCCACCGTTCCCCCCGAAGGAGTCCCAGTGACCGACCTGCTCACGCGCACCATCGACGCCATCCAGCCGCTCGACGCCGCCGCCATGCGCGCCGCCGAGGAGCGCCAGCTGCAGCTCACCAAGCCGCCCAGGGCGCTCGGGCGTCTGGAGACGCTGTCCATCCAGCTGGCCGGCATCCAGGGCCGGCCGGACCCGGCCATCAGCGACAAGGTCGTCGCCGTGATGGCCGCCGACCACGGCGTCACGGCGGAGGGCGTGAGCGCTTTCCCCGCCGAGGTCACGCCGGCCATGGTGATGAACTTCGCGGCCGGCGGCGCCGCCATCAATGTGCTTGCCCGTCACGTCGGCGCCCGCGTGACGGTCACCGACGTGGGCGTGAACGCGGATCTGGGCGGCGCCCCCGGCATCCGCCACCAGAAGATCCGCATGGGCACCGCCAACATGGCCCGGGGCGCCGCCATGACGCGCGAGCAGGCCATCGCCGCCATCGAGCTCGGCATCGCGCTCGTCGAGGAGGAGCTCGAGCGCGGCCTGGACCTCATCGCCACCGGCGACATGGGCATCGGCAACACGACCGCCAGCTCGGCCGTCATCGCCGCGCTCACGGGCAAGTCCGCGGCGGTGGTCACCGGCCGCGGCACGGGCATCACCAAGGAGGCGCTGCCCGCCAAGATCGCCGTGATCGAGAAGGCGCTTGCCGTGAACGAGCCGGACGCCGCCGACCCCGTCGATGTGCTCGCGAAGGTCGGCGGCCTGGAGATCGCCGCCCTGACCGGCGTCTTCCTGGGCGGCGCCGCGCACCGTGTGCCGGTCGTCATGGACGGCTTCATCTCCGCCGCCGCCGCGCTCGCCGCGGCGCGCCTCTGTCACGAGTGCGTCGACTACATCCTGCCCAGCCACGTGTCCATCGAGATCGGCCATCAGGTCGTGCTCGACGAGCTGGGTCTCGTGCCGCTGTTCGACCTGGAGATGCGCCTGGGCGAGGGTACCGGCGCGGCTCTGGCCATGGGCATCATCGAGGCGTCGGCCCGCATCCTGGCGGAGATGGCCACCTTCGAGAGCGCCGGTGTGGCCGGCGACCCGAGCGAAGCCGACAGCGAGCTGAAGCGGTAGCGGCGCTCGGCGCTCGGACGGGCGGCTGACGGATGCGACGACGACTCACGCTGGCGGTGACCTTCCTCACCGGCATCCCGCTCAAGGTCGAGGGCGAGGTGACCCCCGGCGATCTGTGGCGCAGCATGGGCTGGTACCCCCTCGTGGGCCTCGCCCTCGGCGCCGCCGGGTGGGCGGTCTACGCGGGCCTGATGGAGCTGCTGCCCGGGCTCGTCGCCGCGTCGCTCGTCGTGCTCGCGCTGGAGGCCGTCACCCGCGGGCTGCACATGGACGGCCTCATGGACACCTGCGACGGCATGTTCAGCGGCGCGCCGCGCGAGCGGGCGTTGGAGATCATGAAGGACAGCAGCGTCGGAGCCATGGGCGTGCTGGGCGCCGTCCTCATCGTCGTGCTCAAGGTGACGGCGCTGGGCGCTCTGGCGCGCGCCGATGCCGCCGCGCCGCTTCTCGCCGGCTGGTGCGCCGCCCGCGCCCTGCCGGCGCTGGACGTCTACCTCTGGCCCTACGCGCGCACCGCCGGCACCGGCGAGGCGTTCACGCGCGAACGCACGCCCGGACCGGTGCAGTTGGCCGCGGGGCTTCTCGCGGCCGGCGTGGTCGTCGCCGGGTCGGCCGGCCTGGCGGCCGGCGCCGCCGGCTCCTGGTACGCCGGCCTCGTCACGGCGGTCGTCGCGATGGCCGTGGCGCTGCTCGTGCAGGCCGCCGTGGCGAAGCGGCTCGGCGGCCTCACCGGCGACGTCTACGGCCTCGGCATCGAGCTGGCTGAGACGGCCGCCCTGGTCGCCGGCTGCGCCGTCGTGAGGCTGGCCGGATGAGGCGCGCGATGGGGGCGACCAGCCATCTCGCCGGGTCGGAACAGACCGTGCGCGAGGCGCTGCTGTTCGACACGGTCGGCTGACCCGAGGCGGCGATGGTCTTCGCGTCTCACGACTGGCGGCTCGCGCTGGCGACCGTGGTGCTTGCCGGTCTCATCGACGTGACCTTCGGTGAGCCGCCGTCGGCCGTGCATCCCGTGGTGTGGATGGGCGGACTTGTCGGCGCCCTCGAGAGGCGCCGTCCGCACGGCCGGCCTCGCGCGGAGTTCGCCTACGGCGTGCTCATCGTGCTCGTCACCGCCGGCGCCGCCGCCGCGGCCGGCCTGCTGCTGGCCGCGATCCTCGCGGCGCTGCCGTGGTGGGCTGCCCTGCCCATCGGGGCCTGGGTACTCAAGACGACCTTCGCGCTGCGCGGCCTGGTCGCCGCCGGCCGCGACGTACAGCGCGCCCTGATGCGCGACACGACCGCGGCCCGAGCCCGGCTCAAAGCGCTGGTCAGCCGCGCCCCCGACCTGGATCCGCCGCTCATCGTCTCGGCGGCCGTCGAGTCGCTCGCCGAGAACCTCACCGACAGCGTGGTCTCGCCGCTCCTGTACTTCGCCCTCCTCGGCCTGCCCGGGGCCCTCGCCTACCGGGCCGTCAACACCATGGACGCGATGATCGGCTACCGCGACGAGCGCGAGTATGTCGGCAAGGCCGCCGCGCGCACCGACGACGCGCTCAATTGGGTGCCGACGCGCATCGCGGCGCTGCTCCTCGTGGCGGGGGCCGCGCTCAAGGGCACGGCCGGGGCCGCCTGGACGGCGCTCCGCACGCAGCATCTGCCGGAGTACGGACCCAACAAGACGCTGGCGATCGCCACGATGGCCGGAGCGCTGGGCGTTCAGCTTCGCAAGCCCGGCGCCTATGCCATCGGCGCGCCGCGCCGCCCGCTGTCGCCGGGGGTCATCGGCGAGGCGGCCACCCTCGTCTGGGTCGCCGGAGCGGCCGCGCTGTCTCTTGCGGCGGCGCTTTCCGCGCTCCTCGTCTGGGGCGTGTGGGGATGAGCACCTGCACCGGGCGCGGCTCGCGGCTGCGCCCCGCTCCGCCGACTGCTAGGCTGGGGCCATGAAGCTCTACCTCGTCCGCCACGGCGCCTCGACCGGCAACACGCCGGGCAACCTCATAGGCCACAGCGACCACCCGCTCACCGCGGCCGGCGAGGCCCAGGCGCGGGCCGTCGCCGCGCGGCTCGCCGCGCTTGGCCCCATGCCCATCTACAGCAGCGACCTGCCCCGCGCCCGCGCCACGGCCGGCTTCATCGCCGACACGTGGACGTCGCCAGACGCGATCCCGGACATCACCCCCGATCCCCGTTTGCGTGAGATCCATCTCGGTGACTACGAAGGCCGCTCCTGGGACGAGTTCCAGGCCGACGGCGCCTTGATGGCCGCCTTCGAGGAAGACCCGTACTGCACGGCGCTGCCCAACGGCGAGTCGCTCGGCCAGCTCGTCGATCGCGTCATGAGCGCCGTGGACGAGATCGCCGCCGCCGCGGGCGCCGGCGAGCCCGACGCGCTGGCCGCCGTGTGCCTCGTCGCTCACGACGGCCCCATCCGCGCCGCGCTCAACCACTACCTCGGCGTGCCGCCGGAGAAGTGGTGGACGCTGTCCACCACCCACGGCGGCCTCTCCCTGATCGAGTGGAGCGAGGGCTGGGTGAACGTCCGTTTCGTCAACGATACGAGCCACCTTGCCGGGCTCCCCGACGTCGAGCCCGGCACGCTCTAGCGCGATGAGCCCGCGCGGATCTGAGAGGCGTGCCGCCAGGCACGCCGCGAGGGCCGACAGGCGGCGCGCCCACGCCGACAAGAAGCGGACCCTCGCCGAGGCGTACCTTCCCAACGTGCCGGCGGACCTGCCCGCCACGCCGCACGCGCGCGGCTTCGAGACGTGCCCCTGCCCCAAGGACTGCACGCTCCATGGCGAATGCCTGCTGTGTGTCGCGTATCATGCACGCAGTGACCGCGCGCCTCGCTGCCTGCGGTAGCGGGCACGCGACCCGGACTCACTGACCAAGCTGGAGGCACTGTTGTCACAAGGCCAAGGAAGGAAGGAAGGCGGACGGATGCGCATCGTCGCCCGGTCCGTCGTGACCCTGCTCTGTGGCGTCGCGCTCCTGGCTTTCGCGGGGGCGGGCGCCGGCTGCGGGGACAACGGTGGCGAGGACAAGGTCCAACCGCAGTGGGAGCGCGTCACCACCGCTCAGCTCTCCGGTGATCGGCCGGTCAAGCAGTATCTCGGTACCTACAGCCTGGGTGATCGCGTGCGCCTCGCCTGGGTCCTGTCCGGTCCCGAGAAACCGCCGGTGACACTCACCCTCAGGATCATCAACGTCGACACCGGCACCGGCTACGGGCACACGGTGACACCTCAGTCCGAGACAGGTGGCATCTCGCGGAGCGATGAAGAGGCCATGAGTCTCGTGGAGTTCCCGGGCGAATACCGGATCTACTTCAGCCAGCGCTTCCGCCCCGCCAAGGGCCCCGGCTACGACGTCAAGCTCACGATCTACACGATGCGATCGCAGCGCTAGCGCGGCCAAGCGATCGGTGACTCCAGACCGCCCGGGCCGGTCCCCGGACCCCGCAGGTCGCGCTGTGCTCGGGCTGGCGGGAGGCCCGGAGGGCTGGGTGGCGCCCCGCTGGCCTAGGGGACGGCGAGCGTTCTCGGGCCGCCGGCCGCGAACCGTCTCAGTTCCTCGATGACTGCTCCGGCGGCGTCGACGTCCGCGGGCGCTCGGGCAGGGCCGTCGGACCCGTCGAGTGGGGTCGACGAACACGCCGTAGACCTTGATCGCGAGCACAGCCAGCTGGGCGGGGTTGCCGGGCACGAACCCGTCGGGGAGGGAGTCGGCATGCTGTCGCAGGAACGTCGCGGCGGCCTGCACCGCGAGATGCTCGCTGCGGTCGGCCTCGGTGGGGTGGCTGAACCTCCAGCGGCGGACACGCCGCTCGATCAGTTCCTTGTCGCTGCCCCCCGCCTTGATCTCGGCTGCGGCAAACACTCGACAGTCGTAGCTGCGGCATGTCTGTGGCCGATGCTCGTAGATCGAGCACGCGCGGTCTACGAGCATGGGGCAGCGCCCACCCTCGTCGTACCCCAGCAGGACGTTGCCCGGGGGCAGCCCGGGCGCAGGGAACAGGAGCTCCGTGGGTATCCGGCCGAGGGTCCGCGATTCGCTGGGACCGATGTGGATGAAGTACGACGACGTACAACAGGCGACGCACTCGCCGCACGGCACGTCGGCTGTGCCTTTCTCCTGCTGGGCGCTTCGCGTGCGGCTCAGCCAGGAGGAGAACCGCCCGGCGGGAAGATCCGGCAGCTTGCCGGCATCCTGGATGCCGGGCGATGTCGTGTCGTCACGCATGGCTTCACACAGGGTACTCCAAGACTCGGCGAGCGTCCGCCCGCGCGCGGCGCGCGGATCATCGCCCAGGAGGTAGGCAGGGCTCGGGCGTCGACCTAGGATAGAGGTCGACGCAGAGCGAGAGGGAGAGACCGCAATGGACCAGGACGTCGCACCAGTTGTAGAGCCGCTCCCCGTAGACTGGACACGGCCGCCGTCGCGGAGCGCCGGCGGCGCTACCTGTCACCCTCGCTGGGCCCGGGGTCTGCTCATCGGCGTGGAGCTGGTGCGGGACCGGGAGTCGCGCGAGCCCGCCGCCGGCGAAGCCGAGCGCGTACAGCTCGCCCTGCTCTCGCGCGGCGTCGTCGTGGGCCCGTGCGGCCGCGAGCACAACGTCATCAAGATCGATCCGCCGCTGT
>CAVPQD010000039.1:0-19682 GCA_963707335.1 uncultured Thermoleophilia bacterium | reverse complement strand
GGTGATCCAGCTGGGCGCGTCAACCAGTCGCACACGGCGACCACGATCGCCACTCATATGACCAGGCCGAGGACGTCCAGGATCGTCTTCTTCATGGCTCCTCCTTCCCCGCAAACGCCGCCTCCCACTGCGGCGATCAGCCATATGACGATACAACGGATCCGCGGACTCCTCATCGCACACTGGGCGCGGTCCCGCCGGCGGGACTAGACTGGCGGGCAACGACGGCGCCGACCGAGCGGAGGCGGGTATGGACCTGGCGTTCCTGGGCGACAGCCTCACCGAAGGCTGGCCCGGCGCCGCCTACCTCCCGCTGCTGGAGCGCCGCTTCCCCCAGCACCGGCTGCTCAACCACGGCCGCGCCGGTGACACCGTCGCCGACCTGCTGCTGCGCATGCGGCACGCAGGCCTCGCACCGGTCGACACGGCCTTCATCTGGGTCGGTGCCAACGACGCCGTCATCGGCGCCTGGGACGCCTCGGACCCGGGCAGCGGCTGGAGCTGGCCCGAGAGGCTCGCCCGCATCCGCGGCGACTACGACGAGCTGGTCGAGTGGACCGCCGCGCGCACGGCCCGGCTGGTGCTGGTCAGGCCGATCATCCTGGAAGCGGACGGCTCGCTGTGGGCGGCGCGGGCCGCGGAGCTGGGCGCGATGGTCGAGGACCTCGGCGCCGCCCACGGCGCCGAGGTCCTCGACCTGGCTCCCGCCTTCGCCGCCGCCCGGCGCCGCCGGCGGCGGACCCTTCACCACCGACGGCGTGCACTTCACGGACGCCGGCGCGCAGGTCGTGGCGGCTGCGTTCGCGGCCGCCATCGATCGCGACGGCTACGACGGCTAGACAGACCCTCAAGCTCACGAAGGAGACCGACATGGCACGGATGCTCCGCACACTCGCCGCCTCCGGCGTGACGCTCGCCGTCGCCGGCGCGGCCGCCTGGACGGCGCTGCGCCCCCGCGTCTTCACCTGGGGCGCGACCCCTGAGGAGGCGTCGCGCCCTCTCCCCGGCGACGACCTCGTCGTCGACCCGCTCTACGTCACGACCCGCGCCATCACCGTGCACGCCCCCGCCGAGGCCGTCTGGCCCTGGGTCGTGCAGCTCGGCCAGAACCGCGGCGGTTTCTACACCTACGACGCCCTCGAGAACCTCTTCCGCCTGGACATCCACAGCGCCGACAGCATCCATCCCGAGTGGCAGGACCTGAAGGCCGGCGAGGACTACGTGACCCTGGATCCCGAGGAGGTCATGAAGATGACGATCGCCGTGCTCGAGCCACCGCGCGCCTTCGTCATCCGCTCGGGGGCGCCGGGCGAGGCGTCGCAGCCGCCCGGCGACTTCTTCAAGGGAGAGCTCGCCTGCAGCTGGGCGTTCGTCGTCGACCCGGTCGACGCGGACACGTCGCGGCTCATCATCCGCTGGCGGGCCGCCTGGCGCGACACGCCGGCCGCGCGGGTCGGCGTGCGCCTGGCCATCGAGCCGGTGCACTTCATCATGGAGGAGGGCATGCTGCGCGGCATCCGCGACCGCGCGGAGCGGCAGGCGGGCTGAGTGCGTCAGGCGCCGCGCGCGAGCTTGCGGCCCAGCAGCAGCGCGACGACGGCGAACGGCACTGTGAGCGCACCGCTCGCGATCGAGATCGGCCCTGACGCCCCGGAGCCCGCGGCGTGCGCGGCGAACGCGATGATCGAGAGCACGCCGCTGGCGGCGAGCGACCAGCCCATCCAGCGGTAGGCGCCGGGCCGGGCCAGCAGCGGCCACGCGATCACGGCCGCGCCCGCGCCCCAGACCGCGTAGCCCAGCAGGTCGATCGTGAGCGGCAGGCCCTGCCGGTCGAAGAACGACCAGAAAGCTGCCGCCGCGGGGTCACGCCCCAGCAGCCAGGAAAACACCGTGTACTGCGACGCGTAGGCGGCGGCGGAGAGCGGCGCGTAGACCACGACGAGCAGGATGCCGACCCACGCGGCGATGCGCGCCTCCGTGGGGCCGTCACCCTGACTGCGCGCCGCCAGCCCCAAGGCGACGACCGTCATGAGCGCGACGACGGCCACCGGCACGAGCGAAGCGACCACGAAGCCCCAGCGATAGAGCGTGTCATCGGCGGCCAGGTCTGCCAGCTTGGCGGTCATCGTAGCGCCGGACGGCGCCGCCGCCAGGTTGAGCGCCGTCATCGTGACGACCAGCACCAGGTAGGCGGCGGCGAACACCGTCAAGCAGCGGCCAAGCGGCCGGCTGCCCTGATCACGCAGCGGCGTCGAGATGGTCATCGGCTCTCCTTCGCCGGCCACACGGCCCTGATGCGGATCAACGCGAGCGCGTCGCCGACATCGTCTCGCGAGGCGACGCGCACGAACACCCAGCAGCCTTCCTTGAAACGCGGCAACCCGGCGATGCGCGCCCGGAGTCGCGGGCTCACACCAGCGTCGGCGGCAGCGGCGTCGGCCTGGGCGGCCGCGAGGACGACGAGGGCGGTGAAGCCGCCCTCGTCGGGGAACGCGGCCGCCAGCGCCCTGCCGCCCTTCTTGAAGGAGAGCGCCCAGCCGTAGTTGCGGCCGTAGAAGCGCCATGTCGGCGTGGCGCGCGTCTGCGCACGGATGCCGGCCAGCAGCTCGTCCCACAGGGCGCGGGCCGCGCCGAGGACCTGTCCCGCACGATCCAGATCCGGTGCGTCAGCCTTGTCTGTGAAGCGGCCGTAGGCCATCGTGCCGTCATGGCTCCAGTTGCGATGAGGTCCGGGGCTTGAGGGTAGGCATCAGAAGCAAGGCGAGCACCCACAGAAGACCAAGATCAGCTGGAGCACCGCCGCCTCCCCCGGACATCGGACGTGCGACTCCTATCCTATCGTGCGCTCAAGATCCGAAGTCGCGGACGTCCACATCGGCGCCGGGTCTCAGGTCCAGCTCGCCGCGTGCGACGCGCACCACCACGTCGGCCACGAGTCCGGGCGGGTCGCCGTGGAAGTCGTTCATGCGCGTGGCCGTGCGCGTGGGATGCACGGCGTAGACGCGTTTGTCTGGATGCTCGAGGGCCAGCGCCTTGGTGAAGCCGCGCACCCCCCATTTGGAGGCGCAGTATGGGGCCAGCGTCGGCGTGCCGTGCAGGGCCGACCCGCTGCCGATGGTGATCACCGCGTCCCTCACCAGCGGCAGGCAACTCCACGTCATCTTGAGCACGCCGTGCAGGTTCACGACAAGCTGCTCTTCGATCTCGCCGAAGCTCTGCTCCAGGAACGGTCGCCACACCACGATGCCCGCATTGTTGATGAGGATGTCGATGCCACCGAAGCGGCCGGCGACGCCCTCCACGACCTCGCGGACGCTGTCGTCGTCCCTGGCGTCCAGCGGCAGCGTCAGCACGTCGGGGGCGCCAAGGCCGAGGCAGCGCGTCGCGACCTCCTCGGCCTCCGCTCTGTGCTCGAAGTACGTGATCGCGAGCCGGCTGCCCTCGGCCGCGAAGCGCAGCGCGACCTCGCGGCCGATGCCTATGCTCGACCCGGTGACGAGCACGACCTTGTCTGCGAGCTCGATCGTCATGGCTGCCTCGCTGCTGCCGCCTTTGCGAGCGGCCGGGCGGCTCGCTCTGTCCTCACTCTTCCCAAGAGCGGCCGCCAGTCCCCCGCCTCGGCAGGCGCGGCGCGCACCATCCGCGGGTACCATCGGCATCATGAAGCTCGCGATACTGGCCGGCGAAACGCGCGTGGCACCCCTGCTCGTGCGGGAGGCGCTGGGGCGCGGCCATGTGGTCAGCATGCTTGGGACGGCGCCGGAAGGACTGGGCGCCGGGCACCACGAGCTACGTCTGGTGCCCGGCGGCCAGCGCGACGCCGGCGCCGTGAGCGATCTCATCGACGGTCAGGACGCGGTGATCGTGGCGCTCGCCGACGGCAGCGACACGAGCGCTCCCGCCGCGGCTCCGGACGTGACCCTCGACGTGGCGCGCTCGATGAGCCGGTACGGCGTGCGGCGGCTCGTGGTGCTGTCGGCCGCGGCGGTGACGCCCGGGGGCGAGCCCGGCCGCCCCGGGCTGTTCGGCCGCCTTCGCGACCCACTGGCGCGCCGCGACGCCGTCGCCGACCTGCGGCGCATGGAGGTGGCCGTACGCCGCAGCGAGCTCGACTGGACGATCGTGCGGGCCGCGCGGCTCGCGGACGAGCCGCCGCGCGGCGTCGGGGGCATCCGCGTGGGGCCCGGCTACAGCCTGCCGGGGGGCAGGCCCCTCAGCCGGGCCGACGTCGCCGCGTTCCTGGTCGACGAGCTGGACCGCGGCGACCACATCGGCCATGCCGTCGCCATCAGCGGCTGACACCGGCGGGGTCCGCCTCGCCGGCCGGCCGCAGCCGTCGGGGTCTGCTGCGACTGCCTACCCTCGCCCGAACAGGAAGCGCAAGGCGTCCTCCAGCCGCGGGTAGTCGAACAGGAAGCCCTGCTCCTTGAGGCGGAGCGGCAGCGTGCGCTGGCTGGCCAGAAGCATCTGCCGGCCCATGTCGCCGGCGACCCTCTCGACGACCGCTTTCGGCGCGGCGAAGAAGGCCGGCCGGCGAAGCACGCGCGCCAGGGTCTCGGTGAAGTCGCGGTTGGTCACCGGGTCGGGCGACGTGACGTTCACCGGCCCGGTCAGCTCGGCGTCGTGAAGGATCCATTCGATCGCGGCCAGGACGTCG
The DNA here is from genome assembly GCA_963707335.1 of uncultured Thermoleophilia bacterium. Lineage (GTDB taxonomy): Bacteria > Actinomycetota > Thermoleophilia > UBA2241 > UBA2241 > CAIXSE01. The sequence continues at coordinate 15,025 of CAVPQD010000039.1, read as the reverse complement.
TCGATGGCCACCCAGCTCCACCATTGCCAGCCATCGCCGATGTGGCCGCCCAGGCCGGCCTTGAACAGCGGCAGCAGCGGCCCCAGGGCGCCGCCCTGGGGCGTGAGCACGAGGCCGAAGCGGGGGTGCGCGACGCGCACCCCGGCGTCGGCCGCCGGCCCCGCGGCGCCCTCCCAGGCGGCGCACACGTCGGCGAGGAAGTCTTCGCCGCGCGGGCTTTCCTCGGTTATCGCCTCGCCGCCCCGCGAGCCGTAGGCGCCGACGGCCGACACCGAGACGAACACACCGGGCTTGTCGTCACCCATGCCGGCGACCGCCCCGGCGAGCGTGCCGGTGGCCTGGACGCGGCTCGCCAGGATCGCCTGGCGCCTGGCCGCGGTCCACAGGCCGCCCAGGTTCTCGCCGGAGAAGTTGACGACGGCGCCGACGCCGGCGAGCGCCTCGGCGTCGAGGCGGCCGGCGGCGGGGTCCCACTCGACTTCGTCGGGCCCCGCCGCCGGCCGCCGCACGAGCCGCAGCACGTCGTGCCCCGCCGTCGTGAGATACACGGCGAGGTTCGACCCGATGAGGCCGCTGGCCCCGGCGATGGCGACCTTGAGCCTCGGTTCCTCTGCCCATCTCGCGTGGCGCAGGACGTCGGACCGCGTGCGCTCGTGCCGGAAGCGGAAGACGCGAGCCAGCGCCTTGTCCGCGGCGCCCTCGCCGAACAGGTCGGTGACCTTCCCGACGGGCAGCGAGAACTCCACGTGGTCGAGCAGTTCGCTGCTCTGGCCGTCGATGGGCACGAACCGGTGCGTGTGTTCCCAGTGGGAGAAGGGCCCCTCGGCCTGGCGGTCGACGAACTGCCGGCCCTCGATGTGGCCGGTCATCTCCGCCGCCCAGCGGCGCTTGACCGGCCCCACCCCGTACTCGAAGACGAGCCTGCCCCCGTCCCGCATGCCGCCGCTCTGTTCGACGACGCGGAGCTTCTGCCACGGGGGCGCGAGGCGCTCGAACGCGCCGGGTCTCGCGTGGTACGCGTACAGCTCGTCGGCGGACACGGGCATGATGCTGCGCCACTCGAACAACGGCATGTCGCCCTCCCTCGTCGCTGCACGGGTTCTACCCGCGGCCTTAGGGCGTCACGCGGAAGACCAGGGTCGCGCCCGGCGCGCACCGGTCAGCGGCCGACCGTCAGGCCCCGCGCCGCCGCGCCCGGCCGCTGTAGTAGATGAGGATGTCCAGGATCACCCCGGCGACGACTGTGATCATGCCCCACCCCTGCAGCCCGCCGAACTCGTTCTGCGCGATGGAGTAGGCGATCGTCGTGCAGGGCGCGAAGAGGAAGCCGACGAAGCCCCAGAGCCAGGGGATCGCGGCCTCCGCGAGGTACTGCGTGAACAGATACATGCCGAGCAGGATGAGCCGCGGGGACAGAAGAACGACCCCCAGGACGAGACAGCACGGCATGGATCCCCCTTCACGTCGCGGCTTCGTGAGGACGACACTCTATCAGGCGAGGTCGTCCGCCCCGCAGCGCCCGCTCACGCTTCACCGCCTCCTCGATGAACGCTCATCGAAGCGAAACACGGAGCCGGCACAGTGTCGGTGCGATGAAACGACACCGGTCCGACATCAGGAAGCAGCTGCGCAGCTGCCGCGCGGCGGCCCTCACTGAGGAGGAGCGCCGCGAGGAGCTGGCGGCGGCGCGGTGCAGGATCGCGCTCGAGCGAGGCCGTTCAGAACCGACCGCCGCATCCCGGCCCACGACCAAAGCGTCCTGACCGGGCCGACGGCGCGGGCCGCTACGGCGTGGCCCGCTACGCCGCGCGCCGCGTCCTGCCCGCGGCGATCTGCCGCACGAAGTCGTTGATGGCCGCGCCCATCAGCTCGGCCACCTCGAACATCGGGAAGTGCGTCCGCGCGGGCAGCCGCTGCACCGTGAACCACGGGTGGGCGACGGCGTACTGCTCCTGGTACTCGAGGTACTCCGGGTCCTCCGGCTGCGCGTAGAGGTGCAGCGCCGGCAGCGGCGGCTCCAGGGCGGCCAGGGCGTCGAGGGGGCTCGTATGCAGCGCGTATGACCCCTCGACCTCACGGGCCGCCCTGTCCCACATGTCGGCGGGCATCGCGCCCATCTCGTCGAGGAAGGCGAGCAGGTCGGGGTCCTCCAGACCCGCCGCCCACTGATCGAGCGTCTGATCGACGGTGGCCCGCCACTCGTGGCGCAGGCGCATGCGCTCGAGCATGTCCAGGTAGTCGGCCGGCGCGGGCGTCATGATCCAGTCGATGAGCACCGTTCCGACCACCGCGTCGCGCAGGCGGCGGCGAAGGTCCAGAGCGACCCACCCCGCCTGACCGAGCGCCACGGGCACGAACCGCCGGGCGCCGCTCTCCTCCATCACGGCCAGAGCGTCGCGCACGAGGTCCGCCTCGCCGAAGTCGCCTGAGGCGGCGCCGGACTCGCCGTGCCCGCGCCAGTCCAGCGCCAGGACACGGTGGTGCTCGTGGAGCGGCTCGAGCAGGCCGTCCCAGGCGTTGCGGCTGGAGCACCAGCCGGGCAACATCAGCAGCGTGGGATCGCCGGTGCCGAGATCGTCGTAGTCGATCGGCGTCAGGTCGGAGATGGTCCGAGGCATCGCGCATCCTCCCAAAACATCTGTATGCAGCACTCGGAGAGGGTCTTCCCGCGGCGAGCCGTGAAGGGCGCCGTTCAGGTGTGGCGGCCCTGATGCAGTTCCGCGGCGATACGGCCGCCACGGCGACGCTCCACGACGGGCGCGACGTCAATCCACGGCGTCGGCCGGTGCGAGCGCCGCCGGCAGCGGCGGCGCGTGACGCACGGCCGGGCTCGCCGTCGCAGCCACGGCGATGGCGAGCATGAGGCCCGACATCGCCGCCACGGCGCCGGCGCCGCCAAACCACTGCAGCAGGTAGCCAGCCGCCAGCGACCCCAGAGGGATCACCCCCCAGGCGACGAGCATCTCGACGCTGCGCACCCGCCCCAGCAGGCGATCGGGGGTGAGCCGCAACACGTAGGTGCCAAGCACGACGTTCCAGGCGGGGCCCACGAAGGCCATCGCCCCGCCGACCGAGCCGAGCGCCAGCGGCCAGGGCAGCACCGCGAAGAGCGGCAGCAGCGCGGCCCACACCCAGTTGGCGCCGATCACGACGACGCGGGCCGGCACGCGACGGCTGACCCAAGGCGCGGCGAAGGCGCCCAGCAGCCCGCCCGCCCCGAGCAGGCCGAGCATCAGGCCGACCAGCGCCGGTGAGGCGCCGTGGTCCTGGGCGAGGACGATGGCGATGAGCACCAGGGCCTGGAAGACGAAGTTACTGCCCGCGACGAGCAGCGCGGCGGCGCGCAGGAAGGGCTGGCCCCAGAGCCAGGCCAGGCCTTCCCCGATCTCCTTGTGGAGCGCGCGCCGGCCCGGCGCGCGCTCCTCCTGGAACTCCGTGCGGATGAAGGCGAGCGTGACGACCGACGCCAGGTACGAGAGTCCATCCGTCAGAAACGGCACGGCCTGGCCGAGGCCGAAGAGGAGCCCGCCCAGCGGCTGGCCCGCGAGCGCCGCCCCGCGGGAGCGGGCCTCGTTCTGGGCGATGGCCGCGGGCAGCTGCTCGGCCGGCACCACGTTGGGCAGCGCCGCCTCCTCGCAGAGCGTGAACACGACGAACAGGCTGCCTTCGCAGAACGCGACGACGGCGATCAGCCAGAACGGCGCGTGGCCCGCCAGGACCGCCAGGCCAAGTCCGCCCACGACGAAGGCCCGGCCCACATCGCTCAGGATCATCGCTCGCCTGCGGTCCCAGCGATCCACCAGCCCCCCGACCGGCAGCTGGAAGAGGAGCAGCGGCAGGGTGCCGGCGAACCCCACGATGCCGGCCTTCGACGGGGAGCCGGTCAGGGCCAGCACCAGCAGCGGGAAGGCGACCGACGAGATGCGCGACCCCAGGGCAGACACGACCTGGCCGCTCCAGAGCAGCATGAAGTCGCGGTTGCGGCGCAGCGGGACGAGCATCGCGCGCAGTCTACCAGCGCAGGACGCGGGGCCGCCTTAAAGGCGAAGTGCCGGGGCGGCCGTGCGGCCGCCCCGGCACCAACTAGGCGGCAGACCCGGGCAGGGTGGAGGGGGCACCCGGGAAGCGGTCGGCCGGCTCAGCCGGGGCAAGCTGTACATCAGCCGGTCGTCCTGACGGCCGGGGGGTCAGCCGTCACCGCCGTCTTCGTCGTGAAACGATTATTTCCCGCGATTGTGAAGCTGGTGTTGAGAACAGATTGTGGGACGTGATGCCGCGGCGGGCGGCGCGCACATGCCCTTGTCAGGCTCGTGTCGCCCGGTCCGAGGGCCAGAACGACTCGTATCCCGGCGCGACGCCCCGGCCGGGATGCGCCTCCTCCCACAGGTCGCCGACGGCCAGCACCAACGCGTCGGCGAATCGCGGTCCCGTGACCTGCAGCCCGAACGGCACCCCGTTGGGGCACACGCCGGCCGGCACCGACAGCGCGGGGTGCCCGGTGACGTTCTGCGCCTGGGTGTTGTAGGAGGACGAGGCCGTGCCGGGCAGGTCGGCGCCCGCCTCGCGACCGTCGGCCAGAAAGCCGACGGTCGGCATGGTGGGTGTCACCAGCACCCTGTCCTTGTTGAGCAGCTCGTCCAGGGCGCGTACGTAGGCGAAGCGCCGCCGGCGCGCCGCCAGGTACTCGTCCACCGTCACCTCCAGACCGCGACGCATCGCCGCGAGGAACGCCGGGTGGAAACGCTCCGCCTCGGCCTCGATCGTCGCGCGTCCCAGCTGGTTGGCCTGCTCGCACGCGGCGACGAGGAACCAGTCCTCGTCGATGTTGCCGTCCCTGAAGATCTGGGACGGCGCGATCGGCTCGACGCGCAGGCCGAGGTCCTTCTCGATACTGGTGAGCGCGGCGTCGAACAGGTCCGCGACGGGGTCGGGCAGCGGCCCCCAGACCGTGAAGCGCGGCGCGGCGAGCACGACGGCCGGCCGCAGCCCGCGGCCGCCGTCGAACGACACGCCGCGCCGCTGCAGGAGGCTGGCGCTCAACGTGGCCGGCACGGCCGTAGGATCGCCCGCGGCGGGCCCCGACTCCAGCGCCAGCAGCAGCCGCAGGTCGGCCATGGTCAGGGCCAGCGGCCCATCCGTCGTGTAGTCCAGCCAGGACGGCGCCTCGTCCCGGGCGATGATGCCGTTGGTGGGTTTCAGACCGTACAGCCCGGTGAAGGCGGCGGGGATGCGGATGGAGCCGCCGCCGTCCGTGGCCGTGGCCAGCGGCGCCATGCCGGCGGCCATGGCAGCGGCGGAGCCGCCGCTTGAGCCGCCGGGCGACCACTCCGGCGCCCAGGGATTGAGCGTCGCGCCGTACAGCCGGTTGTCGGTGAACCCCTCGAAGCAGAACTCCGGTACGTTCGTCTTGCCGATGGGGATGGCGCCGGCGGCCCGTAGCCTCACCACGGTGAGGCTGTCGCGTCGCGCCGGCGCCGCCTCGGCCCGCAGCAGCGAGCCGTGCGTTGTGGTCATGCCGGTCAGGTCCTGACCGTCCTTCACGAGAAAGGGGACGCCGGCGAGCGGGCCCACGCGCTGGCCGAGGCCCGCGCGTTCGTCGAGCGCGGCCGCCTCGGCCAGCGCCTCCCGCACGTCGCGCAGCGCCACCACGGCGTTGAGCGGACCGTTGAGCCGGCCGACGCGCTCGTACGCGTGTTCCGCCAGCTCGACGGCCGACGCCCTGCCCGCGCTCACCAGCTCGCCAAGTTCACGAAGCATGTGCCCTCCGGTCTGCCGGCGGCGTGGTCGCCGCTCCCGTCGTCACGGCGCGAGCGCCGCGCCTATCGTCCCGCGACGTCGTCACCCTCCGCGCTGCTCTCGTCCGAGTCGCCGCGGTCGCGCGCCGGCTTGGCCGGCTCGTAGGCCTCGGCGGCGAAGGCGGCCTCGAGCGCTTCGATCTGTACCTGCGCGGCCGGCGTGCGGACGCCGCGCAACTCGTCCAGGGCGTCCCGCGCCCAAGGCCCGGCCACCGGATCACCGAGGGACCGCTCGAGCACGTGGACGGCCCGCTCACCCAGGCCGACGAGCGCGCCGACGGCGGCGTTCTTGAGCTCGTCGTTCGCTTTGCTCGCGAGGACGCCCACGAGCCCCGCCGCGAGCTCGCGCTCGGCCATGCCGTCCATGATCGCGGCGGCGTGGCGGGAGCGATGCGCCGTGCCCGCCCCCGGCAGCGTGGCCGCAAGCAACGGGCCCGCGGCCTCCGCCCCCCGGGCCGACAGCGCACGGGCCACCCTCACAAGGACGTCGCGCGTGCGCGGGTCCGGCGGCAGGTCGAGCAGGGCGATGAGCGCGTCCGTCGGCAGCCCGTCGTGTTCCAGCAGGAACGCCGAGATCTCGTCGGCCGCGTACTCCGCATCTGCCTCGCCGCCGGCGTCGAGGTAGGCGTAAGCCAGCTCGCGCGCCACGCCCACGAGCCCCTCGTCCTCGTTGCGATACTCGCCCACGCGTCCTCCTCCGCCCCAGACGGGCCGTCAGCCCGTGCCGGTGAGCAGGCCGTCGTCGAAGAGCTTCGTGTACTCGCCGTAGCCCTCCTCATCCAGCCGCTCCCTGGGGATGAAGCGCAGCGCCGCCGAGTTCATGCAGTAACGCAGTCCGGTGGGGGCGGGCCCATCGTGGAACACGTGGCCGAGGTGCGACCCTGAGTCGGCGCCGCGGACCTCGGTGCGCGGCACGAACAGCTTGACGTCGACCCGCGTGGCGACGGCCTCGGGCTCGAGCGGTCGAGTGAAGCTGGGCCAGCCGGTCCCCGAGTCGTACTTGTCGCGGGAGCTGAACAGTGGCCGGCCGCTGACGACGTCCACGTACAGACCCTCGCGATGCTCGTCCCAGTACTCATTGGCGAACGCCGGCTCGGTGCCCTCACGCTGGGTGACCTGGTACTGGATGGGGGTGAGGCGGCGGCGGAGCTGCTCGTCCTGCTCCTTCGCCGTCGCCTTGTCCGGCGCCTCGTCGGCGCCTTGGTGCTTCTTGAACATGCCGTCCCTTTCCGGAAGAGCCGCGGCCGGCGGTCGCGCCGCCGCGGCGGGTCAGTCGTGGCTGCCCGCTGTGAACGGTTATTCCCCGCTCGAGACCGGCGCGCTCACGCGCGGCGCTCGAGTCCCCTTCGCTTCTTCTCTTGACTCTCACGCAACGTCAGGGTCTACCCTCCTTGCATGGACATGACGATCGGCAAGGTGGCGGCCGCCGCGAAGCTCTCGGTGCGCACGCTGCACCACTACGACGCCATCGGGCTGCTTCGCCCGTCGGGGCGCAGCGCCAGCGGCTACCGTCTCTACAGCGACGACGACCTTCAGCGCGTGCAGCAGATCCTGGTGTTCCGGGAGCTGGGCTTCGCGCTGCATGACATCAAACTGATCATGAACGAGCCGGGCTTTGACCGCAGGCGCGCCCTCGCGGCCCAGCGCGCCCTGCTGGCCGAGAAGCAGCGGCGGGGCGCGGCCATGCTGGCCGCCGTGGACGCCGCCCTGGCGTCACTGGAGAAAGGGACGACGATGCCGGCGGATGATCTTTTCAAGGGGTTCGGCGACTTCGACCCCAAGGACTACGAGGACGAGGCGCGGGAGCGCTGGGGCGACACAGACGCCTACAAGGAGAGCATGCGGCGGACTTCGTCCTACACGAAAGAAGACTGGCGCCGCATCCAGGACGAGGCCGCCGCCATCAACGCCGCCTTCCTACAGGCGATGGCCGACGGGCTGCCGGCGGACGACCCCGCCGTGCGGGCCGTCGTGGAGCGCCATCACGCCCACATGGCGAAGTACTTCTACGAGCCCACGCTCGACGTGTACGACGGGCTCGCGGACATGTGGGTCGGCGACCAGCGCTTCACGAAGAACATCGACAAGGCAGGCGAGGGGCTGGCCGCCTATCAGCGTGCCGCCGTGAAGGCCTGGGTGGCGGCGCGGCGGGCGGGCGGCGCGGAGTAGTCAGCGGCGCGATCAGACCGCCGTGGCGCGGCTCACGCCGCCGCCTCGCCCGCGCCGAGCAGCCTCAGCTCCCGCTCGCCCAGGCGCAGGCCGGCGGCGGCCACGTTCTCCTCAAGATGCTGCAGCGACCCGGTCCCCGGGATGGGCAGCAGCACCGGGGAGCGCTCGAGCAGCCACGCCAGCATCACCTGCGCCGGCGTGGCCCCCGTCTCTCCGGCCACGGCCTCGAGGGCCGGCGTCGTCCCGCCCCGGTCGATCGGCGCCCACGGCAGGAAGGCGATCTGGTCGCCCTCGCAGGCCCGCAGCACCGCCTCCGACGAGCGGTCGCTCAGGTTGTACCGGTTCTGGACAGACACCACCGTCGCCACCGTCTGCGCGCGGCGCAGCAGCTCCTCGCTCACGTTCGAGACGCCGACGTGCCTGATCTTGCCGGCCTGCTGCAGCTCGACGAGCGCGCCCACAGACTCCTCGAACGGCACGTTCGGGTCGGGCGCGTGCAACTGATACAGCGGGAGTACATCCAGGCGCAGGCGTCGCAGGCTGCCCTCGCAGGCATCGCGCAGGTGACGCCGGCTGCCGTCCCGCACCCATGCGCCCGGCCCGGGCCGCAGCGAGCCGCCCTTGGTGGCGATGACGAGGCCTTCGGGATAGGGGTACAGGGCCTCGGCGATGAGCTCCTCGCTGACGTCCGGGCCGTAGCTGTCGGCGGTGTCGATGAGATCGACGCCGAGCTCCACGGCCCGGCGCAGCAGACGTTTCGCCTGTTCCCTGTCTGGCGGATCACCCCAGATTCCGTCGCCGGTGACCCGCATCGCGCCGAAGCCCATGCGGTGCACGGCGAGGTCGCCGATGGTGATGGCGCCGGCGGCGGCGGCCGATTGCTGCGTCATTTGGCGCCTCCGCCGGGTGCTCTGCCCGCCCGCGAGCTCACTTGGACGTCGACCGATGCCTCGGCCAGCAGATCCTTCACGTCGAGCGGCTCGACCGTCATGGCGATCCCGCCGTCAGCCGCGACGGGCCACTCCTCCCGGGGCCGGTCCCAGTACAGCTCCAGACCGTTGCCGTCGGGGTCGCTCAGGTAGATCGCCTCGCTCACGGCGTGGTCCGACGCTCCCTCGATAGGATAGCGGGCATCGATGAGGCCCTGCAGCGCGTTGGCCAGCGCGTTGCGCGTGGGGAAGCGGATGGCGACGTGGTACAGGCCGGTCGTGCCGGGCGGTGGCGGCGAGCCGCCGCGCGACTCCCAGGTGTTCAGGCCGATGTGATGGTGATAGCCGCCCGCCGAGAGGAAGGCGGCCTGGTCACCGAGACGACCGGTGACCTCAAAGCCCAGAACGTCGCGGTAGAAGGCGACGGCGCGATCCAGGTCCGAGACCCGGAGGTGCACGTGGCCGATGTCTGTTCGAGGGTCCAGTGCAGGCATGGTCGTGGCGTTCCCCGCCGGCCCGCGCCGGTAACGCCCGGCGCCGGTGGCGCCGGCGCTACACCGTGGCGGCGCGCCGCACCTCGCGTGCGCAGCGGATCATGGCTTCGAGGCTCCTCTCCACGTCCGTCTCGGTCGTCGCCCACGAGCTCACGCTGATGCGCATGGCGGTGCGACCCTGCCAGACCGTGGGGCCGCACCAGCAGGTGCCGTCGTCCTGCACGGCGGCGATGACGCGCCGTGTGGTGTCCTCGTCGCCGAACGCGACGAGCACCTGGTTGAGCACCACGTCGTTCAGGATCTCGTAGCCCGCGCGGCGCAGCCCGTCGGCGAAGCGCCGCGCGTGGCGGCAGTCGCGTTCGACGAGGTCCGCCACACCGGCTCGGCCCAAGGCGCGCAGCGCCGCCCATATCTCGATGCCGCGGCCGCGCCGCGACAGCTCCGGCGTAAAGGCGGAGGGCTCGCGGTCCTCGCCAAAGGGCAGGTACGCGGCGGTCACCGCCATGGCCGCCCGCAGGGCCTCGCGGTCAGTGACAAAGGCGACGCCGCTGTCGTAGGGCACGTTGAGCCACTTGTGCGCGTCGGTGGCCCACGAGTCGGCTCTGTCGGCGCCGGCGAGCAGCCCGGCCCGCGCCGGCGCCGCCGCCGCCCACAGCCCGAAGGCGCCGTCGACGTGCACCCAGGCGCCCGCCTCGCGGGCCCAGTCCACGAGCTCGGGGAAGGGATCGAAGGAGCCGGTGTTCACGTTGCCCGCCTGCAGGATCACGATGGCCGGCCCGGACAGTCTGGGCAGGGCGTCCGTCCGCATCCGGCCCTGCCCGTCCACCGGCACCTCGAGCACCCGTGTCCGTCCGAGGCCCAGCACGCCGAGCGCCTTGCGCACGGAGGGGTGGGCCTCCTCGCCCAGCGCCACGGTCAAGGGCGGCGCCCCGAACAGGCCGTCAGCCTCCACGTCCCAGCCGACCCGCCCCAGCACGGCGTGGCGCGCCGCGGCCAGCGCCGACAGGTTGGCGGTGGTCGCGCCGGTCACGAACGCGGCCACGGCGCCGGACGGCAGGCCGAGCAGCTGCACGAGCCAGCGCTCGGCCACTGCCTCCAGCCTCGCGGCGACCGGCGACGCGACGATGCCGCCGGCGTTCTGGTCCCAGGCGGAGGCCAGCCAGCTCGCCGCGACGGTCACAGGCAGCGAGCCGCCGATGACGAAGCCGAAGTACCGCGGGCCGGCGGACGCCACGGTCGCCGGCGAGCCCAGGTCGTCGAGCGCGCGGATGACCTCCGCCGCATCCCCGGCCGCCTCGGGAAGCGGTCCGTCGAAGGCCGCGAGGCGGTCGAGCGCCTCGGGAGAAGGCGCCACGCGCCGTTCATCCAGATCTCCGAGGTAGCGGGCGGCACGTTCGGCCGCCACGCGCATCACATCGTCCATCAAGTCGCCTCCCTGCGTCAGATCGGCATGCCTCTGCAGCGGTATGCCCCGCACGCGGATGGTCAGGCCGTCTGGCCGCTGCCGCGACGGCCGCACGCCGCGACGATGGTCGGTTTGTGCGGCGCGCGGCCCGGCAACAGCAGGGGGAAGGGCGCGGCTTCGAAGAAGGACGCCGCGCCTGCCCTTGGGCGCGGCGACTATTGCGCCGCCCGCGCCCGCGACAAGGAGGGCTTGATGAAGATAGGGATCATCGGCGCGGGCCACATCGGGGGCACGCTGGCCGAGAAGTTCGTCGAGGCGGGTCACCTCGTGGGCCTGAGCAACGCGCACGGGCCCCAGACCCTGGAGATGCAGGCGGCCCAGCTGGGCGACAGCGCCTGCCCCATGACCGTTGCCGACGCCGAGAAGTTCGGCGAGCTCGTAGTGGTCGCCATCCCGTTCGGGCGCTACCACGACGTCCCCTCGGAGCCGCTTGCCGGCAAGATCGTCGTGGACACCATGAACTACTACGCGCAGCGCGATGGCCACTTCCCCGAGCTTGAGGACGACTCGACGACGTCGAGCGAGCTGCTGCAGGAGCATCTCGCCCGGTCGCGGCTCGTGAAGGCCTTCAACACCATGCGCTGGGACCACCTGAAGATCGAAGGACGCGAGCCCGGCGATCCGGGTCGCCTGGCCATCGCCATCGCGGGCGACGACGACCTGGCGAAGCACGTGGTCACCGGCCTCATCGACCAGATCGGCTTCGATCCTGTGGACGCCGGCAGGCTCGCAGCCGGCGGCCTCCGGCTGCAGCCCGGCTCGCCGGTGTACGCCGCGCATCTGGGCGCCGAGGAGACGAGGCGCCGGCTCGCCGCCTAGCGCCGGCGCCGGCCGCCGGCAGATAGGCCGAGCCTGCTTACGGGCACACTGTCGAGTGAGGCCCTGTGTCCCGATGCGCGCATACATCCCATTCTCCCCTCGTTCGCGCGTGTGCCGACGCTCGCTGAGGGCTATCCTGTACTGAGACAGCCGGAACGGAGACGTCATGCCACTGGGCGGCTACTGCACCACCTGCCAGCGCTGGGTCTGGCTCAATCCCTACGGGGAGTGTGAGAACGGTCATCCCGCCGCGGCCGTCCGCGACGTCCAGCAGCTGAAGCCCGCCCAGCGGCGCGAGGTCGCGCAGGCCGAGGTCGCGCCGCTCGAGTCCCGCGCCCGCTTCCGCTGGTGGTGGCGATACTCGCTGTGGATCCCCTGGACGTTCACACTGGGCTTCTTCAACTGGGTCGCCTTCGTGTACATCGGGGTCCGCGCGCGGCACACCGCGTGGATCGTCAGCGGGTTCGCCTATCTCATGCCGCTGCTGCTTACCATCGCCGCGATCGGCACGCCGGTGTTCCGCTACCTCGCCGCCTTCCAGGTGCTGGTCTCGGCGGTGTCGGTGGCGCACGCCCTGGCGGTGCGGCCCACGTTCCGCGCCCTCATGTTCGGCGACGTGCCGCGACGCTCGCTGCCGGCGCCGCCGCAGGCGCCGTCCCTGGCGGCGTCGGCCCAGCCGCTGCAGCTGCCGCGCGGCATCGACGACGCCGCGGCGGAGGTCATCCGCGCGGCGCACGGCCAGGTGGCGGCGATCCTCGAGGACGCCGACAGCATCGCCAAACCGGAGGTGCGCGACAAGATCGTCCGCCTCTGCCACACGGCGGACGAGATCATCGCGGAGCTCGCGGCCAAGCCGCGCAAGCTGGACGCGGCGCGCAGCTTCCTCACGTACTACCTGGACGCGGCGGCCCGCATCGTGCAGGGCTATACCAGCCTGTCGATGCGCGGGGCCGCGTCACCTGAGATCGCCGAGGCGCTGGCCAAGGCGGAAGCCTCGCTGGACAGCGTGCAGCAGGCCTTTGACAGGCAGCTCGCCAACGTGCTCGAGGACAGGGTGCTCGACCTCGAGAGCGAGATCGAGCTGCTCGAGAAGACCGTGGACATGGACACCATGTTCACGCAGACAGGGGGACAGTGATGCCGGACGAGATCGTGAAGCAGCCGCAGGGCGACGAGAAGCCGGCCGTGATGCCGGCGCCGGCGGCCGGCCCGCTGTCTGAGGCAGACGAGCGCCTGGTCGAGCAGATCAAGGACGGCGTGGACGTCACCGACCCCCAGACCGTGATCTCCTACGGCCTGCCCGCCCAGAGCCGCATCGCCACGTTCGCCGACTCGCTGCTCGGCGATGTGCGCAACAAGGACGCCGGCATCGGCGGCGAGGCGCTCACGGACCTACTCAAGAAGGTCCGGGAGATCGACGTCGACGCGCTGAGCAGCGGGCAGTCGGCGGCGGCGAAGATCCCGCTCGTCGGCCGCTTCGTGGACTCCTTCGGACGCTTCGCCGCCCGCTACCAGAAGGTCGCGACCAGCATCGACCGCATCGTCGACTCGCTCGAGCGGGCGCGCATGGGGCTGCTCAAGGACATCACCGTCCTGGACAAGATGTACGACCTCAACCTCGAGTACCTCAAGCAGCTGGACCTGTACATCGCGGCGGGCGACCAGCTCATCGAAGAGCTGCAGACCCGCGCCGTGCCCGCCGCCGAGGTCGCGGCGCGCGCCTCCGATGACCCCATGGCGGCGCAGCGACTGGCCGATCTGCAGCAGGCGGTCGCTCGTTTCGAGCGCCGCGTGCATGACCTGAAGCTCACGCGCATGGTCGCCATCCAGACGGCGCCGCAGATCCGCCTCATCCAGGGCAACGACCAGAACCTGGTGGAGAAGATCCAGAGCTCCATCCTCACCACCGTGCCGCTCTGGAAGAACCAGATCATCATCGCCATCAGCCTGTACCGTCAGCAGCGGGCTCTGGAGCTGCAGCACCAGGTCACGGAGACGACGAACGAGCTGCTCACCAAGAACGCGGAGCTTCTGCACACCGGCTCGGTGAAGGTGGGCCGGGAGGTCGAGCGCGGCGTCGTGGACGTGGAGACGTTGCGCAAGGTCAACGATGAGCTCGTCGCGACCCTGGAGGAGACGATCCGTATCCAGGAGGAGGGCCGCGGTAAGCGGCAGCAGGCCGAGGGCGAGATCGCGAAGCTGCAGAGCGACCTCAAGCAGAAGCTCATCGAGTTGCGCGGCCAAGGCCCGCAGATCGCCGGCGGTGCCGACCGGCTGCTGAAGGACTGACCGACGAAGCGCTGTTGAGCCGCGCTCTGGGCCGTCAGGCGCTGCAGCGGCGTGGGGTTGACGGCGTAGCCGAGTCAAGTGGGGTGCGACGGAGGGGCACCTCACCCGACCGGCGGCGTCACTCCTGGAGTCTCGCCGGCGGCGCCGGTCGAGTCGCGTGCCGGGCGACGATAGCCGCGACCTCGTCAAGGAAGGCCCCGACCGTCTGGCGCTGGTCCTCTGTGAGGCCTTCCGCCAGCGTCATGATCTCCGCCGTCATCGGCCGCACGTGCTGCAGCACTTCGTCGCGCGCGCGTGGCGTCACATGCACGATCACCTTGCGACGGTCAGAGGGATGGCGCTCGCGCTCGACGTGCCCGCGAGCCTCCAGCCTGTCGAGCAGCGTCGTCGTCGCGCCTGTGGTCATATGCAGCCGGCGGGCCAGTTCGCTGGGGCCAAGCCCGCCGGCTCCGCTCATGCTCACGTGCGAGATGGCCAGCAGCTCCTGCGTCGGCATATGCATGCGGCCCGAGAACTCACCGTGCATCTGCGAGAGCGCCGCGTCCAGACGCCGCGTTGCTTGTGCGATGTCCAAGGGGCTGTAGGCAGAGGTCGTGTCCTCGGCCGGCTTGCCGCGGTGTTCGTGATGGAGGGCCGTCACACCGTCACCGCCTTCCTTCTCAGAAAAGTAACTTTACTCTAGAGAATCTTTGCAGCTGGTTATTCTATACCCCGAGACGGCAGAAGGCCTCTCGTCAAGAAGCAGGGCCGGCCGCAAAGGCGGCGCGGCGGAGAACGATCACAAGGGCCGCGCCTACGTGCGCATCGCCGACGCCGGCGTGACGCTCAGCGGCACGGCCATGGGCGCCATCAACGACACGTTCGGCGTCTCGCTGCCGAGCGAGGTCAAGCTCGGCACGGCCACCGTTCTGGCCCGCGTGGCCCGCTGACGCAGCCCGTCCTCCCGCGACGCCGACGCGCGAATGGGCAGGGCGGCCACTGGGCCGCCCCGCTCTTCAGCTAGGGAAAGGGTGGGCCCCGGTCGGGGCCCACCCTTTCCCGTCTCAGTGCGTCCTTGCGCCCGAC
>CAVPQD010000038.1:0-18274 GCA_963707335.1 uncultured Thermoleophilia bacterium | reverse complement strand
GCGCAAGACGGCGAGCACCCGAGCGAGGCGGAGCCGCCGTCCGGGCCGGCCCCGGCCGGCGAGCATGCGACCGGCGATGGCGAGCTGCGCTCCCGGGGGCCCGCGGACGAGGCGCCCGCGGTGCCGCCCGCGCAGGCCGGTCAGCCAGAACCGGCCGACGTGTTCGACGAGCTCTGGCCGCCGGATGAGGACGCGCCGCCGGCGCGCTGACCCGCGGCGCCCCGGCCGCGACGCACCTGCACGGCCGCCGCACATCCGTTGTCGCACCCTCTCTGATAGCCTTGACGCGAACGCGGGCGGCGGCGCAAAGGAGCGCGGTGTGAGCACGACGAACGGCAGGATCGCCTTCCTCGGACCGGAAGGCACGTTCACGGAGGAGGCCCTGCTCCGCAACCTGCCCGCGCCGGACGCGACGCCGTTCCCCTACCCGACCATCCAGGACGTCATGGACGCGGTGCAGTCGGGCGAGGCCGGCATGGGCCTCGTGCCCATCGAGAACTCGCTGGAGGGCAGCGTCACCCGCACGCTGGACCTGCTCGCCTCGGGCTACGACGACCTGTTCATCGTCCGTGAGATCACCCACGCCATACGCCACCAGCTCATCGCCCGCCGCGAGCTGCGCCTGGACGAGGTCACCAAGGTGGTCAGCATCCCCATCGCCTACGGCCAGTGCCGCACCTTCATCCAGCAGCACCTGGCCGGTGTGGAACACGAGGCGACGGATTCGACGGCCGAGGCCGTGCGGCGCGTCAGCCGCGTGGACAGGCCCTGGGTCGCCATCGGGACGCGCCTCGCGGCCGACCTGTACGAGGGCGTCGTCGTCCGCGACGACATCGAGGACTCCCTGGACAACCGCACGCGGTTCGTCTTCCTCAGCCGCGACCCGGCGCCGCAGACCCTGGACGCGGCCTACAAGACCAGCATCGTGTGCGGCATCGCCACGGACCAGCCGGGCAGCCTGCTGCTCATCCTGAGCGAGTTCGCCCACCGCTACGTGAACCTGACCAAGGTCGAGTCGCGGCCCTCCAGGCAGGGGCTGGGCGACTACATCTTCTTCATCGACATGGAGGGCCGCCGTGGCGACCAGGCCATCGACCAGGCGCTCAAGTGCCTGGCGTGCAAGCTGCCGTGGGTGAAGGTGCTGGGTTCCTTCCCCACGGAGCCGCCGCCCGCCTGAGGTCAGGCGCCGGCCCGCCGGGCACGATCGACGCGAGAGGAGGTCTCGTGGACCGCGTGAAGTGCGACATCAGGGCCGCGGCGCAGGACGACCGCGGCATGCTCATCCTGCTGGCCGAGGAGACGCTACACCCGCTGGCCGAGACGGCCGGCCACCCCGAGCGCTATCAGGCGGCCGAGCTGCTCGACCTGCTGGACCGCGCCGACGTCTACGTGGCCCTGGCCGGCGCGGAGACGGCCGGCTTCCTGGCCGTGGAGGACGAGGACGACGACCTGGCGGTGCGCTGCCTGTGCGTCCACCCCGCCTTCGAGGCCCGCGGGGTGGCCAACCAGCTGCTCGACTGGGCCGAGGGCGTCGCGCTGGACCGCCGGCGGGGACGCCTCACGGCGTTCGTGCCGGCGTCAGACCAGCCCTCGCTGCACCTCTACCGCAGGCACGAGTTCACCACGCTGCCCGCGGGCGAGGACGTCGAGATGGTGGTGCTGGAGAAGCGGCTGCCGCGCGTCGACTAGCGGTACACGTACAGCCCCTCGCCCACGAACGACTGGGTGTAGACCCAGTTCGCGACCCACATCGGCTCCCGGATGCAGCCGTGACTCGCGGGGTATGAGGGCACGTCCGGATAGCCGTGGATGGCGAAATCGCCCACGAACCCCATGACCCACGTGAGGACGCCCGAACCGTACAGCGGACGCGTGGTCGGTGACTTGGCCCGGATGCTGAAGCTGCCCTCGGGCGTGTTGCCCGTGGCGCCCGTGGACACCGCGATGAGGCCGGCGACCTTGCCGCTCCTCACGACCATCAGGATCTGCCGCGTCTTGTCCACCTCCAGGTGGACGCTCGGACTGGAGTAGCGCGGCTTGACCGGCGCCGCCCCGTCGAGCTTGCGCCAGTCGTCGTGGTCGACGACGTAGGTGCGGGGCAGCCTGTAGGCCTTCTGGAAGGCGACCACCGAGTCGCGACACGCCGTGGTGAACGTCGTGCCGATGCCGGGCACGCGGACCTTCAAGCGGTTCAGGGCCGTCAGCAGCCCTCTGACGCGCAGGCCGGTGGAACCGGCCCTGAGGGTGCGCCACTCGGCCTTGACGCTCTTCTTGACGACGCGCGTGCCCAGGTCCTGAGCAGCCGGCAGGGAGAACGTGATCGTGAACCAGTCGATGCCGCGCAGCGGGACGGCGAAGACGGCGCGGCCGTCGCGACAGCGCGCCTTGAGCGTGGCGACCAGGACGCCGCGATGGACGACGCGCGCGACGATGACGCCGTCGTAGGCGGACGGCGCCACCCTGGCGACGTAGCGCGTGCTCAGGAAGGGGATCACCGCGCCGCGTGTGAAGCTGACCGCCGGGCGCACCGTGATCCTGACCGGCGCGCTGACCGTGCCGTCGGCGGCGCGCGCCGTGACGTCCACGCTGCGCTTCGGGGAGACGTCGGCGCGGTAGGCGCCGCTCGCGTCCGTCGTGGTCGTGACCTTGTCGACACCGCCGAACGCGATCACGACCTGCTGGTCCGCGACGGCGGGCGTGACCGTGCCGCGGACGGTGAGGGCGCCGCCGTAGACGACGCTCGCCCGCGACAGCTCGCAGGTGATGACGGTGGGCTCCGGCGACGGCGAGGGGTCCGGCGACGGCGACGCCGACGGATCCGTTGAGGCCGCGGCGGCCGGGACCGGCGCCGACGAGGGCGACCCGGACTCCTGCGGCCAGGGCGAGGACGCCAGCGCCGTGCCCGCGCAGACCAGCGCGGCCAGCGCCACCACAAGGGCGGCGATGGCGAGACGCGAGTGAGACGGTGAGCGGCGGGTCGTGTGACGCATGGGCATGCTCCTGCTGTGTCGCCGGCGGTGTCGGTCGTGCGATACGACGAGCCTAGCATGGTCCGATGACGGCGGTCGAGCGCACGCGCGCATGACGGCAGGTGCGGTACCATGGGCCGCAGCCGACCCGGCGCGGGCCGCCACGCCGCCGCGCCCCGATTCCGAGGAGACACGATGCTCGACGTGAAGATGGTGCGCTCGAACCCCGACGAGGTCCGCAGGGCGCTGCAGCGCCGGGGAGCCGCCTCCACGTCGTCGCTCGACGAGTTCCTGGCCCTGGAGGAGCGGCGCCGGCCGTGTGCTGACGGACGTCGAGAGCATGCGCGCCGAGCGCAAGCGGGCCAGCGACGACATCGCCGCCGTGAAGAAGACCGGCGGCGACGCCGCCGAGGCGATCGCCGCCATGCGCGCCCTCGGCGACCGCATCAAGGAGCGCGAGGCGGAGCTGGCCGACGTGGAGGAGCGGCTCCGCGCCATGCTCCTGGAGATCCCCAACATCCCCCTGGACGACGTGCCCGAGGGCGGCGAGGAGGACTCCGTCGTCCTGCGCCACGTCGGCGAGCCGCCGTCGTTCGACTTCGCCCATCAAGGACCACCTCGACCTGGGCACGGCGCTGGACGTCATCGACATGGAGCGCGCCGCCAAGGTGAGCGGCTCGCGCTTCGCCTACATCAAGGGCGACCTGGTGCTGCTCGAGTTCGCCCTGGTGCAGTACGCCCTGGGCGTCATCGCCGGCAGGGGCTTCCGCCCGGTGATCCCGCCGGTGCTGGTGCGCGAGGAGGCCATGTACGGCACCGGCTTCTTCCCCACCGACCGGGCCCAGGTGTACGAGACCGTGGACGGCGACTGCCTGGTGGGCACCAGCGAGGTGCCGCTGGCCGCGATGCACATGGAGGAGTTCCTGGAGGCGGAGAAGCTGCCGCTGCGCTACGCGGGCTTCTCCACCTGCTTCCGCCGCGAGGCCGGCGCCGCCGGCCGCGACACGCGCGGCATCCTGCGCGTGCACCAGTTCGACAAGGTGGAGATGTTCTCGTTCTGCCTGCCGGAGCAGAGCGCGGCCGAGCACGAGCTCATCCTCGCGGCCGAGGAGGAGATCCTGCAGGGCCTGGGCATCCCCTACCGCGTCGTCAACATCGCCGCCGGCGACCTCGGCGCCCCGGCGGCGCAGAAGTTCGACTGCGAGGCCTGGCTGCCCGGCCAGGAGCAGTACCGCGAGGTCACGAGCTGCTCCAACTGCACGGACTATCAGGCGCGGCGCCTCAACTGCCGCTTCCGCACGGAGAAGGGGCCGCGCTTCGTCCACACGCTCAACGGCACCGGCGTCGCCGTGGGCCGCACCCTCATCGCCATCATGGAGAACTACCAGCAGGCGGACGGCAGCATCGTCATCCCCGAGCGTGCTGCGGCCCTGGATGGGCAAGGACGTGATCGGCGCCTGAGTGCAGCGGACGTGCCGAGGGGGCGGCGGCGCTGCGCGCCGCCCGCCCTCTCGCGCTCCGCTACTTCACCGACCCGGCCAGCAGGCCCTGCACGAAGTACCGCTGGAAGGCGAAGAACACCGACCAGCGGCACGACGAGCGACAGGAACGACGCCGGCGCGATCAGCTCGATGTTGGCCCCGAACTGGCGCAGCTGCGTGAAGATCGCCACCGTGATCGGCTGCGTGTTGCGCGCGAAGGTCAGCGCGACGAGCAGGTCGTTCCAGGTCCACAGGAACTGGAAGATGGCCAGCGAGGCGATCGCCGGCAGGCTCAGCGGCAGCACCAGACGGAAGAAGATGCCCATCTCCGAGGCCCCGTCGATGCGCGCCGCCTCCAGCAGCTCGGCCGGCAACCCGACGAAGAAGTTGCGCAGCAGGAAGATGGCGAACGGCAGGCCGAAGGCCGTGTGGAACAGGATGAGGCCGGCGATCGTGTCGAACAGCCCCAGGTGGTTGTACAGCGAGAAGATGGGGATCAGCGCCATCTGGATGGGCACGACCAGCAGCCCGATGACGACGATGAACAGCCAGTCGCGGCCGGGGAAGTCCAGCCAGGCGAAGGCGTAGCCCGCCAGCGCCGCCACGATGATCGGCAGGATCGTCGAGCCGAGCGCGATCCACAGCGTCGTCCAGAGGGCGCCGGTGATCGTCGAGTTGCGACAGCACGTTGCTGTAGTTCTCCCACGTGGCCGTCGACGGGCTGGAGAGGATCTTCCACCAGCCCTCGGAGCCGATCTGGTCGACCGGCAGCAGCGACGTGAAGAACAGGCCGATCGTCGGCACCAGCCACAGGAGGCCGACGATGACGAGGAACGCGTAGACGGGCGCGTGCGACAGGGCTCGCACGATGCGCGTGCGAGACGCTCTCGCGGTCGACCGGGACGGGCGCCATGAGCGGCGCCTCCGATCCGTTCCGCGGTGGTGGCCATCATGCCTCCCTCTTGAAGCGCCGCACGTTGAGGAGCAGCACCGGGATGACGAGCAGGAACAGGAACACGGCGATCGCCGAGCCCAGCCCGAAGTCGTTGACGCCGCCGAACGACGTGCGCCACATGGCGAGAGCGATGACGTTGGCGTCGTCCTGCGACGCGCCGGGCGCCACCGACAGCACGATGTCGAAGACCTTCAGGACGTTGATGATCATCGTGATGAAGACGACCGAGAGGACCGGCGCGAGCAGCGGCACGGTGACGCGCCGGAAGACCTGCCACTCGGTGGCGCCGTCGGTGCGGGCCGCCTCGAGGACGTCGCGAGGTATGGCGGCCAGGCCGGCGGCGATGACGACCATGGCGAAGCCTGCCCAGACCCAGGTGTAGGCGATGATGATGGCCGGCGTGATGAGCTTGGCGCCGAGCCAGGAGACGCCGCCGAACGACCCGGCGAAGGTGGCGGCGTCGATGCCGACCTTGAACGTGCCGGAGCCGACGTTCTTGAAGACGAACTGCCCGTTGTCCTGGGTGGTCGCGGTCGCGATCCGCTGTGCCGCCGCTGTCGAGGAGCTGGACGGTCACGCCGGGAAGGCCGAGCTCGCCTTGCTCGACCTTGCCGGGCGTGCCGCCGCCGGGCTTGAAGTCTCGCCAGACGACGCCGGTGATGCCGCCCTGGAGCGGCGCCGGCTTCACCGCCTGCACGGCGGTCGCGGGGATATCGTCGGAGCGGATCGCGGTGAGGCCGAGCAGCGTCACGTCGCCCGCCTGCTGCGTCTTGCCGAGCGTGTAGCCCGTGCTCGGCGACCCCTTGAGCGACGACGTCGACGCCGACGCACCGGTGAGCACGCCGGGCGGGTTGAAGACCTGGTCGACGGCGGAGACGGCCGCGTTCACCGTGCCGCGCGAGGGATCCTGGTCGTAGGCGATGCGCCAGATGACGCCGGCGGCGAACAGTGAGATCGCCATCGGCATGAAGACCGCCGTCTTGAACGCCACCGACCAGCGGATGCGCTCGGTCAGCACGGCGAAGACCAGGCCGATCGACGGTGACGAGCGCCGGCACGACGGCGACCCAGATCGACGTTGTTGCGGATCGCCGTGAGCAGGACGTCGGTCGTGAACAGCGTCGTGTAGTTGTGCGAGGCCGATGAACGAGTCGCCCGAGCGGTCGTAGAAGCTCCGGATGACCGTGTAGACCGTCGGGTAGATGACCCAGACGCTCAGGAAGACGAGGGCCGGCAGCAGGAAGCCGAAGGCGATCAGGTACCGGCGACGGCGGCCCGGATCCGTCCCGCCGTCGGGCGGCGGGCGGAGCCCCCCGCTCGGGGGGCTCCGCCGCTGACGCTTGCCGTCGCCATGGCGTCACTTCCCGTAGGCCTTGACCGCTGCCGCCTCCAGCGCCTGCTGCGTGCCCTTGATGTCGCTCGGGTTGCTGCAGGAAGTCGGTCATGATCTTCCACTCGCCCTGGCCGACCGTGCCGCCGAACGCCGCCGGCGCCAGGTCGGACATGTCGAAGCGGAACGTCGGGGCGTTGGCCAGTTCGACCGCCGCCCGCCGGGCGATCGGATCGGTGTAGGCGCTCGGGCACGTTCTTGTTCGGCGACGAGAAGCCGCCGCGCTTGGCCCAGACCTCAGCGGCCTGCGGCGTCGCCAGGTACTCGACGAACGCCTGGGTCGCAGCGTCGTCCTTGAACATGATGATCGTGTCGCCGGCGCCCACGACGAAGCCCTCGCCGGCATCCGTTGACCGCGGGAACGGGAAGAAGTTGAAGCCCGTCCCGGGCTCGGCCTTGGTCGAGCTCAGGATCTCGCCCTGGACGAAGTCGCCCTCGAAGACCATCGCGCCCTTGGGCGGGTCCGTGTAGACGTTGGTCACCGACGTCGGGAAGTCGGTCTGCAGGGCGCCGCTCGTGCCGCCGACGATGTTGCCGGTGTCACCGTAGACCTGCGCCATCGCCTCGAGAGCCGTCGTCACCGACGGGTCGGTCCACGGGATGGTCGTGCGCGGTCAGCTTGTCGTACATGTCGCCGCCGGCCGTCCGCAGGTAGATGTTCTCGAAGAGATCGGTGAGCGGCCAGCCGACGTCTGCGCCGATCGAGTATGCCTTGACGCCCGATGCCTTGAGCGTCTTGGCGTCCTGGAGCAGCTGCGTCCCAGTCTGTGGGCGGCGTGACGCCGGCGTCCTGGAACGCCTGGCACGTTGTACCAGACCGTCGACTTGTTGGCGCCCTTGAACACGAGGCCGTAGAGCGTGACCGTTCACGGTCGTCAGCTTGATCCAGTCGGGCGAGTAGTTCGCCGCGATGGTGTCTTTGGCGAAGTCCAGCGGCTTGAGCACGCCGCGGTTCGCGAACTCCGTCATGAGGCCCAGGCTGCGCGACAGCCGCCAACGACGGCGGGTTGCCGCCCTGGACGGCCGTGGAGAGCACGGTCGGGAGCTGGTCGCCGGCCGACGTGTACTTGACGGTCACGTTCGGATACAGCTCGTTGAACGCGTCGATCACCGCCTGGAAGCTCTTCTGCTCGGCGCCGCTCCACACGGCCATGACCGAGACGTTGCCGGATATGTCGCTGCCGCCGGCCCCGGCCGACGGTGAGGCCGACGGCGAGCTCGAGGTGGAGCTGCTGCCGCAGCCGACGGCTACGGCGACTAGCGCGGCTACGATCGCGATGCTAAGCAGCAGTCGCTTTGGTGTTCTCATGGTCGTGTGTCCTCCTTGGCAGGCGAGCCGGCCACGGCGGCGGCCTCGCCTGGAATGTGTTCGGTGACGTCGGCCCCGTCGTAGATGCCGAGGCCTGTGTCGACGTCGAAGAAGTGCAGGGCGCGGGTGTCGACCGCGACCTCGATGGTCTGACCCTCGCCCACCTTGGTCCGTGCGTTGAAGCGGCCCACGAGCTTCGAGGTCGTGCTCGCCTTCTTGGCGTGCGCCTCGAAGTGATGAGCGGTGCCGATGTCCTCGGCCAGCTCGCGGGTGTCCTCGGTGAGCACAGGCGGCGCCTGGATCTCGAAGTGCGCGATGATCTCGGAGCCGAGCGCCTCGCGCAGCATGAGCCTGCCGCTGCAGGCGCTGGTCGGCGGGCATGTCCGTGGCGATGGCCGCGTCCTCCAGATCCTCCGGTCGCATGCCGAGCGACCACCGTGCGCCCCACGTAGCCGGCCAGCGCCGGATGCGCGCTGAGCGCCTCGTGCGCCAGCGTCAGGCGCTGCTCGCCGACCACGACCCCGAGACCGCCGTCCACGCGCTCCACCGTGACCTCCACCATGTTCATGGTGGGGCTGCCGATGAAGCCGGCGACGAACAGGTTGACGGGATGGTCGTAGAGCTCCTGCGGCGGCGCCACCTGCTGCAGCTCGCCCTTGCGCATCACGGCGACGCGGTCGCCCATGGTCATGGCCTCGATCTGGTCGTGCGTCACGTAGACGGTGGTCACGCCCAGCTCGTCCTGAAGGCTGCTGATCTCGGCGCGCATCTGCACGCGCAGCTTGGCGTCGAGGTTGGAGAGCGGCTCGTCCATGAGGAAGGCCTGGGGCTCGCGCACGATGGCGCGCCCCATGGCGACCCGCTGGCGCTGGCCGCCGGAGAGGGCGCGCGGCTTGCGCTCGAGGAAGTCCTCGAGACCGAGGACCTCCGCGGCGTGGCGCACGCGCTTGTCGATCTCATCCTTCGGCGTCTTCCGCAGACGCAGCCCGAAGGCGATGTTGTCGTAGACGGTGAGGTGCGGATAGAGCGCGTAGTTCTGGAACACCATGGCGATGTCGCGATCGCGCGGGGCCATGTGGTTGACGATCCGGTCGCCGATCGCGATCGTGCCGGACGAGATGGTCTCGAGCCCGGCGAGCATACGAAGGGCCGTCGTCTTGCCGCAGCCCGACGGCCCCACGAGTACGACGAACTCGCCATCGGCGATGGCGAGGTCCATGTCGGATACGGCGCGCGTGCCGTCGGGGTAGACCTTGCTGACCCCGCTGAAGGTCACACCAGCCACGCCTGTCACCTCCTGCGACGGAGGGCCCTGCAGGTCTGACTGCGCGTCCAGCCCCCCGCTGTGACTATCGTGTTCCCGCGCGAAAGTACCTGCAAACGAGCTGATTGTTCGCGAGACATCGCGTACGCCCACGTGTCGACGAGAAGACGACGGATGTAGTGAAGGGCGCTGGGGCGTGGCTGGGATACCGGCCGGAGCGGCCAGGCCGCCGGGCGAGCTACTCGACCGGCTCGGCGAGGCCGAAGCCGGCGTCCGCGCCCTGCTCCAGCCAGGGGATCAGGTAGCAGCGCACGTCCGCTGCCGCGAACGCGTTCTCGAGCAGCGCCTTCACGCGCTGCAGATCGCGCACCAGCAGTTCCTTCTGGTCGAAGGCGCGGCCGCCCAGGACGCGCTCGTAGGAGGCGCAGTCCTGGTGCGAGACGAGGTAGATGGTGCGGATGTCGTGCGACTCGACGAGGTTGCGGACACACTCCATCGCGACGCGCCTCTCCATGCCGGGGCGCGTGAGCTGCAGCGGACCGCCGGGCACGATCAGACGATCGGCCTCCTGCTCGCCGAGCTCCTCCTGCAGGGCGTACAGGGCAGCCGCGACGCGGCCCTCGGAACAGCTGATGATGAGTGAACTCATGGCGGTGGAGTATGTCAGAACCGTGCCCGGCGCGCGACGGGGGCTAACCCGGGGACCCCCGACGTGAACCGAGGGCAGGGGTGTCGTATGCCGCGCGTGCCCTGACCTGTTACAGTGGCGGTCATGCAGGGTGGAGACGATCGTGCGCTGACGTGGTCACGGGACGATCGCCTGACCGCCCTCATCGCCGCCGTACTATTGGGGCTTCTCTACCTGACGCGGCTCCACTCCTACCTGCTCTTCCACACGCTCGCCGAGATCGTCTTCATCGTCGTCTGCCTCACCGTGCTGATCATGGCGCTGGCGCTGCGCCAGTTCCTGGACGACGACTTCGCACTCTTCCTCGGGATCGCCCTGGCCGCCGTGGCCGTGCTGCACACGCTCCACGTGGTCGACTACCCGGGCGTCAACATGATCTCCGATTCCCTGGACCCGCCGACGCAGCTGTGGCTCAGCGCGCGCCTGCTCCTGGCGGGGACCTTCATCGTCGCGCCCTTCGTCATCGGGAAGCGATTGAACCTGCTTCTCGTCCTGCTGGCGTATGCGGCGTACGTCGCCGTCTCAATAGCCGCTGTCTACTGGTGGCGCGTATTCCCGGAGACCCTGGCCGTGACCGGGCTGACGCCCTTCAAGAGGGCGACCGAGTACGTCATCTGCCTCATGTTCGTGCTCGCCATCGCACTGCTCTGGCGCCGGCGAGACAAGCTCCCCCACCAGTCCTGGCGACTCCTGCGGGCCGCACTCGTCGCCAGTATCCTGGCCGAGCTGTGCTTCACGCTCTACCACTCGGTGGCCACCTGGCCCAACATGCTCGGCCACCTCTTCCTCGTGGTCTCGGCGCTGCTCTTCTTCCGCGCCGTCGTGGACGACGGTCTGGCGCGGCCCCACGCGATCGCCATGGCCAACCTTCGCGAGGCCGAGGACCTGCACCGCAGGCTCGAGGTGGGCCTGATGCCGGCGCTGCCCGTCGAGCGAGAGGACCTGGGCGTGATCACCAGCTACCGGCCCGGCGACCATCAGCTCGAGCTCAGCGGCGACTTCATCGACGTACTGGACCGCGGCGAGGAGGGCGTGGCCGTGATCTGCGGCGACGTCAGTGGCCACGGCCCCAACGCCGCCGCCCTCGGCGCCATGCTGCGCGTCAGCTGGCAGGCGCTCTGCGCCGGCGGCGCCGACCCGGTGGTGATCGTCGAAAGCTTGAAGTCGGTCCTGTTGCGCGAGCGCAGGTCACCCGACACCTTCGCCACGTTCTGCCTTGCCTGGATCGACCCTCTGCGCGACGAGGTCAGGCTCCTCAACGTGGGCCATCCCGTACCGCTCCTGATCGCCGACGAGGTCCGGCCGCTCCTGGTGCCGCCGATGCCGCCGCTTGGCGCCCTCGACTGGCCCATCGAGCAGCCTCAGCTCGTCCATCTACCCGAGGGCTGGCGGCTGTTCTTCTATACAGACGGGCTGATCGAGGGACGCGGCGCTCCGGGCTCCCAGGAGCGCTACGGCGAGGACCGTCTGGTCACGACCCTTCAGACGCTGACCGGCGGACCGATCGACGCCGAGCGCCTGGAGGACCTCATCGCCGAGGTCGAGTCCGCCGGCGGCGAGCCGTTCAGCGACGACGTGACCGCCATCGTCATCTCCAAGATGGCCGCCATACCCGCCGTCGCCGCTCCCACCGCAGCCTCACGCGACTGAGGGACTCTCAGGCGCCGCCTGCGTCACTGGCCGCACGACCATGCGGTCGTTCTCACGCGGCCGGTCGCCGCTCGCGGCGGCCCATGGCTGCGGCGCTGGGTCGTCTCCGACTGCCGCGGCGTGCGGTACACTTTCCCCGCCGGAGGGGTGGCCGAGAGGTCGAAGGCAGCGGTCTTGAAAACCGCCAGCGGGGCGACTCGCTCGTGGGTTCGAATCCCACCCCCTCCGCCACAGCGCTCTCTGTCCTGCTCAGGTCACTGCCGGACCGCTCAGCGGAAGACTCCCAGCGACCGACTCAACGCGCGCGGCCACACGGTCAGCGTGTTCGCGCCGATGTGACTCTGCGCGTTGCCGGCGAGGTCCCGGGCGTACACGACGTAGCGGTACGTCTTCGGGGAGAAGGTGCACGAGATGCGGCAGGTGAGCGCCTTGTCGGTGTAGCGCCAGCCGAGGTGGTAGCTCTTCACCAGCCTGCCGCTCAGCGTCTTCACCTTGATGGTCACGTCCGCCTTCGGGCTGCGCGCCTCGTTGACACGGTAGTGAAGCGTCGCGCGGCTCCCCTGGATCGCGCTCGCCGCCGACGTCGCCGAGCAGCCGGGGCCCTTGGTGTCGATACGCACCTTGACCGACTTGGTCGCTTCCACGTTGCCGGCATTGTCGGCGGCGCGGTAGTAGACCGTGTGCACCCCGTCCCAGGAGTGGTCGCGCGGGGCCTTGATGGTGGCGGTCGTGCCGGCCCGCCAGGGACGGGCATCGATCCTGGACTCCGTCATGTGGGCGCCCGACAGCGCGTCACCGGCGTTCAGGGTCACGGTGACGGGCCGACGATGCCAGTCCGCATCGGCGCCGGCAGCCGTGGTCACCGGCGCCGTCTTGTCGATGTTGACGAAGCCGGCGTCGTGGAGGGCCTCCGTCTCCTGCGTGTCGCTCGCGAAGTACTGGAAGTGGTGCGAGCCTTCACTGCTCACGACGACGTCGACGCTGTCGCCGACCGAGACCGCCCAGGTGGCGCCGCCGTCGTCGCTGTAGTGGATGGTGCGCGCCGCGCCGCCGCCGCTCGCGATCAGGGCGACCGTCTGGTCAGCGTCGTGCCAGTCGCTCGTCGCGTCTGGGGCGAACGCGAAGGTGGTCGTGCATGACGGCGCGACCCCTGGTCCGCCATCCGGCAGGCCGCCGGTCGCGCTATGCAGGATCGCGCCGCCGCTGCCGACGATCCAGCCGTCGGTCGCGCTGACGAAGCACACCGAGTCCAGGCGCCCAGCCCCCGTTTCCTCGTAGTGCCACGTGGTGCCGCCGTCACTGGTGTGCACTGCCGTGCCGTAGTTGCCGACGGCCCAGCCGTGAGCTGCGTCGACAAAGCCGACTGACGTCAGGGGGTCATCGAAGTGACTGAGCTCCTGCCAGGTCGCACCGGCGTCGGTCGTTCGGTAGAGCTGGCCCCAGTTCCCGCCCGGCGTGAAGCCGTAGGTACCCCCTGCCGCCCAGCCCGTCGTCTCGTTGACGAAGTCGATGCTGCCGATGTACGCATCGCCTCCCGCGTCTTGGTTGAGCGGGATCTCCAGGGTCTCCCAGGTCGCACCGCCGTCGGTGGTGCGCACCATGGCGCCGTCGCCGGCGACGGCCCACGCGGCCGAGGTGCCGACGAGGCTGACGGACACAAGGTGGGCCGACGTCCCCGAGCTCTGCGGATCCCAGGTCGCGCCGCCGTCCCCGGTGTGCAGGATGGTCCCGTTGTCGCCGACCGCCCAACCCGACCTGCAGTCCACGAACTGCACGTCGTGCAGTGGAGGGCCGCTCGCCTCGAGCTGCGTCTCCCAGGTGCAGCCGCCATCCCGGGTGTGCAAGATGATCCGGCGCTGCGTCTCATCGAAGGCGGCGCTCCCACCGACCGCCCAGCCGTTCCTGGCGTCGACGAAGTCGACCGAGCTCAGAGCGTCGCTCGTGCCCGAGGCCTGCGCGGTCCAGGACACGCCGGCGTCCGCGGTGTGCACGATCGTGCCGGCGGCGCCGACGGCCCACCCGTTCAGGAGGTCGACGAAGTCCACCGCTGAGAGGTCCTGCCTGGTCGTGCTCGGCGACTGAAGGCGTCCACACAGAGCCGGCGGTCGTGGTGTGCAGGGACTCGCCGCCGGTCCAGCCCTCGGTGGCGCTCACGAAGTCGACATCGGTCAGGCCCGTCGTCGTGCCCGACTCCTGCGCGACCCAGGTCGATCCCGCGTCGACGGTATGCAGGACGACCCCGTTGCCGCCCACCGCCCAACCGGTCGACGGGCTCACGAAGGCGAGCGCGGCAAGATCCTCGCTCGTGCCGGCGTCCTGAGGGCTCCACGTCACCCCGGCGTCCACGGTGTGCAGGATGGTGCCGCTGTCACCCGCCGCCCAGCCCGTCGAGGCGTCGAGGAAGGCGACGGAGCTCAGACGCGGCCACATCCCCGACTCCTGCACCGTCCAGGTGACACCGCCGTCCGTGGTCTGCACTATGAGGCCCTCGGATCCGACGGCCCAGCCGGTCGTGGCGCTCACGAAGTCGACAGCGTACAGCTGGGCTCTGTCGTCAGGAAGCTGATCGGCTTCCAGCTGCACTTCCCAGGTCGCTCCGCCGTCGGCGGTGTGGATGACGAGCTGGTCGGGACGGGCAATGCCCTGGGGACCCGCCACAGCCCAGCCGTTCTCGGCGTCGACGAAATCGACCGAGGCCAAGTTGACCGTCGTGTGCGACGGCTGTGCCTGCCACGTCTCGCCGCCGTCCGTGGTCCTGATGACGGTGCCGCGATCGCCGACCGCCCAGCCGACCCTGGCGTCGACGAAACAGACGGCGTTCAGGCGGTGGGAGCCGCGGTACCGGGTACTCCAGGTGACACCGCCGTCCCGGGTCTGCAGGACCACGCCATGACCACGCATGGCCCAGGCGTCGAGCCAGCCGCCCACGGCCCAGCCCGTGCCCGAGTCCACGAAGTCGACCGCCGTGATCTGATCGCCCTGCGGCAGCGGGTTCTGCCACACCCAACCGCCGTCTCCCGTGGAGACGAGGGCGGACGCGTCCGACGCGCCGCACATCGCGGCGAGCAGTGAGAGCAACAGCAGGACGAGAAGCAGTCGGCGTCTCACGATGGCACCCCCTGGTGCGAACCCCACGCCGGCGGGTGCGCTGAACGACAACGCAGACCACACAGCCCGCCAGCCCGCCGGCGAGAATCTCAGCCGGCGGCCCGCCCGGCTGGAGCCTGTCGCTCTGATACTACAACCACACCCGGATGGTCGGCGTTGACCGTGTTGCCTGCCGGGGCAACACCTGCACCCGCTCCGAGCGGCAAGCCGAAGGGACCTCCAGGCACCACTATGCCTTTCGTCCAGAGACAAGTCAGGTGGAACGGCCGTAGTCCGTCCGTCGACGGAGCGGCGATGATGGCGGTTGAAGACCGAGCCCGGGCGCCGTCATGCCCGTCGGGCCGGTGGCAGGCGGGCGAGGTTCCACGCACAAGGGGGTGAGGCTCAGGGCGGAGCAGACTCAGTCGGCTCTTAGTCAGCGTGACGCTTCGTCAACAAGGAGTGCGCTTCCCGGACGTCGGGGCACTGCGATCGGGAAGCCAGAGATAAGGGGGAGGAATGGCTACAGCTGTCTCTCGACGTCAGTTCCTGAAGATCGGCGGCGGCGGGCTGCTCGGTCTGTACGTGGGATCGCATGTACCGGGGCTTCGGCTCCACCCCGGTGGCCGAGGCGGCGATCCCCGGCGGCACGCTCGATCCCGCCGGCGTGTCGAAGTACCATGACGCCGCTGCTCATCCCGCCGGTGATGCCCAAGGCGGGCACGATCAAGCGTCGACGGGTCGGCAAGAACGTCGACTACTACGAGATCTCGATGAAGCAGTTCGCCGAGCAGATCCTGCCGGCCGGGCTCCCGCCCACGACGGTGTGGGGCTACGGCGCCGTGAGGATCGGCGAGCAAGAACGGGCCTGCTCCTGCACAACGCGCCCTCGCTCACCATCGAGGCACAGGCGGACCGGCCGGTGCGCATCAAGTGGATCAACGACCTCAGGGATGCGAGCGGCAACTACCTGCCGCACCTCCTGCCGGTCGACCCGACCCTGCACTGGGCCAACCCGCCCGGCGGGGCGGCGGGGCGCGACTCGCGGCCAACGTTCGCTTCGACCCCCGGCCGCTACACGGGCCCCGTGCCCATCGTCACCCACGTGCACGGCGCCGTGGGCGTCGGCGACGAGAGCGACGGCTACGCCGAGGCCTGGTACCTGCCGGACGCGAAGAACATCCCCGCCGGCTACGCGAACGAAGGGACCTGGTACGACTTCTTCCGCAAGAAGGCCCTCGCTCAAGGACGGGATCGCTACTCTGGGGCCCCGGCTTCGCCACCTTCCAGTACCCGAACGACAACCGCGCCTCGACGATCTGGTACCACGACCACGCGCTGGGCATGACGCGGCTGAACGTGTACGCCGGCCCGGCCGGCTTCTACATCGTGCGCGGTGGCCCCGCCGGCGACGGCGCCGTCATCGACAAGCGATTCGGCACCGCGGCGATGCTCCCGGGTCCGGCGCCCTAAGGAGGACGACACGTTCCCGCCCAACAAGACCTACTACGAGATCCCGATCGCCATCCAGGACCGCTCCTTCAACAGCGACGGCTCGCTGTTCTACCCGGACACGCGAGTGTTCTTCGACGGCTTCGGCGGACCCTACATCCCCGACACGAACGTGTCGCCCATCTGGAACCCCGAGTTCTTCGGCAACATGATCATGGTCAACGGCAACACCTGGCCGTACCTGACCGTGGAGCAGGCGGCGCTACCGCTTCCGCTTCCTGAACGGCTGCCAGGCGCGCTTCCTGATCCTCGACTTCAGCGAGCATCCCGGGCGTCGAGGTCTGGCAGATCGGCAACGAGGGCGGCTTCCTGGCGGCGCCGGTCAACCTCACCGCGGACAACGGCAACCGGCTGCTGATGGGCCTGGCGGAGCGCGCCGACGTGATCGTCGACTTCACCAACGTGCCCGTCGGCAACTACATCCTCGGCAACGTCGGTCCGGACGAGCCCTTCGGCGGCGGTGAACCGCCGGGCGACTTCGATGGGTCCGATCCCGACTCGCACCGGCCAGATCATGCAGTTCCGCGTCGTGCCGGCGGTGGCCGCCGATCCGACGACGCCGCCGCAGTTCCTGGAGCTGCCGGCGATCACGCCGCTTCCGGCGCGACGGTGCGGACGCGCCCGCTGGCGCTCATCGAGATGATGTCCGAACGTCCGACGATGCGGGCCGTCCGAGGCCATGCTCGGCAGCGGTCGACGCCAACGGCATGGCCATGCACCAGGATGTGGATGGAGCCGGTGACCGAGAACCCGAAGGTCGGTGACACCGAGGTCTGGGAGTTCTACAACTTCACCGCGCGACGCCCACCCGATGCACGTGCACGAGGTGGTGTTCGAGGTCGTCAACCGCGAGGGTCTGGTGCTCGACCCGACGACCGAGGAGCCCGTGCAGCCGGTGCAGCTGACAGGTAACCCGCGGCGGCCGGAGCCTTGGGAGACGCGGCTTCAAGGACACCGTGATCGCCTATCCCGGCGAGGTCACCCGCATCCGCGCCCAGTTCAACGTCTCGGGCCAGTTCGTCTGGCACTGCCACATCGTCGAGCACGAGGACAACGAGATGATGCGGCCGTACCGCATCGGACCGCTGCAGAAGGGCCAGCCGCCCGAGGGTCCGATGCCGCCCATGTGACCTCCGGCCAGACGCAGCGCACACGAGGCCCCGGCGATCCTGCGATCGCCGGGGCCTTCGCTCGACCGGGATCGGCCATGCGGGTCCTTGCCGCGAGCCCCGCAACAGCGTGCTCATCGACTCGTTCTTCGTGCGTTCGCTGCTAGTGCCGGCGCTCGTCGCCCTGTTCGGCAGATCCAGTGCCTGGCCCGGCACGCTGCGGCGCCGGGACCGCCGGCGTTCCGACGCCGCGGAGACTGACGAGCGCAAGGCCGCCTAGCCTCGCCACGAGCCTGACCGCTCTTGGCCTGACTCGAGCCTGGACGGCTTGTGACGTTCTGCACAATACGTTGTCAGGTTTTTATCCTGCCTGTACAGTGCTAATGTGTGGTTCGACACACTGAACCGTGGGGCCGTCGCGTCGAGCGTCGACCGGGCCCCCGGCGTGTGTGACCAGGCAGCCGCCTACCTCTGGAAGGAGCCGTCGATGGAAGACCTGACACTCGCGGTCCCGGGACTGTGGGCTGACCACCACATCCTGGCGGTGCTGGACCTCTTCGAGGAGGAACAGGGAGTCACCGTTGTCGCCGCGAGCGCGCTCGACCGCAGCGTGCGCCTGTCGTTCGATCCGCAGCAGACCGATGCCAAGCGCCTCACGGCGCGCCTCGAGGACGCCGGCTACGACGTCGGCGAGGCGCCTCCCGGGGAGGCGCCGCCGCCCGACAAACCCGCCTGGGCGTCGGCCGGTGTGCGAGTGACCACGACAAACCCGGCCGACCTCACCATGTCCGGGGACCACCGCAAGTACTGACGCGGTGCCCCGTACCAGCCACGTACCCCCGCCCACGGCAACGCCGCGC
>CAVPQD010000037.1:0-8092 GCA_963707335.1 uncultured Thermoleophilia bacterium | reverse complement strand
AACAGCTCGCTCCGCCATCTGCGCCTCCGTGAGGTGCGTGGGCAGCAGCTCGAGCACGCGCGCTTCCGCGGCCGTGAGCGGCTCGATCATGCGCATCTGCTCGCCCGCCTTCCGCAGCCGCTCGACCCGTTTGCGCAGGATGCCCGCGTCGGGGTACTGATCGAGCAGGCGCTGCGCCTGCGCCCTGCGACGGTCGACCTGGGCCAGATCGCCGCAGAGGAGCGCGACCTCGCCGAGCGTGACCTCGCCCAGCAGCCGCAGCCAGACATGCGGCGCCAGCCGGCCGAGGATGTCGTCGATCTGCGCGTACAGGTCGTCGAGGGGGCAGTCGCGGTCGTGGGCCATGATGCGCGCCCGCGCGAGCAGCATCGGCAGGCTGCGGCGATGCGAGCCGAAGCCGAGCTCGGCGAGCCGCGCCGCGGCCCTCCGCTCGTACTCACGCGCCGTCTCCCACTCGTCGCTGTCGGCGGCGATGAGCGACAGATAGCCCAGCGCGGCCAGCTCGGACGAGGGGTTGAACACCGCGCCCTCCCGGATCGCCAGCGCCAGCGGCCTGATCGCCTGCTGCGCCGCACCGGTCAGCCAGCGTGCCGCGCCGAGGGACTGGCAGGCGTCCACGTGCCAGCTCGTGCCGCGCCTGGCCTCCAGCTTGGCGGCCACCTCGGCCTCCTCGCGCATGGCCGTCACGCCGTCGGGCGCGATGGTCGCGCGCAGGAGCGCCTGCGAGGATCGCAGCGACGCCGCTCCATCGGGCGACGGGCTATCGTCCATGCGGGCCGAACAGGCGGCGCGCGCCCAGTGCTGCGCCTGGCGCGCGTCACCGACGGCGGTGAAGACCCAGCCCGCGGTGAGTGTGAGGGCCGGGTGAGCCAGGATCGCCTCCTCGTCGAAGGCCTCCAGCCAGCGCCGGACCGTCTCAGCCTGGCCCCGATCCCAGTAGTGTGTCCACTCGGCCGCCACCAGGTCGGCCGCGCGATCCACATCTCGCGCGGCCTGCAGATGATGCAGCGCACTGTCCACATGACCGCGTTCCAGGAACCATGCCGCGGCGTTCTCGTGCAGACGCTGCACGTCGTCCGGGCGCCGCCGTTCCAGCTCAGCCCGCAACAGCTCGGCGAACAGACGGTGATAACGGAACCACTCGTCGTGGTCGTCCAGGGACGTCACGAAGAGATTGTCGTGGGCGAGTCGCGGCAGCAGCTCGCCGGCGTCGTCGCGGCCGGTGATGGCGTGGCACAGCGCCGGGGAGAGCCTGTCGGCCACGGCCGTCTCCATGAGGAAGGTCCTGAGTCCCTCCGGCTGGCGCTCGAGGACCTCC
Source organism: uncultured Thermoleophilia bacterium (assembly GCA_963707335.1). Taxonomy (GTDB): domain Bacteria; phylum Actinomycetota; class Thermoleophilia; order UBA2241; family UBA2241; genus CAIXSE01. Next base: position 6,774 of record CAVPQD010000037.1, on the reverse strand, counting down.
GTCGCGAGGTAGCTCGCGATCTCCCGCTGATCGCCGCGCAGATGCGACAGCCATTCCTCGGAGGGCCGGTCCCGCATGGCGAGCGCGCCGAGATACACCCCGGTGGCCCACCCTTCGGTGACCTCGAGCAGGGTGTCCACGACCTCGTCGTCCACGTCCCCGGCGTGCTGCCGCAGGAGATACGTGGCCTCGTCGCGGTCCAGGGCGAGCTCGTGGTTGCGCACCTCGAGCAGGCGGCCGTCGGCCCGCAGGCGCGGCAGCGACAGCGGTGGTTCGACGCGGGCGCCGATGGCGAGCTGCGAGCCTTCGGGAAGCTCGTCCAGCAGAGCAGCGATGACGGACCAGCACCGCTCGTTGGTGAGCAGGGACGAGTCGTCCAGGACGAGCAGGAAAGGCGGCGACGCGGTCAGCGCCTCGGCAAGCATCGGGAGGATGCGCTCACGGATGGGCGGGATGGTCAGCTGCAGCGCCTGGAAGACCACGGGGTCGACGGTCGTCACGGCCTGCAGGGCTGTAGCCAGGTACAGGAGCAGCACGACGGGGTCGTTGTCGGATGCATCGAGCTGCAGCCAGGCGACAGGACGCTGCTCCGCGTTCGCCCACTGGGCGAGCAAGAGGCTCTTGCCGGCCCCAGGGGCGCCCGACACGACGACGAGCGGCCGATCGGATGCGAGCAGTGACGCGACCAGCGCTCGCCGTTGCACGAGCGGCAGGCGCCGCTGCGGCGGCCGCAGCTTGGACTGCAGCGGGCGGAAGCGCAAGGCGTCCTCGGCGCTCCTGCCCCGCGCCTCGGACGTGCCGAGCCTGCCGGCACGGGTGGATGCGGACTTCGGCTCCGTCACCAGCCCCGCTCCGTCCGCCGCTCCGTCCTGGACGCTCACGTTCTACCCGTTCCGCGCCCAGGCCGTGCACTGCACCTACTCACACGCCGGCGTCTCGTCTCCTGCGGATCGCCAGCAGCAGGTCCACACCGTCGCGCGGCGACAGGTCCTCGCAGGCGGGCTGTCCCGCGAACAGCTCCCGTCCCCAGAAACGGCTCAGGGGGTAGGTGCAGATCGCGCGAGGTTCCAGTGCGTAGAGGTCCGCGTAGCGGCACTCTGCGCACACATACGGCAGCGGATCCTCCATGGTCTCTCCCCGGGTCGCCCGTTCGGCCATGGACAGCGTAGGTCGAAGGTCGCATCCCCGTCTTCACCCTATCCGGGTGGTATCGAGGTCGGCGGCGCCGGCGAGAAGACCAGCCACGGCGACGCCGTCGCAGCCGAGCGGCGCCGGCAGGCCGAGCGCGCGACAGACGGTGGGAGCGACGTCGACGAGCGACAGCCCATCGCTCAAGGTCCTGCCCGCGGCCGCCCCGGCCCCCGAGAAGAGGCAAAGCGCCGGCATGCCCCATGACCCCTCCGAACGGATCGCATCCGGCAGCATCTGGCCGTGCTCGTCCGAGAACTCCTGGCGAACGGCGAAGACGATGTCGCCGATGCTGTCGCCGTACAGCCCCAGCGCGGTCGCGTCTTCCTTCCTGATGACCAGGCTGAACGGACAGGTGCCGGACTCCGGGTCGCGATACTCCGACATCGCCCTCATCACCCGACTCCGGACATCCTCGAAAGCATCGGGCGCGACGCTGCCGTGCGGCTCGCGACCCCGGAGGTTCAGCCTGACGTAGCAGCTCCCCTGGGGGACGGCGAGCGTCCGCGTCCAATCGATGCGATCAGGCGTGCCGGGGTCCGCGAGGTCACGCGGGAGCGCCGCCCGCTCCTCGACCGCGAGGAGGCCCGCGTCGCACAGGATGCGCTGCAGCGGCACGGCCGGCCCGGGCGGCGTGGCGCCGTGATCGGAGACGAGCGCGATGAGCGCCGACTCCCCGGCCGCGTCGATGAGGGTGGACAACGCGGCGTCGAGCTGGCGGTAGACGGCCAGCTCCGCCGCCTCGAACCGCCGCCGCTCGTCCGCGTCCGGGGTCAGGCGCCCGTCCAGCCCGCCCGAACAGAGGTGGTAGAACGAATCGATGGCGTGGAAGTGCGCGCAGAACAGGTCGCACGGATGCTCCCGCATGAGCGCCCGCGCACGCGTCCGCGAGCCACGCCGTGGCCATACCCGTGAGGTCGACGAACGTGTCCAGGTCGATGGCCCCCGAGCCAAGCGAGTCCCAGCCCACGCCGGGCGTCGGCAGGCCGGCGAACCCGGCGGTGTCGCCCAGCACGCCCGAGGGATGCTCGAGCCAGCCGAGGCGGCAGATGTCGGTGACGTAGAGGCGGAACAGCCCCGCGGCGGGGTCCAGGGCCTGCAGCTTGAGCCGGAACGCCCCGGCCGTCGTGGAGCCGTTCACCTCGAAGGGCAGGGTGAGGCGCTCGCTCCACTCGCCTTCGGCGAGCTCCGCGAGCGCCTCCGCCCTGCCCGGGAGCGAGAAACGCACGACGGGTCCCGCCGACCCGGCGAGGACGCGGCAGCGAAGCGAGAGCCCCGGCCGCACCGCGTCATAGGACTGGCGGAAGCGGAAGGGCAGCTCGAAGGGCCGGCCGTCCGGCGGCAAGGTGACGTGGGCGGCGCCGGGCTCCTCTTGCGTAGAGAACCGCTGCTCGGCGGCGAGCGCCACGAGCCGCGCCTTGCCGGACAGGCCGATGCGCCACTCGTTGAGCTCGATGCCGGCGCCGCCGACCATGATGACGCGGCCGGGAGCCGGAGCGTCGGCGGCGCGGGGCGGCCGGGTCGCGGTCTTCCCCGCGCCCCCGTCCGGAGCGTCGCGCGGCGGCCAGCTGCCGGGCCAGTTGACGACGATGCTGTCGCGGCCGGCCCGGGCCGCCGCCTCCCAGATGAACTCCGCCCGCACGGCCCTCGCGTCGAAGCCCTGGGGGCTGCTCGTCGGGGACGTCGCCGGGACGATGGGGGTTGAAGTCGGTCACGCCGTGCGTGCCGGGCCAGGAGCCCGTGGCGATGGTCGCCCAGTTGGTCGTGGTGAGCGTGGGCAGCGCCGGCAGGCATCGGGCTGCGAAGCAGCCCTCAGCCAGAAGGCGCTGCCCCACCGGCAGCAGCCCGGCCTCGGCGTACTTGCGCCAGCGCCCGGGCACGGCGCTGTCCAGGCCGATCAGCAGCGCCCTGCTCGGCTGCGTCATGAGAGATCCTCGACCCCGCGCACGTCGCCTTCCGCGCCTCGTGGCTCGCGTTCCACGGCGCGCAGCTCGTCGCGCCGGCTGCTGACGACGTCCGACACGGTGCTCCGCGCCGAAGGATGACCGGTCAGCGCCAGGATGAACGGGCCCTTCTCCAGGCAGTAGACCTCGGTGTCTTTCGTCGCGATGACCGTGGCGGTGCGCGGCACGTCCTCGATGAGGGCGATCTCGCCGAAGCCCTCGCCGCGCGCGAGGTGAGCCACCGCCTGACCCGCATGGCGGACCTCGACCTCGCCCTCGGCGATGGCGCAGTAGAAGTCGCCGTCCTCGCCCTCGCACATCACGGTCTCGCCGGAGGCGTACTCCGCCGGCTTGAGCGCGCGCGCCAGGCCCTCCAGCTGAGGCGCCGGCAGCATCGCGAAGACCGGGATGGACTGCAGCAGCCGGATCTCCACGTGCGGCACGTCGGCGGCGGCGTCCACGGCGCGCAGGCGCCGCCAGGTGGCCGCCATGATCAGGAGGAAGACCACGCCGGTGCCGATGAGCGCCGCGGGAGCCCCGCTCAGGCCCACGAGCACCGGCACGATGATGGCCCCGAAGGCGAGCCCGATGTTCATGAGCGATTCGAGCAGCGAGAAGACGTCGGCGAGCACGTCCGGCGGCGCGGAGCGCTGCAGCAGGATGCGGCCGGTGACGTCCAGCACGGCGCGGCCCATGCCGGCCAGCGCCAGCATCGCGAAGGCGGCCACCATGGTGGGGTGCAGGCCGAGAGCCCCCAGGGCGAGCGCCGCCGTGAGCATGCCGGCGCCGAGCGCCGGCGCCAGGCGGCGGCGCGCCACCAGTCCGGCCGTCAGCGCCGCGCCGATGAGGCCGCCGGCGCCGAATGCCGAGTTGAGGTAGCCGGCGCCGGCCTCACCCATGTTCAGCACCGACATGGACAGCACGACGTACAGCACGTCCAGCGCACCGACGAGGATGTACTGCGAGCCGAGCAGGCCGACGAGCGTGCGTACCGACGACTCGCGCCGCACGGCGCGGATGCCCGCCGCCACCTGCCTGGTGAGCGAGACGGCGCCGCCGGCGTGGGCGATGGGCGGCGGACCGGGGATGCGGAGCACGAGGACCGCGGCGGTCACGGAGAGCAGCGCCAGGAAGGCGATGGCGAGCTCTGGTCCGCCGATGCCCAGCAGCACACCGGCGACGGCCGGCGCCACGAGCACGCTGCCGTTCTCGGCCCAGCTCGACACGACGTTCGCCGCCGTGAGCTCGACCGGCCTGCGCACGATGCTGGGCAGCAGCGCCGATTGCGCCGGTCGCGGCGCGGTGATGCCCAGATTGACCGGGATCGCGAGCGCGAAGACGACCCACGCGGGCACGTCCAGGGCGATGGCGGCGGCGACCCCGCCCATGGCCAGCGCCTGCACGATGTACCCGGCGAGCAGCACGCGGCCCGGGCGACGCCGGTCGGCCAGGGCGCCGATGTAGGGCGCCAGGAAGATGCACGGGATGAGCTGCACGAGCGCCATGAGCCCGGAGCCGGTGGCGCCGTCGACGGAGTAGGCATAGACGAGCAGGCAGACCCACACCGCCCATTCAGCCCCGTTGAACGCGGCGAAGGCCAGCTCGAGGCGGAGCAGCGACCCGTTGCGGATGGTCGTGCGAAAGACCGTGAGGATCGAGGTACCCCCCGACACGAACCGCGCCCCCTTCTCGTCCCCTCGAGCTCAGGATACGACTGTCTTACTACGAAACACGATCCGGGACAATGGCGCATCTGGCCGCGACCCGCGTACGGCGTAGTATTACCGAAGGGCATTGCCGGACCTGGAGGTGGGGCATGGGCGCGGACCTTCTTCGTTTCGACCCCGAGCGCATGCGCGAGATCGGCTACCAGACGATCGACGCGCTGGTGGACGAGATCGTCCGGTGCGAGGCCGACCCCGTGGTGAGGAAGGGGACGGTGGACGACCTGCGGCGGCGCCTGCAGGCGCCGCCGCCCGAGCGACCCGTGGCGTTCGACGAGGTCCTCGGCCAGGTCTTCACCGACGTCACGCCGTTTCGCGGCCGACCGGACGCCGCGGGCTACATGGCCTTCATCCCCGGCTTCGCGACCTGGCCGAGCGCCATGGCCGACCTCGTGGCCAGCGCCCTCAACCTGGACTCGTGCTGGTGGGCCGGCGGCGCCGGCGTCAGCCAGCTCGAGCTCACGGTGCTGGGCTGGTTCGCCGAGTGGATCGGCTACCCCGCCGATGCGTCCGGCGTGCTCGTCAGCGGCGGGTCGGCCGCCAACCTCACGGCGCTCGCCTGCGCCCGCGAGCGTCGCGTGGGCGCCATGCGCGACGATCTCGTGGTGTACATCTCCGCCCAGAGCCACTCCTCGGTCGCGCGTGCCGCCCGCGCCCTGGGTTTCCGGCCGGAGCGCGTGCGCGTGCTCCCGGTCGACGGCGCCTATCGACTGCGCCTCGACGTCCTGGAGCGGGCGATCGCGGCGGACCGCGCCGCCGGCCTGCGGCCGCTCGCCGTCTGCGCCAACGCCGGCACGACGAACACCGGGGCCGTCGACCCGCTGCCCGAGCTCGCCGACCTGTGCGCCGCCCACGACGTGTGGCTGCACGTCGATGCCGCCTACGGCGGCTTCGCCGTGCTCACCGAACGGGGCCGGGCGGCGCTGGCGGGTATCGAGCGCGCCGACTCGGTCACCCTCGATCCCCACAAGTGGCTCTTCCAGCCGTTCGAGTGCGGCGCGGTGCTGGTGCGCGACCCCGACGGCCTGCGCATGGCCTTCGAGATCCTGCCCGACTACCTGCGCGACGTCTCCGCTCACACCGAGGTCAACTTCTCGGACCGCGGGCTGCAGCTCAGCAGGATGTGCCGCTCGCTCAAGGTGTGGATGTCGGTGCGCACCTTCGGCCTGGCGGCCTTCCGGGACGCCATCGACGGCGCCCTCGACCTGGCCCGCGAGGCGGCCGCGCGCATCGAGGCCAGCGACGAGCTGGAGCTGCTGGCGCCCGTCCAGCTCAGCGTCGTGGCCCTGAGACGGAAGCCGGCCGGGATCGAAGACGAGCGCCGCATCGACGCCGTGAATGCGGCGCTCGTCGGCGCCGTGGAGGAGACCGGCGACGTGTACGTGTCGTCCACGCGCCTCTTCGGCCGCCAGGCCATCCGCCTCTGCGTCCTGAACCCGACGACCACGGCCGAGCACGTGCACAAGGCTCTCGACGTGATCGAGTCGACACCGGTCGCCTCGCTGCCGCTGTCGGCGCCAGCGCCGCCGGAGCGCCACCCCGACGTCGCCACGGGCTGGCTCGCCCGGCCGACGGTGAGCGCCGCGGACCTGGGCTGGGTGCCGCTCTTCGCCGCCGCCGGCGACGTGGCGACGGCGAGCCTGCTCGCCGTCGCCACGGAGCGACGCGTGCACGCGGGCGAGACGCTCATCGAGCAGTGGGACACGAGCCGCGATGTCTTCGTGATCCTCGACGGCGAGTTCGCCGTGCGCGACGCGGACCGGGAGCTGAACACAGTCGGCCCCGGAGACCTCGTCGGCGAGATGGCCGCCCTCGACTGGGGCGCCGGCTACGGGGCGGTGCGCGTCGCCCAGGTCGAGGCGCTGAAGCCGGGCAAGGTGCTCGTGTGCACGCCGGCGCAGATGCGCGACGTGCTCGCG
>CAVPQD010000036.1:0-28595 GCA_963707335.1 uncultured Thermoleophilia bacterium | reverse complement strand
CGCCGCCGGCGCCCTCGCCTGACGGCCGGGAGGCGGCATGGACGCCATCACGCTCTACGGGGTCGCGGCGGTCACGTTCATGATGGTGATGTACGCCCTGGAACGTCGTGGGCGGGGCTTCATCCTCGCCTTCGCGCTCGGCTGCCTGCTCTCCAGCGCCTACGGCTTCCTGTCGGGCGCCTGGCCGTTCGGCGTGGTCGAAGGCATCTGGACGGTGGTCGCGCTCGAGCGTTACCGCCGCGTCGGCGGCGCGTGACCACCTCACACGGCGCAGCGCTCGTCGCACGTTGCACGGCTCGTCGCATGGGGTAGGCTGGCGCCATGAGCCGTCCCCTCTGCTTTGCCAGCGACTACGGCTACGCCGACGACTTCGCCGGCGCGTGCCGCGGCGTCGTCGCGCGCATCGCGCCGCGCGTCCAGGTGATCGACGTCACGCACGGGGTGCCGCGCGGCGACGTGCTCGCCGGCGCCCTGGTGCTGCGCAACACCCTGCCGTACATGCCCGACCACGCCGTGCACCTCGCCGTGGTGGACCCCGGTGTGGGGGGCACGCGGCGAGCGATCGCCCTGCGCAGCGGCGGCGACCGCCTGTTCGTGGGACCTGACAACGGCCTCTTGACCATGGCGGCCGAGGCCGACGGCGGGGTCGCCGAAGCCTTCGAGCTCACCAACGAAGAGCTGTGGCTCTCGCCGCGATCGGCGACGTTCCACGGCCGCGACGTCTTCGCGCCGGTCGCGGCGCGCCTGGCCGACGGCCTGCCGCTGCGCGTCGTCGGCAAGCCGTTGCAGGCGGTCGGACTCATCCGCCCGCCGCTGCCCGAGCCGCGGCTCACGGCTCTGGGCGTGGTGGCCACGGCCGTGCTCGTCGACCGCTTCGGCAACATCGCGCTCAACCTGGACGCGAAGCGGCTGGAGGAGGCGGGCCTGGGCGAGCACATCGAGGTGATCACCGGCGGCGAGCGCTACCTCGCCCAGGTGGCCAGGACGTTCTCCTCGGTGAGGCCCAGCGACATCGTCGTGCTGCTGGACAGCTACGGCCAGGCGTCGCTCGCGGTGAACGCCGGCTCGGCTCGGGAAGTGCTGGGTGTCGGCCCGGGCGACGACGTGGAGCTGTGCCGCCTCGCGCCCGAGCCCGGCTGAGCTCCCGCTACGGCCTCAGCCGCTGCACCATCGCCTGGCTGCCGGCGGCAGTGGTCACCTGGGCGCCGGCGACAGGACCGAGGCGCGCAGCAGCGGCCCGAACCCGTTGACGCCGCCGACGCCGCCGTCCCAGCGCCAGATCGTCTCGATGCCTGCGCCGGCCTGGTAGCGCACGACCACGGCCGCGAGATCGACGTTGCCGGCCGCGGTGGCCATGTAGCCGCTGCAGTACGCCCGCTGCGCGGTGTCGACCACGACGTCGCTGAACCCCGTATCGAAGACGCCCAGCGGATCCTCGAACTCGTCGTGCCAGGCGATCGTCCCGTCGGCCCTGCAGACCAGCAGTTCCCCCTGCGCGGTGACGCCGGGCGTCCCCGTCGTCTGGAGGTAGCCCACCATGTACAGCCTGCCCCTGGCGTCTACCGCGGCATCCGTGAACAGCGCCGGCGCCGGGAGCGTGTAGGACCCCTCGAGCCAGCGCTCCTTGCCGGTCAGGGACAGCTTCATGGCGGCGAAGCGCGGCGTGGTCTGACCACGTTGGGCGACGACGTAGAGTGCGCCGTCCCGGATGCGAAGCCACTCGCCTGACCCGAAGGTGTTGGAGCTGACGAACGTGACGGTGCGCAGCCACAGCCGCCTGCCTGAGGGGCTCAGCTTGTAGGTCGCCCAGACGCTGTCGCTGGCGCCGCCCTCGCGGCTGCCGGTGACGTAGACGTTGCCGGCTCCGTCGGTGGTGACGGCTTCGGCGATGTCGTCACCCTTCGTGGCGGTGAGATGGCGCCAGCGCACGGCGCCGCCCGAGCTCAGGCAGACGACGACGGCGTCGCGGCCGGTGGCACCGGTCCGGCGCATCCCGGAGACGTACACGGAGCCATCGGGCGCGACGGCCACGTCCGTGGCCGTCTCGAGCGTCGAGGCTCCGCCCCACGTGCGAGACCAGGCGACCGAGCCGTTCGGCCGGTACTTGACGACGACGATGTCGCGGGCCTTGGTGCCCGCCAGCACGACGTTGCCGGCGGCGTCGCCGGCCGCGGCCGCGAGATAGACGCCGGCGCGGGTCTTCCGCCAGACCTGCGAGCCGTCACCGGTGCGCAGACGGGCGACGAACGCGGTGCTGCTCGCCTGACTGTAGCCAGTTTGGCCGGCCGCGTAGACAGACCCCGACGGGCCCTTGACGAGATCGACGACGGAGCTGAAGTCCGTCGTGCCGAAGAGCCACGGCGCGGACCAGACGAACGCGCCGGGCGCCGCCTCGGCGCGCGCCGCCTGTGGCAGCGCGAATGTGGCGGCGCCGCACAGCGCCGCGACCAGGACGACGAGCAGCGCGGCGCCAAGCCACGCGCGAGCGCGCACCGGACGTGCGCGGGTGAACACAGGATGAAGCTGCCGCGGCATGTCAGACCCCCTCCGACGACGGGCGTACTCGTAAGTGTACAGGAAGCGGCGGCGGGCCGGCCGAAAAGGGCGTAGCCTCGCCCGGCCACACGCCGCTGCCTGCCCGCCGGCGGCGGCCGGCGCGGCTGCGCTGAGCCGCGCCGCACGGCTGCGTGTTGCGCCGCCCGCCGGGATTCGTTATAGTTCCCCTTCGCGCGTTCCGCGCCTTTCGGTGTCAAACAGCGAGCAGAGTGAGCGCATGAAGACCTACGTCGCCAAGCCCTCGACCATCGAGAAGAAGTGGTACGTCGTCGACGCCACAGGACACACCCTGGGCCGTCTCGCCACCGTCGTCGCCGACACCCTGCGCGGCAAGCGCAAGCCCATCTACACACCCAACATCGACACCGGCGATTTCGTCGTGATCATCAACGCCGAGAAGATCGTCGTCACCGGCCACAAGCCGGAGCAGAAGATGTACTACCACCATTCCGGGTATCCCGGCGGCATCAGGAGCGAGTCGTATGCCAAGCTTCTGGCGCGCCGCCCCGAAGAGGTCCTGCGCCGCGCCGTGCGCGGCATGCTGCCTCACAACAAGCTCGGCCGCGCCCAGATCCGCAAGCTCAAGATCTACGCCGGCGCTGAGCATCCCCACGAGGCGCAGATGCCCGAGACGCTCGAGATCAAGGAGTAAGAGGCGTGCCTGACACAGTGACCTATCGCGCGACCGGCAAGCGCAAGACCAGCGTCGCCCGCGTCACACTCACCCCCGGCGTCGGCAAGGTCGTCGTCAACGGTCGCGAGATCGACGCGTACTTCGGTCGCAAGGTCCTGGAGACGATCGCGCTCATGCCGTTCGAGACCACCCGCACCGGCGGCAAGTTCGACGTCGGTGTCAACGTGTACGGCGGCGGCATCAGCAGCCAGGCCGGGGCCGTGCGCCACGGCATCGCCCGCGCCCTCTGCGAGGCGGACGAGAACCTGCGCACGCCGCTCAAGCGTGCCGGCTTCCTCACCCGCGACGACCGTCAGGTCGAGCGCAAGAAGGCCGGCTTCCACAAGGCGCGCAAGAAGCCGCAGTTCAGCAAGCGCTAGTCGTCACCGCTACACCAGCGAATGCCCGACGGGCCGCCCCATGGCGGCCCGTCGTCGTTCTTGCGTGTCGTCCGCTGCCCGGGGGGCCCCGCGGTGCTACGATGAGCCGGACAGGACTTGCCTCTCAGGAGAACGCCATGCCGAGAAACAACAGGCGCCGCATGCGACCCCCCCGGAACACGGCGCCGATGTGGAAGAAGCTCACCGTCGTGCTGGCCACGGTCGTCGTGCTCGTCGTGGTGCTCGCGACGCTCGGTGCTTCGAAGATGGGGTTCTTCACACTCCTGGGGGTCGTCATCGTGGTCGTCGCGGGGATGGTGTGGCTGATGTCCAGACTGCTCGGCGTGCACCTGAGCCTGCGCAGCTGGGACTAGCAGGGCACGCCGGGCTGTCGGATGGAGCTGCGCGTCCTCTGCACCGTCCAGGGCACAGTCGCGGCTGTTGCCGTCGAGGGTGCCCTGAGACAGGCGGGCATCCCCTCCATGATGCGGGCCTCGGGTGCTTCCGGGTGGCTGTTCCCCGGCGCTTCGGGAGGCCTGGGCGCCGTGGACGTCCTGGTGCCGTCCACACTGCTGGCGAAGGCTGGGCGCGTCCTGGAGACCTCCGGCGAGGGCGACGAGACCTGAGGCACCGCCAGTTTGCCGCCGCCCGGCGTGCGGCGTAGAGTACTCCGCGATGTTCGCCCCGCCTCCCACCCCCGCCTATGGGCACCTATTTCGGCACTGACGGCATCCGCGGCGTCGCGGGCGAACTGCTCACGCCGGAATTCGCCGTGCAGGTGGGGCGCGCGGCCGCGGTCGTCGTCGCCGCGTCGGCCGGCCGGCAGCCGCGCTTCATCATCGGGCGCGACACGCGGCTCAGCGGCCCCATGCTGGAGGCGGCTCTCACGGCCGGCCTCACCAGCGGCGGCGCCAGGGTGGAGCTCGCCGGCGTGATGCCCACGCCGGGGCTGGCCGCACTGGTCCTGCAGCGCGGCGCGGACGCCGGCGTGGTCATCAGCGCCAGCCACAACCCCTTCCAGGACAACGGCATCAAGTTCTTCTCCTCGTCCGGCTACAAGCTGAGCGACCACGAAGAGGCCGAGATCGAGGCGCACATCGAGCATCATGACCTGCGGTCGCTGGCCGGCGACCGCTTCGGGTCCGCCGAACCGCTGACCGGCGCCGTGCGGGCCTACGTGGACGGCGTCGTCGGCCGCATCCCGCTCGATCTGCACGGCCTGCGCATCGCCGTCGACTGCGCTCACGGGGCCATGTATGAGGCGGCGCCGCTGGCCCTGACCGGCCTCGGCGCCGATATCGAGGTGCTGTGCTCGGCGCCGGACGGTGTGAACATCAACGCCGGATGCGGGTCCACGCACATCGACGCGCTGCAGGACATGGTGCGCGCCGACGGCTTCGATCTGGGCCTGGCCTTCGACGGCGACGGCGACCGCGTGCTCGCCGTCGATGCGTCCGCTGACCTCGTCGACGGGGACTTCATCATCGCCATCCTCGCCAAGCACCTGAAGGCCAAGGGCCTGCTTCGCCACGAGACGGTGGTCACGACGGTCATGACGAACCTGGGCTTCCATCTGGCCATGCAGCGCGAGGGTATCGAGGTGGACGTCACACCGGTGGGCGACCGCTACGTGGTAGCGGAGATGCTCAAGGGTGACTACGTCCTGGGCGGCGAGCAGTCCGGACACATCATCAACCGCGACGTGGCCACTACCGGCGACGGGCTGGCCAGCGCCTTCCTGTTGCTGCAGGCCATCCGTGAGATGGACGTGCCGCTGGCGGAGGCTGCCAGGGTGATGACCCGACTGCCCCAGAAGCTCGTGAACGTGCGCGTGCGCGACAAGGACGCGCTGGAGGGAGCCGGTGAGGTGTGGGCGGCGGTGGACGACGAGACCCGCCGCCTGGGCGGCACCGGCCGTGTGCTGGTGCGGCCGTCCGGCACCGAGCCGCTCGTGCGCGTGATGGCCGAGGCCGCCTCGCACGACGAGTGCGAGCAGGCGTGCCGGCGCATCGTGGACGTGATCGCCGAGCAGCTCGGCGAAGAGGCCGACTGACGGGCGACGTCGCGGCCTGCTGAAGTCGACCACGTGACGGCGGGGGCGGGCGCGAGATCGCGCCCGCCCCCGCCGTCGTCGCGGCGCCTGCGCGCCGCGGTCGTCTTCAGGCCTGGCTCAAGGCCGCAGGCCCACGGAGACGCGGGCGGTGGCCGCCAGCGTGGCGTCGTCGCCGTCCCAGACCACCTTGAACACGGCGGCCTTCTTGAGGCGTGACGTGCGATACGTGAAGTCGCCGAAGCCGTCGCTGACGCCCACGGGGACCGTCGCCACCTTCACGAACGTCGTCGCGCCCTTGTAGCGGCGGTAGATCCGCACGGATGTGTCGCCGGCAGCGAAGAAGCTGCCGCTGAGCGTCGTGCGCTGGTTGCGGTAGACCTTCGCCGGTCGCGCGCGGACCGTGAGGTCGGCGGTCAGCTTCGTGACGGAACCGCTCACCACGTAGTCCGTCGCCACCGTGGAGCTCACCGAGCGCGAAGCTGTCGGTGGCGCCGGCGCCCAGCAGCCCGATGTCGGGGGTGAAGGTCACCTCGAGCTGGTCGTTGGTGGGGGCCGCGTTGAGCGCGTCGACGACCTGTGACAGCGTCTGTCGCGGCCCACTGCCGCCGTCGCCCGGCTCCGCCTCGCCGTCCTGTGGTTCGCCTGCCGCGGGCGCCACCGTGAGCATGCCCTCGAGCGGCGTTCCCGGCGACAACAACAGCGGGACGTCGATGGTCACCGGCTGCAGCTGCCCGTAGGCGTCCAGCGTCACGGTCACAGTGTTCGTGCCGGCGTGCAGGCCTCCGGCCACGGTGACGTCGGCGATGCTCCCGGCGAGGCGAGAGTCGCTCAGCGTCGCCTGCGAGTCCACCGAGATGATGGTCGGGTGCGCGATACCGTACGGGTCGGCGGTGAGCGCGTCCATGATCGTGAAGACGTCGTCGCTCATCATCCACAGCACGTCAAAGCTGTCGTCCCACAGGTTCTCACGCTGCACGGTGTACTCGGTCGCGCCGTCGGAGACGACGACCGTCGTGGTGGTGCGGGCGCTGCCGGGCATGAAGGCCCGATCGGCGGCTTTGTAGGCGGGGACGCTGGTGGCGGCGGAGGCGAGCAACGCGCCGAACGGGTCTTCGGCCCACCGCGACGTGACCCAGGTGGTGCTCGTGGCGGTCGTCACGCCGTCCATGTCGGCCGTGACGCTCGACGTCACCGGCACCTCGGCCGGCCCGTTGCCGATGCGGCCCGCGATGGCCGAACCGCGGTCCTGCGCGATGACGCCGCGCACAGCGCCGGGCGAGCCGAGCTTGTAGGCCTCGAGGCTGTCGGCCCAGATGCCGTCGATCTGCGCATTGCACAGGTAGAGCGAGGTGGGGCCGACCCAGTCCATGGGATGACCGAACGCGACGAGATGGTCGTCGTCGACGTAGGTCACGGTGCCGAGGCCGCCGGCCCACAGATCGCCGCGCGTGTACATCGCGGCCAGCGCGGCGCCGCCCACGAGCGGTGTCGTGAAGCCGGGATCCCAGCCGCCTGGGCCGCTGCCCAGGCCGCGCACCACGGTGTGGCCGCGGCGCTTCAGCTCGGCTGCAAGGGCAGCGTAGGCGTGGCTCTTGACGGGCAGCCCGCCGAGCTGGACCGAGGCGAGCGGCGCGAACACCGCCACGCCCGGCTTGCGCGCCGCCTGGGCCGCGCTCTTGTCGGACACGACTGCCACGCCGCTCACCAGACCGTCGCCGGGGACGCGGAGCGGTGCCGGCAGACGGACGGCCCGATCCGCGCCCACCGGCGCCAGGATCGAGGCTCCCAGCCGCGACTCGACGGCGCTCATGTACTCGATCGGCGTGGCCAGGGCCAACCCATCGAGCGTGAAGATGTCGCCGTAGGACAGGGCGCCGATGAGCAGGTCTCCGCCGGGATCGGTGACGTACAGCGGGCTGCCGCTCATGCCGGCGGCGATCGTGCCGATGCGCTGCATCAGGGGGTCGGTCATGTCCGCCTTGAACATGATGAGCGCGCCGTCGGGGCCGGCGCCGCCGACGATGCTCAGCACGGTCAAGGGGACGGTGGCGATATGCGCTGCCCTCGTCCACCGTGAGGAAGTAGCCGGTCACGGGGCCGGCGTCCAATCTCGTCTGAAGCTCCGCGAGCGTGAGCGTGGGCTCACCCGGCGCCGCGGCCGCGGGGCCGGCGGCCAGACAGGCCGTCGCCACGACCAGCAGGACCGAGCGATCGCGACGGCCCACTTGCTGCGCCGCCGTGCCCCGTCACCCAGCCCGGCTCGAACAGGCATGCCACCCATGATCCCCTCCCAGGTCAAATTGTGACGACGCCCCAGCCGAGGCGCCCCCCGTGTGCCGGGATACGCGTGGCGATACCACGAGGTTCGCGACGTTCCCACAAGGTAGAATACCCCCACAGAGCAGACCGGCGGCTCGGACACCCGCAAGCAACTGAGCGCCTGGCCCGCGCGGAGCCCCTCGGGGCGGCCCGCGCGGGTGACGAGGTGGAGGTTCATCGAAAGACTCGGCGGATGCCTCCCGGCCCGGCACGGTCGTGATCGAGTCGTCAAAACCCGTCGGCAACGGCGGAACAGAGCGGCTCGAAGGTGCCGTCCGCAGCACGCCCGCCTGCGTCATACCTTCGACGAAGGGAGACCGCATGTGCGGCATCGTAGGCTACGCCGGCCGTCGCGCCGGCAAGCCCATCATCATCGACGGCCTCAAGCGGCTCGAGTACCGTGGCTACGACTCGGCGGGCATCGCCCTTCTCGAGGGCGACGGCATCGGGGTGGTGCGCTCCGTGGGCAACCTCGATGCCCTGGTGGCGGCCGCCGGCGAGGACTCCTCACCGGCTGTGGTCGGCCTGGGCCACACCCGCTGGGCGACGCACGGCCGGCCCAGCGAGGAGAACGCGCACCCGCACGCCGACTGCAGTGGACGCGTGCAGATCGTCCTCAACGGCATCATCGAGAACTACAAGGAGCTGCGCGCCGCGCTCACGGAGCGCGGGCACGCGTTCACCAGCGAGACCGACGCCGAAGTGGTGTCGCACCTCATCGAGGAGGGCATCGGCGAGGGGCTGACGGCGGCGGTGCGCGCCACGATCCCGCAGCTGGACGGCCACTTCGCCTTCTGCGCCGTCTGCGCGGACGAGCCCGGCATCGTCGTGGGCACGCGAAACGAGGCGCCGCTGGTGGTGGGCGTGGGGGATGGCGAGATGTTCTTCGCCAGCGCCATCCCCGCCTTCCTGAGCCACACCCGCCGCATCGTCGTGCTCGAGGACGGCGACGTCGTCACGCTCCGCGCCGAGGGCGCGGAGTTCACCGACGTCGCCGGCGAGCCGCTGCGGCGCGAGGAGACCGAGATCAGCTGGGACGCGGACGCAGCCGAGAAGGGCGGCTTCGAGACGTTCATGCTGAAGGAGATCAACGAGCAGCCGGCCGCGTTGCGCGACACCCTGGCCGGCCGGCTCCACGAGAATGGCTGCGTCGACCTCTCCGAGGTGGGGATGGGCGACGAGTTCCTGCGCCGCCTGCGGCGCATCTTCATCGTCGCCTGCGGCACCTCGTACCACGCCGGCCTTATCGTCAGCTACGCCATCGAGCAGCTCGCGCGGGTGCCCGTCCAGATAGACGTCGCCAGCGAGTTCCGCTACCGGCAGCCTGTCTTCGACCCGGACACGCTCGTCATCGGCATCACGCAATCGGGCGAGACGGCCGATACGCTCGCCGCCATGCGCCTCGCCCGGGAGGCCGGCTCGCCGGTGCTGGCGCTGACCAACATCATGGGCAGCCAGGCCACGCGTGAAGCGGACTACGTGCTGTTCACGCGAGCCGGCCTGGAGATCGGGGTGGCGGCCACCAAGACGCATACCGCCCAGGTCGCCGCCATGCTGCTGCTGGCGCTCCGCCTTGCCTGGGCGCGCGGCGCCCAGACCGAGGCGGAGCTCAAGCGACTCGGCCACGAGCTGCGCGCCGTGCCCGAGAAGGTGGAGCAGCTGCTCGCCTGGGACCAGGGCCCCGTGATGGAGATCGCCGGCCGCTATCACGACGAGCGCTTCTTCCTGTACCTGGGCCGCGGCATGGGCTTCGCCGTCTGTCTGGAGGGCGCTCTCAAGCTCAAGGAGATCAGCTACATCCCCACCGAGGCCTACGCCGCCGGCGAGATGAAGCACGGGCCGATCGCCCTGCTGGACGAGGGCTCGCCGGTCGTGGTCGTCGCCGACGACAGCCCCATCTTCGCCAAGCTGGTCAGCAACATCGAGGAGGTGCGGGCGCGCGGCGCCGACGTGATCGCCGTGGCGACCGAGGGCAACGAGACGATCGCCGAGCTGTCGCGCGACGTGCTGTGGGTCCCGGCCACCGACCACCACCTGGCGCCCATCCTCACGGTGGTGCCGCTGCAGCTGCTGGCCTACCACATCGCCGGCATCAGGGGGCTGAACGTCGATCAGCCGCGCAACCTCGCCAAGACGGTGACGGTGGAATAAGGCGCGTACCTGACGCGGCGGCCGCGGTCTGCGGTAAGGGGGCTTCGGGAGGGCGCTTCGCTCCATACGGCAGCGGCGGCTACGCACGCCGCTGCCTTGTGAGCCTCCCTCAACCCCCTTCCCGCTCGCCGCGGCCGCCGGTCCTTGGGTGTTGACGATTCCGCCGTCAGCGTCGGCGCGGCTGCGCGGCCTGTCTTTGCGGGGGCGGCAACGGGTGTCGGCGATCGCCGCAAGGTCGCGCGCCGAGACCGGCCAGACGTCCGCTCAGGTCGTGCTCCGCCAGCGGCCGCTGTGCGGACGTCAGTTCGCGGGGACCGTGCGGCCCGCGGCCCACGACCGCAGGAAGGCGATCTTCTCGCGGGCGGTCGAGGCGATCGGGGGCATCTGTCTCAACTCGTCCAGCAGGAGGTCGTTGGTCAGCGGGGTGTTCGCGGCGAAGGCGGTGTACAGCGCCGAGACGACGACCTGCTCCAGCTCCGCGCCGCTGTAGCCCTCGCTGTCGCGCGCCAGCAGCTTCAGGTCGAAACGGTCAGACGCCTGCTTGCGTTTCCGCAGGTGGATCTCGAAGATGGCGGCCCGAGCCGCCTCGTCGGGAAGGTCCACGAAGAACGTCTCGTCGAAGCGGCCCTTGCGCAGGAGTTCCGCCGGCAGGCGCTCGACGTCGTTGGCCGTAGCGACCACGAACACGTCGCCGTGCCGCTCCTGCAGCCAGGAGAGGAACGTCCCGAGCACGCGCTGCGAGGTCCCTCCGTCTTCCTCGCCGCCGGCGGCGAAGGCCTTCTCGATCTCATCGATCCAGAGCACGAGCGGGGCGAGCCGGTCCGCGGCGCCGATCGCCTTGCGGAAGTTCTGTTCTGTCTCGCCGATGTATTTGTCGTAGAGAGCAGCCGGGTCGAGCTTTACCAAGGGGAGGCCCCAGGCCGCGGCCACGGCCTTCGCGCAGAGGCTCTTGCCACAGCCGGGCACCCCCACCAGCAGCACGCCGCGCGGGAACTCGAGGCCGAACTGCGCGGCGCGGTCAGGGTCCTGCATGAACGTCCGCCGTTTTTCGAGCCATCCCTTGAGCCGCACAAGGTCCGCGATCTCCGCCAACGACTGGACGCTCGCCAGGAACTCCAGAAGGCCGTCCCGCTCCACCAGGTCGCGCTTCGCCTCGGCGACGCGCTCCACGTCGGCGCCGTCCAGGCGGCCATCCTCGATGATCGCGCGCCTGAGCAGCTTCTCGGCCTCGGCCAGCGCGAGCCCATGCAGGTTGGCCAGCAGGCGGTCCTGATCCGGGGGCGTCAACGCGACATCGATCGTCATCCGGGTGGAGACGTCGCTGACGACACTGTGCAAGAGGCTCTCGTAGTCCTGGCGGGTCGGGGCGGGCACGTGCACCGGTCCCACCACGACCCGCAGCGACTCGGGAAGCGTGACGTCGGCGCCGGTCAGGACGACGGCGCCGAGGTGGCCGGCGAGGCGCTGGGCCGCCTCACGCACGAGATCGGCCACGTCGGGCTTCTCGAGCTCCGGCCCGAGACCGTGGAACAGGTACAGGGCCGCCAGTCCAGAGCTGATCACGTGGCTGAGGGCGGTGCGCGGGTCCTGCGTGCCATAGATCGCGTTCGGCGCGCCCGCCCGCTTGAGCCCCGAGGCGCGCCGCCACACGAACAACGCGAGCTGCATGCGCTCCGCTGCACGCTCGACCAGCGCTTCCGCGCGGTCTTCCTCTGCCGTGTCGATCAGCAGGGCGCCGTATCGCGAACGGATGAGGAGGTCGAGATCGTCCAGCGGGTCGTGGTCCATCGTGCGGAAACATACACGCTCAGCCGACACCTCGCCAGACGATGGTCAGGTACATCGTCAGAGTCGGAGTTCCCAGTAGCTCGTGCCGGGGATCGGGTTGAGACGATAGGGATCGATCGCGCGGAAGCCGAGCCGCCGATAGAGCGCCTGAGCCGACATCATCGTGGGGAGAGTGTCCAGCCGGATCGCAGTGTAGCCGACCTCTCGGGCTGCGGCGATGGCCGCGCCGGCGAGCCGAAGCCCGAGGCCATGCCCTCGTGCAGACGGCCTGACGTAGAGCCGCTTGAGCTCCGCCACGTTCAGGCCGTCGAAGGGCCTGATCGCCACGCATCCGGTCACGACCCCGTCGTCGACTGCCAGCAGGAGGGCGCCGGACGGCGGGGAGTACTCGCCGGGCAGATCGGCGAGCTCGCGGTCGAAGTCCTGGAAGGCAAGATCGATACCGAGCGACTTCTCGTACTCGAGAAAGAGTGCTCTTGCGGCCTCGATGTCCGCGACATCAGCTGCCTGGATGATGGTCTCACTCATCGGGCGGTCTGTCCCGCAGCTCGCGCTGCCACCACGACACGTCGTGCCACCTGCCGAACTTCCATCCAGCTCTGCGAAAGACGCCTATCTCACGAAAGCCGGCCGATCGGTGCAGGCGGATGCTCGCGTCGTTGGGCAAGGTGATCCCAGCATAGGCAGTGCAGTACCCCTTCTCAGCGAGAACGGCCATGAGCCGCGAATACAGCGTCATGCCAACGCCCTGTCCGCGGTGGCTTTCATGGACGTAGACCGCGGTCTCCGCGGACCATCGGTACGCCGCCCGCGACTTGTAGGACGAGGCGTAGGCGTAGCCGATGAGGTCGGATCCCCGCTCGGCGACGAGCCAGACCCATCTCGATCGGGCGGCGATGATCCGCTGCTCGAACTCAGCGATCGACGGTGGCTCGAGCTCGAACGATACCGGGGTGTCCAGGACGAACGGCCGGTAGATGGCCAGCAGGGCCACCGCGTCCGCGCTCACCGCATCACGTATGCTCAGGTCGGTCATGGTCTGTCGAGGCTGGCCGTCGCGCCCCGTGTGCAGAGAAGGCGCAGTTCGAGGACGCAGTGCGTGGCTACATGCGCTCGATCCAGGGCGCTCGCCAGTCGGGTGCCGGGAAGGGCTTGGACCAGTACCCAGTTTCTCGTGCGATGAGCCCTCCCCGCGTCTCGAAGATGAAGACGCACTGATAGGGATCCCCGTCCCCGTAGTCGAGGTCGGCCTCGAGGACCCACAGGTCGCCGTGTCCCGTCATCCGTCTGAGGGTGACGTGGGGCAGAGAAGGGAAGCGACTGTAGACCTCGCGCCGGTTCTCCCCTCCGACGATGCGTTCACCCGATTGCGGCCACTCCATCACGACGTCGTCGGTGAAGACGCGGTCGAGCGCGTCGAGGTCGCCGGCGTTCAGCGCGTCGACAAGAGCCTTGATCGTCGTGCGGTTCGTCGTGTCGCTCATCTGGGCCCTCCCTTCATGGCGGGCACCGAGTGCGCCCTGCCTGCTGAGGATGCCCGTCCCCGGGATCTGTCCAACACGTACTACTCTCCTATCTGGATCTATCCGCCCGCGCTGGATTGGCATGATGACAGGCGCTTTCATGCGGCCGACGAGGCGGAGGCCGGGCGGGATCCGTGGTACACGTGGAACATCTCACTGCGACGCGTGTTGATCATGGGGCATCCTCATGGCGTTCTTCGTGATGCTGGGAATCAGGCTGCGCGCCGCCTGAGCCGTAGCTGGCGCTGCAACGCGCTGGCGCATCCCCGCCGTTGCTCGAGGCCGTCAGCCTGTGGCTTCATGGGGGCGTCTCGCCGGGTCCAGGAGCCGCGGGCTCTGGCGACATGGATCACCATGATACGAGGTCGTACTCGGGCAGGAGCTGAGCTCGGCGTCGTCGCGGGCGCCTGCGGATAGAATGGCGGGATGAGCGAGCGACACGTAGCCAGGGCGGGCGGGCGGATGGGGTTCCCCCAGATCCCGCCCGGCGGCCTGCTGTTCGGCCTGGGGATCGACGTGATCGAGGCGGCGCGCATCAAGGCGCTCCTGGAACGCCTGCCGCGCGCCGCCGACCGCCTGTTCAGCCCGCACGAGCAGGCGTACTGTCGCGGCTTCGCCGACCCGTACTCGCGGTTCGCGGCTCGGTTCGCGGCCAAGGAGGCGGTCGGGAAGGCGCTGGGCATCGGCATCATCGGGTTCGTCTGGCGCGACATCGAGGTACTGTCGGGAGGGAAACCGCTGGTGGCCCTGCACGGCGGCGTCGCCGAGGTCGCTCGCCGTCTGGGCGTGACGCGCGTCGAACTGTCGCTCAGTCACACCGCCGGCATGGCCTACGCCGTGGCCGCCGCGCTCAAGGAGGACGTTCATGTATGAGTCGTTGCTGCTCGGCCTGTACTCCGCCGATGTGATGAGGCAGGTGGACGCCACCGCCATCCAGGGCATCGGCATCCCGGGGTCGCACCTGATGGAACGAGCCGGCGTGGCCGTCGCCGGCGAGATCCTGGAGCGCTACGAACCCGAGGAGGTCGTGGTGTTCTGCGGCAAGGGCAACAACGGCGGCGACGGCTTCGTCGTGGCGCGCGAGCTGTTCGACGCCGGGGCGGAGGTGACCGTGTTCACCCTGGCCCCGGCCGAGGAGTACACCGGCGACGCGAAGCTCAATCTCGACATCCTGCACAACCTGGGCGTGGACGTGCGACCGTTCGCCGACGGCGCGGAGCCGGCCGAGGATGTCGTGATGCTCACGGAGCTGGCCGATGTGGTGGTCGACGCCATCTTCGGCACCGGCTTCACGGGCGCGGCCAAGGGCACAGCCGCCGCGGCCATCCAGCTCATCAACGACGCGCCCGGCGACGTGGTGAGCGTGGACATCGCCAGCGGAGTCGGCGCCGGCACGGGCGCCGTGCACGGTCCCGCGGTGATCGCCGACCTCACCGTGGCGCTCCACGCCGCCAAGATCGGCCACTTCATCACGCCCGGCGGGACCTTCAGCGGGGAGGTCGTGGTGGCGCCCATCGGCATCCCGTCGCTGGCCGACCACGAGACCGACGTGTGGCTGCTCACCGAGGAGGGCATCGAGCCGCTGTTGCGCGCCAAGAGCCCCCTGGACCACAAGCGGTCCGTCGGCACGGTCCTGGTGATCGGCGGCTCGCGCGGCATGACCGGCGCCGCCCACATGACGGCGATGGCGGCGCTTCGCTCCGGCGCCGGCCTGGTGCATGTGGCCGTGCCGCAGGGCGCGGGCGGCGAGAAGCCGTACCCCGAGGTGATCATCGTCGAGGCGCCCGGGGCGGACGGACAGTTCGGCATGGCCGGGCGCTCCGCGCTGTTCGACGAGGCGGCGCGGCTGCAGGCCGTGGCCGTGGGCCCCGGCCTGGGCCGCGCCGACGAGGCGCAGCTGCTGGTGCGCGAACTCGTCGCCCTGGACCGGCCGCTGCTGCTCGATGCCGACGGACTGTACGCGCTCGGCGACCGGCCGGAGCTGCTGGCGGGGCGCGCGGCGCCCACGGTGCTCACGCCGCACGAGGGTGAGCTGGGCCGCCTGCTCGGCCGTCCGGCCGCGGAGGTGGCGGCCCAGCGCCTCGAGTGCGCGCGCGCCGCGGCGCAGCGGGGCGACGCGACTGTGCTGCTCAAGGGCGAGGCGACCATAGTCGCGGACCCATCGGGACGGGCCTACGTCGTCCCGACCGGCAACCCGGGCCTGGCCACGCCCGGCACCGGCGACGTGCTCAGCGGCGTCATCGTCGCCCAGCTCGCCAAGGGCCTCCCCGCCACCGATGCCGCCTGCCTGGGCGCCTATCTGCACGGCCTGGCCGCGGACATCGCCGCGGAGGAGGCCGTGGGCACGGAAGGCATGATCGCGAGCGACCTGTTCCAGTCCCTGCCGGCCGCCATCGAGCGGGTCAAGACCGGCGACCAGAAGGAGACGCATGTCCACGAACACTGAGGCCACCCAGGGCGAGGCGCTCGCCCGCGACATCATGACCACGCCGGCCGTCACCGTGCACCGCGACATGACCGTCAAGGACCTCGTCGCCCTGTTCCGCGAGAAGCG
Organism: uncultured Thermoleophilia bacterium; assembly: GCA_963707335.1. Classification (GTDB taxonomy): domain Bacteria; phylum Actinomycetota; class Thermoleophilia; order UBA2241; family UBA2241; genus CAIXSE01. The sequence goes on along the minus strand of CAVPQD010000036.1, from coordinate 12,598 downwards.
TATCGGCGGCGTGCCGGTGGTCGACGACGACGGCAACCTCGTGGGCATCGTCACCGAGGGCGACCTCATGGCCATGGACGCCGACGTGCAGATGCCGCACTACTTCGAGCTCTTCGACAGCATCATCTACCTGGGCAGCCAGAAGAAGTTCAAGGAGCAGCTGCAGAAGGCGGCGGCGGCCACGGTGGCCGACCTCATGACGGCGGCGCCGCACACGGTCAAGCCGGACGACCCCGCCCGGGCCGCGGCGACGCTCATGTCGCGCCACGGCTTCGACCGCGTGCCCGTGGAGGAGGGCGGCAAGGTCGTGGGCATCATCTCGCGCCACGACATCATGAAGATCCTGGGGCTGTAGATGCTGGCCGGTCGCGAACGGGCACTTGCCGAGGTCGACCTCGAGGCCATCCGCCACAACGTGCGGCGGCTCATGCGCGACCTGCCGCAGGGGGCAGCGCACTGCGCCGTGGTGAAAGCCAACGGCTACGGGCACGGCGCGGTGCCGGTCGCCAGGGCGGCCCTGGAAGCCGGCTCCACCTGGCTCGGCGTGGCCGCCGTGGCCGAGGCCGAGGAGCTGCGGGACGCCGGTGTCGAGGCGCCGGATCCTGATCTTCGGCGCGCTCACCGGCGCCGAGCTGCAGCGCGCCGTCGCGGCCGGCGCCGACGTCGTGGCGTGGTCGGCGCCGTTTCTTGCCGAGGCGCGGCGCCGCGGCGCCCGCGTCCACGTCAAGTTCAACTCCGGCATGGGACGCCTCGGCGTCAAGGAGGACGTGGCCCGCGAGCTCTGCGCCGGCGCCGCGTCAGGACGGCCTGCTCGTCGGGCTGATGAGCCATTTCGCGACGGCCGACGAGGCCGACACCACGTTCTTCGAGTATCAGCTGGAACGCTTCGCCGCCCTGGCCCGAGAGCTCAAGCGCGTCCATCCCGAGCTGCTTTGCCACACCGCGAACAGCGCGGCGACGCTGCGCGGGTCGCGCACCCACTTCGACATGGTCCGCAACGGCATAGCGATGTACGGGCTGGCGCCGTCCAACGACGACCCGTTCAAGGACGATCTGCGCCCGGCCATGAAGCTCAGCTCGTACGTCGCCGGCGTACGGCGGGTGGAGCCCGGGGAGTCCGTGGGCTACGGGCGGCGGTTCATAGCGGACGCGCCGGCCCGCGTGGGCATCGTGCCCATCGGCTACGCGGACGGCATCGCGCGCCGCCTCACCAACCGCGGCCAGGTGCTGGTCGCCGGCCGGCCCTGCGCCATCCGCGGCACGGTCAGCATGGACCAGCTGACGGTGCTCCTGCCGGACGACTGGGGCCGGGAGGGCGACGAGGTCGTGTTCTTCGGCGCCGCCGGGCCCGGCGCTGAGGGCGACGGGGCGCGGCGGGACGCAGCCGGCGCGCCGCGCATCCTGTGCGAGGAGATGGCCCGGCTTCTCGAGACCATCAACTACGAGATCGTCTGCGACGTGTCGCCGCGGGTGGTGCGGCGCTACCGCGCCGCCGGACCCGTAGCCTGACCATGGGCGGCGCCGGGCGGGAGCAGGCCACGCCCCCGTCACCCGACGAGGTGACGGCCGCGGCGCGCGCCGGACTGGGGCCCGGGGAGGCCGGCTGGCTCATCGGCGGCTGCCTGCGCGACGAGCTCCTCGGCCTGCCGGTCAAGGACATCGACATCGTCCTCGACGGCAGCCCGGAGCCCTTCGCGCGCCGGCTGGCCGATCGTCTCGGCGGCGCGGTGTTCGCGGCGTCGGAGGCTTACGGCATGTGGCGCATCGTGTTGGGTGGCGTGCACGTCGACGTCGCGCCGCTGCGCGGCCAGGAGCCGGGCGCGTCGCCGTCGACCAGATGCGCCAGGCTCGAAGCCGACCTGCTGGGCCGCGACTTCACCGTGGACGCGTTCGCGCGGCCCCTGGACGGCGGCGAGCTGGTCGACCCGCTGGGCGGGATCGCCGACCTCGCCGCCAAGCGCCTGCGACTCTGTTCGGCGTCGGCCCTGGACGACGACCCGCTGCGCGTGCTTCGCCTGTTCCGCCTGGCGCGCGCCTTCGACCTGCTGCCTGAGGCCGACGCCGTGGAGGCGGCGCGGCGCGCGGCGCCGGGTCTGGCGTCGGTCAGCGGCGAGCGCGTCCGCGACGAACTGTCCGTGACGCTCTCGGCCGCCGCCGCCTCCCCCGCCTTCCGCGACCTCGCCGTGGTCGGCGCCCTCGCCGTCGTGCTGCCCGAGCTCGACGAGCTGCGCGGCGTCCCCCAGAACCCGTATCACCACCTGGACGTGTTCGGCCACACGCTGGAGGCGCTCACCTACGTGGCCGGCGTCGTGCGCCAGCTGGGCGGCGAGCGGTATCTGACGCCGGCCGGCGAGGCCGGCCTGCCCGGGGTGGAGCCGCTCGTGCCGGTGTCGTGGGCCGTGCTGCTCCACGACATCGGCAAGCCGGCGGCTCGCGTCGTGGCCGACGACGGCCGCGTGATCTTCTGGCATCACGACGAGATCGGGCGGCGCATGGCCGGCGAGATCGCCGCCCGCTTGCGCTTCAGCAGCCGCTTCACCGCCTATCTGGGGACCCTGATCCGCCAGCACCTGCGTCTCGGGTTCCTCACGCGCGAGCAGCCGCTGACGCGCCGGGCGCTCGCGCGCTACCGCCGCGACGTGAGTCCCTGGGTGTTCGAGTCTGTCGTCGTGTCGCTCTGCGACCGGCTGGCGACGCGCGGCGAGAAGACCTCCAACGCGTCGATAGCCCGCCACTACCGCCTGGCGCGGTCGGTTTGGTCCGGCGTGAGCAAGGCGCCGGTGCCCCAGTTGCTGAGCGGTGACGACGTCATGGCCCTGCTCGGCATCACCCCCGGCCCGGCCGTGGGCCAGGCCCTGGATGCGCTGGAGGAAGAGGTCGAAGCCGGCGAGGTCACCGACGCGGATGGAGCCCGGGACTTCCTGCTGACGTGGTGGCAGGGGAGCGCGGCCGGCGGGGGAGACCCGAGCGATGCCTGAGCTGCCCGAGGTCGAGATCATCCGCCGCCGGCTGCTCACGTGCCTGCCCGGCCTCGTCGTGCGGGAGGTGATCGTCAACGACCCGCTGGTGAGCGAGCAGGGCGAGACGGAGTTGCGCGAGCTGCTGGCCGATCGACCTGTCGGCGGCCTGCGCCGCCGCGGCAAGTACCTGCTGGTCGACGTCGGCGCGAAGGAGGGCGACGCGGCGGCGGGCGGCGACGCGCCCGCCTCCGGCGCGCCGGCCGGCGCCGCCCGGCCGCTCTGGACCGGCCCCAGCGTCGCCGTCATCCACCTGCGCATGACCGGGCAGCTGCTGCTCCAGCCCGGACCGGCCGAGCGGCCGCCACGGTTCCTGTGGCGGCTCGAGCCGGCCACCGAGCTTGCCTTCCAGGATGTGCGGCGCTTCGGCCGGCTGTGGGCGTTGCGTCCCGGCGAAGAGGAGGAGTTCTTCGCGTGGATGGGCCCGGAGCCGTTCGGCGACGCCTTCAGCGTCGCCTACCTGCGTCGCGCCCTCACCGGCCGCACGGCGCCGCTGAAGTCGTTCCTGCTGGACCAGCGGCGCATCGCCGGCGTCGGCAACATCTACGCGGACGAGGCCCTGTTTCGCGCGCGACTGCACCCGCTGCGCGCCGCCGGGAGCGTGGGGCCGCGTGAGGCGCGGCGCCTGCACGCGGCCCTGCTCGAGACGCTGCAGGCCGGCATCGACCACGAAGGCTCTTCTATCGAGAGCTTCGTGGACCCCGCCGGCGAGCGCGGCAGCTTCCAGGAGATCCTGAACGTCTACCAGCGCACGGGCGAGCCGTGCCGCGTGTGCGGTACGCCGGTGCGGCGCACCGTCGTGGGCGGTCGCGGCACCCACTTCTGCCCGCGCTGCCAGCCGCGGCGTGGGGGCATCGCGCCCACGGCCCGCCGCCGCCCGAGCAGCGCTGTGCCGGTGCGCGGCAAGGGCCCGGACTTCAGGGCACCGTGAGCGACCCCGGCCTGAACCCCCTCTACATCGTCCTCACCTGGGTGCCGCGCTGCCAGACGCTGGCAGTCGGGTCGCTCGGTCACGTCATATTCGAGCGCGGCTGGTACGCCTACGTGGGCAGCGCCAAGCGGGCGCGCGAGGCGCGCGTCGCGCGCCACCTCGCGCCCGACAAGCCGCTGCGCTGGCACGCCGACTATCTGTTCGCGGCCGCAACGGCGCGGCGCGCCTGGCTCGTCGACACGGCGCTCACCGAGTGCGAGCTCGCCGGCGCCCTGGCGCGGCTGCCCGGCGCGGAGCGCCGCCCGCCGCGCTTCGGCGCCGGGGACTGCTCCTGCACCGGCCACCTCGTCCGCCTGAGCCGGCGCCTCCGTCGCGGCGACCTCAGTCTGGCGGCGGGCGACGGCGCGACGGTCACCACGTTTCATGCTCCGGCCTGAGGCGGGTTCTTGTCGCGTGCGCCCTGCTCTACGCCGCATGGGTGATGGCGTCGCAGCCGCGCGCGCTGCGTCGGTCCGGCCCTAGCGCTTCTCCCACTTCTGCAGGTAGGCGACCTCGGCGAGGGTCTTGCCGGCGTCGATCTCGCCGCGCAGGCGGTTCTCCTTCTCGAGCACGTCCATGGCGCGGTTGGCCAGCTCCACGGCCTGCGCCTTGGGCAGCACGATGACGCCGTCGTCGTCGCCCACCACCCAGTCGCCGGGCTGGATCTCCTGGCCGGCGATCTGCACGGGCACGTTGATCTCGCCGAAGCCCTTGGGCTCGCCGGCGTTGGCGCTCACCAGACTCGAGAAGGCGGGGAAGCCCAGGCGCGCGATCTCCGGCGTGTCCCGGATCGCGCCCCACACGACCAGTCCGGCCACGCCCTTCACCTTGGCGCTGTGGGTGGCCAGCTCGCCCCAGATGGCGGGATAGCTGTTGAAGGCGTCGATGACCAGGACGTCGCCGGGCCGGCATACGTCGATAGCCTCGACCGGCTTGGCCCAGTCGCCGGGATAGGTGCGCACGGTGACGGCCGGGCCGCACATGTGCGCGCCCGGCAGCAAAGGCCGGATGCCGTGCAGGCTGGGCTGGCGGTGCCAGGCATCGGAGATGTTGGCCGTCGAGACCTGTTCCAGCACGGCGCGGACGCCGGCCTCGCCGGCGCGCTTGTAGAGCGTGGTCTCGATGCAGACGCGCTCGTCCACGGCGCGCCGGATCTCGGCCGCCGCCTGGGCGGCGTCGGTCGCCTTGATGATGGCGCCGCCCACCACGACGATGGCGGCGCCCGCCTCCACGGCCGCCGCCGCCGTCTCGCTGTTGATGCCGCCGGCGACGCTCACCGGGATGGACACGGCCTCGGCGACGCGGCGCAGCACCTCGAGCGGCGCCTCGCCGCGCATCTGCTGGTCGATGGCTGTGTGGATGCCGATGTAGTCGGCGCCGAACGCCTCGGCGGCCTTGGCGCGCTCCACCGGGTCGGCGACCTCGATCATGTCGACGATGAGCTTGCAGCCATAGTTGCGCGCCGCCTCGGCGCACTCCTTGATGGTCGAGTCCGAGGCGGCGCCCAGTACGCCCACGACGCCGGCGCCGGCCTTGGCGGCGTACTCGACCTCCACGCGGCCGGCGTCGATGGTCTTCATGTCGGCGACGATGGTCTTGTCGGGGAACGCGGCCTTGAGCTCGCGCACCGCGTTCAGGCCCTCGGCCTTGATGAGCGGCGTGCCGGCCTCCACCCAGTCGCAGCCGCCGGCCACGGCCTCGCGGGCCACGGCGATGGCGCGCGGCAGGTCGACGAAGTCCAGGGCGACCTGCACGGTCACGCGGTCGTCGCCGCACGGAGAGGCGTCGGGGGCAGCGCCGCCCGGCGAAGCGGGGGCGGCGCGGAGCGGTGCCTTTCCAGCGCCCCGCTCGATAGCTCGCCTTCGGGGGCTATTCATACGCCCATCACCTGGACGACGATGCTGCGCTCGCGCGGGCGCGCGTCGAAGTCGCAGAACACGATGTTCTGGTAGCGGCCCAGTGTGAGGCGGCCGTTGACGAAGGGTACGGCCAGCGACGGCCCCACGAGCCCGGCGCGCACGTGCGAGTGGCCGTTGCCGTCGCCCAGGTTCACGTTGTGCTGGTAGAAGCGGTCGGCCGGCGCCACCACGTCCAGGGCGCGCTGCACGTCCCGCACGACACCGGGCTCGAACTCGAGCGTGGTGAGGGCGCCCGTGGCACCGGGTACGAACAGCGTCACGGTGCCGTCGCTCAGGCCGGTCTGCTTCACGGCCTCGGCGACCTCCTCCGTGATCTTGATCATGTCGGCGTCGCCCCTGCTTGCGAACTCGATGGCGCCGGTGATGACGCAAGCGAGGCCTTCGCGGACGTGAGCCTTCTTCTTGCCGTTGACGATGACGGTTGCCACGGGGTCCTACCTTTCAGTCGGTCGCGTCCTCGGCGGGGTACGCGCTGGTGCTGGCGTGGGACATTGCGGGACGGCCGGATGGCGCCGGCACGCCCAGTGGGACGTTGTCGATGAGACGGGTGACGCCCAGGCGGGCGGCGCCGATCAGCAGTGACCGCGCCCCGATCTCGCTCTCCTGGACGAAGGTGTCGGCGTCCACCGCGGCGATGTAGTCGATGGTGAAGCGGGGCGCGCCGGGCGCGACCTGGCCGAGCAGCTCCCGGCGGCGCTCCTCGTCGTCCTTGAGCCCGGCGTCCGGTATGGCCAGGGCCATGGCGGCGGCGGCGATGGCGTCCTTTGGGCCGGCGCCCGGCCTGCCCGCGGCGCGGGCGCCGGCCAGCAGGCCCAGGTATAGGCCCGGGGCGACGGCGCGTTGTTCGGGCGTGAGGTAGGCGTTGCGCGAGCTCAGGGCGAGGCCGTCGGGCTCGCGTACGGTGGGCACGCCGACGATCTCCACAGGCATGTCCAGGTCGCGCGCGACGCGGCAGATCACGGCGAGCTGCTGCGCGTCCTTCTGGCCGAAGAAGGCGGCGTCGGGCTGCGTCACGTTCAAGAGCTTCGTGACGATGCTGGCGACGCCGTCGAAGTGGCTCGGCCGCTCCGCCGCCTCGAACGAGTCGGTGAGGGGGCCGCCGACGTGGACGATGGTGGCGTAGTCGGCGGCGTACATGGCGTCGGCGGCCGGCGCGAAGACGACATCCACTCCGGCTTCCTCAAACAGTCCCAGGTCCCGCGCCTCGTCACGCGGGTACTTGTGGAAGTCCTCGCCGGCGGCGAACTGCGTAGGGTTCACGAAGAGAGAGGCGGCGACCGACGCGCAGCGTGACCGCGCCGCCTCGACGAGACTCAGATGGCCCCGGTGCAGGGCGCCCATCGTGGGCACCAGGCCGAGCGGCCGCGGCAGCCTGCGCAGCGCGGCCCGCACCTCCGCCACGGGGCGCACGACGATCACGAGCGAGCTCCCCCGGTGGGCCGCAGCAGCTCCTGCAGCGTGCGCACTTGCTCGTCGTCGAGGCGCGGTGCGGCCAGCGTGAGCGCCTCCAGGCTGAGGGCGCGGTAGGTGGCGGCGAACCGCGGCGACTCGCGGTCCAGCAGGCGCAGGTGGGCGCGCACGGTGCCGATGTCGCCGCGGGCCACGGGGCCCGTGAGGGCCTGCGCCGGCCCGCGCTTGAGCAGGTTGGCCATGGTGGCGCGCAACAGCGGCGCCAGCACCTGCAGGCCCTCCGGGCTTGCCGTGGCCTCGTCCATGAGGCGCGCGGCCTCGTTCTCGAGGGCCACCAACAGGTTGCAGCCCACGGCCGCCGCCAGGTGGTACAGCGTCTTCTGCTCGTCGGCGAGGCGGAAGGGACTCATGCCGAGTCGGCGGGCGAGCTCCTCGCCGAGCTGCAGGTCACGCTCCTCGCGCGCCGTGACGGCGCAGGGGACATCACGCAGCAGGTCGGCCTTGGGCTCGCCCGAGAACGTCTGCAGCGGGTGCAGGCACAGCACGCGGGCGCCCGCCTGGCGCAGCGGCTTGAGCAGCTCGACGCTGCCGAGGCCGCTGGAATGGATGGCGAGCGGCGCGTCACCGCGACGGGCCGGCATGGCGCTGGCGAGCTTGCCGGCCACCGCGAAGATCTCGTCGTCCGGCACCGTGAGCCACCACGCGTCCGCTTCGAGCGCCGCGTCGCTGACGCGTACGTAGGGGACGGCGCCGGCCAGATCGGTGTCGTCGTCGGCGTGGACGCCGACGGCGCTCACCTTGAGGCCGGCGTCCGTGAGACCGGCGAGCAGCGTGGAGCCCAGCCGTCCCGGTCCGATGATGGCGAAGCGATACGTGTCGATGAGCAAGCCTTCGACCCTCTGCAGCTGCAGTCCGTGATGGGCACGGTACCGCGCTTGCCGTCGGCCTGTGCAGCACAGGCGTTTGGCTCCGTCTCCGGCGGACGCTGGGAGCGGAGCACAACGAGGGTACGGCCTCGCGCGCGCGAGGTCAATCAGGCGGACTGTTGCAGCCCCCAGCGTTCGCCGCGCCGCAGGGCGCGGAAGTAGTCGTCCTCGAGGAAGACCCTGTGCACGTAGGGCGACGTCACCGCGCGCACGAGGCCCTCGTAGTCCAGGATCTGGCCTCCCCGGTGGTACACTACGGCCATGCCGATCTACGAATTCTGCTGCAACTCGTGCGGTACCGCCTTCGAGGAGCTGGTGCGCAACGGTGTGAAGCCGGTGTGCCCCTCGTGTGCTTCGGGCGACGTCTGCCGTCTGCTGTCCACCTTCGCCGTGCACTCGTCGTCCGCCGGCCTGGGTGGCAAGGGAGCGACCAAGAGCTGCTCCACGTGCGCGAGCTCGAGTTGCGCCACCTGCCACTGACGACGCCGTGACGCCCGCCGACGCCGACGTCATCGCCGCCCTCGACGCCCTTCGCGAGGAGGTCGAGAACTGCTCGCGCTGCGTGCTGCACGAGAGCCGCACGCGGGCCGTGTTCGGCGAGGGCGACCCCGGCGCCGACCTGATGTTCGTCGGCGAAGCGCCCGGCTACCACGAGGACCAGCAGGGCCGGCCGTTCGTAGGTCAGGCCGGCAAGCTCCTCGAGCAGCTCCTCGGGTCCATCCAGCTGACCCGCGAACAGGTCTACATCGCCAACGTGCTCAAGAGCCGGCCGCCAAACAACCGGGACCCGCGGCCGGAGGAGATCGAGGCCTGCCAGCCCTACCTGTGGCGGCAGATCGCCCTCATCAAGCCACGCGTCATCTGCACGCTGGGCAACTTCGCCACCAAGCTGCTGTCAGGCAATCCCGCTGGCATCACCCGGGTGCACGGCCATCCGCAGGTCGCCGAGATCGGCGGCCACAAGACCTACCTGTATCCCATCTTCCATCCCGCCGCGGCGCTCTACACGCCGTCGATGCTCACGACGCTCAAGGAGGACTTCCAGCGGCTGCCTGAGCTACTGTCGCACGCCGTGCCGCAGACCGAGCAGGCGGCGGCACCGCCGGCCGCGGAGCGGCCGGCCTGGCTGCCGCCGCAGCGCCGGGCCGCGGCGGACACGACCACGCCGGTGCGCCAGCCCGCTCAGGCGGACCTGCTGGCGCAGGCCGCGGGCGACCCTCCGGCGCCGGAGCCGGACGAGGTCCTGCCGGTGTCCGGCGGCGAGGAGCTCGTCGCGCCCGAGACCGGGCCGGGACGGGCCGACGACGACGAGCCGGCTACAGCCGACCCGATGCCGGCGGCACCTGCGTCCGCACCCGCCGACCCGCCCGCGATCGGCGCGCCCGATACTCGCGCGCCGGCCGAGCGGCCCGAGCCCGTCGCCACACCCGACCCGGCGGTGCCGGCCGACGTCGAGCCAGATCCCGATGCGCCGGCCGGCGAGACGCCGGCTTCGCCCGGCAAACCGGAGCAGCTCGGCCTCTTCTGAGCATGCTCATCCTCACCCTCGCCTCGACGGCGCAGACCAGAAGGTTCGCCCGTGTCCTGGCGGCGCTGCTCAACCCACCCGCACTGGTCACCGTCGAGGGCGAACTCGGGACCGGCAAGACGACGCTGGTGCGCGAGCTCCTGCACGCGCGCGGCGTGCGCGGCGCCGTCACCAGCCCGTCGTTCACGCTGGCGCAGAGCTATCACGGCCGCGACGGCGAGGAGCTGCATCACCTGGATCTGTACCGGCTCAGTCGCGGCGCGGATGTGGATCTCTTCGCCTGGGACGACTATCTGGGGCCGCGGGCGCTCACGTTCGTGGAATGGCCCGCGGCCGGGAGCGAGGCGCTGCCCGCCGCGGATGTGCGCCTCGAGCTCCGGCACCGCACGACGAGGAGCCGTGTCGCGCGCCTGTGCGCGGCAGCGGCCTTCGAGGCGGCGGTCGGCGAGGCGGCGTCGGCGGAGCGCATCGCCGTGGAGCGCGTCGCGTGATCCTCGCGCTGGAGACGGCCACGACGGCGTGCTCGGCGGCGCTGTGCGCCGCCGACGGCGCCGTCGTGGCGGAGCGCGTCTCGCTGGAGGGTCCCGCGCACACCCAGCGGCTGCTGCCGTTCGTGCAGCAGGTCTTCGAGGAGGCCGGGGTGGAGTGGTCCGACATCGACACCATCGCCGTCGGCCTGGGCCCCGGCGCCTTCACCGGGTTGCGCATCGGCATCGCCACGGCGCGCGCTCTGGCGCAGGCCGACGGCCGCGTGCGCCTCTCCGGCATCCCGACGACGACGGCGCTCGCGCTGGCGCTGCGCGAGCGGGCGCTGACCCTCAGCCGCGAGCGCGCGGCGGTCGCCCTGACGCCGGATCAGGCCGCCGCACAGGCTCCGCCGACCCTCTACCTCCCCCTCATCGACGGCAAGCGCCGCGAGGTGTTCGCGGCGGTGTACGTGGACGATGCCGCGGGATCCGCCGGCCTGCGCCTGCTCGAGGATGTCTCGGTGATCCGCGCCGACGATCTCGGCGGATGGCTCGAGGCGCGCGGCCCCGCGCTGGTCGGCGGCGACGCCGTGGCGCTGTACGTCGATCGCCTGCCGGCGTCGGCGCGGCCGGCCGCCGGCATCGTCGCGCCGACGGCGGCCATGGTGGGCCGGGCGGTCGCCTGCGGCGCGCCCGGCCTCGTCAGCGGCCCAAGCGCCGTGCTGCCCCTGTACGGCCGCACCCCGGACGCGGCGCGGTGGCAAGGGGGCAGGGCCTGATGCCGCTCGAGGCCGTCCCCGACACGCCGCGCCACTCGCGCAGCGTCCGCCAGATGCAGTTCACCGATCTGGAGGCCGTGGCGGCGATCGAGCGCCGCACGTTCACGCTGCCCTGGTCGCTCGCCATCTTCAGCGGCCAGCTGGCCCGCGAGAACGGCATCTGCTTGGTAGCTGAGATCGACGGCCGTGTCGCCGCCTACCTGATCGCGGACATGTTCGTGGACGTGTGGCACCTGATGAACGTGGCCGTCGACGAGCCCTTCCGCCGGTCGCACATCGCGTCGGCCCTGATGGAGGCGTACTTCGCCCTCACCGAGCGCAAGGGTCACCGCGGTCACACCTTGGAGGTGCGCGCCTCGAACGCGGCGGCCATCGAGCTCTACCGCAGTTTTGGGTTCGTGGCCACCGGGGTGCGCCCCAGCTACTACAGCGACGACCGTGAGGACGCCGTGATCATGTGGAAGGACTGGGAAGGAGACACGGCATGAGCGGCTCCGCGGCCGGCGGGCCTTCGCCGGCCGGCCCCATCCTCTGCATCGAGACGTCGTGCGACGACACGAGCGCGGCGGTCGTGGACGGCCGCGAGGTCCTGGCCTCCATCGTCAGCTCCCAGAACGAGCTGCACGCGCAGTTCGGCGGCGTGGTGCCTGAGGTCGCCTCACGCCGCCACACCGAGCTCGTCAACGAGGTCGTCGCGGAGGCGATGGCCGTGGCCGGCGTCGGCTGGGATGACGTGGCGGCCGTCGCCGGCACGCAGGGCCCTGGCCTGATCGGCGCGCTGCTGGTCGGCCTGGCGGCCGCCAAGGCCATCGCTCACCGTCGTCGCCTGCCCTTCATCCCCGTGAACCATCTCCAAGGGCACATCGCCGCCAACTACGCCCTCGGCGTCGAGGCGCCCTTCGTGTGCCTGGTGGCGAGCGGCGGCCACACGATGCTCGCCGTGGTGGAGGAAGGCGTGCGTTACCGCGTGGCGGCGCGCACCATGGACGACGCCGCCGGCGAGGCCTTCGACAAAGGAGCCCGGCTGCTCGCCTTGGGCTACCCGGGCGGCAAGGAGCTTGACGAGCTAGCGGCGCGCGGCGATGCCGGCTACGCCGCCTTCCCGCGCGCCGTGCCGCGCGGCCGGGACTTCAGCTTCAGCGGCCTGAAGACGGCGCTCCTCTATGACCTGAGGCAGCGCCCACCGGCCGAGGTCGAGGCGCACCGCGCCGACATCGCCGCGGCCTACCAAGCCGCGATCGTGCGCCAGCTGGTCGACAAGACGGCGGCCTGCGCCGCCGCCGAAGGTCTGCGGAGCGTCGCCATCGCCGGCGGCGTGGCGGCAAACTCCGGTCTGCGCCGTGCGCTGGCCGCGCGTTGCGAGGCCGATGGCTTGCGGCTCTCCCTGCCGCCGCTCAGCCTGTGCACGGACAACGCCGGCATGATCGGCCTGGCGGCCGCCTTCCTGCCGGCGCTGCCCTGGCCGGACTACCTCGGACTAGACGCCTTCGCCAGCGACGCCGAGGCGAAAGCCGCGCGCCCTGCAAAGCAGCGGCGCAGCCGCCCGGCTGGCTGAATACCTTTGGTAGTACACTGCTAGCTG
>CAVPQD010000035.1:0-23687 GCA_963707335.1 uncultured Thermoleophilia bacterium | reverse complement strand
GACTCAATCCGTACACACCCAACGCCGGTGCCCGGCCCCCTCTGCTCGTGGGCCGCGGCGACCAGCTGGGTTCGTTCGACGTTCTTCTCGCGAGACTGGAACGTGGGTACACCGAGCAGTCCATGATCATCACCGGCCTACGCGGTGTAGGAAAGACCGTGCTCCTGAACGAGTTCCGCATCAAGGCGGAGGCTCGGGACTGGATTGCCGCGGAGGCGGAGATCACCAAGCAGACGGAGTTCGGCGTGCGGATGGCCCAGCTTGCCCGCCGGGTGTTGCTCCAGGCCGCACCGAAGGCGCGCTGGAAAGAGCTGGCCCGACGCGCCGCCGGCATCGTCAAATCGTTCACGATCACCGTCGCCTCCGACGGGGCTCTCACCGCCGGCCTCGACATCGACCCCGTCGAGGGCTTCGCGGACAGCGGCGACCTGACCGACGACCTGAGCGATCTGCTCGTCGCGCTGGGCGAGGTCGCCAGAGACCAGGGCAAAGGGGTGGTCTTTCTCTTCGACGAGGTGCAGTACCTGTCGCTTGCGGAGCTCGAGGCGCTCATCGCCGCACTGCACAGGACGGTGCAGCGCGCCCTCCCCATAACGCTCGTCGGCGCGGGCCTGCCGCAGATCCCGCGCCTGGCTGGAGAGGCCAAGTCGTATGCCGAACGCCTGTTCAAGTTCCCGGTGATCGGCAGCCTGCCTCCCGACGAAGCCGTCGAGGCGCTCGTGGCCCCAGCCTACGAATCGGGCGGGGGCTTCGCGGACGGGGCGGCGGAGGAGATCGCGAGGTACGCCGAAGGCTACCCCTACTTCCTGCAGGAGTACGGCAAGATCGTCTGGGACGAGGCAGTGGGAGATCCGATCACGCTGGACGACGTGATGACCGTCCGGCCCCTGGTAGAGGCGAAGCTCGACAGCAGTTTCTTCCGCGTCCGGGCGGAGCGGACCACGCCCTTCGAGCTGCGCTACCTGCGAGCGATGGCCGAATTGGGGCCAGAGCCCCAGAAAGCGAGCGATGTGGCGCAGGCCTTGGAGCGGACGGCGGAGCAGGTCGGCCCGACGCGATCCAGGCTCATCGACAAGGGCCTGCTGTACACGCCGGGGTACGGCTATGCGGCCTTCACCGTCCCCCAGTTCGACCGCTACCTGAAGCGCACCTACCCGATGCAAGGTGGCTGAGACCCGGCCCAGCTTCGAGGCCCTCTCCGAGGATGGCCTGCTGGATGGGGTTCATGCGACACCCTTCTCGCGATCGGCGGCCTCGACGATGGCGCGAAGCTGCTGTGCGACGTCGGAGTCCAGCGGCTCCGGCCTATGCCCTTCAACGAGCTCGATGGCGCAGGCGCGGGCGCGCCGGGCGAGGTCCGTCGCGCCCCGCTCCTCCCAGTCCTCGCGGATGCGGCGGTCGATCACCGCCGGCTGGGAGAGCTCACGCATGTGGCGCAGCGTGCTGTCGAGACGAGAGGAAGTCGCCGAACGCGCCCACACCGGCGATGTCGTCCACCGCCAGGGTCTCATCGCTCACCGGGATGCCGTGCACCACGTGCTTGATCATGGCGGCGAACTCGTCGTCCATGACGAGCTGCCCGAAATCGAAGGTGACGCCCGACTCGATCATCCCCGCACCGTAGATCTGGTTGGCCCCTGCCAACGCAGCCATGAGTCCGGTGAGGGTCTTCTCGTGACCGGTCTGGGCGTCGCCGGTCTTGCTGTCCGCCTACAACCCCGCGACGAAGCTCGGCAGCTGGTAGCGCCGCGCCAGTTGAGCAGTGGCGGCGCTGATCAGGGCGAGCTCCGGCGAGCCCACGGCCGCCGCCGCCAGCCGCAGGTCCATGGCCGTCGTCGATGAGCCGTAGGTGATGGGACAGCCGCGCTCCGTGAGCTGCGCCAGGGTGATGCCGGCGAGCACCTCGGCGTTGTGCTGCACCATCGTCCCGGCCAGCGTGACCGGCGACGAACCGCCGGCCATGGCCATCGACAGGATCGTGTCGGGCAGCCGGGCGCGCGCAGATTCGATGATGACCTCGGTGGCGTCGCGCGGCAGCTGGAGCGGGCTCACGGGGCAAACGCCGAAGCCGATGATGGGGCGGCGACGAAGCTCGTCCTCGCCGCCCGCCACCACGGCAGCCATCTCGATCAGCTTGCGCACGTCCCAGGCGGTCGTCGCCTCGGTGCCCACGGGCTTCGACGTGTTCTGAACGGCCGCCTCCCACTTGTACAGGCTGGCCGTCTCGGTGGGGACGTCGACGGCGCCGACCGCCGACTCGTAGGTGTCCATGTTGGGCAGCGCGTCCACCAGGCGCGCCACCTGACGGACGTCCTCGAGCAGAGGCTCGCGGTAGGCGCCGGTCCGCGGGTCGATGAGCATGATGCCCTCGTCGAAGTTGCTGAAGCAGACGCGCCCCCCCTCAAGCACCAGGTCGGTGGCCGGGTCGCGGCCGCACAGGTAGACCTTGGGCGGGCAGGAACGGATGGACTCCTCCACGAGATGGCCCGGGATGCGCACGATCCGCGCATCGCGGTCCACGGAGCAGCCGCCGTCGGCGAAGATGTCCAGCGGCTCGCCGTCCTCCACGAACACGCCGGTGCGTTCCAGCACCTCCAGCGTGGCGAGGTGGATGTCGTCCAGCTCGGCCTCGGTGAAGACGGACAAACTCAGGCCGCCACTGCGCCGGCCGCCCGCCGACAGGTTACGCTTCACGGCTGCACCTCCGGTGCGAAGTCCCTGCAGCGCAGGGTACCGGCGGGCACGCCCGTGAGTAAAGGGTGAGGTGCGAGTGCGCCCAAGTTCGCCGAGTGATCCGGCGCGAAGACCCGGCGCGCGCCGCCAAGTTCGCCCAACTTGATGGTACAGTGGCCGTCGTGACGACCCGCGGCTCCGTCAGTCATATCTACTTCACCTTCGGCCACAGACAGGCGCCGGCGCCCGGTCCTTGGGCTTCCCACCGTGGTCGACAGTAATGGCCCTGCGAGCCGTCTGACGTCTCGTCAGGCCGGTGGAGGAGAGGAGTGACGGCATGAACCGTGCCCGTCTGGTGATCTGGAACGACGACGCCTGCAGGCGCCTGCACGAGGCGACACTCGAGGTGCTGGTCGAGACAGGGATCGAGGTCAAGTACGCGCCGGCGGTCGAGTACTTCGCCCGCGCCGGCGCCTTCGTCGAGGGCACACGTGTGCGCATCCCGGCCAGGCTCGTGGACGATGCGCTGGCCAGCGCCCCTCGCTCATGGCGCCTCAAGCCGCGCGGCGGCGACACCGCGCCTCTCGTGCTGGACGCCGAGCACAGCTACTTCGGCACGGGCTCGGACGTGCTCTACATCTGCGACCCCGACACCCACGAGCGTCGCCGCGTGCGGAAGAGCGACGTGGAGGGCATGGCGGCGCTGTGCGAGAAGCTGCCGCACATCGATTTCGTGATGAGCATGGGCCTGCCCGGGGACGTGCCGCAGGCCATCGACGACCTGGCCCAGGTGGACGCGATGGTGCGCGGCACCCGCAAGCCCCTCCTGGTGGCGCCGCGCGACGGCCACATCCTGGGCCGCATGAAGGAGATGGCGGCGCTCGCCGGTGAGGTGGACAGCTTCGGCATCTACGCCATGCCGGTGCCGCCGCTCCTGTTCGACGAGGACGGCGCCAGCAAGATCATCGCCTGCGCCCGTCTCGGCGTCCCGCTCATCTGGGCGCCTGCGGCCAACGCCGGGACCACGGCGCCGGCCAGTATCACGTCGGTGATCGTCGTGGCCAACGCCGAGGTGCTCGGTGGCCTCGTCCTGAGCCAGATCGTCAAGCCCGGCGCCCCGTTCGTGTGGGGCGGGGGCGTGGGCGCCATGAACATGCGGACGATGGTCGACGTGTACTCGTCCGCGCACGTCTACCAGGGCCATCAGGCCCAGATCGACCTGGCGCGCTGGTACGGCCTGCCGAGCTTCGCCTACGCCGGGCACAGCGACTCCAAGTCTTTGGACGGGCAGTGGGCCGCGGAGTCGGCGCTCACGACCATCCTGGGTGGGCTCTCCCGCGCGACGCTGCTGCACGATGTCGGCTACCTGGAGAGCGGCCTGCAGAGCAGCTACGAGTCGATCCTGCTGGGCGACCACCTCATCAGCTACGCCAGGGCGTTCATGGACACGCTGCCCGTCGACGACGAAGCGCTGGCGCTCGGCGAGATCGACGCGGTGGGGCCGGGCGGCAACCACCTCGCCCGGCCCTACACGCGCAAGCACTTCCGCGAGATCTGGCAGAGCGACCTGTTCGACACCACGCCGCACGATCGCTGGCAGGCCAACGGCGCGTCCACGCTGCTGGACCGGCTACGGGCGCGCGTGGCGGAGCTTCGCTCCGGGCCGCGCGCCTTCAACCTTGACGGCGAGACGACGGCCGGCCTGGACAGGATCCTCCTCGACGTGGAGGCGCATCGGCCGGGCGCGTGAGCGCTCTCGCAGGCTTGGGCACCCACGGCCCGGACAGGCCGTCATCCGCCGCCTGCCCACGCGGGCTTCGCCTGCTTGCGGGCGAATAGCCGCCGCAGGTGAGCTATCGAGCGGGGCGCCACAGGGGCACCGCTCCATGATAGAGTTGGCCCGTGCTCGCGGCCTCGATCAGCATCAGCACGATCAACCGCTCCTGCGGTCTGTAAACCGCCCGGCCGTCAACCTGACCCGGCCGGGTGGTCCATCGCCATGACTCGGCCGGTCTGTCACACCCCTTGCTCCCTGACGGACGAACACCGAGGTTGCCGCCCATGACTTCACGTATCAATCCCATCGCGCCGCGTCTCAGCTGGGACGTTCTTTCCTCCAGCGATCTGGAACGCATCCACGAGGCGACGCTCGAGATCCTGGAGGAGGTGGGCATCCGCTTTCCCAGCGAGAAGGCCCTGGACATCCTCGAGGACAACGGCGGCGAAGTGGACCGCGCCACGCAGATCGCCAAGCTGCCGCGCGCGCTCGTCATGGAGGCCGTGGCGCAGGCGCCGAAGGAGTACGTCCTGGCCGGTCGCGATCCCGAGGCCGACATGCTCATCGACGGCAGACACTGCTACTTGAGCAACGACGGCTCGGGCGTGTTCGTGTACGAGCACAAGACCGGCGAGAAGCGGCCGTCCACGAAGGACGACGCGGCCACGAGCGCGCGCTTCGTCGACGCGCTGCCGAACATCAGCTACTACTGGGGACCGGTCGTCACCAGCCAGGACGTGCCGCCCGCCACCAAGGCGCTGCACGACGCCGAGGCGGTGTTCACCAACACCAGCAAGCACTTCCAGACGGTGACCACGGTCGGCGAGAAGGCCGCCAGGTACATCGTGGAGATGGCGGCCGCCATCTCCGGCGGCGTCGAGGAGCTGCGCAGGCGGCCCCTCCTCAGCTTCATGCAGTGCGCCGTCGACCCCCTCGGCCACGACGGCCCGAACCTCGAGGCGAACCTCGTGGCCGCCGAGCACGGCTTGGCCAGCGGCTTCATGCCCATGCCGCTCAGCGCGGGCACGGGCCCGGCGACGCTGGCCGGCAACCTCGTGGTGCAGAACGCCGAGGCGCTCAGCGGCGTCGTGCTCCTGCAGCTCGCCTTCCCCGGCGCGCCGGCCTTCTTCGCCGGCGCCCCGAGCGTCATCGATCTCAAGACCGGCGGCTACACCGGCGGTTCGCCGGAGGACTACCTGCTCGCCAACGCCTCCACCCAGCTCGCCCACTTCTACGGCGTGCCGATGGCGATGGGCACCATGGCGACGGGCGCCAAGGAGCCGGACTGGCAGGCCGCCATCGACGACTCGCTCAGCACCTTCGCCAGCGTCATGAGCTGCGCCGACATGATGAACGGCGCCGGCCTGCTCAACGGCTCCAAGATCCTCAGCTACCCGCACATGGTCATGGAGTCCGAGATCTACGGCATCGTGCAGAAGGTCGCAGACGGCATCGTCGTCGACGACGAGACGCTGGCGCTCGACGTCATCAAGAAGGTCGGGCCCAACGGCACGTACCTGGCCGAGAAGCACACGCGCCGGCACATGAAGGAGATCTGGCGCCCCACCGTGTGGGACCGCACCCCGTACGACACCTGGGTGCGCGACGGCAAGAAGGGCGCCCTGCACAAGGCGACCGAGATCGCCGACGACATCCTGGAGAACTACCGGCCCGCGCCCCTCGATGAGGACGTGCAGCGGGAGCTGCGGGCCATCGTGGCTCGCGCCGACAGGGAGCTGGCGGGGGTCTGATGCCCCACGCCCGGCTCATCGTCTGGGACGACGACGCCTGCTGGCGCGTCCACGAGGCGACGCTCGCGCTGCTCGAGGAGACGGGCGTGGAGGTCCGTCACCAGGACGCGCGCGAGCTGCTGGCTGATGCGGGCGCGCGAGTGGAGGGGACGCGCGCCCGCATCCCGGCCGCCCTGGTGGACGCCGCGCTGCAGACGGCGCCGCGCCGCTTCGCGCTGAAGGCGCGGACGGGCGGCGGCGACGGCCACGCGCGGCGCGGCGAGCTGGGCGGCCTGGAGCTCAGGGACGGCAACAGCTACTTCGGCACCGGGTCGGACTGCGTCTACGTCATCGACCCCGACAGCGGCGAGCGCCGCCAGGCCACGACGGCCGACGTCGAAGGCATGGCGGCGCTCTGCGAGCACCTGGCGGACATCGACTTCGTCATGTCCATGGGCCTGCCCGGCGACGTGCCGGCCGCGACCGGCGACCTGGCGCAGTTCGCCGCCATGCTGGCCGGTACCCGCAAGCCGCTGCTGGCCACGGCTCACGACGCCGCCAGCCTGCGCAAGATGCGTGACATGGCGGCGCTGTGTGGTGAGGCGCGCAGCTTCGGCTGCTACGCCATGCCCAATCCGCCGCTCATGCACTCGGAGGAGGCGATCGACAAGATCGTCGCCTGCGCCGAGCTGGACATCCCGCTCATCTACGCGCCGGCGCCGGCCCTGGGCGCCACGGCGCCGGCTTCCATCGCGGCGACCGTCGTCGTGGGCAACGCCGAGACGCTCAGCGGCCTCGTCGTGCACCAGCTCACGCGACGCGGCGCGCCGTTCGTGTACGGCGTCGGCTGCGGCGCCTTCGACATGCGCACGGCCGCCGATGTGTACGGCGCGCCGGAGCACTTCCTGGGCAACGCCGCCGCGACCGACCTGGCGCGCTTCTACGGCCTGCCGAGCTTCGCCTACGCCGGCGTGGCGGACGCCAAGATCCTGGACGAGCAATGGGCCGCCGAGGCCGGCATCACCGCGGTGCTCGGCGCCCTGTCGCGGGCCACGCTGCTCCACGATGTCGGCTATCTGGCGAGCGGCATGCAGAGCAGCTACGAGACCATCGTGCTGGGCAACGAGCTGGTCGGCTACGCGAGGGCGCTGCTCGCCGAGGTCGGCGTGGACGAGGAAGCGCTCGCCCTCAACGAGATCGACGCGGTGGGGCCTGGCGGCAGTCATCTGGGCCGCGACTTCACGCGCCGGCATCATCGCGACTTCTGGTCGCCGTCATTGTTCGACCGCACCGCCTACGAGCGCTGGCATGCGGCCGGGGCCAGCACGCTGAAGGAGCGCGTGAAGGCGCGTACCGCGGCGCTGCGCGCCGAGCCGCGCGCCTTCACCCTGGAGGACTCCGTACGCGAGCGCGTCGCCGCCCTCGCCGAGACGGGAGGGGGCCGCCGGTGAGTGGGCCTGGTCCGATCATGACGACGACGGCCCGTCTGGGCCTGCGGATCCTGAGCGACGCCGACGTCCAGCGCGTCCATCAACGCCGCGCTGCGGCTGCTCGACGACGGCGTCGACGCCGCCCGCAGGGCGCTCGCTCAGGCGCCGTCGACCGTGGTGCTCGCCGGCCGGCTGACCGAGCACGACGTCACGCTTCGCGCCGGCTCGTGCTGGCTCGCGGCCGGCGCCGTGCAGGCTCCGGCCGAGACGATGCGGCCGCTCGGCGGCGGCGACCCGCGCGCCGCGACCGCGGCCGACCTCGACGACGTCTGCCGCCTCGCCGATGCGCTGCCCGAGGTCGGGCTGCTCGCCGGCCCGCCCGTGCGCGTGCAAGGGATGAAGCCCGCTCGACGCGCTCTCCAGATGCTTCGCGGCGACCACCAAGGCACGTGCTGGCGACGACGCTTCGCACGGCCGCCGAGGCTCGCGCCGCGGTGCGCCTCGCCGACGCGGTGATGAACGAGGCCGCCGATCGCCCGCCTCTGTCGCTGTGCGCCGGACCGGACGGCCGCGAGGCCGCCCTGGTGTTCGCGATGGGCGGCCTGCCCGTCGCGCTCGACGCTGCCGCCGGGACCGCCCGTCCCTGCAGCCGATCTGGGCGTTGCCCTTGTGCGGCATCACGCCGGCGTGCTCGCCGCCTGCGCCGCCGTGCAGGCCGAAGCCCCCGGTGCGCCGTTCATCTACGTCGCGGCGCCGCTCGTTCGCCGGCCTGCCGTCTTCGGGGCCACAGGCCGCGATGTTCCAGATCGCCGCCGCCCAGCTGGCCGCGCGCCGTGCGCCTGCCCGTGCTCGCCGGCGGCATGCTCACCGGCAGCCACGAGCCCGACTGGCAGGCCTGCACGCAGAACGCGTTCGCCGCGCTCAGCGCGACCGCCGCCCGGGCGGACGTGACCGCCGGCGCCGGCACGCTCGCCGGCGGCGCGACGTTCTCGCCTGCAGGAGCTGGTCATGGACGCCGAGATCTACTCGTGGAACGCCATGATCGCCCGCGGCGTGCCGGTGGACGACGAGACCATCGCCCTGGACGCCATCGAGGACGTGGGCAGTCTGCGGCAACTTCCTGAGCCAGCGCCACACGCGCCGGCACATGCGCGACGTGTGGCGCCCGCGCCTGCTGGACCGCAGCATGTGGGACGCCTGGGTCGCGTCCGGCCGGGAAGGCGCCTACGAGAAGGCCACCGCGCTGGCGCGGCAGCTGCTCGGCGAGCATGAGGTCGTACCGCTCGCCGACCAGGTGCGCGCCACCGTCGAGCGCATCGTGGCCGAGGCGGGACGGTGATGCCTGTACTAGTCTTATACAGGCATGAATCGGATGGATGACGGATGCGCGAGGCGGTGACCTCGCGAGGAGGACGAAAGATGCAGCGCCACTACAAGGACATCCCGCTCTTCAAGAGATGTGACCGACGACCAGTGGAACGACTACCGCTGGCAGCTGCGCAACCGGCTCACCACCACCGACGACTTCGCCCAGGTGCTCAACCTCGACGACGAGCAGCGCGCACACCTCGACGCCTGCATGGGCAAGTTCCGCGTCAGCGTGACGCCCTACTACGCCTCCCTCATCGACCCCGACGACATCGACGACCCCGTGCGCATGCAGGCCGTGCCGACGCCCGCCGAGCTCGATCGTGCGGCCGGAGGACCTGAAGGACGCCGTGAGCGAGGACTTCGACTCGCCCACGCCGCGCATCACGCATCGCTACCCCGATCGCGTCCTCTTCGTGGTCACCGAGATGTGCAGCATGTACTGCCGCCACTGCACCCGGCGCCGGCTGGTGGGCGGCAGCGAGGACATCGTCGCCCAGGCCGAGATCGACAACGCCATCAAGTACATCGAGCGCGCCACCGAGGTCCGCGACGTGCTCATCAGCGGCGGCGATCCGCTGGTGCTCGCCGACGAGCAGCTCGAGGAGATCATCGCCCGCGTGCGCGCCATCGACCACGTGGAGATCATCCGCATCGGCTCGCGCATGCCGGTCGTCTGCCCGCAGCGCATCACGCCCGAGCTGGTCGAGATGCTGCGCAAGTACCATCCGCTGTACTTCAACACGCACTTCAACCACCCGAACGAGTTCACGCCCGAGAGCAAGCGGGCCTGCGACCGTGCTCGCCGACGCCGGCATCAACCTCGGCAACCAGACGGTGCTCATGCGCGGCATCAACGACTGCGCCAACGTGATGAAGAAGCTCTCCCACAAGCTGCTGCAGTACCGCGTCAAGCCCTACTACTACTACCAGTGCGACCTGGCCGAGGGTACCGCGCACTTCCGCACCTCGGTGGCCAAGGGCATCGAGATCTACGAGAGCCTGCGTGGCCACACCACGGGCTTCGGCGTGCCGACCTACATCATCGACGCGATCGGCGGCGGCGGGAAGACGCCGGTCTTCCCGAACTACGTGATCAGCCAGGCGCCGGGCAAGATCAGTACTTCGCAACTACGAGGGCGTGATCAGCAAGTACACGGAGCCGGAGGACTACGTCGAGGGCGAGTGCCACTGCGAGGACTGCGAAGTCCGACCGCGAGCGTCTCGGCGTCGCCGGCATGTTCGACGACGGCCACGGTCCCACGCTGAGCGAGGTATGGGACGCGCGCATGCAGAAGGTCGTCGACCGCAAGAACCGCATGGCCGACGTCTTCGGGCCGGCCAGGGTCTGAGCCGCGGCGCGAGCCGGGCGACAAGCGACGCAAAGGAGCGCGGGACGTGGCGCGAGTGTTCGTGGAGCCGATCGGCGTCACGCTGGAGGTCGCGGCGGACGAGGATCTGCTCGCCCCGCTGGTGCGGGCCGCCGTGGACATCCCCACGGACTGCGCGGGACGCGGCACGTGCGGCAAATGCCTCGTCCGCCTGGGCGCCGGCGAGCTGACGCCGCCCACGGAGCGCGAGCTCAAGCGCGTCCCCGAGAAGCTGCGCGCCGACGGTTGGCGCCTGGCCTGCCAGGCGCACGCGTTGTCGGCGCGCGTCAGCATCGAGGTGCGCGCCACCGGCGGGCGGCGGCGCATCCTCACGGCGTCCAAGCTGCAGCACGGCGCGTCCCACCCGGCCGTGACGACACAGGCGGTGACCATGGACGTGCCGACGATGGAGGACAAGCGCTCGGACGTGGCGCGCTTCACACAGGCACTGAGCGCCGGTGGCATCAAGGCGAGCGCCGCCGATGTGCCTCTGCCCGTGCTCCAGCGCCTGCCGCAGACGCTGCGCGACGGCCGCTGGCGCGCCGTGGCGGCACGCTACGGGCGGCGCGTCGTGGACGTGTTCCCGGGCGAGTCGGCGCCGGACCTGCTCGGCGCCGCCGTCGATGTCGGCACATCGAAGGTCATCGCCTACCTGTTCGACCTGGGCCGCGGCCGGCTGATCGACCAGGAGGCCGTGGAGAACCCGCAGATGCGCTACGGCGAGGACGTCATCAGCCGCATCGCGCACGCGGTCAAGCCCGGCCAGCTGGAGCAGCTGCAGCGCGCCGTGATGGAGGGCATCAACATGACCCTCGGCGCGCTCTGTGAGCGCCAGGCAGTCGAGCCGCGCCAGATCTGCGACATGACCGTGGTGGGCAACACGGCCATGCACCACCTGGCGCTGGGGCTATCGCCCATCGGCTTGGGCGCCGCCCCGTTCGCGCCGGGCATCGCCGAGCCGGTGGCGCTGCGCGCCGCGGAGCTCGGCGTGGCCATCAACCCGGAGGCCGGCGTGTACTTCCCGCCGCCCATCGCCGGCTTCGTCGGCTCGGATGCGCTGGCCGTGATCGCCGCCACTCACCTGGTGCGCAAGAAGCGCCCGTCCATGGCCATCGACATCGGCACCAACACGGAGATCGCGCTGGCTCACGACGGCCGCGTGACCGTCACGAGCTGCGCCTCGGGACCCGCCTTCGAGGGCTACCAGATCCAGCACGGCATGAAGGCGGTGGCCGGCGCCATCGAGCGCGTGCGCATCACGCCGGCCGGCGAGGCCGTCGACATCAGGACCATCGCCGGCGAGCCGGCGCTCGGCATCTGCGGCTCCGGGGTCGTCGACCTGCTCGCCGGCCTCGTGCGCGCACGCGTGGTGGACGCGAGCGGCCGTCTCCTCGAACACCCCCTCGTCCGCCAGGGCGACGAGGGTCGCGAGTACTTCGTCACCGCGGGCGTGCACGGCGACATCGTCTTCACCCAGCACGACGTGCGCAATCTGCAGCTCGCCAAGGGCGCCATCAACTCCGGGTGGGAGCTGCTGCTCGACACCCTCGGCGTGCCGCTGGACGAGCTCGGCGGGGTCTACGTGGCCGGCGCCTTCGGGAACTACCTGGACCTGCACGCGGCGCAGTTCCTGGGCCTGTTCCCGCCGGTGCCCACGCAGCACGTGGCGTTCGTGGGCAACGCCGCGGGGGTGGGCGCCCAGATGGCCCTCATCCACGCCGGCGCCCGCCGCCGCATGGCGGATCTGCGCCGACGCATCGAGTTCCTCGACCTCGCTACCGACCCGCGCTTCCTGGATGTCTTCGCCGGCCGTCTCGGCTTCGCCGGCGTCTGACCGGCGGTACCGCGGCTACGCCGAGATCGGCGCGGCGTCGCTCATCCTGGGCACGTCCGGCGCTCTGCTGCAGATCTCCACGATGCCGGCCAGCCTGCTGCTGGTGCTGCGCATGGCGCTGGCCGGCATCGTCCTGGGCGTCCTCTTCCTGCTCACCGGCGGCCGCGACGAGGTGCGCCGCTCCGGCCAGGCCAGGCTGCTCCTCATCATCGGTTTCGTCGTGGCTGCCGAGGTGCTGTTCTTCTTCTTCTCCATCCGCCTGTCGAACGTCGCCGTCGGCATCTCGCTCGAATACATGGCGCCGGTGTGGGTCGCGCTCGCGGCGCCCTGGGTGTTGCGCACGCCGCGCGAGCGCATCGACATGATCGCCGTGGGCGTGGCACTGGCCGGCATGGCGCTCATCCTGCTGCCGGGCCTCTCGCTGTCCGGCTCGGACAACATGCTGCTCGGCGTGTTCTTCGGCCTGCTTGCCGGCATGCTGTTCGCCACGGCGATGATCCTCACCAAGAAGGCGGGGCCGGGGATCCGCGGCACCACGTTCACGCTGTTCCACTGCCTCGGCACGGTGATCCTCATCACGCCGCTGGCGGTGTGGCAGGGACTGGACGGCGGCTACAGCCTCACCGGCACCGACGCCCTCATCGTCCTGGTGATGGGCCTCGTCTACACGGCGCTGTGTTTCAGCATGTTCACCGACGGCATCCGCTTCGTGCGCGTCGAGCACGCCGGCATCCTCGGCTACCTCGAGCCCGTCACGGCGCCGTTCTGGGCGCTGCTGCTCGTGGGCGAGAAGCCGCCGCTCACGACGTGGCTCGGCGGCGCCCTGATCATCGCCGCCGGCATCGCGGTGATCACGCTCAGCAAGGCGCCGGGCGAGCCTGTGCTGGAGCCGGCGCCGTGAGCCTCCCCGCCGCGGGCGCGACACAGGCGGACCTCGCCGGCGCCGACCCAGCAGTCGGCGCCGCCCAGACCGAGCGATTGCGCGGCTATGTCGAGGTGGGCCTCGCCAGTCTGGCGAACGGCTCCATCGGCGTGATGGTCACCTACGCCGACATGCCCGCGACGATGCTCCTTTGCCTGCGCATGGTGTTCGCCGCCGCGGCGCTCGGAGCCGTCGTGATGGCCACGGGGAGCTGGCGCGACCTGCGCAGGCCGGGAGCGCCACTGCGCGTCCTCGGCATCTCCGCGACCCTCGCCGCGAACCTCATCCTGTACTTCCTCGCGATCCGCTACACGGGCGTGGCCGTCGCCATCTTCCTGTCCTACCTCGCGCCGGTGTATCTGGCCTTCGTCGCGCCACGCATCCTGAAGGAGCGCACCGAGCGCATCGTCTACGTTGCGCTCGCCGTCGGCCTCGCCGGGATGGCGCTGATCCTGGTGCCCGGCCTCGTCCTCGAGGGCGTCAAGCTGTCGGCGCCGGGGCTCCTCTGCGGACTCGGCGCCGGCGTGTTGTACGCGATCTACCTGCTGTTCGCCAAGAGCCTTCGCGGACTGAACGTGCGCAGCACGGCGGTGGTGTTCACGCAGAGCGCGTTCACCGCCGCCGTGATGCTCGTGCCGGGCCTGCTCGCCGTCGGCGCCGCCCAGTACACGTACACCGGCGTCGACCTGCTCATGGCGGCCCTGCTCGGCCTGATCACCACCGCCTTCAGCTTCAGCCTGTTCATGGACGGCCTGCACTACATCCGCGTGCAGCACGCCGGCATCATGGCCTACCTCGAGCCGGTGAGCGCCCCGCTCTACGCGCTCGTCTTTCTCGGCCAGCGGCCGAGCGTCTGGACGATCGCCGGCGGGGCGCTCATCGTCGGCGCCGGCGTCCTCGTGGTGCTCTACGCCCGCGGCGAGCCGGAGCTGGAGCCGCTCGGATGACCGAAGGCGACGCAGGCCGCAGCGTCGCCACCTCCGGCCGCGCGCCTGCGGGCGCCGGCCCGCGGGTGGCGCCCGCCGCCGCTCGCCGCGACCCTCTCGGGTACGCCATCGTCCTGCTCTCGTACCTCGGCATGGCGGGGAGCGCGCCGCTGGTCGCCTGGGCGGACGCGCCCGAGGCGATCATCCTCGTGCTCCGCATGGCGTTCGCATCCCTGGCGCTCGGCGCCGTCTTCCTGCGGCGCTCGACGATCGCCGACTGGCGCCGCCCGGGCGCCGCCTGGCGCCTCATCCTCATGGCGGCGATGTCGTCACTCACGCTGCTCCTGTTCTTCTACGCGGTGCGGCACACCAGCGTGGCCATCGCCATGTTCCTGCTCTTCCTCATGCCGGTCTGGGTGGCGCTGATGGCGCCGCGGGTGTTCCACTCGCCGCGCGAGCCGATCGTGTGGCCGGCGCTCGGCCTCGCCCTCGCCGGCCTCGCCGTCATCCTCGTGCCCGACCTCCTCGGCGAAGGCGTCAAGCTCTCCACCGCCGGCCTGCTCGCGGCCCTCTTCACGGGCTTCGGCTACGCCTCGTACACGATCTCCGTGAAAGGCCTTACCAAGCTCGTCTCGTCCTCCACCATCTCCATGGCCGAGGCCGCCGGCGACACGCTCTTCGTGCTGCCGCTCGCCATCTGGCAGTTCACCAGCACCGGCTACCGCATGGACGGCCGCGCCTGGATCGCGGCCGCGGTCATGGGCGTGGTCTGCACGGCCGTCGCCTACACGCTGTGGATCGAGGGCACGCGGCGCGTGCGCGTGGAGCACGTCACCATCCTCGGATACGTCGAGCCGGTGGCCGGGCCGCTGTACGCCGTGGTCCTCGTGGGCCAGCTGCCGACCGTGTGGACCATCGTCGGCGGCGCTCTCATCCTCGGCGCCGGGCTGCTCGTCGTGGTGTTCGGCCGCGGCGAGGGCGAAGCCAGCGTCGCCGCGGCGGCCGAACCGGAGCCGCTGTGATGCCGGCGCCCACCGCCGGGGCCGCCGGCCCGCGGGGCGCGTCGTGAGCAGGCGGGCCGCACAGGGCTACCTGCTGGTCGCCGGCTCCTTCCTCATCATGGGACTCATCGGCGTCCTCGTGGAGTGGGCCACGGCGCCGGAGAGCGCGCTGCTGGTGCTGCGCTTCGTCACCGCCGGGCTCGTGCTCGGAGTGTTGTTCGCCCGCAGCAGGCCGCTCGCCGGCATCCGCGAACGCTCCATATGGCCGCGCCTGCTGCTGATGGGCCTCGTCGACGCCGCCACGCTGCTGCTGTTCTTCATCGCCCTGCGCGGGACGAGTGTCGCCATCGGCATGTTCCTGCAGTTCCTGGCGCCGGTGTGGGTGGCGCTGCTGGCGCCGCGCGTCTTCCGCGCGCGGACCGAGCGCATCGTCTACCCGGCTCTGGGCATCGCGCTCGCGGGCCTGGCCGTTATCCTGACCCCTTCGCTGCTGGGGGAGGGCGTCAGGGTGTCGACCGGCGGCGTGGTCGCGGGCCTCGCCGCGGGCGTCGGGTACGCGGTCTTCCAGCTGGTCGTGAAAGACCTGACCAGGCGCGTCCGGGCGGTGACGATCGTCGTCACGGAGGCCTGGCTGGACGCGATCATCCTGCTGCCGCTGGCGCTGTGGCAGACGGTCGGGGCCGGCTACCAGCTCACGACGCGCGACCTGGTGTCGGGCGTCATCCTGGGCGTCGTGTGCACGGCGCTGGCGTACACGATGTGGACCGAAGGCGTCGGGCGCATCAAGGTGCAGCACAGCTCGATCCTCGGCTACCTGGAGCCGGTGAGCGCCCCGATCTACGCGCTGCTCCTGCTGGGGCAAGGGATCAGCGTCTGGACGGTAGCCGGCGGCGCCCTCATCGTGCTCGCCGGCCTCCTGGTCGTGCTACTCGGCGAGCATGAGGACGAGGAAGCACCGTCGCTCGAGCCCTCGCCGTGACCCGGCGGCGCCCGCCCGCCGCGCGGCGCTTTCCGGCCGCGCACCGGCCACTGCGTCCAGCGCGCGCCGTCTCTTCCCTTCTACGCGCGCGCGGATGCCAAAGTGCGGGCTTTCCGATACGCTTCATCGGGACGCGGCGGAGGGCTGGCGGCCGCCGCCGCGGGGCGCAGCGTCTCGCGCGCCGGCCGTCCCCTTCCCGATCACGCGCGACGGCGTCGCGCACCGCGGCCGTCCAAGGAGGCAGCGCGGCACTGAGCATCCTCCGCATCTACGAGCGTCTGTGGCCGGACCCTGGCTGAGACCGGGCCCGCGCCGCACTCTACCCCGAGCATCCTCCACGCTGCAGTGGTGAAAGGAGACCCCTCTATGACGAAGACCGTGCAAAGCGCGCCGAGACTGGAGCTCACCAAGTCGATGAGCATGCTGGAGGACGCCCAGCGTCTCACGCCGGGCGGCGTCGGCGGCATCCGCCGGCCGTACAACTTCGTGGTGGGCGAGTACCCCGTGTTCATCACGCACGGCGAGGGCGGCCACATCTTCGACGTGGACGGCAACGAGTACATCGACATGCTCTGCGCCTACGGGCCGATCATCCTCGGCTATGTGGAGCCGGAGATCAACGACGCCGCCAAGGCCCAGATGGACAAGGGCTTCTGCTTCAGCCTGGTGCAGCCGCTCCAGAACGAGCTCGAGCAGCGGCTGGCCGACATCATGCCGTGCGGCGAGCAGACCATCCTGGTGAAGACCGGGTCTGACGCGACCAACGCGGCCGTGCGGGCGATGCGCGCGCACACCGGTCGCGACAAGATCGCCCGCTGCGGCTACCACGGCTGGGGCGACTGGTGCGTCGAGCATCACGGCGGCGTGCCGCAAGCGGTGCACGAGCTGACCAAAGAGTTCGAGTACGGCGACCTCGCCGACCTGGAGCGCATCTTCGCCGAGAACCCCGGCGAGATCGCCGGCGTCGTCATCACCCCGGTCGGGCACCCCATGGCCAAGCCGATCATCGCGCCGCCGGACGGCTACCTGCAGGCCGTCGTCGATCTGGCCCACGAGCACGGCGCCGTCGTCACCTTCGACGAGATCCGCACCGGCTTTCGCGTCGCCATGGGCGGCGCCAGCGAGCGCTACGGCGTGGTGCCGGACCTCACCTGTGTCGGCAAGGCGATGGCCAACGGCTACTCCATCGCCGCCCTGGTCGGCAAGCGCGAGGTCATGAGCGTCTACGTGAAGGACGCCTTCCTCAGCTCGACCTACTTCCCCAACAGCCTTGAGATGGCGGCCAGCATGAAGTGCCTGGAGGTCCTCGAGCGCGAGAAGGTGCAGGACGCCATCTGGGAGCGCGGCACGCGCTTCCTGGACAGACTCGGCAAGATCGTCGACGCCAGCGGTGTGCCCGTGACGAAGAGCGGTATCCCGCCGATGCCCTTCCTCACGTTCGATCACGCCGACGACCACTACAAGGAGCGGCGCACCGCCTTCTACACGCAGTGCATCCGCCGCGGCCTGTTCGTCCAGCCGTATCACCACTGGTATATCTGCTACCGTCACACCCAGGCCGACCTGGACCGCGCCCTCGACGTGGTGGAGGAGAGCCTGGCGTATGTGGCGCAGGAGTACCCCTACACGGGCTGAGCTGAGCAGCCCGCTGGCGGAGGAGGGCCCGCGATGGACAAGCTCATCATCACCGTGGCCGGCGTCGGCGCCGAGACCACCAAGCAGGCGCAGCCGGCGCTGCCCGTCACCGCGGTGGAGATCGGCGCGGACGCGGCCCGCTGCCGTGAGGCCGGCGCCGGCATGTATCACCTGCACGTGCGCGACGCGGCCGGGAACCCCACGCAGGCCAGAGAGGTGTTCGCCGCGGCCATCGAGGAGATCCGCAAGCGCACGGACATCATCATCCAGACCAGTACCGGCGGCGCCATGGGCATGACCGCCGACGAGCGGCTGCAGCCACTCGAGCTCGACCCCGAGATGGCGTCGCTCACCACGGGCACGGCCAACTTCGGCGACGAGGTGTTCTTCAACGACACGGCGCTGATGAGCGAGTTCTACCGGCGCATGCAGAAGAAGGGCGTGCGTCCCGAGTTCGAGATCTTCGAGGCCGGGCAGATCGACAACGCCCTCCGGCTGGTGAAGCAGTCCGGCCCGGCCGGACCGCTCATGCACTGGGACTTCGTCCTGGGCGTGCCGGGCTCCATGACCGGCGAGCCGCGCAACCTCATGTTCCTCGTGGACCGCATCCCCGCCGGAAGCACGTGGACCTGCACCGGCATCGGCCGCTGGCACATGCCCATCACGATGACCGCCCTCGCCCTCGGCGGCAACGTGCGCCTCGGCTTCGAGGACAACATCTTCCTGCACAAGGGCGTGCTGGCGAAGGAGAACGCCGAGCTCGTCGGCCGCGTCGCGCGCCTCGCGAAGGAGTGGGGCCGAGAGTGCGCCACGCCCGACGAGGCGCGGCAGATCCTCAAGCTCGGCAAGTACGCGGACTGACGCGACGGGGCGGGCGGGCCTCCGGCGGCCCGCCCGCCCGTCCCACCGAACTCAAGTTCTCAACAGCCACTGTCGACAGAATTGACGACGGGCAAAGCTTGTAGAGCATCGTCCGGCCGGCAGTATGCTGGGAGATGCGTCCGTGCGCGGGCACGGAGAGCGAGAGAGGACGTCGGTGGCGTTCCGCAGCAAGAGCAAGTCCGAACGGGGCGAGGTCGAGCTGCTCCGGGGCCTGGTGAAGCTGGCCAACCAGCTGCAGTCGAGCCTGGAGCTCGACGCGATCGTACACGTCATCGCCACGGCGCTCAGCGAGACCTTCGGCTTCCGCGAAGCGACCGTGTACCTCGTCGACGAGGACGGCGCGCTCTTCCGCGCGCGCGCCACCGTGGGCGAGTTCCCCGAGTACGACCAGGAGCTGTTCAACCGCCCCGTGCCGCGCCACATCTGGGACCAGCTCTTCCAGGAGCGCTACCAGATCGGGTCGTCCTACTTCATCGATCACCACACCCATGCCTGGACGGAGGAACAGCTCTACTACCTGCCGCCGCTGGACCTGGGGCGCCGCGGCTCAGGCGAATGGAACCAGGACGACGATCTGTTCGTGCCGCTCTTCGACAAGAACCGTGACCTCATGGGCGTGCTCGACCTGTACGACCCCGCGGACCGGGCGCTGCCCACGTTGCAGCTCGTGAAGTCGCTCGAGGTGTTCGCCACGCACGCCGCCGTCGCCATCGAGAACGCGCGCCAGTACGAAAGGCTGGGGCGCGCGACGGCGGCGCTGGAGAGCCAGCTGAGTCTGCGGCACGCGCTGCTGGAGCTGAGCGCCGCCCTGCTCTCCACCCTCGATGAGCGCCAGGTGTTCGCCCGCATCGCCGCCCTTCTCAAGGACATCGTCGACTACGACGCCATGGAGGTGCGCCTCGTCGACGAAGCTGCCGGTGAGCTCTACTGCGGCTTTGCGACGGATGAGGACGTGGAGCAGATGCAGGGCTGGCGGGCGCCGCTGGACGAAGGGGTCAGCGGCTGGGTCGTGCGCCACAACGAGGCGCAGCTGGTCAACGATATGCTGGCCGACCCGCGCGGCGCCCTGGTGCCCGGCACGGAGCTCGTGCCGCAGGCTTCGGTCATCGTGCCGCTCAATGTGGGCGGCAAGGTCATCGGCGTGCTCGCCATAGACCGGATGGAGGGCAAGACCTTCGATGAGCACGAGCTCGAGCCGGCCAAGCTGTTCGGGAACCTGGCGGCCATCGCGATCCAGAACGCCAGGAGCTACGAGCAGCTCGGCCGTACCACCGGTCAGCTCGAGGACCAGGTGGATCTGCAGCACAAGCTGTTCGACCTCAGCGCGGCGCTGCTCAGCACGCTCGACCCGCGCGACGTGTTCGCCCAGATCACCACGATGCTGAAGGAGATCGTCGACTACGACGCCATGGACATCCGCCTCGTCGACGAGGAGGCGGGCGAGCTGGTCTGCATCTACTCGCGCGACACGAACGCCGAGGAGATGCTCGGCTTCCGCATCCCCGTCGATCAGGGGGTCAGCGGCTGGGTCGTGCGCCACAACGAGGCGCAGCTGATCAACGACATGATCCACGACCCGCGCATCGTGCAGGTGCCCGGCACCGAGGAGGAGGAGCCGCAGGCGTCCATCATCGTGCCGCTCAACGTGCGCGGCACGGTCACGGGCGTCCTCTGCCTGGACCGCATGGGCGGCCGCACCTTCGCCGATCACGAGCTGGAGCCCGTCAAGCTGTTCGGCAACCTCGCGGCCATCGCCATCCAGAACGCGCGCAGCTATGAGGAGATGGAGCGTCAGGCCATCAGCGACGGCCTGACCGGCATCCACAACTACCGCCACTTCCACGACACGCTGTACGCGACCGTCAGCCGCGGCGATCGCTACGCCGAATCGTTCTGCCTGCTGATGATGGACCTCGACCACTTCAAGGCGGTCAACGACACCGTCGGCCACCAGGCCGGCGACGAGGTGCTGCGCGAGGTCGCGGGGGCGCTGCGCGGGTGCTCGCGCGAGTCCGACTACCTGGCGCGCTACGGCGGCGAGGAGTTCGTCATGATCCTGCCGCGCACGGAGCTGTCCGAGGCGCGGGCCATGGCCGAGCGCATCCGCGGCCGCGTCGCGGCCATCCCGGTGGACGGCGACCTGCACGTGACCATGTCCATCGGCGTCGCCTCCTTCCCCGAGTCGGCCACGGACGGCGACGGCGTGCTCGGCGCGGCCGACGCCGCCCTGCTGCGCGCCAAACAGCGTGGCCGCGACCGCGTGTGTCTGTTCAACGAGGAGCGCGCCGACATGGCTGCGGCGCTGAGGGGCGACCTGGTCGCCGTCGGCCGACGCTTCGCCGACTTCATCGGGCTCAGCGAGGCCGAGACGGCGGGGCTCGTCACGGCGCTGGCCGTACACGAGACCGGCGGCGCCCTTCAGGACGAGGTGCAGGCGATCCTGCGCGGCGGCGAGGGCGGCGACGCCGCCGCCGGCGAGGTGCGCGAGGCGGCCGTGGACGCCCTCATCTACGGCAACGAGCGCTGGGACGGTGGGGGATACCCCGAGGGCCGTCGTGGCAAGGCTATCCCTCGCGTGGCCCGCGCCTTCGCCGTGTGCCGGCGCTATGACGTGACCGCGCACAACGGCAACAGCGTGAACGAGCTGCGCGTCAGGGCCAGCAAGGAGCTGGACCCGCGCATGGTGCAGCGCTTCGCGGCCATGCTGCGCGCTGAGAAGGCCCACCAGAACTAGCCTCCGCCTGGGCAGTGGTCGGGCGCTGCCACTCGCGCGGCCTCGTCTCAATCTGGTATGTCACCGCCTCAGTTGTGGCATACTCGTTGCATGGACAACGTCCGCCCGCTCCGACCGCATCGTCAGCAGGCTCCGAGGCGCCCCGGCAGCACTCGCCGGCGCCTCATCATCGGCATCATCGTCGTGGCCGTCGTGGCGGTCGTGGCGTTGTCGGCGCGCTTCGCCGGCTTCTATGTGGACTGGCTGTGGTTCGGCGAAGTGGGCTACCGCCAGGTGTTCTGGACGCGCTTCTGGACCCAGGTGCTCGTGGGGCTGGGTGCGTTCGCGGTGTTCTTCGTCATCATCTTCCTGAACGTGGAGATCGCCCGCCGCCTCGCCCCGGGCTACCGCGTGGACGT
Source organism: uncultured Thermoleophilia bacterium (assembly GCA_963707335.1). GTDB lineage: Bacteria > Actinomycetota > Thermoleophilia > UBA2241 > UBA2241 > CAIXSE01. Next base: position 2,028 of record CAVPQD010000035.1, on the reverse strand, counting down.
GTCGGGTGAGATGCTCGAGCCGCGCAGCGAGGAGGTGCGGCGCTGGGTCGGCTGGGGCGGCGTGGCGGTGTGCCTCATCGTCGCCCTGGGCGCCGGCATCAACGCCGCCGGCCGCTGGCTGACCGTGCTGCTCGGCCTCAACGGCCAGTCGTTCGGCGTGAGCGATCCGATCTTCCACCACGACATCGGCTTCTACGTGTTCTCGATGCCGGCCCTCAAGTTCGCGCAGGGCTTCGTGTTCGGCGCGCTGCTCGCGGCGCTGGTGCTTGCCGCCATCATGCACCTCATCATGGGCGGCATCGAGTACAGCGCCGTCGCCAGACGCCGACCCGAGGACGAGGCGGCGACGCCCTTCGGCCCTTCGCGGCAGCCACCTCAGATCCCGCAGGTCGACGTACGGCTCAGCGGCCGCGCGGTGGCGCACCTGTCCGCCATCCTTGCCGCGATCTTCATCGTCGCCGGCATCGGGCAGCTGTTCCGCGCCTGGCAGTTGCTCTACTCGACTTCAGGCGCGGTCTTCGGCGCCGGCGCCACCGACGTGGCCGTGCGCCTGCCGCTCACGCGCGTCACCATGGTGCTGGCCTTCGTGCTGGCGGCGCTGCTCATCTGGAACATCTGGCGCCGCCACCAGTGGTGGCCCATCACCATCGCCATCTGGGTCCTGGCTCTTATCGTGCTGCGCGGCATCGTGCCGGCCGCGTATCAGTCGCTCGTTGTCAATCCCAACCAGCTGGCGAAGGAGCGCTCCTACATCGCCGACAACATCAAGGCCACGAAGGCCGCCTACGACCTCAACTCCATAACACAACGCTCGCTTACACCGACGACGTCGCTCACCGCCAGCGACCTCGTCACCAACGAGCCGACGCTGAGCAACATCCGTCTGTGGGACCCCAACACGCTGGTCACGAGCTACCGCCAGCTGCAGGAGCTGCGACCCTACTATTCGTTCCTGGACGCCGACATCGACCGCTACACGGTGGACGGTGTCTACCGGCAGACCATGCTCTCGCCGCGCGAGCTCAACATCGCGGGCCTGCCGAGCCAGGCACAGACGTGGGTCAACCAGCACATCACCTACACCCACGGTTTCGGTGTCGCCATGTCAGCTGTCAACCAGGTCACCGCCGACGGCTCGCCCGATTTCCTGGTGAGCGACATCCCGCCGCGGTCGGCCCCGGGGCTCGAGATCTCGCAGCCGCGCATCTACTACGGCGAGCGCGGCACCGACTACAGCCTGGTCAAGACCAAGGCCCTTGAGTTCGACTACCCCGGCCCCAACGGCGACGTGTACACGCACTACAAGGGCTCGGGCGGCATCCCCGTCTCGTCGTTCCTGAACCGGGCCGCCTTCTCCCTGCACTTCGGCACCATCAAGTTCTTCACGGCCTCGGCCATCGACGACCAGAGCCGCATCATCATCCGCAACAACATCCGCGACCGCATCCACGCGGCCGCGCCGTTCCTGCAGCTGGACGCCGACCCCTACATGGTCATCGCCAACGGCAAGCTGTACTGGATCCAGGACGCCTACACGACGACCGACCTGTACCCGTACTCCTCGCCGCAAGGCGAACTCAGCTATATCCGCAACTCGGTGAAGATCCTGGTGGACGCCTACAACGGGACGATGAAGTTCTACGTGTTCGACGACCAGGACCCGATCCTCAAGGCCTACGAGGCGATGTTCCCCGACCTGTTCGCGCCGAGCTCCGAGATCCCGCGGCAGCTTCTGGAGCACGTCCGCTACCCTGAGGGATTGTTCGACATCCAGGCCGAGACGTACACGACCTACCACGTCGATGATGCGGCCCTTCTCTACAACAAGGGCGACCAGTGGCAGATCCCGGACAACGTATCGCTGTCTGGGCCGGGACCGATGCAGGCCTACTACGTCATCATGAAGCTCCCGGGCGCCACGAACGAGGAGTTTCTGCTCATGCTGCCGTTCGTGCCGAACGGCCGCAGCAACATGATCGCCTGGCTCGGCGCACGCTCCGACGTGCCCGACTACGGCAAGGCGCTCAA
>CAVPQD010000034.1:0-14279 GCA_963707335.1 uncultured Thermoleophilia bacterium | reverse complement strand
GCCGTTGACGGACTCCTTGGCCTACTCCGGCCGTGCGGCTGAGGCCGCATCGAAGAGCTTCTGCGGGATGTGGCAGTAGCCGCCGGGGTTCTTCTTCAGGTAGTCCTGGTGATAGTCCTCGGCGCGTGTGTAGGTGGTGAGCGGACCACTCTCGACTGCAATGGGCTGCGTGTACTTCTCCTGCAGTTGCGCCAGTGACTGCTCGATCACGGCTTCGTCGGCGGGGTCCGTGTAGTAGATGCCGGTGCGGTACTCGGTGCCGACGTCGTTGCCCTGCCTGTTGACGGACGTAGGCTCGATAGCGTCGTAGAACAAGTCGAGCAGGAACGGCAACGGGGCCACGGTCGGGTCGTAGACGACCTTCACGGCCTCGGCGTACCCGCTGCCATCTCCATAGGTAGCCGAGGCATTGGCGCCGTTCGCATACCCGACTTCAGCATCGACGACGCCACTCACCAGGCCGATGTACTTCTCCAGGCCCCAGAAGCATCCGCCGGCTATGTAGATCGTCTTCACGTCCTTGCCTGCGGAATCCGGCGGAGTGACCTGCTCGGTGGTGGCCCCGGGAGAGCCGGTGTCCGTCCGCTCCTGGGCGCAGCCGGCCAGGGGCAGCGCGAGCAAGATCGACACTGCGAGCAGTCCTACTGTGAAGCGGAGCGGACGAGACACGGACGCACCTCCTCTCGTGTGCATGCCCACAGCTTGGGCAGGCAGTCGGCACGGGTTCAATGTTGGCGTTGACTGGTCTTGTGGTGGGCCGCACAGGGATCGAACCTGTGACCTTGGGATTAAAAGTCCCCTGCTCTACCAACTGAGCTAGCGGCCCGCGAGGACCGGATTCTACCACCCGCGCCGCTCGGGCCAGTCTCGCTCGACGCGGCGGCTCGGTGCCGCCGGGGTGTAGGCTGCGCACGGCACCGGAGGAGGTCAGATGAAGTACGTGCGCATGCCCATCGAGGTCGAGTCGCCGGAGGAGTACGGCTACGACCGCATCAAGTACAACCTGTCCGAGAGCTCGGTGCGGGACCGCTCCCTGAGCGACCTGGGCATCGAGCTCCCGGACGACCTGCTGCTGCTGTACGGCGAGCACGTCGGCAACCCGAGCTCTGGTCGAGCTCATCGCCGCGGCCAGCAGCGGGGCGGCGGGGGCCGTGACGACGAGCGACGTGCTCGTCACGGCCGGCGCCGCCCAGGCGCTCTTCATCATCGCGACCTCCCTGCTCGAGAAGGGCGACCACCTCGTGGTCCTGCGCCCCAACTACGCCACCAACATCTTCACGCCGCGCGCCATCGAGGCGGACATCAGCTACCTGGACCTCACCTTCGAGGACGGCTGGGCCATCGACGTGGACAGGCTCGCCGCGCTGATCGACGCCGCGCACGAAGCTCGTGAGCATCACGGTGCCGCACAACCCGACCGGACAGCTGATGTCGGAGGGTGACCTGCGGCGCCTCGCGGGGCTCGTCGAGGCGGCGGGCTGCCGCCTGCTGGTCGACGAGACCTACCGCGAGATGACGTTCGGCGAGGCCCTGCCCTGCGCGGCGACGCTGACGCCGCAGGCGATCAGCGTGTCCTCGCTCTCCAAGACCTACGGCATCCCCGGCATCCGCACGGGCTGGCTGATCGCTCAGGACCGCGAACTCATGACGACCTTCCTCGCCGCGAAGGAGCAGATCGGCATCTGCGGCAGCGTCGTGGACGAGGAGATCGCGGCCCGGGCGCTCGGGCAGCGCGACGCGTGGCTGCCCGAGATCCACGGCCGCATCGCCGAGGCGCTGGCCGTGACCCGTGACTGGATCGCCGGCGAGGAGTACCTGGAGTGGGTCGAGCCCAAGGGCGGCGTCGTCGGCTTCCCGCGCATCAAGCCGGACGTGCCCGTCGATGTGGACGAGTTCTACCGGAGGCTCACCGACGAGTTCGGCACCTACGTCGGGCCGGGTCACTGGTTCGAGCAATCACGGCTGCACTTCCGGCTCGGGTTTGGCTGGCCGCTGCCGGATGAGTTGATGGGCGGCCTCGCCGGCATCTCGGCTGCGGTGCGGGCAGCCTTGCGCGGCTAGGCTCGACGGGATCCCGGAACACGCTCGACTCTCAGTCGGCGGTCGAGACTTCGTGCGATGTCTCAGGCTGTGCGAGAAGGTGAAGAAAATCGCCCCTTTGACCCCTTGCAAGGCGGAGGACGCTGGGTAGAATGCACCTACCTCTCATCAAGATGGTTCGCCGGATTGAGAGAGGCGTTCGGGTGAAAGGCCCGAAAGAGCCGCCAGACCGCAAGGCCAGGCGGCTCTTTTAGTTGTCGAGGCGGGCGGGCTCACGAGAGCCCGCCCGCCTCATCGCTTCTCCCACTCGTTCTTCGCCAGCGAGAAGACCACCTGGTCGTCGCGCGGCGGCAAAGAGCCGTCGGGCAGGGGCTCTGCCCGCCCCGCGCGGTCCTTGTCCGGCTCCACAGGCAGGAAGCCGCGCACCAGGCCGATGCGCGTGAACCCGAGCTTCGCGGCGAGCGCCTGCGAAGCCGTGTTGCCCGGGTAGGTGAGCAGCTCCAGCCGCTCCAGCCTGGCCTGCTCGAAGGCCCAGCGGATCAGCAGGCGCGCCGCGGCCAGGGCGACGCCCCGGCGGCGCGCCTGCGGCGCGGTCCAGTAGCCGATCTCGCCGTAGGCCATCTGATCGAACATGGGAAACGCCGTCATGCCCATGCTGCCGAGCAGCTCGCCCGAGGCGCAGTCCAGCACGGCGCAGTGCACGCCCTCGCCGTCGGCGAGCTCGCGCGCCGTCTTGGCGATGAAGGCCTCCGCATCCGCGGCGGTGTAGGGCGAGGGCAGGTCGTAGATCCAGTGCTGGATGTCCGGGGAGGCGCAGGCCGCGGCGACGGCGGGGGCGTCGTCCGGCTCGAAGGGTCGCAGGACGAGGTAGCCGTCCTCCAGCTGCGGCGTGGGAAGCGGCACGAGCGGCCGGCGCGGGTCGGATCGGCAGCATCGCGTACATCAGGACGTCGGTGCGGAGCCCGCGCGTCGTCATGTAGCCGCGCAGCAGCCCTTCGCGCGTCATGCCGATGGCCTGCGCCACACGTTGTGAAGCGATGTTGTCGATGTGGGCCGTGAGCTCGAGACGCTGCAGCTCGAGGCGCGTCGAAGGCCCAGTCGCGCACCAGGCGCGCGGCGCCGGACACGGCGCCTGCGCCGCGCGCCCCAGGCCCCGCCCAGTAGCCCAGCTCGCCGGCCTCCCGTTCCGGGTCGACGGACAGCGAGATGCAGGCCAGCACGTCGTCGGAGGCGGCATCGGCGACGACCCACAGAGACATGCCGAAGTCGTCCCAGTACGTGAGCGAGGCTGGAGTAGAACTGGTCGAAATCCGCCTCGCTGTAGGGGAACGGCGGCCGCCAGAGGAAGCGACCCGCGAGCGGGTCGTTGAGGGCGGCCACGAAGGCTCGCTTGTCGTCCGGCCGCAGAGCCCGCAGCCGGAGCCGCCCGTCCGTCAGCTCCGGCGGGCCCTCGATCTGGTCGAAGTCTCTCATCTGAGGCCTCTGTACCCCCGGACGCGGAAGAGGCGGGGCGACCGTTCGGACGCCCCGCCTCTTCCGTGTCCGTCTTCGTCAGTCCGTCCCGGTGCTCATGCTCCGTCGCACCAGGCCGCTCAATAGCGCTCCGTCGGCTACGCGCCCTGCGGGCATCAGTGCAGGAAGTGGCGGCGGCCGGTGAACACCATGGCCGCGTCGTGCGCGTCGCACGCGGCCACCGCAGTCTCGTCGCCCTTGGAGCCGCCCGGCTGCATGAACGCCGTGACGCCGTTCTCGATGGCCAGCTCCACGGCGTCCGGGAACGGGAAGAAGGCGTCCGAGCCGATCACCGAGCCCTTGAGGTCGCCGCGCGCCTTCTCGATCGCGATGCGCGTGGAGTCGACCCTGCTCATCTGCCCGGCGCCGACGCCCAGGGTGGCCAGGTTCTTCGCGATCACGATGGCGTTGCTCTTGACGTGCTTGGCGACGCGGAAGGCGAAGATGAGGTCGCCCCATTCCTGCTCGGTGGGATGCCGCTTCGTGGCGACTGCCATCTCGTCGCGCTCCTCGGCCTCCGAGTCCTTGTCCTGCACGAGGATGCCGCCACTCACACGCTTGTAGTCGAATTCGCCGGGGTTGGCCTGGCGGCGCTCGTCGTTCTTGAGGATGCGGATGTCCGACTTCTGCATGAGGACGGCGAGCGCCTCGTCCTCGTAGCCGGGGGCGAACAGCACCTCGACGAAGAGCTCCTTGAGGCGCTCGGCCAGGGCCACGTCGACCGTGCGGTTGACGGCGATGACCGAGCCGAAGGCGCTCACCGGGTCGCAGGCGTAGGCCTTGTCGTAGGCGGCGGCGAGGTTCTCCGCCAGGGCGCAGCCGCACGGGTTGTTGTGCTTGATGATGACCACGCAGGGCAGCGTGAATTCGTCGCAGATGCTGCGCGCCGCGTTGAGGTCGTAGAGGTTGTTGAAGCCGAGCTGCTTGCCGTGCAGCTGCGTGACCTGCGACAGGAGGTGCTGGCGCAGCCCGACCTCGGCGTAGTAAGCCGCGCGCTGGTGGGGGTTCTCACCGTACTTGAGCTCCAGCACCTTCTGGTAGTCGCGCATCACGTAGGTGGGGAAGTCGCCTTCCTCCTCGCTGAACCAGTTGGCGATGACGAAGTCGTAGTGCGCCGTACGGTGGAAGGCCTTGGTGGCGAGCTCACGGAGCGTGGGATAGCCGAGCTCGCCCGTCTCGCGCAACTCGTCCAGCAGGGCCGCGTAGTCCTCGTGGCTGGTCACGACGGCGACGCCGGCGTGGTTCTTGGCGGCGGCCCGGATCATGCTGGGGCCGCCGATGTCGATGTTCTCGATGACGACCTCGTCCGTGACGCCGCGCCGCCCGGCGACCTCCTCGAAGGGGTACAGGCTGCAGACCACCATGTCGATGGGCTCGATGCCGTGCTCCTTGATGGTGTCCATGTGCTCCGGCACGGCGCGGTTGGCCAGGATGCCGGCCATGAGCCGCGGGTGCATGGTCTTCACGCGGCCGTCGAGCATCTCCGGGAAGCCGGTGACCTCCTCGACGAGGGTCACGGGGATGCCCGAATCCTTGAGGAGCCGGGCGGTGCCGCCGGTGGAGATGACCTGCACGCCGAGGTCCGTGAGACCCTTGGCGAACGATTCGACGCCGCTCTTGTTGAACACCGAGATGAGGGCTCGCTGGACTTTCACGGGCTCACTCCTTCAGACGTTGCGGCCCCGTGGCCCACGGGGGCGAAGACGTAGCCTTCGCTGGCTACCCTATCGAAAAGGTGGGCCGGATTGAAGGGCGGCGCAGGGGCGGAGGCGGCTCAGGCGAAGCGGGCGGCCGCCTCGATCTGCTCGCGCTCGACCTCGTCGCGCACGCAGCAGCCCTCGACGTGGTCGTTCACCACGCCGGCGGCCTGCATGAGGGCGTAGGCCGTCGTGGGACCCACGAAGCGGAAGCCGCGCTGCTTGAGGGCCTTGGCGAGTGCGGCCGACTCGGGTGTGGTGGCGGCGAAGTCCGCCTTCACGCGTGGGGCCGCGTGGACCACCGGGCGGAACGCCCAGACGAACGCGGCCAGCGAGCCATCGGAGCCTGCGAGCTCGGCGGCGGCCTGCGCGTTCGCCACCGCCGCCTCGATCTTCCGCCGGTTGCGCACGATGCCGGCGTCGCCGAGCAGACGCTCCACGTCGGCGGCGCCGAAGGCGGCCACGGCCGGGATGTGGAACCCGGCGAAGGCCGCCCTGAAGTGTTCGCGCTTGCGCAGGATGGTGAGCCACGACAGGCCACTCTGGAACGCCTCCAGGCAGAGGCGTTCGAAGAGCCTGTCATCGTCGAGCACGGGCCGGCCCCACTCGCGGTCGTGGTAGGCCTCGTACTCCGGCGCGCCGCCGACGGCCCAGAAGCAGCGCGCCGCCCCGTCGGCCCCGACCGTCAGGGCGTCACGAGGCATCGCCCGACTTGTCGATCCTCTCCTTCGCCTTGTCGAGCAGCTCGATGGCTTCCTTCCGGGCCTTCTCGAGCAGCTCGGCCGCCTCTTTCCGGGCCTTCTCGAGCAGCTCGCTGGCCTCTTTCTTGGCCTTCTCGAGCAGCTCGGCTGCCTCCTGCTTCGCCTTGTCCGCAGCCGGCTTGGCCTTCTCGCCAAGCTCGCCGGCCTTCACCTTGGCCTTCTCCACGGTCGGGCCGGCCTTCTCCTGCAGGTCGGCAGCGGTCCCTTTGGCCTTCGTCGCCGCGTCGTCCGCCATCTGCTTGGCCTTGTCTGTGAATCCCATGTCGCCTCCCGTCAGTACGAGGAAACCAATCGCGCTCACGGAGAGTCTACCCGCGAGCGCCCGAGTCACCCTGCCCCTGCCAGTTGAAGGCCGGGCCGGTGCTACGCGCCCCGCCCAGCGCCGTGCCCTCCCGCCGGTGGCGCGAGCGGGCGGGCATCGCGCCGCCGCCGCTGCCGAAGCGGTCGAGGATGGCTTCGAGCAGCGGCAGGAACCTGTGCACCTGGCCGCTGCGGATGGCCAGGTCCCACATGGGCTCGAACTTCTTCCAGCCGGCGGTGTAGGCGACGTGTCTGGCCTTCTCGCGCGCGTCCCGGCCCGTCCACGCCGCCCGCGCGATGTTGCCCCAACTGTAGAAGCGGCGGTAGGAGCGCCGGTAGCCCGCCTCCAGCTGCGCCGCGGTCATGCGCTTCGGCCGGAAGACCGCGTGGCGCGTGTCGTAGCGGTCCCAGTCCAGGCTCGTGACGCGCCCCTCGGCGGCCAGGCGGCGTTGCAGACGCGTGCCCGGATACGGCGTGAGGATGTGGAAGGTCGCCGTCTCGATGCCGCGGCTCACGGCCCAGTCCACCGTCCTGTCGAAGACGTCGGTGCCGTCCTCGTCCATGCCGAACACGAAGGCGGCGTTGACCATCACGCCCAGGTCGTGGAGGCGGCGGACGGCGTCGTCGTAGCCGCCGCCCAGGTTCTGCACCTTGCGCTGGGCGCGCAGGTTCGACTCGTCGAGCGTCTCGAAGCCGATGAACAGGCTGCGCAGGCCGCTGTCCACGGCCTTCTCGAGCAGCCCGGGCCGGAGCACGGCCTGCACCGTGCCCGCGGCCTGCCAGACGCGGCCCATGCCGCGCAGCCCGTCGAACAGCGCCTCGGCGAACGGCGGGCTGCCGAAGAGGTTGTCGTCCAGGAAGTAGAGGTGGCGGCCGGGCAGGCGGTCGATCTCCGCCAGGGCCTCGTCGACCGCCTGCACGTAGAACGATCTGCCGCCGCGGAAGAAGGCCTCCTTGTAGCAGAAGTCGCAGATGTGGGGGCAGCCGCGGCTCACGACGACGGAGTTGGGCACCAGGTAGCGCTCGCGTCTGATGAGGTCGCGGCGCGGCCGCGGCATGCCGTCGAGCGTGCGGACGGTGGAGCGGTAGAGCGGTCTGGGCCGGCCGGCCCGGAAGTCCTGAAGGAAGGCCGGCCAGATGTCCTCGCCGGGGCCGCAGAAGACGCTGTCGGCGTGGGCCGCGGCCTCGTCCGGCATGCTCGTGGGGTGCAGGCCGCCGAGGCAGACGTAGGCGCCGCGCGACCGGTACAGGTCGGCGTAGCGATAGGCGCGGCGGGCGGAGGTGATGTACGCCTCGATGACGACGAGGTCCGGGTCGTCGTCGAGGTCCAGCTTCTCCACGTGCTCGTCCTGGATCACGATGTCGTCGTCCTCGCTCAGATAGCCGGCGAGCGTCGCCAGGCCGAGGGGCGGGAACAGTGAGTACTTGATGGCCCGCCAGAACGGGCTGTCGGCGGCCGTCTTGGCCGGCGAGATCATCTTGACCTTCATCGCCGGCCCCTCGGCGTCGCCGTCAGACGCCGCGCGTAATGCTCGAGCAGCGTGTCCAGGCCGGTCGCGAACTCATCGGCACGGTCCCACTGCGCCAGGCGCAGGCCGACCGCGAGCAGGTTCGGATACTCGTCCCAGTGGCCGGCGAGCTCGGTCACGATCTGCGTCGCCGGCACCTCCAGGCTGAGCAGGCCGGCGTAGCCCAGACCGAGCGTGAAGCCGCCGACGGTGTGGTACAGCTCGGCGGCGTCGTCGGGCGTGAAGACCCGCGTCGAGCAGCACGCCCATGAGCTCCTCCATCCAGCGCCGGCCGCTCGGCGTGCGCAAGACGCCGGTGGAGATGAGCGGCAGCGCCCGCGGGTGCGCCTGCACCAGCTCGTAGAGGCCGATGAAGAGCAGCCGCACTCGTCGCCGCCAGTCACCGCCGGTCGTGAGGGCATCGCGGGCCGCTCCGCGCCCGCGTCCCCCAGCGCGGCCGCGGCGATGCACTCCGCCACGCCGTTCAGGATGGCGTCCTTGTTGGGGAAGTGGTGGTACAGGCTCATCGGCTTGACGCCGGCCTCGGCGGCGAGACGCCGCATGTTGAGCGCCGTCAGGCCCTCGCGGTCGATGATCTCGAGGGCCAGCTGCAGGATACGGTGCTTGGTCAGGGTGGTCCGCGTGGCCGCCACCTCGTCCTCCAGCCATCCGTACAAAGTAAGGCTTACTAAGTAAGGTAGCAGGCGACCGGACGGCGGGTCAAGGCCTGCCCCGTTGGCGTCGGGGCGACGAGTCCGTCGGGCCGAGCGATGGTGAGACGGCTGACGGGTGATGCCGCGAACGGCGCCGGCTGCGATGCCGGCGCGCCGCCCCGGCAGCCTCAGCCGAGGCGGGCGATGCGCTCGCCGCGCACGCTCAGCCGCGATGCGGCTGAGGCTTCGGCGAGCGCCTGCGGCTCCTCGACGACCAGGCCCACGCGGGCGCGCGCCTTGCCCGTGGGCCGCACGCCCTTCTTGGGCTTGGGCCAGGCGCTCACCGCCTTGAGGGCGGCCTCGCGGCCGCCCTCGGCGAAGGCGGTGGCCAGCTGGCCCACGACCTCGGCGTCCGGGCTGGCGGCCGCGATCTCGGCCGCCGCCAGCGCGTAGCCGTTGCCGTTGAAGCTGAGCGAGACGCCGCCCCATGACTTGACCGCGCTCGAGGGGCGGCGCGTCCGTGATGGAGTCGCCGACGTACATGACCTCGGCGCCGCGCGGCGCCCTGCGCCGGCGACGATCTCCTCCAGCGCGGCGAGCTTCATGCCGCCGCCCACGGGGTGCACGCCGGCGACCATCTCGCCGCTCACCGTGCCGGGCAACTGCTCCCAGAAGAGATCGTCCAGCAACGCGACCGTCTCACGGTCGCGCCGCGACAGGTCCGCGGCTTCGCCGCGTCCTCGGGGATGTCGATGAGCTCGCGGTCCAGCACGCGCTCCGCCTGCTCGCGCAGCCAGCCTTCTCGTCCTCCGGCACGTCCCAGGCGTCGAGGCGCAGCTCCGTGCAGCGCACGTGCTCCACGGGGAAGCCGGTGAGGTCGCAGAGGGCGTGGATGTACGGCGTGTAGGACGTGGAGATGATGAAAGCCGGCATGAGCTCGCGCACCTGTCAGCAGCATCTGGAGCGCGCCCGGGACCATGAGGACGCGCTCGGCGCTGAACTGCTCCACGTCCTCGTCGGTGACCTCGTAGGCCTTGAGGAAGGGCGGCAGCAGGCGCAGCGTGTCGCCGGCGTTGTAGCCGGGCTTGCGCACCACGTCGGCCAGGAAGTCGTCGTAGCGGCTGAGGCGGGCGAAGAAGTCGCCGCCGTCCGGGATGAAGCGCTCCGCCAGCTCCAGGGCGTTGTCGTTGGTGGTGAGCGGTCCCTCGCAGTCCGTGACGAAGATGCGGGTCATCGGCGCACCAGCTCCTCCTCGACGAGCTCCGTGAGGTCGAGGGGCAGGCGCGCCGACTCGGCGAACACGGCGCCGGCGGCGGTGTTGAGCTGCCCCTGGGTGAACTGGCGCAGCGTCTGGTACAGCAGCGGGATCTCGCGCACCTCGCCGTGCCGCCGGATCTCGGCGAACAGCGGCTCCTGTTCGCCTTCGGCGGCGGCGATCTGAGCCACGCTCATGGTCCGCCGCTTCTCCCGGAACTGCGCCCAGAGCGCGTCCCAGTCGCCGCCCGTCAGGTCGAAGCGGAAGAACGACACCACAGGGCCACGGTCCAGCTCCGCGGTGGCGAGATGCATCATCGCGCCCGTCTCGGTCGCCTCCCTGTCGAGCAGCGTCCAGATCACTTCCTGCCATGTACCCGTGGGGCCGTCGGGCAGCGCCGGGTGAAGGTTGAGCAGCACGTAGCGGCGGCACAGGGCCGGGCTGACGATGAGCATGTACCCGGCCATGACGAGCACGTCGAGGCGGAACGGCTTGAGCAGCTCGAAGACCTCCTCGTGGAAGTCGTGGCGCCAGGCCACGCGGCTGAGGCCCTGCTCCTGTGCCGCAGCCCAGCTCGCGGCGCTGCTGTGGGTCACGACGGGGAAGCCGAGGCGCTGGACGAGCTTGAGGAAGCGGTCGCTCTCGTCCGACTCGCCGAGCTCGCGGTCGCAGAACACGGCGCCGATCTCCAGGGGAAGCTCGTCGTGCTGGGCGCGGGCGACGACGTCCGCCAGCAGGTTGCTGGCCGCCTGGTCGCGCCCCGTCGAGAGCCAGCCGATCCTCATCGCCGGCCTCGTTCGCCGGGCGCCGTCGGACCCGTCCCGCCCCGTCCGGCGTCGTCGCGCCGCACGCCGAGCACCGCGCCCTGGTCCTCGCCGCGCTCCTCGGCGAGGCGCGCGCGCCAGGCCTCGGCGTCGGGGTAAGAGCTGCGCCCCAGCCCGGCGATGCCGCGCGACGCCGCCCACGCGGCCAGGCGGCCGGCCGACTCGAGGCCGACCTGCTCCTGCATCGCCGCCAGGAAGCCGGCGGCGAACAGGTCGCCGGCGCCGGTGACGTCGACGACCTCGGCCGGGACCGGCGGGACGTACAGGTCGACGCGGTTGCCGACGAGGCGCGCCCCGCGGCCGCCCATCTTGCAGACGACCAGGCCGACACCGGCACGCAGGGCGAAGTCGAGCGCCTCCGGCAGGGCCAGGCCGCAGAGCATCTGCAGCTCGTTCTCGGTGGCGAACAGGTAGGCGCAGCGACGCAACAGCGGCAGGAAGCGCTTGACCCCCTTGCGGGCGTAGATCTCGCCTGGGTCGAAGGCGACCTCGACCTCCTTGGGGAGCCGCTGCAGGAGCGCCAGCTGTGTCTGCAGCGGCTCGTCGCCGACGAAGCTGGAGAAGTAGGCGAACCGCGTGCGCGGCGTCCGCCGTGGCAGATCGCCGGGCGCGAAGGCGTCGTTGGCGCCCGGCCACACGAGGTTGCGGCGCTCGCCGTCCTCGTCGAGCAGCACGTACACGCGCCCCGTCTCGCCGTCGCGTCGCACCAGCTGCCCGTCGGCCGGGTCGAGCTCCTGCAGCAGGTAGGCGCCGTCCTCGTCGCCGCCGACGCGGCCGAGCATGGCGGCGCGATAGCCGAGCCGGGCCATCGCGAAGACCGTGTTGGCCGCCTGTCCGCCGCCCGACCGCACGGGTGTGACGTGGGCGAGCGCCTCGTCCACAGCCTTGCGCACCGGGGGCTCGAGCAGCTGCTCGGTGCCGGGCGGCCCCAGCTCGTCCCACAGCGGGAAGCTGCGAGGCAGTCGGTAGATGAGATCCAGGTTGAGGGCGCCGCAGCCGATAAGGTCGAGCTGCCTCACAGCACGAGCTCTCCGCTGTAGCGTACGGCGGGCCCGTCGCCGCGCGGCACGACCTCGCCGACCACGCGGGCCTCGTGCCCGCCGCGGGCGATCACGTCCAGGGCCCCGGCGACGTGCTCGCGGTCGACGGCGAGCACCATGCCGAGGCCGCAGTTGAACGTCTTGAGCAGCTCGGCCTTGCTCACGCCGAGGCCGTGCAGCCAGGCGAACACCGGGTTGGGCTGCCAGCTGCCGAGGTCGATGGCCGCGGCCAGCTCGTCCGGCACGGCGCGGCCCACGTTGTCCGGGAAGCCGCCGCCGGTGATGTGCGCCGCGGCGTGCACGCCGCCGGCGTGGCCGAGGTCGTGCAGCACCGGGCTGTAGATCGCCGTGGGCGTGAGCAGCACGTCGCCGACGCAGGCAGCCGGGTCGTAGCAGGGCGCGATGCCGGCGTCGGGGTCGGCGCAGGCGCCGGGCCCGCCGCCCTCGCTCAGGAACTTGCTGTGCACGTCGATGGCGTGCTCCCTGAGGAGGTGCCGGATGAGGCTGAAGCCGTTGGAGTGGACGCCCGACGAGTCGATGCCGATGAGGGCATCGCCCGGCGCGACGAGCTGCGGTCCCCACAGCTCGTCGCGCTCCGCGATGCCCACCGCGAAGCCGGCCATGTCGAAGTCGCCGCCGGGGAACTGGCCGGGGTGCTCGGCCGTCTCGCCGCCGAGCAGCACGCACTGCGCCCGCAGGCAGCCCTCGTCGACGCCGGTGACGATGGCGGCGACCTCCTCGGGCACGACCTTGCCGACGACCAGGTAGTCCAGGAAGAACAGCGGTACGGCGCCGCACGCGGACACGTCGTTGACGCTCATGGCGACCAGGTCGATGCCCACCGTGTCGAGCCTGCCCATGGCCCGCGCGATCTCGATCTTGGTGCCCACGCCGTCGGTGCCGGCGACGAGCACCGGGTCCTTGAGCCGCGGCAGCCGCATGGCGCCGCCGAACCCGCCGAGGCCGCCCAGGACGAGCGGGTTCTTCGTGCTCTTGAGGCGCTCCTTGAGGAGGTCGACGGCGCGGTTGCCCGCCTCCACGTCGACCCCCGCCTGCTTGTACGTGAACTGGTCGTCGGCCATCTGACTCCGTCGCTCCCTGCTGAGGCGCGGGACCCTCCCGCCGCGGTACGCCGCCTATTCTACGGCAGGACGGAGGCGCGGCGAAGGGCCGGCGCGTCCGCGCGGCGGCACGCGCTCGGACGCGCCGGCCCCCTACACCTGGGCCGAGAACAGTCGCGCGAACGAGTTGCGGAAGCGCTCCCGCTTCGGCACTGCGGCGACATCGGCGAGCGTGACCTCCCGGCACTGTTCGAGGTCGTGGTCGAAGATCTGCTCCAGCTGCAGCGCCTTCTCCTCGATCGTAGATCCAGACCATGAGCTCCTTGTGCAGGCGCAGGCTGCGGATGTCCATGTTCATGGTGCCGACGGCGCCGAACTGCGAGTCGATGGCGATGGTCTTGGCGTGGAAGAAGCCGGCCTCGTACAGGAAGATCCGCGCACCCGACCTTGAGCAGCGGCTCGTAGTAGGTCTGCGCCGCCCAGAAGGGCAGCTTCTTGTCGATCTTGCCGGTCATCATGAACTTCACGTCCACGCCGCGCAGCGCCGCGTTCAGGAGGGTCTCGAACATCGGCCTCGTCCGGGACGAAGTAGGGAGACTGGATGCGCAGGGTGCGGCGGGCGCTGGCGATGGCGATCATGTGCGCCCTGCGGCTCGCCTCCCAGACATCCTCGATGCTGTGGGCGACGGTCTGCGTGAGCACGCCGCCATCGCCCGAACCGTCCGGCGCCGGCAGGTACTCGTCGCGCAGCAGGTCGTCGTGCTCGTCCTGGAACCAGCGCATCGCGAACAGCTTCTGCAGCTCCGCGACCGCCTGGCCCGTGTAGCGCATGTGGGTGTCGCGCCAGGTGGCGAAGCGCTCGCCGCCGTCGATGTACTCCTGGCCCATGTTCATGCCGCCGGTGTAGCCGATCTCGGCGTCGATGACGACGATCTTGCGGTGGTTGCGGTAGTTCATCTTCATGGCGTCGGTCACGTCGGCGCTCACCTTGGCGCCCGCCGCGGCCAGCTGCTTGAGCTCATCCTTCTTGAACGAGATGCAGCCCACGTAGTCGTACATGATGCGGACCTCGACGCCGGCGGCGATGCGCTCCAGCAGGATCTGCGTGATCTCCGCCGTGAGCTCGTCCTTCTCCCAGATGAAGTACTCGAGATGGATGAAGCGCTGCGCGGCCGCCAGGTCCTTCTTGAGTTGCGCGAACTTCAGGGCGCCCGCCGGGTAGATCTCGAGCGTCGCCGCCCGCAGTATCCGTGCGTCGGTTCTCCTTCTCGATCGTGGACGAGACGCCGCGAGGCGGCGGTGTCGCGATAGTCGCGCTCGAAGCGATCGGCGGCCTCGGCGTTGCGGTCGTAGATGGGGTCCATCTTGGCCACGACCGACGCCATGAAATCCTCGGTGGAGTGGCGCCGCGCCGTGATGATCTTCCAGTCCCTGCCGAAGAACAGGAAGAAGACCAGACCCAGGACCGGGAAGAGCAGCAGCACGAACAGCCAGGTGAGCGTGCGTGACGGCTCGCGGTTGTCCATGATGAGCAGCACCGCGACGACCACCCAGTAGACCAGCAGCGGGATGCCGAGCCACCACGGCAGCGGCAGCCGCAAGACGGCGCCGACGGTGGCGCCGAGGAC
>CAVPQD010000033.1:0-128063 GCA_963707335.1 uncultured Thermoleophilia bacterium | reverse complement strand
CCCGTGCTATACTCCGCTGGTTTCGGCCCGCTGCGGTCCGCGGGCCGTTTCCCTCTGTTAACGACTGACCGCATCGTGACCGGGAGGCATTCCACACCACATGGCTGACAAACCCATCGACACACAGCTCGAGGCCGCCAACGATCCCCGCATCGTGGAAGGCAGCGAAGGCTACCTCATCGAGGTAGACGGCGAGATCATCCCCAACTACGACCTGACCATCAACGTCTTCACCGAGGGCGACATCGTCACCGGCAAGGTGGTCCGCGTCGACAAGGACGAGGTGCTCGTCGACATCGGCTACAAGTCCGAAGGCGTCATCCCGGTCAACGAGCTCAGCATCCGCAAGAACGTGAACACCTCGGAAGAGGTGCAGCTCGGCGAGGAGATCGACGCCCTCGTCATGCAGAAGGAAGACGCGGACGGCCGCCTCATCCTCAGCAAGAAGCGTGCCAAGTTCGAGAAGGCCTGGAAGCGCATCGAGGCCGCCTTCGAGAGCGGCGAGCCCGTACAGGGCACGGTCATCGAAGTGGTCAAGGGCGGCCTCATCCTCGACCTGGGCGTGCGCGGCTTCCTGCCCGCCTCGCTGGTCGACATCCGCCGCGTGCAGGACCTCCAGGAGTACGTGGGCCAGGAGCTCAACTGCCGCGTCATCGAGATGAACCGCAACCGCAACAACGTGGTCCTCAGCCGCCGCGCCGTCCTCGAGGAGGAGCGCAAGGAGGTCCGCCAGCAGATCATCGACGAGCTCAATGTGGGCGACATCGTCGAGGGCACCATCAGCAACATCGTGGACTTCGGCGCGTTCGTGGACCTGGACGGCATCGACGGCCTGATCCACATCAGCGAGCTCAGCTGGACGCACATCAACCACCCGTCCGAGGTGCTGCAGGTCAACCAGAAGGTCAAGGTCAAGGTGCTGGACATCGACCGCGACCGCCAGCGCATCAGCCTGGGTCTCAAGCAGACCCAGGAGGACCCGTGGCAGAAGATCGTGGCGCAGCACAAGGTCGGCGACATCGTCGAGGGCCGCGTCACCAAGATCGTCGCGTTCGGCGCCTTCGTGGAGATCTACGAGGGCATCGAAGGCCTGGTCCACATCAGCGAGCTGGCCAACCGCCACGTCGAGCGTCCGGACGAGGTCGTCTCGGTGGGGCAGACCGTACAGGTCAAGATCATCGAGGTCGATTCGGAGCGCCGCCGCCTGAGCCTCAGCATCAAGCGCGTGGACGGCGACAACGTGCGCCCCATGCGTCCCATGGCGCCGCCCGAGGCTGAGGCCGAAGAGGCCGAGGAGGCCGAGGAGATCGAGGAGGTCGAGGAGATCGAGGAGATCGTCGAGGCCGCGGCCGAGGTCGAGGTCGAGGCCGAGATCGTCGAGGCGGCCGCCGAGGTCGCCGAGACGCCGGAGGAGATCGAAGCGGTGGCCGAAGCGGCCGCCGTCGTCGAGGTCGAGGCCGAGATCGTCGAGGCAGCCGCGGAGGCCGTGCTCGAGGAGCACGAGCCCGAGCTGGGCCTGAGCGACGACGTGTTCCCTGCCGGCGCGGACAAGGCGGACGAGCCGGAGGCCGAGACGGCCGAGGCCGACGCCGCCGAGCCCGACGCCGCCGAGGCTACCGAGGCGTGACCGCACAGTCGTGCGGGGCGGCGGTGGCGCACAGCGCCACCGCCGCCCCGCACGACGTCTGTCCTGCATATGGACACTTCACGACACATCGTGCCGCGCCTGGGTCTGACCGGAGGCATCGGCTCCGGCAAGTCCACGGCGCTCGCTTATCTGCATGAGCTGGGCGCCGCCGTCGTCTCCAGCGACGACATCGTCCACGGCCTCTATTCACGCCCCGAGATCGTCGCGCGTATCCGCGAGCACTTCGGCGACGGCGTGATGGCCGCCGACGAGGTGGACCGCACGGCGCTCGCCCACATCGTGTTCGACGACCCCGCCGAGCTCTCGTGGCTCGAGGACCAGCTGCACCCGCACGTGCGTCGCGCCGTGGACGAGTTCGCCGAGGCGCAGGAGAAGGCGCATCCGCGGCCCGTCCTCGTGGTCGCCGAGGTGCCGCTGCTCTTCGAGACGGGCATGGAGGACACGTTCGACTTCGTCATGCTGGTCACGGCGCCGGACCGCGTGCGTCGCCGGCGCCTCATCGCCAAGCTCACGGACAGCGAATTCAGCCGCCGTCTGGCGCAGCAGATGCCGGAGGAGGAGAAGGTGGCGCGCAGCGACTTCGTGTACCGCAACACCGCAGCGCGCAAGCAGCTGCGCGACTTCGTCGGCGAGACGGTGGCGCACATCATCGCGACGTGGCGCGACGGCGCCGGGGAAGCGGGCGAGCAACCCTCGTGAAGCGCCTGCTGCTGCTCGCCCTCGTGCTGGCGGGGCTGGCGGCGGGGGCCGTCGCCGTGCATCACGCGCTGCCGGCGTGGTACGTGGATCACGTGCCGCCATGGGTCGCGCGGCGCGTCTACCCCCTGGACCACCGCGCCGTCATCGCGGCGGCGGCCGCGCGCAACCACCTTGACCCGGCTCTCGTCGCGGGTCTCATCTACGAGGAGAGCGGGTACCGAGAGAAGGTCGTGTCGAGCGAGGGCGCGGTCGGTCTGATGCAGGTGCTGCCGTCGACGGCCCGCGAGATCGCGCGGCGCACCGGCGGCGTGGACTTCCGGCCCGCCGATCTCGGCGACCCGCGCATCAACATCAGGTACGGCAGCCGCTATCTGCGGATGCTGCTGGACCACTACGGCGGGTCGCGGCTGGAGGCGGTCGCCGCGTACAACGCCGGCGTGCGCAACGTCGACGCCTGGCGCGGCCGCGCGGGCGGCCGGCTTCACGACGGCGGACATCGAGTTCGCGGAGACGCGCCGCTATGTCACCGAGGTGGCGCGTCTCACGGAACTGTACAGGCGGGCCTACGCCGAGGAGCTTGACGCCCTCTGAGCCATCTTGCGAACATGTGTTCGTGTTGCTAGAGTCAGACCGATGAGCGGGTTCACGATCCAGAGCAGCTACGGCCTGACCGGCGACCAGCCGGAGGCGGTCGCCGCGCTCGCCGACGGCGTGCTGCGCGGCGACCGCTACCAGACGCTGCTCGGCGTCACCGGCTCCGGCAAGACCTTCACCATGGCCAACGTCATCGAGAAGGCGCAGAAGCCCACGCTGGTCATCGCCCACAACAAGACGCTGGCGGCGCAGCTCTGCAACGAGTTCCGCGAGTTCCTGCCGGACAACGCCGTCGAGTACTTCGTCAGCTACTACGACTACTTCCAGCCGGAGGCATACGTCCCGTCGCAGGACCTCTACATCGAGAAGGACTCCTCCATCAACGACGAGATCGACCGCCTGCGCCACGCCGCCACCACGCAGCTCTTCCTGCGCCGCGACGTGGTCATCGTGGCGAGCGTCAGCTGCATCTACGGCCTGGGCTCTCCGGAGGACTACCTCGACAGCATGGTGCTGCTGCAGGTGGGCGACACCGTGGACCGCGACGACATGCTGCGCAAGCTGGTCGACATCCAGTACGCGCGCAACGACTTCGACCCGGCGCGCGGCAAGTTCAGGGTCCGTGGCGATTCCGTCGAGATCTGGCCCGCCGCACAGGACACAGCCATCCGTATCCAGCTGTGGGGCGACGAGGTCGAGCAGATCGTCAGCTTCGACCCCGTCGGCGGCGAGGTGCTGGACAAGCCGCGGCACGTCGCCATCTACCCGGCCTCGCACTTCGTCACCAACAGCCCCGCCGTGGAGCGGGCGCTCGTCGAGATCCAGCGCGAGCTGGAGGAGCGCTGCGCCTGGTTCGAGGACAACGGCAAGGTGCTGGAGGCGCACCGCCTGCGGCAGCGCACGCTCTACGACATGGAGATGCTGCGCGAGATGGGCTACTGCAACGGCATCGAGAACTACTCGCGCATCCTGCTCGGCAAGCAGCCCGGGGCGCGGCCCAACTGCCTGCTCGACTACTTCCCGGACGACTTCCTCTGCTTCATCGACGAATCGCACATGACGCTGCC
Organism: uncultured Thermoleophilia bacterium; assembly: GCA_963707335.1. Classification (GTDB taxonomy): domain Bacteria; phylum Actinomycetota; class Thermoleophilia; order UBA2241; family UBA2241; genus CAIXSE01. The sequence goes on along the minus strand of CAVPQD010000033.1, from coordinate 124,055 downwards.
GCAGATCCAGGGCATGTTCGAGGGCGACAAGTCGCGCAAGACCACCCTGGTGGAGTACGGCTTCCGCCTGCCGAGCGCCCTGGACAACCGGCCGCTGCGCATCGACGAGTTCCTGGCCAGGGTGCCGCAGATCGTCTTCGTGAGCGCCACGCCGGGGCAGTTCGAGCTGGCCAACAGCGTCAACATCGCCGAACAGATCATCCGTCCCACCGGGCTCATCGACCCCGAGGTCGAGGTGCGGCCCACCGAGGGGCAGATCGACGACCTCATGAACGAGATCCGCCGCCGCGTGGAGGTGGACGAGCGCGTGCTGGTCACCACGCTCACCAAGCGCATGGCGGAGGACCTCACGGACTACCTGCTGGAGAACGGCTTCAAGGTGCGCTACCTGCACAGCGAGATCGACACGCTGGAGCGCATCCAGATCGTCCGCGACCTGCGCCTGGGCGAGTTCGACGTCCTGGTCGGCATCAACCTGCTGCGCGAAGGGCTGGACCTGCCGGAGGTCACGCTGGTCGCCATCCTGGACGCGGACAAGGAGGGCTTCCTGCGCGGCCAGACGAGCCTCATCCAGACCATCGGCCGCGCCGCCCGCAACGTGCGCGGCAAGGTCATCATGTACGCTGACTCGATGACCGCCGCCATGCGCGTCGCCATCGACGAGACGAACCGGCGGCGGGCGAGGCAGACCGCCTTCAACGAGCAGCACGGCATCACGCCGCAGGAGCATCGTCAAGGGCGTGAGCGACATCGCCACGATGATGAGCGACGCGGCGGCGGTGCCGACCAAGGGCCGCCGCGCCGCCAAGGCCGTGGCGAAGAAGCTGGCCATGCCTCAGGCCGACCTGGAGAAGCTTCTGGCCAGCCTGGAGGCCGAGATGTTCGAGGCGGCGGACCAGCTCAAGTTCGAGTACGCCGCCAAGCTGCGGGACGAGATCAAGGAGCTCAGCAAGGAGCTCGCGAGACGGGAGGCGACGGTTGGCTGAGGCGCTGCACCTTCAACAGCTCGTGTCCAGGGCGCGGCAGCTCGGCGCCGCCTCGGCCGCGCCGATACCGGCCGCCGCCGTGGTCGTCGACGAGCGCGTGCGCATGAAATGCCGCGTGCCGCTGTGCGCTCACTACGGGCACAACCTGATGTGCCCGCCCAACGTCATGGAGCCGGCCGAGACCAGCGGTGTGCTGCGCAAGTACAGCGACGCCCTGGTCGTGCAGGGCGAGATCCCCGTCACCCAGCGCGACGTGGACGAGACCTGCGACGGCCTGCCGTACGCCGAGGCGCACGGCCAGATGGACGGCCTCGGCGCCCTGCGCGACAGCCAGAACGACTTCGCGTCGCTCATGAGCGCCCTCGAGACCGACGCCTTCAAGATGGGCTACCGCTACGCCACCGCGTTCAGCGGCGGCGACTGCGTGCTCTGCGAGGAGTGCGTCGGCCTGGGCTCGGGCGAGTCGTGCCGGCATCCCTTCGCGGCGCGCCCGTCCATGGAGGCCGTGGGCATCGACGTCGTCGCCACGGCCGAGGCGGCCGGCCTCAGCGTCGAGCTGCCGGCCGAGGACCATCCCTGCTGGACCGGCCTGCTTCTGATCGATTAGTCAAGGGAGCACATGGCCAGGGCTGATGGACGATAGTAGAGAAAGCCCTGGGGTACGAAGCTGGAACTAACGTGCGGGCCACCGAAGGCGGACCGCACACTAAGCCCGGCTTGCCACACCTGTCACACTGAAAGTATGACCAACGACCTCGTCATCACCGGCGCGCGCGAGCACAACCTCAAGGACATCACCTTGAGCCTGCCGCGCGACCGCTTCATCGTCATCACCGGGCTCTCCGGCTCGGGCAAGTCGTCGCTGGCCTTCGACACGATCTACGCCGAGGGCCAGCGCCGCTACGTCGAGTCGCTGTCCGCCTACGCCCGCCAGTTCCTGGGGCAGATGGACAAGCCCGACGTGGACTCCATCGAGGGCCTGTCGCCGGCCATCTCGATCGACCAGAAGACGACCTCGCGCAACCCGCGCTCCACCGTCGGCACCGTCACCGAGATCTACGACTACCTGCGCCTGCTCTACGCGCGCGTCGGCCACCCGCACTGCCCCAACTGCGGGCGGCCCATCGCCGGTCAGAGCATCCAGCAGATCGTCGACCAGGTGTCGGAGCTGGACGCCGGCACGCGCTTCAGCGTCGTCGCGCCGGTCGTGCGCGGCCGCAAGGGCGAGTACGGCAAGCTCTTCCAGCAGCTGCGCGCGGACGGCTTCACGCGCGTCAAGGTGGACGGCGAGGTGCGCGAGCTCGAGGAGGACATCGACCTCGACAAGAAGTTCAAGCACGACATCGCCGTGATCGTCGACCGGCTCGTGATGAAGGAAGGGCTCAGGCGGCGGCTCACCGATTCCATCGAGACCGCCGCCCAGCTCGCCGACGGCCTCGTCGAGATCGAGATCCCGGAGGGACCCACGCTCACCTTCAGCGAGAAGTTCGCCTGCATCCACTGCGGTATCTCGCTGCCCGAGATCCAGCCCCGCATCTTCAGCTTCAACAGCCCGCACGGCGCCTGCCCCACCTGCCACGGCCTCGGTTCCACCCAGGAGATCGACCCCGGCCTCGTGGTGCCGGACGGCTCCATCAGCATCGACAAGGGCGCGCTGCTGCCCTACGGGCAGCTGTCGTTCGGCTGGCTCGAGCAGGTCGTTCGAGTCCATCGCGGCCACGTTCGGCGTGGACACGGACAAGCCGTGGGACAAGCTGCCCCAGGAGCAGCGCGACCTCTTCCTGTACGGCACCGGCAGCACGCGCATCCCCATGAGCTACCGCAACTACGAGGGCCGCGTCCGGCGCTACAACGCGCACTTCCCCGGCATCATCAAGCACCTGCAGCGGCGCTTCGAGGAGACGGAGTCGGAGCTCGTGCGCCAGAAGATCGAGGAGTACATGGCCGAGCGGCCGTGCCCGGACTGCCACGGCGCCCGCCTCAAGCCGAGCAGCCTGGCGGTCACCGTCGGCGACCGCAACATCCACCAGTTCACCCTGATGAGCGTGCGCGAGGCCCTGCGCTTCCTGCACGGCCTCGCGCTCAGCGACACGGAGCGGCTCATCGGCGGGCGCGTCATCCGCGAGATCGTCGAGCGCCTCACGTTCCTCAACGACGTGGGCGTGGGCTACCTCACGCTGCAGCGCGCCGCGGCGACGCTGTCGGGCGGCGAGGCGCAGCGCATCCGCCTGGCCACGCAGATCGGCTCGGCGCTGGTGGGCGTGCTCTACATCCTGGACGAGCCCAGCATCGGCCTCCACCAGCGCGACAACCGGCGCCTCATCGACACGCTGCTGCGCCTGCGCGACCTCGGCAACACCGTCATCGTCGTGGAGCACGACGAGGAGACGATGCGCTCGGCCGACCACATCGTCGACATGGGCCCCGGCGCCGGCGAGCACGGCGGCTCGATCGTCGCCCAGGGCGCACCGGCCGAGATCATGGCCGACCCCGACTCGCTCACCGGCGACTATCTGGCCGGGCGCCGCGTCATCGCCCTGCCCGGCCAGCGGCGCCTGCCGCTGGAGTGGTTCACGGTGCGCGGTGCCCGCATGCACAACCTGCGCGACATCGACGTGAGCTTCCCCGTCGGCGCCTTCAGCTGCGTCACCGGCGTCTCCGGCTCGGGCAAGTCGACGCTCATCAACGAGATCCTCTACAAGGGCATGGCCGCCCGGCTCAACCGGGGCTCCAAGCTGCGCGCCGGTGACCACGCCGGCATCGACGGGTCGCAGCTCCTGGACAAGGTCATCGACATCGACCAGTCGCCCATCGGGCGCACGCCGCGCAGCAACCCGGCGACGTACACCGGCGTCTTCGACCACATCCGTCAGCTCTTCGCCCAGACCCCGGAGAGCAAGCTGCGCGGCTACAAGCCCGGGCGCTTCAGCTTCAACGTCAAGGGCGGGCGCTGCGAGACCTGCCGCGGCGACGGCCAGATCAAGATCGAGATGCACTTCCTGCCCGACGTGTACGTGCCCTGCGAGGCCTGCCGCGGCAAGCGCTACAACCGCGACACGCTCGAGGTGCGCTACAAGGGCAAGAACATCGCCGAGGTGCTGGAGATGAGCGTGGAGGAGGCGGTCGAGTTCTTCGCCAACGTGCCGCGCATCGCGCGCCGCCTCAGGGCGCTGGCCGACGTGGGCCTCGACTACGTCAAGATGGGCCAGCCGGCCACGACGCTGTCCGGCGGCGAGGCCCAGCGCGTCAAGCTCGCCAGCGAGCTCAGCAAGGTGGCCACCGGCAAGACGCTCTACATCCTGGACGAGCCCACCACGGGCCTGCACTTCTCGGACATCGAGAAGCTGCTGGAGATGCTGCAGCGGCTGGTGGACCAGGGCAACACCGTGGTCGTCATCGAGCACAACCTGGACGTCATCAAGTCGGCGGACTGGGTCATCGACCTCGGCCCGGAGGGCGGGGAAGAGGGCGGCGCGGTGGTCGCGACGGGCACGCCGGAGGAGCTGGCCGGCCTGGCCGCGACGTCGCACACCGGCCGCTTCCTGGCGCACGTCCTGGGCGAAGGGGCGGCGGTCCGCGCCTGACGGCGCCGTCCGCACGGCCCTCTCCGCCAGCAGTCCACCACGGAAGCAGGGAGGGCCGATGGATCCGCATGACAAGCCTGCTGTCGTCTCCGTCATGCTCGCCGTCCCCGACGCGCAGGCCGCTCTCCGGTGGTACGAGTCCGCGCTCGGAGCCACACTGCTTTGGAGTCTGGGCTCGGTCGTCGGCATGCGCATAGCCGGCGCCCCCGTCTTCCTCGGAGAGCCTGCGCACAACGGTTGGGACACCCCGATCGAGGCGCGCACGACCACGGTGAGGGTGGAGGTGTTCTGCGACGACCCGGATGCGTTGATCGCGCGAGCCCTTGGGGCCGGGGCGACCGAGGCCCCCGGCGGCCTCGCGGACCGTGAGGCGCCCTGGGGAGTGCATCGTCAAGGCGGGTTCTTCGATCCTTTCGGGCACCTGTGGCTCGTCGGCGACAGGTCGCCTTTGGACCCCTTCCCGCGCTAGGCGGGTCTTCGCGGGGGAGCGGTCCCGGTGGATAGGGCGCCTGCCCGGTCCGATCCGCCTCCGCTGGAGGCGCAGTCTGCCCGCAGGCTCACGGGCGGTACAATCAAACGAGATGAACGACTCCACACCAACGTCCGGTGTCGCCACCGGACCGGCTGCGGCCGGCGACCTGCGCGACATCCTCCCGCGTGTCCCCAACGAGCCCGGCGTCTATCGCTTCCTCGACGCCGAGGGCGACGTGCTCTACGTGGGCAAGGCGAAGGCGCTGCGCAAGCGCGTCTCGTCGTACTTCCGGCGCGGCTCCCAGGGGCCGCACGGGCGCACCGCGGAGATGGTCAGCCGCGCCCGCGAGCTGGAGTGGGTCGTCACGGCCACGGAGACGGAGGCGCTGCTCCTCGAGGACAACTTCATCAAGGAGCACCGGCCGCCGTTCAACCTGCGCCTGCGCGACGACAAGAGCTACCCGTTCATCGAGATCACGATGAGGGACGAGTGGCCGCGCGTGCGCTTCTTCCGCGGCCGTCACGTGCCCGGCAACCTCTACTTCGGGCCCTACTCCAGCGCCCGCAAGGTCAGGGACACCCTGGACGTGATCGGGCGCATCTTCCCGTACCGCAAGTGCAAGGGTGCGAAGCCGGGGCGGCCCAGCGGCATCCCCTGCCTGCAGTACTTCATCAAGCGGTCGCTGGGACCGTGCGACGGCTGCGTCACGCACGAGGAGTACATGGCCGCGGTGGAGCAGGTGGTCGAGTTCCTGCGCGGCCGCTTCACGGCCGTCGAGCGCGACATCGAGCGCGAGATGGCCGCGGCCGCGGCCGCGCAGCAGTTCGAGAAGGCGGCGCTGCTGCGCGACCGTCTCGCCGCCGTGCGCCACATCCGCGAGCGGCAGACGGCGCGCATCGAAGGCAGCGACGCCTTCGATGTGATCGGCCTCTTCCAGGGCGACCCCGGGGCCAACGTGCAGGTGTTCCGCGTGCGCGAGGGCATGGTGGTCGACCGTGAGGCCTTCTACGTGGAGAACGCCGTCGGCCGCGACCAGGCGGAGGTGCTGGAGGAGTTCCTGCTGGAGTTCTACTGGGACGGGTCGGCGGTGCCGCCGGAGGTGGTGGCGCCGCTGGAGGAGGCCGCCGAGCTGGCCGCCGTGCTCGGGACGAGGCGCGGCGCGCGCGTCACGGTGCGCGCCGCGAAGCGCGGCGCCAAGCGGCGCCTGCTGGAGCTGGCGCGGCACAACGCCGAGCTGGCCGCGCAGGCGGAGGTCGACCGCCTCGAGCGCCGCGCGGCGTCACGGATCGAGGCGCTCGAGCGCCTGCGCGACGGCCTCGGCCTGGACAAGCTGCCGCTTCGCATCGAGTGCTACGACATCTCCAACCTCGGCGAGCAGCACCCTGTGGGCTCGATGGTCGTCTTCGAGGGCGGTGTGCCGAAGAAGGCGCACTACCGCAAGTTCGCGGTGCGCGACGCCACCGGCCAGGACGACTTCGCCATGATGAACCAGGTACTGCGGAGAAGGTTCGAACGTCACGCCGCCGCCGACGAAGGCTACGACGAGAGCTTCGCCGCGCTCCCGGACCTCGTCGTCGTGGACGGCGGCAAGGGACAGCTGTCGGCGGCGAAGGCGGCCCTACGCGAGGCGGGGGTGGCGGTCGAGCTCGTGAGTCTCGCCAAGCAGCGCGAAGAGGTCTTCGTGCCGGGGCGCCGCGACCCGCTGCCGCTGCCCGCCGACGACCCCGGCTCACTGCTCCTGCAGCGGGTGCGGGACGAGGCGCACCGTTTCGCGGTGCGATACCATCGGCAGCGGCGTGACGCCGACGTGCGCCGGGCGTCGGTGTTCGACGAGCTGCCGCAGGTCGGCCCGGTGAGGCGGCGGCGCATCATGGAGCACTTCGGCAGCCCCGAGCGGTTCCTGAGCGCCTCACGAGACGAACTGGAGCGCGTGCCGGGGCTGCCGCGCAAGGTCGCAAGGGAGATCTATGCGCACCTTCACAAGGCAGGATGAGGCGCCGCCCGCGGCAGGGTCGCGCCGTGAGGAGTACTACGAGACGGAGCTGGGCGTGGGACGGCTGCTGCTCGCCGGCGACCTGCCGCTGGAGCTGGACCTGCCGGACCCCCACAGGCCGGCCCCGCCTGCGGCCGCGCCGGCCGGCCGCTGGGCCCTGGCGCTCCAGCGCTACTTCGCCGGCGAGCCCGTCGCCTTCGACCTCGACATCGGCGCCTACGCGAACGCGCACGGCCTGACCGCCTTCGAGACGGCCGTGTACGCGGCGCTCGCCGCCGTGCCCTGGGGCACGGTGCTCAGCTACCGCGACCTGGCGGCCGCGGCCGGCCATCCCAACGCCTACCGGGCCGCCGGCTCGGTGATGGCGCGCAACGAGCTGCCGGTCATCCTCCCCTGCCACCGCGTCGTCAAGAACGACGGCCGGCTCGGCTTCTACGGCGACGACCCGGCCTGGAAGGCGCGGCTCCTCGAACTGGAGGGGGTCGCCGTGCGCCGCGACCCCATGGATCCCACGCGCAGCGCCATAAGGGGGCGGGCTTGAGCGTCAACCTGGAGTTCGTCATCATCACGGGTCTCTCCGGGGCCGGGAAGTCGCAGGCCATGGACTCCTTCGAGGACGCCGGCTGGTTCTGCGTGGACAACCTGCCGCCGCAACTGGTGCCCACGCTGGTCGACCTGTTCCGCCGCGAGGGCAGCAAGGTGGACCGCGTCGCCGTGGTCAGCGACGCCCGCGGCGGCGAGTACTTCGGGCGCCTCGAACAGCTCCTGGACGAGCTGCACGAGCGCGGTGTGGAGTACACGCTCGTGTTCCTGGAGGCGTCCAACGAGGCGCTCGTGCGCCGCTTCAAGGAGACGCGCCGCCGTCACCCGCTGGCGTCCGGCGGCAGCGTCATCGACGGCATCCGCAACGAGCGCAAGCTGCTGGCCGGCCTGCGCGAGCGCGCCAACCTCGTGATCGACACCAGCGACATCTCCATCCACCAGCTCAAGGCGCGCCTCAACGAGGACCTCATCCAGCACACGCGGCGCACCAACATCGTGTTCGCCATCGTGTCGTTCGGCTACAAGTTCGGCATCCCCATCGACGCCGACCTGCTGTTCGACGTCCGCTTCCTGCCCAACCCGCACTACGACCTCCGCCTGCGGCCGCTCACCGGCCTGGACGCGGAGGTCAGCGAGTACGTGATGCGCTCGCCCGGCACGGAGGAGTACCTGGAGAGGCTCTTCCCGCTGCTCGACTTCCTGTTCCCCCGCTACGCGGCCGAGGGCAAGGCCCATCTCACCGTGGGCGTGGGCTGCACCGGCGGGCGGCATCGCTCGGTCACCATCGCCGAGCTCATCGGCGACCGCTACCAGAAGCAGGGCTACTACACGATCGTCCGCCACCGGGACATCACGAGAGACTGATGCCGGAGGCTGTCGGCGAGAGGCCTCGTCGCAGCGGCACCAGGTGAGGCGGACTGGCGCGCCGCACCCTCGAGTGGCTGTATCCCGGCATCGGGATCAAGCGCTGGCTGCTGCTGGCCCTGGCGGGCGGCGCGCTGCTCCTGTACTCACTGCTGGTCGCCGTGGGTGTCCTCTGGTCCGAGGAGCTGCTGCGCGGCCTCGGTCAGGGCTGGCTCGTGGGCAAGACCGGAGCGGGCGTCCTGCTCGCCTTCGACGGCGCCGTCGCCGGCGCCGTGATGCTCGTGGTCGGCGCCCGTCGCGTGTGGCTGTTCCAGCGCACCAATCCGGAGACGGTCTCGGAGATCCGCGCGGCCGGCCGGCTGGCGCGCGGGCCGCGCGTCGTCGCCGTGGGCGGCGGCAACGGCCTGGCGGCGCTGCTGCGCGGCCTCAAGGCGCACACCAGCAACCTCACCGCCGTCGTGACCATGGCGGACGACGGCGGCAGCTCGGGACGGCTGCGCCGTGACATGGGCATGCCGCCGCCCGGCGACCTCCGCAACTGCCTGGTGGCCCTGGCCGACGACGAGTCGGTGATGAGCCAGCTGTTCCAGTACCGTTTTCCGGACGGCGGCCTGCAGGGCCACAGCTTCGGCAATCTCTTCATGGCCGCGCTGGCCGAGGTCACCGGCGACTTCGAGCGCGCCGTCGCGGAGTCCACCCACGTGCTCAAGGTGCGGGGCCGCGTCCTGCCCTCCACGATGGACGATGTCGTGCTGCACGCGCAGCTCGAGGGCGGCCGTCAGGTGAGCGGCGAGAGCACCATCACTGCCGCCGAACGTCTGCCGCGGCGCGTGTGGCTCACCCCGGAGGAGCCCCGTCCCGTCCCTCAGGCGGTGGCCGCGCTCCTGCGCGCCGATCTGGTCGTGCTCGGCCCGGGCAGCCTGTACACGAGCGTCATCCCCAACCTGCTCATCCCCGAGGTGCGGCGCGCGCTCAAGGAGACGCGCGCCTGGGTCGTCTACGTGTGCAACGTCATGACGCAGCCCGGCGAGACGGACGGCTACACGGCGGCCGATCATCTCGAGGCCCTGTACCGGCACGGCATGAGCGGCCTGGTGGACGTGGTGCTCGTGAACGAGACGCCGGTGACCGCCGGAGCTGCTGGCCAGCTACGAGCGCTTCGGGGCGCGGCCGGTGCAGGTCGACGCCGATCGCCTCAAGCGCATGGGCGTCAAGGTGGCGCGCGCGTCCGTCGTCGGCGCAGAGCGACGTCGTGCGCCACGACTCGGAGCGCCTGGCGCAGGCACTCGTGCGCGTCGCTCAGGTAGCCATGTCGTTCACGCGCGACGTGAAGCTTGAGCTCGGCACCCTGGTGCCGGCGGCCGAGCACTGCCGCAAGGCGCAGCTCAGCGGCCTGCTGTTCGGCGCCGGGACCTTCGAGATCGGCGCCGGCAGCCGCTACGGCGTGCGCGTCTCGCTGGGGCTGCCGGCCACCGCGCGGCACGTGCTCGCGCTGCTCAAGCCGTTCGGCGTCGAGGCCGAGGTGCGCACCGTGGACTCCGCGCCGATCGGTCTGCGCTACGAGGTGATGCTCGGCGACGAGGCGCGCGGCCTCCAGCTGCTCAACGAGCTCGGCGTGCTGTCGGACGACCTGCGCGTGCAGATGCTGGCGCCGCGCCGGCTGCTGCAGCGTCACTGCTGCGTCGTCGCCTTCCTGCGCGGCCTGTTCCTGGGCTGCGGCTCGGTCTCCGCGCCGGGCGCGCCCGTGCACGTCGAGTTCACGCTGGCCGACGAGGACTTCGCGCGGCAGGTCCAGGCGCTGCTGGCGCGGCTCGAGCTGCACTTCAGCCTGGTCGTCCGCGAGCGCAACGTGGCCTGCTACACGAAGCGCTCGGAGACGGGCGCCGACCTGCTGGCCGTCCTCGGCGCCCACGGCGCCCGCCTGCGCTGGGAGGAGCACGTGGTGCTGGGCCGGGTGCGGGAGAGCGCCAACCGCCTGGCCAACTGCGACGAGGCCAACGCGCGACGCGCCGCGGCGGCGGGCGAGAGACAGGCCGCGCTGGTGCGCCGCCTCATGGCTTCGCCCGGGTGGGCGGCGCTGCCCCGCGGCCTGCGCGACGCCGGCGAGCTGCGCGTCGCGTTCCCCTATCTGAGCCTGCAGGAGCTCGGCGAGCGGGCCACGCCGCCGCTGAGCAAGTCGGCGCTGAACCACCGCCTGCGGCGGCTGTTCGCGCTCGCGGACGACGCCGAGCGGTAGCGGACGGCGCGGGGCCGGCTACATGCTCTTCGCCACGTGGACGGTGAGCTCGCCCAGGCGGTAGGTGTAGCTGCCCATCTCGTTGTCGTACCAGCCGAAGACCTTGACGTGCGTGAGCGGCACGCGCACCGTCTCGGGCTGCGGTGGCCCGTCCGGCGTCTCGCACGGTACGCGCAGGTTCATGAACCCGGTGCGCGTGTGCGTCTCGACGCCTTCGATGACCACGGCCGCGTCCTCACCCAGCATGTCGACGGACACGTTCTGCTCGTCGCTGTACTTGAGCAGGCCCTTGGCCTCGCCCTCGGCGGCCTCGCGGTAGATGGCGTTGATGGCGTCGCGCTCCACCGACACCGTGCCGTCCGGCAGCGCCTCGCTCTGGAAGGTCACGTTGAGGATGATGAGGCTCACGCTGGACGTGGGGATGCGCACCGAGTCGGCCATGAAGCCGATGCGGGCGATCTCGGGCATGACCTGCTCCAGCGCCGCGGCGGCGTTGGTGGAGGTGATCACCACGTTGCCGATGGCGCCGCGGCTCTTGCGCAGGTCCGTGGCCGCCGGCCTTGGGGACGGCGTCGAGCACCGGCTGCGAGTTGGTGACCGCGTGCACGGTGCTCATGCCGGCCGTGATCATGTCGCGCGTGAGGTCGCGGTCGAGCAGCGGCCGCATCATGTGGGCCAGCGCCGTGGTCGTGCACGAGGCGGCCGACACGCAGCGTGTGCTTGCGCGGGGTCGAACTCGAAGTGGTTGATGCCGTGGATGAGCATGGCGGCGTCGGCGGGCAGCGGCACGCCCTTGCTGCCTGCTCTTGAACGGCGAGCTCTGGACGACCGCGGTCGCGCCGGCGACCAGATGGCCGCGCAGCGAGCCCCTGGGCGCGTCCGCCTCGACGTGTGGGTCCCGGAAGCTCCCGGTGCACTCGACGACGAGGGCGACGCCGTGCTCGCGCCACGGGATGTCCTTGGGGTCGCGCGCCTCGCGCAGGACCACGATCTCCTTGCCGTAGGCGCTGATGACGCCGCGCTCCTCGTCCACGACGCGCATGTCGCGGACGCCGGAGCGCCCGTGGAGGAAGCGGTGCAGGGGGCCGTAGGTGGAGTCCTTGGAGAGGTACTGGACGACGGCGTCGAGCGACGTCCCGACCGGCCGGCCCGTGTTCACGACGAAGCGGTCGAAGTCGTCGCGTCCGAGGTGGTACCACGAGGTGAGCTTGCCGATGCGGCCCAGCCCGTTGATGCCCAGCGTCCGTTGCGCAGCCATCGCCTTCGCTTCCTCCTGTCGCGACGTCACCATGTTATCCCACGGGCGGAGCCGCCCGTTCGCTCAGAGGGCCTCTGCCGGCCGCCGGCGCGCCGCTTGGATGAGGAGCGGCGGCGGCCGCCGCTCGAGTCGCCGCGCCGCCAAGGTATCATTGAGGTATCGTGAGCACCTCGCCCGTACCTTTCGACTCCGACGCCCTGCGCGCCAACATCGCGAGCACGGCGCAGGAGGTCGTCATCCCCGATCGCTACCTGCCGCTCCTGGAGGCGGTGGAGGGGCTCCACGGCGTGCGCGCCTCGCTGGTCGAGACCCTGGGCGAGTACTTCCACACCTTCCGCAACGTCGACCTGCTCGTCGACGGGCTTCCAGACCATCCTGCTGCGCAACTGGTCCTACTTCGAGCGCTCCGCGGACCGCGCCGAGCTGTTCGGGCTGCTCGTCCGAGCTCGTGCTCGACCTGCTCGACGCGCAGCTCTCGGACGAGCAGTACTCGCTGCTGCTGCGCGGCCTCCTGACGTGGTGCGCCGACGCCCTGGGCGGCCGGTATCGCGACGAGTACGACGAGTCGCTCGCTGGCGCTCGGCGAGTCGCTGGCCGCGGCGCTGCCCGCTGCACGCCGGCGCGTTCCTGGAGCGCGACGCCCTGCTGCGCAACCTCGTCGCGCGGGCGGCCGAGCGACCGGCGCTGAGCCACGTCTTCCTCGAGCTCTATCGCCGCGTCCTGGTCGTCGCGCTACCGCGCAGGTGCAGCGACCACCTCGACGTGCCGGGCTGGGCGAGGACCCAGGGTGACGGCCTCACCGACGCCGCGGCCGTCGCCGAGCGCTTCGCCTTCCTGGCGGAAGCGGCGCGTCGCGACGCTGCGCCGCGCGCGCCGAGGCCGCCGCCGGACGACGGCGCTGCTCGTCGCCCGTCGTTCCCGGCGTTCTCCGACCTCCTCGGTCGCGGCCATCGACCAGCTCTTCCGGGTCGAGAACCTCGAGGACCGCTTCGCCGTCTGCCTCTTCTTCCTCAAGGACGAGACGCTCGGGCTACCGCCAGAACGAGGTCATGGTCGACCTGCTGGGCGTCGTCAAGCAGCTGATGCAGCCCGGACCGGCACATGGACGTCGAGCGCATCCTCACGCCGGCTCACCGCGCTTCTTCCGCGACCGCGACAACGAGTTCCTGCTGATGCGCTTCCAGTGCTACGAGGCCATCGGCGTGGCCATCGGCGAGGCGGGCAACGTGCAGGCCGCCGACCACCTCATCGAGGACATCCTCTACTGGAAGTTCCAGTACCCGGACATCCGCGGCGCCACCGACGAGTGGGAGACGGTGGTCAACCCCTACCACCTGCCCAAGATCCGCTGCTGGATGCACATCATCGAGTCCAACCCGGCGCTCTTCGAGCGCCTGGCGGCGGCGCTCAACGTGCAGCTGCGGCTGGGCGGCGTCTACATCGCCGACACCGACCTCTTCCAGCGCGACGTCACGCGCTTCCTGAACGCCGACATCCGCCCCATCTACTTCGTCGCCAAGCAGCTCCTGCGCACCCTCCCCGTGTACTTCAACGACGTCGGGGCCGAGGGCGAGCTGCGCGCCGGTCTCCACCGAGATCGACGAGATCTGCGGGCGGCGCGACACGCTCATGCACTTCCTGCGCAAGCAGGTCGCACGCGGAGTCGTCCAACCGCCTGGTCGCCTTCAGCCGCGCGGTGCTGCAGCTACTGGATGACGCTCGACCCGGCCGGGCTGGAGCCCTACCTGTCGGCCAACACCTGGCGGCGGTGCGCGGCGAGCGCGAGTGGGCCGAGGGGCCGCACGACGTGCTCCTCGGCCTCGAGCGGCGGCTCGCCGCGGACGGCCGGCGGCGCGCCCGCGAGCGCGCCGGCGCCGCCGAGCGGCTCGCGGACGCGCCTCGGCTCGCGCTGGACGACTTCCTCGACCGGCTGCTGGCGCTGCCCGCCGGCGGAGCTCGAGGCGCACCTGGCGCACGGCTGGCGGGCGGCGACGGCCGGGCGACGCGACCGGCGACGACACGACCGGCGGCGCGTGGCGCTGCTGGTGCGCACCACCAGCTGCTCGCCCAGAAGTACTCGCTGTCGGCCGACGATGTCGGCGCCGGCGGTCGGCCGTCACCTGCAGCTCGACGCGCAAGTGCGCGCAGCGGTTCGGGCGGGCCCTGGCGCGCTGGCAGGCGCGCCCGGCGCCGCGCACCCGCGACCGCCTGCTCGACGCGGCGCTCACCGTGCTCGAGGAGCTCAAGGCGATCATCCTCAGCCCGGCGCCGTCGGTCGCGACGGAGAACATCTACCAGAAGCGCCACATCGCCGCCGGCATCCCCTCGATCTACGGCAACTACAGCGAGCCCAAGTTCGACGCCCTGGGCCTGTCGTTCCGGGTGGAGAACCTGGTCGGCCGGCTGCTCGACGACCTGGTCGCGGAGGGCATCGAGCCCTACGTGACGCGCGACTCCCTGCGCCGCATGGCGACCGCCATCCGGCGCTTCGAGCGCGCGCTCGCCGCGGACGGCGTCGACTCGCGCGCCCTCGGCGCCAACCTGCGCCATGCTCGAGGCCAGCTTCAGCAGCCACAACTTCACCTTCCACCAGTACCAGAACGTGTTCCAGTTCCTCGTGCAGCAGCGTCACCGAGCTCTCCCGACCTCCATCCTCAGCCACGAGCAGGTGCTGCACGCCGTGCTCGATCAACGACCCCCGCCAGTGCGAGGCGCGCGGCATGTCCGTCGACGCGGTCGCCGAGATGGTGCTGCGCGAGGTGCTGGTCTCGGCGCTCGGCATGCAGACCCTCGACCGCTACGTGTCGGCCGCGCTGCGCCAGATCTCCATGCTCAACGGGCGCCTCGACAACCAGGCCCTCACGCGCATGATGAACTACGACCCCGAGCGCCTGGTCTCGCCGATCCACAGGCCCAAGCCGGGCACCGACGACCAGATGACGCTGGGCTTCAAGGGGCTGGGCCTCAAGCAGATGGCGGCCTACGGGCACAGCGTGCCGGAGGGCTTCGTCCTCAGCACCGAGCTGTTCGGCGCCATGCCGGCCATGTCGTACCCGCCGCTCTACGACGACACCATCCAGCGCGTCCAGAAGGCCCTCGACGCGCTCTGGAGCGGCAGACGGGGCTGCGCCTCGGCGACCCGCGACCGGCTGCTGCTGCTCTCCATCCGCTCCGGCGCGGCCATCTCCATGCCCGGCCTCATGACCACGTTCGTCAACGTCGGCCTCAACGACGAGCTCGCCGAGGCCCTCGCGCGGCAAGCCGGGCTCGACTGGGCCGCCTGGGACAGCTACCGCCGCTTCCTGCAGTCGTGGGCCATGTCCTACGGCATCGACCGCGACTTCTTCGACGCCATCATGACCGAGTTCAAGGCGCGCTACGGCGTCGAGCGCAGAAGCTCGACTTCACGCGCCGAGCAGATGCGCGAGATCGCCTTCGCCTACAAGTCGCGCGCCCGCGACCACGGGCGTCGTGTTCGTCGACGACCCCTTCGCCCAGGTCGTCGCCTGCATCCGCAAGGTGCTCGAGTCCTGGGACTCGGCGGAGGCGCGCTCTACCGCCAGTACATCGGCGTCGCCGAGGAGTGGGGCACGGCGGTGGTCGTGCAGCGCATGGTCTTCGGCAACCTCAGCCGCGAGTCCGGCTCGGGCGTCACGTTCACCAACAACCCGCTCGAGCCGCACAGCCGCCAGGTGCGCCTGTTCGGCGACTTCGCCGTGCGCAGCCAGGGCGAGGACCTCGTCGGCGGCCTCGTCTTCCCGCTGGCCCATCTCGGAGGCCCAGCGCCTCGGCAGCCCCACCTACCGCGGCAGCGAGCACTCCCTGGAGCGGGACTTCCCGGAGATCTACGCAGCAGCTCCTCGCGGTCGCCCGCGACCTCGTGGGCGAGCGCGAGTACGACCCGCAGGAGATCGAGTTCACCTTCGAGTCGCCGGCGGCCGACGACCTCTACATCCTGCAGAAGCGGGCCGCTGGTGCAGGAGCAGACCAGGGACGCCCCCTACTTCGACACGACCTCGCCCAACTACGGCCCGCCGGTCGCCGTCGGCATGGGCGTCGCCGGCGGCGCCTACTCCGGCCGCGTGGCCGTCAACGCCGAGCAGATCGACCGGCTGCTGGCCGAGGCGCCGGACGAGAACATCGTGCTGCTGCGCCCGGACACCGTGCCCGAGGACATCGCCATGATCACCCGGGTCGAGCGGCATCCTCACGGCGCGCGGCGGCACCACGTCGCACGCCGCCGTCACCGCGAAGCGCCTGGGCAAGACGGCCGTGGTCGAGTGCCTGGACCTCGAGGTGCTGGAGCACGACGGGCATCGTGCGGCTCGCCGGGCACCGAGCTGCGCGTCGGGCGACTGGCTCTCCATCGACGGCCGCACGGGCAACATCTTCCTGGGGCGCATCCCCACGACCGCGCAGCCGCCGCTGCCGCCAGCCCGCTGAGGGCCGGCGGCCGGAGCCGGCCGAGCGGCGTGAGGGCGCGCCCCTCGAAGTGCGCTCCTGCGTGAACGTCACGCGAGTCGCGCAAAGTGAACAATTCAGCTCCTCTCTCGGACGCTCCCCTCTGGTAAGCTGTCCCTGCAAAACGAACGGGAGGAAGCGATGACTGTGCGTGTAGGCATCAACGGCTTCGGCCGTATCGGCCGGCTCGTCATCCGCGCCGCCCAGCGGCAGGGCGCCGACGTCGAGTTCGTGGCATCAACGACCTCACCGACGCGAGGACCCTGGGTCACCTGTTCAAGTACGACTCCGTCCACGGCGTGTTCCCGGGTACGGTGGAGGTCGAGGACGACGCGCTCGTCATCGACGGCAAGCGCGTCCGCGTGACCGCGAGACCGACCCGGCCAAGCTGCCCTGGAGGGAGCTCGGCGCCGACGTCGTCATCGAGTCCACCGGCCGCTTCACCGAGCGCGCCGGCCGCCGCCAAGCATCTCGAGGCGGGCGCGCAGAAGGTCATCATCTCGCGCGCCCGCCAAGGACCCGGACGTGACCATCTGCCTCGGCGTCAACGAGGAGATGTACGACAAGGCCAAGCACGACGTCATCTCCAACGCCAGCTGCACCACCAACTGCCTGGCGCCGATGGCCAAGGTGCTGGTCGACAACTTCGGCGTGGAGAAGGGCTTCATGACCACGATCCACGCCTACACGAACGACCAGAAGGTCCTGGACTTCCCGCACAAGGACCTGCGCCGGGCCCGCGCCGCGGCGCTGTCGCATCATCCCGACCACCACCGGCGCCGCGCGCGCCGTCGTCGCTCGTCATCCCCGACCTCGAGGGCAAGCTCGACGGCTTCGCCATGCGCGTGCCCACGCCCGACGGCTCGGCCACCGATCTCGTCGCCGAGCTCAAGACCGAGGTCACCGCCGAGCGAGGTCAACGCGGCCATGAAGGCGGCCGCCGAGAGCGACCGGATGAAGGGCATCCTGCAGTACCAGGAGGATCCCATCGTCAGCATCGACGTCGTCGGCAACAGCCACTCCTCGATCTTCGACCCGGCGCTCACCATGGCCAAGGGCAAGCTGGTCAAGGTCGTGTCCTGGTACGACAACGAGTGGGGCTACTCGTGCCGCCTCGTCGACCTGGTGCAGAGGGTCCTCTGACACGCACGCCACGCCCGGGAGGCTGAAGGCGCCATGAAGCGTTCGCTGACCGACTACCCGCTCGCGGGCAAGCGCGTGCTCGTGCGCGTCGACTTCAACGTGCCGCTCGAGGACGGGCGCGTGGCCGACGACACGCGCATCCGTGCGGCGCTGCCGACGATCACCTACCTGCTCGACCAGGGCTGCGCCGTCGTGCTCGCCTCGCATCTCGGCCGCCCCAAGGGCCAGGTCGTCGACGGGCTCCGCATGGCGCCCGTGGCGGCGCGCCTCTCGGAGCTGCTCGGCCGCCCGGTCGCGACCGCGGACGACTGCGTCGGGCCGCGGTCGCGCAGGCGGCGGCCGGCCCTGCGCCCGGGCGAGGTGCTGCTGCTCGAGAACCTGCGCTTCCACGCGGAGGAGACGGGCAACGACGCCGAGTTCGCGCGGCAGCTGGCCGGCGCTCGGCGACGTCTACGTGAACGACGCCTTCGGCACCGCGCACCGCGCGCACGCCTCGACCGAGGGCGTCACGCACTACCTGCCGTCCGTGGCCGGGCTGCTCATGACCCGGAGCTCGAGGTCCTCGGCCGCCTGCTGCGCGACCCGGCGCGGCCGTTCGTGGTCGTCCTGGGCGGCCTCAAGGTCTCGGACAAGATCAGCGCTCATCCGGCAACATGCTCAGCCTGGCCGACACGGTCCTCATCGGCGGCGCCATGGCCAACGCGTTCCTCGCCGCCAAGGGCTACGAGGTCGGCGCGTCGAAGGGCGCCGGCGACGAGGTCGCGGTCGCCGCCGAGATCCTCGCCGAGGCCGGCGTCGGCGCGCGGCGAGCTGCTGCTCCCGACGGACGTCGTCGTGCGCGACGAGCGCCGGACGGCCGGCGCGCCGGCGCGGGTCGCGCCGGCCGACGGCATCGCCGCCGGACGAGATGGCGCTCGACATCGGCCCGCAGACCACCGCCGAGTTCGTGCGCCAGCTGCGCGGCGCCGGGCACCATCTACTGGAACGGCCCGATGGGCCTCTTCGAGGTCGCCGAGTTCGCCGCCGGCACGCAGGCCGTCGGCGAGGCCGTCGCCGCCAGCGCCGCCGTGACCGTCGCCGGCGGCGGCGACACCGTCGCGGCGTCGCGCACGTTCGGCCTGGAGGCGCGCCTCACCCACGTGTCCACGGGCGGCGGCGCGTCCATGGAATTCCTGGAGGGCCGCGCCCTGCCCGGCGTCGAGGCGCTCATGGAACGCGAGCGACGGCGCGCGAGCGACGGCGGGCCGCCGCCCGCTCATGGCCGGCAACTGGAAGATGTACAAGACGCCGTGCCGAGACGAAGGCGTTCTTCGACGACCTTCGTCCCGCTCGTCGCCGGCGTCGACGACCGCGACATGCTCCTCTGCCCGCCGGCCGTCTGCCTGGAGACGGCGCTGGCCGCGACCGCCGGCAGCGCCGTGGCGATCGGCGCCCAGACCATGCACTACGCCGCCGAGGGCGCCTTCACCGGCGAGATCGCGCCGGCCATGCTCGTCGAGCTGGGCGTGCCCTACGTCATCCTCGGGCACTCGGAGCGGCGCCAGTACTACGCCGAGAACGACGCCGACCTGGCGCGCAAGGTGAGGGCCGCGCTCGACGCCGGCCTGCGGCCCGTCCTGTGCTGCGGCGAGACGCTCGAGGAGCGCGAGGCGCGGCAGACGGAGAGCAAGGTCGGCGGCCAGCTCGACGCCGACCTCGCCGAGGTCGGCGCCGACGAGCTGGCCGCCGTCGCCATCGCCTACGAGCCCATCTGGGCCATCGGCACCGGCGGACGGCGACGCCCGAGCAGGCGCAGGAGACGATCGGCTTCGTCCGCCGCAGGTGCGCGAGCGCTTCGGCGACGCCGCCGACGGCGTGCGCATCCTCTACGGCGGCAGCGTGAAGCCCGACAACATCGACGCGCTCATGGCGCAGCCGGACATCGACGGCGTGCTCGTCGGCGGCGCGAGCCTCGACCCGCAGGGGTTCGCCCGCATCGTGCGGTTCGTGGAGCCCGCTTGAGCGAGGCCGCGGAGCAGCGTGCCGCCCGCGGCCGACGCCGGCGACCCGGCCTGTCGCCCGACGGCCGCGTCCATCGCCCCGTCGTCCTCATCGTGCTGGACGGCTGGGGCGTGCGCCCCGACGGTCCCGGCAACGCCGTGAGCCTGGCGCGCACGCCCGTCTTCGACCGGCTCCTGGCCGAGTACCCGCACGGCGCGCTCGACGCGTCCGGCCCGGCCGTCGGCCTGCCGCCGGGCCAGATGGGCAACTCCGAGGTCGGTCACCTCAACATCGGCGCCGGCCGGGTCGTCTACCAGGACCTCACGCGGATCAGCCAGGCCATCGAGGACGGCAGTCTTCTTCGAGAACCGCGTGCTCACGCAGGCCTGCGCCAAGGCGGCCGGCCGCGGCAGCGCGCTGCACCTCATGGGCCTGGTCTCCGGGGGCGGCGTGCACAGCGACATGGGGCACCTCGTGGCCTGCCTCGAGCTCGCCGGCGCGCGAGAAGGTGCAGCGACGTCGTCGTGCACGCCTTCCTCGACGGGCGCGACACGCCGCCGCGGAGCGCCAAGGGCTACCTGGCCGACGATCCAGCGAGGCACATGGACCGGCTCGGCGTCGGCCGCTACGGCGTCATCAGCGGCCGCTACTACGCGATGGACCGGGACACGCGCTGGGACCGCGTCAAGCTCGCCTACGACGCGCTCGTCCACGGCGCAGGGCTTCTTCGCCGCCGACGCGCAGGCCGCGGTGGACGCGGCCTACGCGCGCGGCGAGAACGACGAGTTCGTGCGGCCGACGATCGTCGCGCCGGAGCGCGACCCGCGCGTCGCGCGACGGCGACGTGTGCCTCTTCTTCAACTTCCGCCCCGACCGCGCCCGCGAGCTCACGCGCGCCTTCATCGAGAACGGACTTCGCCGAGTTCGACCGCGGCGCCCACCCGCCGCGCCGTCGACTTCGTCACCATGACCCAGTACAAGAAGGAGTTCCCGCTGCCGGTGGCCTTCCCGCCCGAGCATCCCGAGCACGTGCTCGCCGACGTCCTCGCCGAGCACGGCCTGCGGCAGCTGCACATCGCCGAGACCGAGAAGTACGCGCACGTCACGTTCTTCTTCAACGGCGGGCGTCGAGAAGGCGGTGCCGGGGGAGGAGCGCATCCTCGTGCCCAGCCCGCGCGACGTGCCCACCTACGACCACAAGCCGGAGATGAGCGCCTACGGCGTCACCGACGAGCTCGTCGCGCAGCTGGAGCACGGGCGCGTACGACTTCGTCGTCGTCAACTACGCGAACGCCGACATGGTGGGGCACACCGGCGTCATCGACGCGGCGGTGGCGGCGGTCGAGACGGTCGACGCCTGCCTCGGCCGCGTCGTCGACCTGGTCACGCGGCTCGGCGGCGCCTGCCTCATCACCGCCGACCACGGCAACTCGGACCACATGCTCGAGCCGGACGGCAGCCCGAACACGGCGCACAGCACCAACCTGGTGCCGTTCGTCGCCACCGTCGACGGGCGTGCGCGTGCGCGAGGGCGGCCGGCTCTGCGACCTGGCGCCGACGGCGCTCGCCCTGCTGGGCCTCGAGCACGCCGCCGAGATGACCGGCGCCAGCCTGCTGCGAGCCCGCCCGCTGAGGAGCCCGCCCGGGGTTTTCCCTGCAGGGGTGCTTGTTTGATTCGGAGCGGGATGCAACAATAGTATGCTTCCATGCGCCAACGACCTGTCAGAGGAGTAGCTCGTGATCAACGCCATTCTCGTCGCCATCTAGCTCATCATCGCCGTCCTGCTGATCGTCCTCATCCTGCTCCACTCGGGCAAGGACGCCGGCATGGCCAGCATCACGGGCTTCTCGTTCGCCTCGTCGGCGAGCGTCATGGAGCGCAATCTCACGCGCTACACGATCATCACCATCATCGCCTTCTTCGTCGGCACCTTCATCCTGATCTGGCGACTGGGCTAGGGGGAGCGTCGCGCGCACGGGGCCACGGGGCAGGCGAGCCGTCGGAGAAGAAGGTCACGGAGGCGACGGGAGGTGTGAGGGACTGAAACAGATTGGCCGTCTC
The DNA here is from genome assembly GCA_963707335.1 of uncultured Thermoleophilia bacterium. GTDB lineage: Bacteria > Actinomycetota > Thermoleophilia > UBA2241 > UBA2241 > CAIXSE01. Next base: position 102,473 of record CAVPQD010000033.1, on the reverse strand, counting down.
TTCCCGCTCTGAGGGTCTCTGCGAGGCGGAGGCCCGGGGAACAAGGTTTTTCCGGTATTCCTAAGGAGGTCACATTGAAGAGCCTCACACTGAGGTGGCGCTGGCTGTTCGTCGTCGCCGCGCTGCTCGTCGTCGCGGGCCTCGTCCTGGCCGCGTGCGGCAGCAGCGATAACACCAGCGGCGGCACCGGCACGAGCGAGACGCCCAAGCCGGGCGGCACGTACAACTACCCGCTGACCGCCGAACCCGGTCTCGATCGAGCCGGTCAACGCCCAGGAGTCCGAGGGCATCCAGGTCGCCCACCAGGTCTTCCAGGGGCTCGCCAAGTGCGAGATGAACGACAAGGGCGAGATGGTCGCCGTGCCGGACATCGCCGAGAGCTGGGACACCACCGATTCGCAGACGTGGACGTTCCACCTCAAGAAGGGCGTCACGTTCCAGCCGCCGGTCAGCCGCGAGGTCACGGCGCAGGACTTCGTCGACTCGTGGAACTACGTCACCGACCCGGCGAACCAGTCCTACGTGTCCTACATCCTCGCGCCCGTCGAGGGCTGCGACGACGGCGGGTACCAGGTCGACACCAAGAAGGGCGTCACCGGCGTCAAGGCCCTCGACGACTACACCCTCCAGGTGACGCTCCGCTACCCGTTCGCCGAGTTCCCAGACGCTCGGCCACACCGTCGCCGCGGCCTGCGCCGGTCGACTACCTCAAGAAGATCGGCGCCAAGGCGTTCACGCCAGAAGCCCGTCGGCACCGGCCCGTACATGGTCGAGACCTGGAAGAACAACCAGTACGTCGACCTGGTCAAGAACCCGAGCTACTGGGACACGGCCAACGCCGGCTACGTGGACACCATCCACATGCCGATCATCCCCGAGGCGTCAGACCGCGTGGCTCGCAGTTCCAGAAGGGCGCCACTCGACTACACGGTCGTGCCGCCGGGCCAGGTCGCCGTGGCTGAGGCCAACCCGAACGTCAAGAGCGGCAAGTGGACCGCCAAGGCGTACCCGAACCTCGGCGTCTACTTCGTCGGCATCAACATGACCGACAAGCTGCTCGGCCAGAACCTCGAGCTCCGCAAGGCCGTCATGGAGTCGGCCGACGCGCAGAACGTCATCAACATCGTCAACGAGGGCGTCGCCGATCCCCGCGACCGGCTACGTGCCCGTGGGCATCCCCGGCTACCGCGAGAACCAGAACCCGTACCCGTACGACCCGGACGACGCCAAGGCCATCGTCGCCGGCCTCGGCACGCTGCCGACGCTCGAGTACTGGTACAACACCGACGAGGGCCATCAGAAGATCGCCGAGGTCCTGCAGGCCGGCTGGCAGAAGGTCGGCATCAGACGTCGAGCTGAACAACTTCGAGTGGGGCACGTTCCTCGACAAGCTCTCCAAGGGCAACCAGGGCGAGCGGCAGCCAGCTCTTCCGCATGGGCTGGATCGCCGACTACCCGTCGATGGACAACTTCCTCTACCCGCTGTTCCAGTCGTCGCAGGCCCGCACGGGCAGCTACACGTTCTACTCGAACAAGCAGGTCGACGACCTGCTGCAGCAGGCGCGCGCGCACGGTGGACGCGACCGCAGCGCACAACCTCTACGCGCAGGCGGAGAAGCTCATCCTCACGGACATGCCCGCCGCCCCGCTGTACTTCTACCGCGACTTCCGCGTCACCAACAACCGCATCGGCGGCTTCTACCACAACCCGATGGGCTTCACCGACATGTGGAAGCTGTGGGTCAAGTAGGCACCTGAGCTTGCGTATGCAGTGGTGACTACCTACACTGCATCAAGTCGTTGAGATGGCGGCCCGCCGCTCACGAGCGGCGGGCCGCCATCCGTATGCAGCGGGTCTTCGCGGCGCCCCGTCGCAGATGAACCCGAGGCCCCTGTTGAGGTACAGTTAGCGCATGATCACCTACATCATCCGCCGCCTTTTCCAGCTGGTTCTCGTCCTCATCGGCGTCACCGTCATCACCTTCATCATCATGTTCGCCATCCCCGGCGACCCCGCTCGCCTGCTGGCCGGCAAGAGCGCCACGCCGGAGAAGATCGCCGACGATCCGCGACGCAGCTCGGCCTCGACAAGCCGCTGCTACGTGCAGTACGGCAAGTTCGTCGGGCGCCTCGTGCACGGCGACCTCGGCGAGTCGCTACCAGCTGCAGCGCCCGGTCACCGAGATGATCAGGGAGAACGCGCCCAACACCATCCAGCTCGCCATCGCGGCCGTCCTCATCGAGCTGCTCGGCATCCCTCTGGGCATCTACTCGGCCCTGCGCCAGTACTCGTTCTGGGACACCACGCTCACCACGGCGGCGCTCATCATCTGGGGCATCCCGGTGTTCGTGCTCGGCCTCTTCATGCAGTGGCTCTTCGGCTTCAAGCTCAACCTGCTGCCGCTCATCGGCGCCGGCGACAACGTGGCCTGGATCATCCCGGCCAACTGGGACAGCTTCGCCACGCTCATCCTGCCGGCCGTCACGCTGGGCCTCATCGAGGTCGCCTACATCTCGTACATGCAGCGCGCCTCGATGCTGGAGGTCATCCGCTCGGACTACATCCGCACGGCGCGCGCCAAGGGTCTCTCGCGAGAAGCAAGGTGGTCTCCAAGCACGCCTTCAAGAACGCCGTCATCCCGGTCATGACCATCGCCGGCATCGACCTCGGCGCCCTCATGGGCGGCGCCATCCTCACCGAGACGGTGTTCAGCCGGCCCGGCATCGGCCTCATGATCTACCAGGCGATCGGCGCCCGCGACCTGCCGGTGGTCGCCGGCGGCGTGCTCTTCGCGACCATCGTCTACGTGTTCGCCAACCTGTTCGTCGACCTCGGCTACGCGCTGGGTCGACCCGCGCATCCGCCTCGAGGGCTGACCGCCATGACTCCCTTCGAATCGAAAGACGCCAAGCCCCAGACATACGCCGGCCAGGAGACGAGCGGCAACATCGTCACCGAAGACCTCACGATCAGCACCGTCAGTGAGCGCGACATCATCGAGGCCCAGATCGGCGGCCCGAAGCCGCTCGGCCTCTGGGCCGACACGTGGCGGCGCCTCAGGCGCAACAAGCTCGCCGTCGTCGGCATGTGCATCATCATCGTCTTCCTCATCGTGGGCACCGCCGAGGTCATCGCCGTGCTTCGCCGGCTGGCAGCTGCTCGCCGTACCCGCCCAACGAGGTCAACTACGCGCTGTCGCCCGAGGGCCACGGCTCGCCGCCGTCCTGGTCGCACCTGTTCGGCACCGACTACCTCGGCCGCGACCTGCTTCTCGCGCGTCCTGGTCGCGACCCGCATCTCCATGCTCGTCGGCGTCATCGCCGTGGCCATCGCCCTGACCATCGGCCTCATCCTGGGGCCGATCTCCGGGCTACTACGGCGGCTGCGGTCGACTCCGTCATCATGCGCACCGCCGACATCTTCTTCGCCTTCCCGTACATCCTGTTCGTGCTGCTCATCATGACCGTGCTCGGGCCGGGCTTCGTGAACGTCTTCATCGCCATCGGCATCCTGGGCTGGGCGACGTACGCGCGCCTCAACCGCGGCTCGGTGCTGAGCGTCAAGTCCATGGAGTTCGTCGAGGCGGCGCGCGCCCAGGGCGCCAGCGACCTGCGCGTCATCTTCCGCCACGTGCTGCCCAACACCATGGCGCCGGTCTACGTCGCCGTCGCCATGGGCGTCGGCGGCGCCATCGTCACCGAGGCCGCCCTGAGCTTCCTCGGCATCGGCATCCAGCCGCCCAACGCCTCCTGGGGCAGCATCATCGCGGACGACCGTCACTACCTCGTCGCCGGCAGCTGGTGGATGCTCGCTCTTCCCGAGCCTCGCCCTGGTCACCACCGTCTTCGGCTTCATCTCGTTCGGCAACGGGCTGCGCGACGCCACCGACCCGAAGCTCAAGGAATAGCCATGGCCGAACGCCTGCTCGAGGTCAAGGACCTCTCGACCCACTTCTTCACGCACGCCGGCGTCGTCAAGGCGGTCAACGGCGTGAGCTTCACGCTCGACCGCAAGGAGACCCTGGGCATCGTCGGCGAGTCCGGCTCCGGCAAGACGGTGGCCGCACTGTCGCTCATGCGCCTCGTCCCGGACCCGCCCGGCAAGATCGTCGAAGGCTCGCTGATGCTCGGCGACCGCGACCTGCGCACGCATCAGCGACGAGGAGATGCGCCAGGTGCGCGGCAACGACATCGCCATGATCTTCCAGGACCCCATGACCAGCCTGAACCCGGTGCTCAAGGTCGGCAAGCAGATCGCCGAGGCGATCATGCTGCACCAGGACAAGCGCCAAGAGCGAGGCCTGGGAGATGGCCGCCGACGCTGCTCGACCGGGTCGGCATCCCCGACGCGCGACAAGCGCGTCGACCAGTACCCGTTCGAGTTCTCCGGCGGCATGCGCCAGCGCGCCATGATCGCCATGGCCATCAGCTGCAACCCGCGACATCCTCATCGCCGACGAGCCCACCACCGCGCTCGACGTCACCATCCAGGCGCAGATCATCGAGGTCATGAGCGAGATGCAGGCGCAGTTCGAGTCGGGCGTCATCCTCATCACCCACGACCTCGGCGTCGTCGCCGAGATCGCCGACAAGGTGATGGTCATGTACGGCGGCCGCACCGTGGAGTACGGCCCGGTGGACGAGATCTTCTACAACCCGCATCACCCCTACACGTGGGGCCTGCTCGGCTCGCTGCCGCGGCTCGACGAGGTCGGAGAAGACGCGGCTCACGCCCATCAAGGGCCAGCCGCCGGACCTCATCGCGCTGCCGCGCCGGGCTGCCCGTTCACGGCGCGCTGCGCCGTACGAGCGCCGCGAGCAGTGCCGCGACAACTGGCCCGCGCACGAGCTGGTCGGCCCGGAGCACGGCGTCCACTGCTGGATCCCCATCGAGGAGCGCGTCGCGATCCGCGCCGACCTGCCGCACTTCAAGGAGCGCGGTCGCATGAGCCTGCTCGAGGTCACGGGACCTCAAGAAGTACTTCCCCATCAGGACGGGGTCCTCAAGCGCACCACCGGGCACGTCTACGCGGTCGACGGCGTCAGCTTCGCCGTCGAGAAGGGCGAGACGCTGGGCCTGGTGGGGGAGAGCGGCTGCGGCAAGTCGACGGCCGGCCGCGCCGTGCTGCGCCTCATCGAGGCCACCGGCCGGCGACGTCACCTTCGAGGGCATCGACGTCATGAAGGCCGCGTCGCGGCGACATGCAGACGCTGCGCCGCGACATGCAGATCATCTTCCAGGACCCCTACGCCTCGCTCAACCCGCGCATGCGCGTGCGCAACATCATCGGCGAGTCGCTGGCGCATCCACGACATCGGCACCGAGGCCGAGCGCAAGAAGCGGGTCTTCGAGCTGCTCGAGACCGTCGGCCTCAGCGTCGAGCACGCCGAGCGCTACCCGCACGAGTTCTCGGGCGGGCAGCGCCAGCGCATCGGCATCGCCCGCGCCCTGGCGCTCAACCCCAAGCTCATCATCTGCGACGAGCCCGTCAGCGCCCTCGACGTGTCCATCCGCGCCCAGGTGCATCAACCTGCTCGAGGACCTGCAGGACGAGTTCGGCCTCACGTACCTGTTCATCGCCCACGACCTCTCCGTGGTCAAGCACATCTCCGACCGCGTCGCGGTGCATGTACCTCGGCAAGATCGTCGAGATCGCCGACAGCGACGTGCTCTACGACCGGCCGCAGCACCCGTACACGGAGGCGCTGCTCTCCGCCGTGCCCATCCCGGACCCGCACACGGAGCGCTCGCGCCGGCGCATCATCCTCGAGGGCGACGTGCCGAGCCCCGCCAACCCGCCCAGCGGCTGCGTGTTCCACCCGCGCTGCCCGCGGGCGCAGGAGGTCTGCACCACGGAGATGCCCGTGCTCGCCAGCACGGGCGGGGACGCCGGCGAGCGCCACGAGGTGGCCTGCTACTTCCCGGCTCGCTTCCATGACGGCGAGCGCACGGTCGCGAGCGAACCGTTCGCGGCGTGCTTCCCCGCGCACGACTGACGCCGGCGCCGCGGCGGCGCGGCACGCCATCGATCGACGCGGCTCTGGCCTCATGAGACACACGCTTCGCACGCATCACCCGCCTTCTCCTCGTCGCCGCGGTCGCCGTGGCGGCGCTGGCCGCCGCCGCCTGCGGCAGCGCGGCCGACGGCTCGCCGCCGGCGCAGGACGCCGTGCGCGCCCACGTGAACGGGCGGGAGGTGCGTCAGAGCGCCGTCGACGCGGTGCGCGCCGAGGCCCGCTTCGACAGCCGCCGGACGACGCCGGCAAGGCGCTCGACGAGGCCATCGACCGGGAGCTCGTGCGCCAGGAGGCCGAGCGCCTCGGGGTGTCGGCCGACCAGGCGGAGGTCGACAAGCACGTCGCCACACTCGCGGACCGGGCTGGGGGCGACGAGGCGCTGGCGTCGCTGCTGGGGCGGGCTCGCATGACGCGCAAGCAGCTTCTCGAGAGCCTCACGTACGGCGTCCTTCGCGAAGCCGTCCAGGACGCCCGCTACGCCGATGTCGGCGTGGGTGAGGCGAAGGTGCGCCGCTTCTACGACGCGGAATCTGAAAGACCTGTTCACGAAGCCTGAGGCCGCTGCACCTGGCCGCCGTCTTCGTGCGCAACGAGGGCATCGCCTCCAACGCCCTCAAGCGCATCCGCCAGGGCTACCCCTTCGACCAGGTCTCGCGGCAGTTCTCCATCGATCCGCAACTCAAGGACGCCGGCGGCGACATGGGCTGGGTCGCGCCCTCCTCGATCCCCGCGGGCCTCGGCAAGATCGTGGACGGTCTTCGCGTCGGTGAGGTGTCGCAGACCCGTCCAGGGCATGGGCGGCTGGTACGTCTTCAAGGTGCTCGGCCGCAGGGCCGCCACGGTCATCCCCTACGCGGAGGTCCGTGACGAGCTCGCCGGCGGAGCTGACCGGCGCAGGCAGCGCTCGGCGGCCTGGACGCCTGGCTGGACGACGCGCGCGACAAGGCGGCGATCAGCAGCCCGTGAGCGTCGCCGCGCCGCGGCGTTGCTATACTCCAGCGAAACATGTGCCGGGAGGTAGGCCGTGCGTACTCTTCTCGCCGTCCTGGGCGTCGTAGGACTCGTCATCATCATCGTCGGCGCCGTCAATCACGCCATCGGCGTGCGCATCGACTACCTGGTGGGCACGGCCTCGTCCGTCTCTCTGTTCTGGTTCGCCGTGGCCGTGGCGGTCGTCATCGTGGCCGCCGGCGCGCTCGGCGCTGCTGGTCGGGGCGCGCCGCCGCCGCCGACGACCGGCGCAAGCTCGAGACCGAGCTCGAGGACACGTACCGGCGGCTCCGCGAGGCCCAAGCCGCCGCTCGGCCCCCCGTGGTCGTGACCATGGCGGGGGATGCCGCCGCGCTGCCGCGACTGTCGTCGCGCGGGAAGCGCCGGAGACGGGGGTGGTCGCGCCGGACGCACCGGAGGCCGGCACGGTGGTCGCGCTGGAAGCGCCGGAGCCCGGCACGGCGGTCGAGCCTCCCGCGGTCGAGCCGCAGACGATGGTCGGGCCGGCACCCGACGAGCCGCAGACGGCGGTGGCAGCGGTGCCCGACGAGCCGCAGACTGACAGTCGGACCGGCGCCCGATGAGCCGCGCATGGCCGTCGTCGCCGAGCAGGCGGGGGAGACCGACGCCGGTGAGCCTGCCGACGCGACCGATGACCCGCAGGCGGAGCCCGGCGCCGAGACGGCGGAAGCCCCGCCGCGCTGCGACGCCGCCGGCCTCCTGATCCGGCCGCGCGCCCGCGGCCCGCGCCGGCGCGCCGGCCGGCGGCATCCGTCGGTGCGGCGCGGTACACTGGCCGGGTGATGCCCTCGTGAACGACCCCAGCTCCTGGCGGATCGCGCCAGTCTCCTACGCGACCGCGCGCCTGCTGGCCGACGAGCTCGGCGTCAGCGACATCCTGGCGCAGATCCTCGTGCGGCGCGGGCTTCGCCGACCCCGCCGCGGCCCGCGCCTTCCTGCACCCGGACTTCCGCGTCCACGACCCGTACCTCATGACCGGCATGGCCGAGGCGCGCCGGCGCATCGACAGGGCGCTGCAGCACAACGAAGCCCATCGCCGTGCACGGCGACTACGACGCCGACGGCATCACGGCGACCTTCCTCCTGGTCGAGCGTCCTGCAGGAGCTCGGCGCCGACGTGCGCTGGCGGCTGCCCAACCGCTTCACCGAGGGGTACGGCGTGGCGGCGGCCACCGTCGAGGAGCTCGCCGCCGCCGGCGTCAAGCTCCTCATCACCGTGGACTGCGGCATCGGGGCGCGCGACGAGGTGGCGCTGGCGCGCTCCCTGGGCATGGACGTCATCGTCACCGACCACCACGAGATCGAGGGGACGCTGCCGGACTGCATCGTCGTCACGCCCAAGCTGCCCGGCTATCCCTGTCCGCATCTGGCCGGCGTGGGCGTGGCCTTCAAGCTGGCGCACGCCCTGCTCGAAGAGCCTCGGGACGAGCTCGTCGAGCTGCCGCTGGCGCTGCGCGGCCTACACGGACGTCGTCGCCATCGGCACGGTCGCGGACGTCGTGCCCCTCGTCGATGAGAACCGCGTCCTCGTCGGCGATCGGCCTCGGTCGCCTGCGCAGCGCGCCGCGGCCGGGGCTCGCCGCGCTCATGGAGGTCGCCGGCGTCAAGCCGGACGGCGTCAACGCCGGCACGGTCGGCTTCCGGCTCGGGCCGCGGCTCAACGCGGCCGGCCGCCTGGAGGACGCGTCGCTCGCCCTGGAGCTGCTCGGCAGCGACGACCGCGGGGCGGCCCTGCCGCTGGCGCTGCGCCTCAACGAGCTCAACCAGGAGCGGCAGGCCATCGAGGCGGCCATGGTCGCCGACGGCCGAGCGCATGGTCGCCGAGCCGCTGCCGCCGGCGCTCGTGCTCTCGTCGCCGGACTGGCACGAGGGGGTCGTCGGCATCGTCGCCTCGCGCGTGGCGGAGCGCTTCAACCGCCCGGCGATCCTGCTCAGCGAGGGCGACGGACGAGGCCAAGGGCTCGGGGCGCAGCATCGCCGGCTTCGACCTGCTCGCGGCCGTCGAGCGCCGCGTCGGAGCACCTGCTCGCCTTCGGCGGGCATCGCGCCGCGTGCGGGCTGCGGCTGCGCCGCGACGCGCATCCCAGCGTTCCGCGACGGCGTTCGTCGGCGCGGCCGCGGCCGCGCTCAGCCCGACGACCTGCTGCGTGCGCGCGCAGCAGGTCGACGCGATCGTGTGCGGCGACGATCTCACGCTGCAGCTCGCCGACGAGCTCGAGCTGCTCGCGCCGCACGGCATCGGCAACCGCAAGGTCACGCTTGCTGCTGCACGACGCGCGAGATCGTCGCGCCGCGCCTCACCCGCGACCGCAAGCACGCTGCAGTACCGGGTGCGCTGCGACGGCGCCTCGTGCAGGCCATCCACTTCAACTTCGACGGGCTGGACGAGGTCAGCGTGCCGGGGCGCTTCGACCTGCCGCTGGCCCTCGGCAAGAACGACTACAACGGCGCCGTGAGCGTGCAGGTGCAGGTGACCGGTCTGCACCGCCTGGAGGACGGCGCGCCGGATCTGTGCGACACCTCCTGCGCGCTCGTGCTGCGACCGCCGCCTCACGCGGCGAGGCCCTGTGGCGGCAGCTGCTGGACGGGCCTCAGCCGGGCCAGGCCGCCGGCGAGGCGGGGCCCGGCGGCGACGGCGACGAGGCGGCGACGTCCGGGGCCGCGCCGCCGGCGGCCGTCTGCAGGACCGCCGCGGCCGCCCCGTCGTCTCGTCGCTCACGTCGCTGGCCGCCACCGGCGAGCGCGTGCTCGTGCTGGTCGCCGACGTCGCGCGGCGCCGGCCGCTGCTCAGCCGCGACGTGCTGCCGCCGCAGCTCGGGCGGCGGGGCGCTCTACGTGCAGAGCGCCTGCGCCGGCCGCCTCGGCGGCCGCATCGGCCGGCCCGGACGTCGTCATGGCCGGCTTCGACCTCGCCGCCGCGCACCCGCAGCTGCTCGCGGCGTTCGAGCACGTCGCCTTCGTCGACCCGCCCTTCACGCAGCGGCTGCTGGCGGACATCGCCGCCGCCGCGCCGCAGGCCTGGTTCCATGCGCTCTGGGGCCGCCCTGAAGTAGACTTCGCCGCGCAGGTCGCCGGGGCCGAGCTGGAGCTCGACGCGGTGCTGCGCCGCGTCTGGCGGGCGCTCGCAGGCGGGGCCGGGCCGGTTTGACGAGGGACTCGAGCAGGAACTTCTTGGGGAACAACACGTTCCTGCGGCCGGCCGGCGCGCTCGCCGCCGCGCTGCGGGCGCTGCGAGAGGCCGGCCTGCTGCACGCCGACGGCGCCGGCGCTACCAGCTCGAACGCCCGGAGGGTAAGGTCGACGTCACCACGACGGACAGCTACCGACGATGGCACACACAGGTTTCAGACAACGACTTCCTGCGGACCTGCCTGACGGCGCCGCTCTGACGCAGCGTCCCGGAGCAGTATCGGTCCGCTGCTCGACGACCTGTTCGCGGCCGTCGAGCGCTACGACCCGGACGCCGACCGGAGCTCATCACGCGCGCCTTCGTCGCCGCCTGCGTCCTGCACGGCGCAGCAGAACCGCAAGAGCGGCGAGGCCTACATCCACCATCCCGTCGGCACCGCCCTCAACGCCGCCGAGCTCAAGCTCGACTCGGTCACCATCGCCGCCGCCCTGCTGCACGACGTCGTCGAGGACACCGGCACGCCGCTCGAGCTGGATCGAGGAGCAGTTCGGCGACGAGATCGCGATGCTCGTCGACGGCGTCACCAAGCTCACCAAGATGCACTTCACCTCCCAGGAGGAGGAGCAGGCCGAGAACTACCGCAAGATGATCATCGCGATGGCCACCGACATCCGGGTCATCCTCATCAAGCTCTGCGACCGCCTGCACAACATGCACACGCTCTGCTACCTGAGCAAGCAGAAGCAGATCCAGAAGGCGAAGGAGACGCTCGAGGTCTACGCGCCGCTGGCGCACCGCCTCGGCATCCACAACCTCAAGTGGCAGCTCGAGGACCTGGCCTTCGCCGTCGCTGCACCCGCGCAAGTACCAGGAGATCCAGAAGTGGGTCGCGCAGCGGCGCGCCGACCGCGAGGACTACGTCGACGAGGCCGCCGGCTTCCTGCGCGACGAGCTCGAGCAGGCCGGCATCGAGGCCGACATCACCGGCCGCGCCAAGCACTTCTACTCCATCTACATGAAGATGAGCCGCGGCGGCAAGGAGTTCAACGAGATCTTCGACCTCACCGGGCTGCGCGTGCTGGTCGACACGCATCAAGGACTGCTACGGCGCGGTGGGCATCATCCACTCGGTCTGGAAGCCCATCCCGGGGCGCTTCAAGGACTACATCGCGATGCCCAAGTTCAACCTGTACCAGTCGCTGCACACCACGGTCATCGGCCCGGGCGGCAAGCCGCTGGAGATCCAGATCCGCACCTTCGACATGCACCAGACGGCCGAGTTCGGGGTCGCCGCGCACTGGCTCTACAAGGAGAGGGCGAGCGCGACCCGGACAAGCTCGCCTGGCTGCACCAGATGATGGAGTGGCAGTCCGAGACGGGCGACCCGCGCGAGTTCATGGACACGCTGCGCATCGACCTCTTCGAGGACGAGGTCTTCGTCTTCACGCCCAAGGGCGACGTCAAGAGCCTGGCGGCGGGCAGCACGCCCATCGACTTCGCCTACGCCGTGCACACCGACGTCGGCAACCACACCGTGGGCGCCAAGGTCAACGGCCGCATCGTGCCGCTGCACACGAAGCTGCAGCAGCGGCGACATCGTCGAGGTCATCACCAGCAAGTCGAGCCACGGGCCCTCCCGCGACTGGCTCGACATCGTCACCACGCCGCGGGCGCGGCAGAAGATCCGCCAGCACTTCCGCCGCGAGCAGCGCGAGGACTCGGAGCACTCGGGCCGCGACCTGCTGCAGGAGGTGCTGCGCCGCGAGGGCCTGCCGGCGCAGAAGATCCTCAGCTCCAAGGTGTTCGCGCAGATCTGCAAGGAGGTCGGCTTCGCCAAGCCGGACGACCTCTTCGTGGCGCTCGGCTCCGGCCGCCTGCCGGTCAAGACCATCGCCAACAAGGTCATGCAGGCGTCGGGCACCATGAAGGAGGCCACGCCGCCGCCGGAGATGCTGCCCGCGCGGCCGGTGCAGGACGTCGAGGAGCCGCAGGCGCTCTCCGGCGAGTTCGGCATCGCCGTCGAAGGCATGAGCGACATCATGGTGCGCATGGCGAAGTGCTGTAAGCCCATCCCCGGGGACGAGATCGTCGGCTACATCTCGCTCGGCAAGGGCATCACCATCCACCGCGACGGACTGCAAGAACGCGCGCGCCCTCATGAAGAACCCGGAGCGCTTCACCAAGGTCGGCTGGCAGGGCCTGGGCGGCATGGCCTTCCGCGTCGAGATCAGGTCGAGGCGCTCGACCGCAACCACCTGCTCGAGGACCTGGCGCGCACGCTCTCGGACTCGGGCGTGAACATCGTCGGCGGCAGCGTGCAGACGCTGCCGGACGGCGTCGTGCGCGACCGCTTCACGCTCGAGGTCGGCGATGTGCGCCAGCTCGACAACATCCTCGCCAACATCCGCAGCATCCACACGGTCTACGACGCGTACCGGGTCGGTGGCGGAGCCGCTGAGCGACTGGGCGCGGTCGACCGTCTCGCCGCCGTCTGATACGCTCTCGCCGGACGCCGACCACCCGAGGTACCATGCCTGACCCACTCGAAGTCTTCTCGCTGCCGCTCGGCCCGCTGCAGGCCAACTGCTTCATCGTCGTGCAGGGACGGACCGGCCTGGTCATCGACCCCGGCGACGAGGCCGACGTCGTCATCGAGGCCTTCGGCGAGTTCGGCTTCGCGCCGGCCGCGGTGCTGGTCACGCACGGGCACTTCGACCACTTCGGCGGCGTCGCGCCGCTGGCGCGAGCACTTCGACATCCCCGTGTACGTCGGCGCCGCAGGACGCCGGCCAGATGGCCGACGGCGGCCTCGGCGCCATGGCCGGCTTCGACATCGAGCCGGTGCGCGACGCGACGCTGCACCATCGAGGGCGAGCAGACGCTCGACCTGCCCATCCCCGTGCTCGCCATCCCGACGCCCGGCCACTCGCGCGGCTGCGTACACGTTCGTCATCGGCGAGACGCAGCTGTTCGTCGGCGACCTGCTGTTCCAGCGGCAGCGTCGGGCGCACCGACCTGCCCGGCGGCGACATGGACGAGCTGCTCAACTCGGTCGCCGCCCTCGTCCGCCGCTTCCCGCCGGACGCCGCTGGTGCACAGCGGCCACGGTCCGGACACGTCGCTGGGCCGCGAGCTCGCGCTCAACCCGTTCCTCTCGCCGCTGCGCTACGACCCCGAGCACCGCTGGTGAGCGCCCCGCGGCGCCAAAGGGCACCTACGACCTGCTGCCCGACGAGGCGGCGCGCCGCGACGCGATGGTCGCCATCGCGGCGCGCGTCTTCGCCGCCTACGGCTACCGCCACATCGTCACCCCCGAGTTCGAGGAGACGGGGCTGTTCGAGCGCGGCGTCGGCGAGGCCACCGACATCGTGCGCAAGGAGATGTACACGTTCCCGGACAAGGGCGGCCGCTCGCTGACGCTGCGTCCGGAGGGCACGGCGCCCATCTGCCGCGCCTACGTGGAGCACGGCATGCACAAGTGGCCGCAGCCGGTGAAGCTCTGGTACTACTGCCCGATGTTCCGCTACGAGAAGCCGCAGGCCGGCCGCTACCGCGAGCACTACCAGATCGGCGCCGAGGCCATCGGCTCAGCGGACCCGGCGGTCGACGCCGAGGTCATCGTCCTGCTCGGCACGCTGTCTTCGCCGAGCTCGGCGTCGGGGGCGTCGCGCCTCAACATCAACAGCATGGGCGACGCCGAGTGCCGGCCCGCCTACGTCGACGAGGCTGCGCGAGTACCTGCGCGGTCGCGAGGCCGAGCTCTGCGGCGACTGCCGGGAGCGGCTCGAGCTCAACCCGCTGCGCACCTTCGACTGCAAGGTCGACGACGTGCCGCGCGGTGCTCGACGAGGCGCCGCGCATCGTCGATCACCTGTGCCCGGACTGTCGCGAGCACTTCGACGCCGTGCTCGCGCTGCTGCGCGCGCGCCGGCCTCGAACCTCAGCTCGACTTCCGCCTGGTGCGCGGTCTGGACTACTACACGCGCACCACCTTCGAGTTCCACTCGGACCGCCTCGGCGCCCAGAGCGGCGTCGGCGGCGGCGGCCGCTACGACGGCCTCGTCGAGCAGATCGGCGGGCCGCCGACGCCGGGCGTGGGCTGGGGCAGCGGCCTCGAGCGCATCGCCCTGGCGAGCGCGAGCAGACGTCGCCGGCCGCTCGCCCCGGACGTCTTCGTCGTGAGCTTCACCGACGAGGTCGCGCGCCGCGGCCTTCGGCGCTGGCCCACGAGCTGCGCCGGGCCGGCATGGCGGCGGAGCTGGACCTCGCCGGGCGCAGCGCCAAGGGCCAGCTCAAGCAGGCGGGCCGCAGCGGCGCCCGCTTCGCCGTGCTGCTCGGCCTGGACGAGCTTGCCGCCGGAGCAGGTGCGCGCTCACGTGAGATGGCCGGCGGCGGCGAAGAGGACGTCGCCGGCCGCCGGCCTCGCCGAGCGGCTCGTCGCGGCCGATGCTTGCGGAGTGAAGCTGATGCTGCGCGACGCGTATCCCGGCGAGCTGCGCGCCGCCGATGTCGGCCGCGAGGTGCGCCTCGCCGGCTGGGTCGCGCGCCGCCGCGACCACGGCGGGCTCATCTTCATCGACCTGCGCGACCGCAGCGGCATGGTGCAGCTGGTCTTCGACCCGTCCCGCGACGCCGCGGCGCACGCGCTCGCCGAGCAGGTGCGCCCCGAGTACGTGCTCGCCGCTCGCGGCGAGGTCGTCGCGCGCTCGCCCGAGCCACCGTCAATCCCAATCTGCCGACCGGCGAGGTCGAGGTGCGGGTCGCCGAGCTCGAGATCCTCAACGCGGCGAAGACGCCGCCCTTCGAGGTCGAGGGGCGGAAGCAGGTCGACGTCGACGAGACGCTGCGCCTCAAGTACCGCTACCTGGACCTGCGCCGCGCGCCCATGCTCGCCAACCTCGAGCTGCGCCACCGGGCCGTCGCGGCGGCGCGCACCTACCTCAACGAGCAGCGCTTCCTCGAGGTCGAGACGCCGGACCTCACGAGGTCGTCGCCGGAGGGCGCGCGCGACTTCCTCGTGCCCGTCGCGCCTGCAGCCGCACCACTTCTACGCGCTGCCGCAGTCGCCGCAGATGTTCAAGCAGATCCTCATGGTGGCGGGCGTCGACCGCTACTACCAGTTCGCGCGCTGCTTCCGCGACGAGGACCTGCGCGCCGACCGCCAGCCGGAGCACACGCAGATCGACATCGAGATGTCGTTCCTGGCGGTGCCCGAGATCCGCGAGCTGCTCGAGGGCCTCATGAGCGCCGATCTTCGAGGGCGTGGGGGAGAAGCCGCTGCCGCTGCCGCTGCCCACGCTCACCTACGACGAGGCGATGCTGCGCTACGGCTCGGACAAGCCGGACCTGCGCTACGGCTTCGAGATCGTCGAGCTCTCGCGACGTGTTCGCCGCCAGCGAGTTCAAGGTGTTCCGCGGCGCCGTCGACGGCGGCGGCGTCGTGCGCGCCATCCGCGCGCCCGGCGGCGGCTCGCTCTCCCGGGCCCAGATCGACGAGCCTCACCGAGCTGGCCAAGGAGCACGGCGCCAAGGGCATGGCCTACGTGTACGTGCGAGGAGGGCCGCGCCCTGCGCGGCCCCATCGTCAAGTTCCTCGGCGAGGCCGAGCAGGCCGCGCTGGTCGACGCGCACGGCGGCGAGCCGGGCGACCTCGTCGTCTTCGCCGCCGACGAGGCGCCGGTCGCCGCCGAGGTGCTCGGCGCCCTGCGCCTCGCCCTCATCGGCGCTGCTCGCGCCGGAGCCGTCGCGCGCGCTGGGCGCTGCTCTGGGTCGTCGAGTTCCCGCTCTTCGAGATCGACAAGGAGACGGGCAGGCTGACCTACGGGCACAACCCGTTCAGCCTGCCGACCGCCGACACCGCTGCCGCTACATGCGAGAGCGACCCGCTGCGCGTGCGCGGCGCGCAGTACGACCTGGTGCTCAACGGCGTCGAGCTCGGCTCCGGTTCCCTGCGCAACCACGACGCCGGCCGTGCAGCGCGCCGATCCTGCGCGCCCTGGGCCTCGAGCGACGAGCGCATCGACGAGTCGTTCGGCTGGTTCCTGGAGGCGCTCGAGTACGGGGCGCCGCCGCACGGCGGCATCGGCCTCGGCTTCGACCGCATCGTCATGCTGCTCGCCGGCGCCGACTCGATCCGCGACGTCATCGCCTTCCCCAAGACGTCGTCGGGCGGCGACCCCATGACGGGCGCGCCGAGCGCGGTCACGGCCGAGCAGCTCAAGGAACTGCGCGTCCGGCTCGGCTGAATCCGGTCTGCGTCACCCCTGTTTCTACTCAAGCTTTTTGCAGGGTTGCCGACAAGATTGGTGAATCAGTGGACGTTTGCTAGGATGGCGTGGCTCGACCTTGTGCGTGACCTCGTGTCATTCTCGAGCCAACACGAACACATCGGGAGCTCGCTTCGCCGGCCATCCGTGGATGGTCCGGGAGGGCACCCACCTGCGAGAGCAGGTTCGAGAATAACGCGAGCACGGCAAGGTGGAGCCTTTCACTCCGGGGAGGCAGCATGGGGATCGTGAGGCGTAACAGGACGTTTCTGGTCACCGCGGTCCTGATCCTGGTGGTCGGCGCGCTGATCTTCGGCGGCGTCATCGCCGTGCGGGTCATGGCCGAAGGCACCACCACCACGCCCGCCGCCCCTGCGGCGCCGGCCAACTACAACAGCGTGAGCAGCTTCGGCATCACCGGCTACGCGCCGCTCACGGTCAGCCGACACCGCCGACACCCCCGAGCTTCATCACCAAGCGCCTCAAGGAGCAGCGCGGCATCGTCCTGCTCGTCTACGTGGAGGGCGCGGCCGACGACATGGAGATGCTGCAGTACTTCAACGACGATCAAGGCGCAGTACGCCGCCGACGCTCGTTCTTCTACTTCGAGGCGCGCGAGTCCGAGAGCTCGGCGACCTGCTCGACCAGCTCAGGTCAGCGATCCGCCGATCCTCGCCATCATCGATGGCGACGGGCAAGGTGTCCGAGCTCTACACCGGCTGGATCGGCCAGAAGGTGCATGGAGCAGCGCGTCGCCGACGCCGTCCGCGGCCTCTAAGCAGCCCGCAGACGATCACATCAGGCGGCGCCCCTCGGGGCGCCGTTTCTGTTTGACCGCCGTCCGGCCTCGTGGTACCATAATGCCGACCTTTTCGGTTGGGATTTGTCCACGACGATCGGGAGCCGATGCGCATCTCCTCACGCTGCGAATACGGCCTGCGGGCCATGGTGTTCCTGGCGGCGCGACGCAGGCCGGGCCCGTGCCGCTGCCCGAGATCGCGCAGCGTGAGGCCATCCCCGCGCCGTTCCTCGAGCGCATCCTGGCGCGCCTGCGGCGAGAGCGGCCTGGTGCGCGCCACGCGCGGCGTGAGCGGCGGCTACCAGCTCGCCCGCGCCGGCCGCCGACATCGCCGTCGGCGACGTGGTGACGGCGCTCGAAGGACCGCTGTCGCTCGTCGGCTGCGTGCCGGACGACGGTGGCTGCGCAGCGCGCCGAGTCGTGCGCGTCGCGGGTCGTGTGGCGGCGTCTCGACAGCGCCATCAGCGGCGCGCTCAACGGCATCACCCTGGAGGACCTTACACGGGAGGCTGTGGCGAGATGACGAGCGTGTACTTCGACCATGCGGCGACGACGCCGGTCGATCCGCGCGTGCTCGAGGCGATGCTGCCGTACTTCAGCGAGCACTACGGCAACCCGTCGGAGCTTCACCGGCTCGGGCGCGAGGCTCGTGCGGCCGTCGAGGCGGCGCGCGCGCAGGTGGCCGCCGCCCTGGGCGCCGGCGACAAGGAGATCCTGTTCACCTCCGGCGGCACGGAGTCCGACAACCTGGCGCTCTTCGGGTACCTGCAGCGCTTCGAGCCCGGCCATTTCATCATCAGCGCCGATCGAGCATCCCGCCGTCATGGAGGCGGCGCGCGCGCTCAACCGTCTCGGCTGGGCCGTGGACTTCGTGCCCGTGGACGGGTACGGCGTCATCGATCTGGACGCCTACGAGCAGGCCTTCCGCGACGACACCAGGCTCGCCTCGGTGATGTTCGCCAACAACGTCGTCGGCACGGTGCAGCCCGTCGCCGAGCTGGCGCGGATCGCCCACGAGAAGGGCGCCGTCTTCCACACCGACGCGGTGCAGGCCGTCGGCTCGCTGCCCGTCGACGTGAAGGAGCTCGGCGTCGACATGCTGTCGCTGTCCGGGCACAAGCTCTACGGGCCCAAGGGCATCGGCGCGCTGTACGTGAAGCGTGGCACGCGCCTCACGCCCATCCTGCACGGCGGCGGTCACGAGCGCCGGCTTCGCTCCGGCACGGAGAACGTGCCGGGCATCGTCGGGCTGGCGGCCGCCATGGAGATCGCGGTGGCCGGCATGCCCGACCACGCGCCCGTCCTCGAAGGCCTGCGCGATCGCTTCGCCCGCGGCGTGCTCGAGGCCGTCCCGGACGTCACCTACCTGGGGCATCCCACCGAGCGGCTGCCCGGCAACGTGGCCTTCACGCGTGCGCTACATCGAGGGCGAGTCCATGCTGCTGCAGCTGGACGCCAAGGGCTTCATGGTCTCCAGCGGCTCCGCCTGTGCGTCCGGCTCCCTGGAGCCGTCGCACGTCATCCTGGCCCTGGGCCTGGGCGCCGAAGAGGCGCACGGCAGCATGCGCATCAGCTTGGGTCGCGAGAACACCGAGGAAGAGGTCGACGATGTTCCTGGAAGTCTTCCCGCCGATCGTCGACAAGCTGCGGCAGATGAGTCCGCTCTACGTGAAAGGGTAAGCATGTACACCGACCTGGTCATGGACCACTTCAGTAACCCGCGCAACGTCGGGGAGATAGAGAACGCCGACGGCGTCGGGCCAGATCGGCAACCCGGTCTGCGGCGACGTGATGCGCATCAGCATCGCGTCGACGACAAGGACCACATCGAGGACATCAAGTTCAAGACGTTCGGGTGCGGCGCGGCCGTCGCGACCTCCAGCATGGTCACCGAGATGGTGATGGGCAAGAGCCTCGCGGAGGCCGCCGACATCTCGCAACAAGGCGGTGGCCGAGGCGCTCGGCGGCCTGCCCGCCAACAAGATGCACTGCTCCAACCTGGCGGCCGACGCGCTGCATCTGGCCATCGAGGACTACCTGGTGAAGAGCGGCCGCGAGGCCGAGGTCGCGCAGATCCTGAAGGCCCTCCCAAAAGAGCACGAGCACTCGTCGCACTGAGCGGCGGCGTCGACTAGCGCCGTCGCCGCGCTGCGCCTGGTCGAGGCGGGCCGCACGCTCGAGACGGCGACGGTGCTGCTCTGGCCCGGCGAGGACCGGCGCAGCTGCTGCTCGCCGGGCGCCGTGCAGCGGGCGCGGCGGACGGCGGCGGCAGCTGGGCGTGCCCTTCCACCTGCTCGACTTCGAGGACGCGTTCGCCTGCGAGGTCGTCGAGCCGTTCGTGGCCGCCTACCTGGCCGGCGAGACGCCCAATCCCTGCGTCGACTGCAACCCGCGGCGCCTGCGCGGCGCTCGTCGAGCTCGCCGACGAGCTCGGGCCTGGCGCGCGTCGCGACCGGCCACTACGCGCGCCTCGTCTGGCGCGACGGCGAGCCCTTCGTGGCGCGCGGCGTGGACCGCGCCAAGGACCAGTCGTACATGCTCTGGGCGGTGCCGCCGGATGTGCTCGCCCGGCTCGAGTTCCCGCTCGGCGAGCTCACCAAGGCCGCAGGTGCGGGCGGCCGCGGAGCAGGCGGAGCTGCCCGCCGCGGCCGAGCCGGAGAGCCAGGAGGTCTGCTTCGCCGTGGACGGCTACCAGGCGTTCCTGGAGGAGCGCGGGGTGGAGCCCGCGCCGGGGCGATCGTCGATCACGACGGCGCGGTGCTCGGCCGGCACCAGGGCCAGTGGCGCTACACGGTCGGCCAGCGCCGCGGGCTCGGGCTGTCGGCGCCGGAGCCGCTGTACGTGCTGGAGCGCCGGCCGCGGACCAACGAAGTCGTCGTCGGCCGGCGCGACGAGCTGGAGGTGCGGGAGGTGCCGCTGGCGAACGTCGTGGACCGCGGCCTTGGCGACGGGGCGGACCTGCTCGTGCAGCTGCGCTACCGCTCGCCGGCGGTGCCCGTCGCCGGGCTGGCGCGCGGCGCCGCCGGCCGAGTCGTGGTGAGGCTCGCCGAGCCGTTCGCCGGGCTCGCCCCCGGGCAGTCGGCGGTGTTCTACCGCGACGACGTCGTGGTCGGCGGCGGGGTCATACGGAACGAAGCTCGACGAGCGAGAGGGGATTATGATACTGTTCGCACGCTGTAGCGACTCATTCACCATGTCCAGAAGGAGAGCTGCATGGAACCTTCGCCTTCGTCGCGATGAGCACCTCCTCACTCGTTCTGCGCTACGCGGCTGCCTTCTTCTTCGTGCTCGTGGCCATCGCCGCCGCCTACGCGCTCATCAAGACGGGCAAGACGCTCGACCGCGTGGACATCGTGCTCGCC
This sequence comes from uncultured Thermoleophilia bacterium, assembly GCA_963707335.1. Taxonomy (GTDB): domain Bacteria; phylum Actinomycetota; class Thermoleophilia; order UBA2241; family UBA2241; genus CAIXSE01. The sequence continues at coordinate 81,887 of CAVPQD010000033.1, read as the reverse complement.
GACGTGGACGAGCAGGCCGTGCCGCTGCTGCAGAAGGCCGGCACCACGCTCGACGACGTGAACGGCAACCTCGGCAACGTCGACCAGATCACCAAGGACGTGGCCGACATCACCGACAAGATCGACAAGATGGCGAACGCCGTCGAGGGCGCCGTGTCGACCCCGGCGCGCAAGGCCGCCGCGTTCAGCGCCGGCGTGCAGTCCGCCGTGTCCAGCTTCATGAAGCGCGAAGGCAAGGACGGCGGCCAGGAGCAGGAGGCGGCCGGCGCGGGCTGGAGCTACGAACCGCCCGCCGCCGCGGACGCTGCCGCTGAGCCGACCGGCGCCGATGCCGCCGCCGACGCGCGGCCGCCGCTGAGGCCAGCCGCCGACGCCGGCTGCTGAGGCCGCCGGCCGCTGCGACCGACACGTCCGGCGAGGGTCTGAGCCATGGGCGTCCCTCGCTCCTTCAGCGCCGGCGCCGTCGTCGCCGGCGCCGCGCTCGCCTATTACGTGCGCCGGCGCCATCGACGCACCGGGCGAGAGCTATGTGCAGATCATCAAGCAGCTGCCCGTCGACGCCCAGCGCTGGGCGACACAGACGCGGGAGCGCGCCGTGAAGGCCCTCGAAGACGGCAGGGCGGCGGCGCGCGACCGCGAGGACGAACTCACGAAGCAGCTCGAGGCGGCCAGGCCCCCTCGGGCGCGCTCGCTGAAGGACATCATGACAGAACGCATCAACCTCGAAGTCCCGGCGTCGCTACGCGCCCTGTCCACCGTGCGCATGGTGCTCGGCGGTCTCGGCGCGCGCCTGGACTTCTCCTCGACGACCTCGAGGACCTCTACCTGGCCACCGAGGAGCTGCTGCGCGCCGCCCTCCGCACGGAGGGCCTCGAGCGGCTCAAGGTCGAGGTGGAGTCGACGGCTGCCCAGCTGCGGCTGGCAGCCGGCCTGTTCACTTCGCCGGACCTGCGGCGCGCCGTGGAGGTGACGCCGCAGGGCGAGGAGTGTCTCGACCTCTGCACGCTGCTGCGCAGCACCATCGACGAGGTCGCGATCGACGTGCGCGAGACGGAGCTACTGCGTGGTGCTCGTCAAGCGGCGGGCGGAGGCGGTCGCATGAGCGCCCGAGAAGAGCGCCGGGTCAACGACCCGCTCGATCTCGAGGCGCTGCCCGGCCAGGCGCGCGCATCGGCGCGGACGAGGACGAGGAGCCCCCGGAGGAGCACGGCCGCGACGACAGACCCTCAGGGTCGCGGCCGCGACGAGTCGGAGAAGCTCGACCAGTACCTGCTGCGCCGCTACCACCTGCACGGCGACCGCAAGGCGCGCGAGCAGCTCATCACCATGTACCTGCCGCTGGTGCGCTCGCTGGCGCGCCGCTACGCGTCGCGCGGCGAGCACTTCGACGACCTCGTCCAGGTCGGCGCCATCGGCCTGATCAAGGCCATCGACCGCTTCGACCTCAACCGCGGCGTCGAGCTCACCACGTACGCCACGCCGAACATCGTCGGCGAGATCAAGCGCTACTTCCGCGACAAGGGCTGGTCGGTGCGCGTGCCGCGCGGCCTGCAGGAGCTCAACATCCGCCTCAACAAGGTCATCGACGAGCTCGTGCCCAAGCTGCAGCGCTCGCCCACCATCAACGAGCTCGCCGAGGCCGCCAACGCCACGCCGGAAGAGGTGCTCGAGGCGCTCGAGACGAGCCAGGCCTACAACTCCGTGTCGCTGCAGGCCTCGCCGAACGGCGAGGGCGGGGAGGAGGACGCCGGCCTCATCGACTACCTGGGCGGCGAGGAAGAGGCCTACGACACCATGGAAGACCGCACGACGCTCGCGCCGGGCTTCGCGAAGCTCGACAAGCGCGAGCGCTACATCCTGCACCTGCGCTTCTTCGAGGGGCTCACGCAGAGTCAGATCGCCGAGCGCGTGGGCATCTCGCAGATGCACGTGTCGCGCCTCATCAGGCGCTCGCTGGAGAAGCTGCGCGAGGAGATCGGCGAGCTCGACAACCCCGCGATCCGCCGCGCGTCCGGCGACGACACGCTAGCTAGTACCGCACATCCACGACACCAAGGACGCCGCCGTGAACGCTGCCGACATCCGTGACCTGTATCGAGACTTCTTCGTCGCCCGCGGGCATCTGGCCGGCGAGCCGGCCAGTCTCGTGCCCGCGGGCGACACCAGCGTCCTGTTCACCACCGCCGGCATGCAGCAGTACAAGCCCTACTTCCTGGGCGTGGAGACGCCGCCGGCGACGCGCATCACCACCTGCCAGCGCTCCTTCCGCACGTCGGACATCGAGAACGTCGGCAAGACCGCGCGCCACCTCACCTTCTTCGAGATGCTCGGCAACTTCTCGTTCGGCGACTACTTCAAGGCCGAGGCCATCGAGTGGTCGCTGGAGCTCTCCGACCAGCTCGGCATCGAGCGCGACAAGGTCTGGGTGAGCGTGTTCGGCGGCGACGACCAGGTGCCCGCCGACGAGGAGGCCGTGGAGCTGTGGAAGTCGCACGGCTTCACGGAGGACCGCATCGTGCGGCTCGGCCGCGGCGACAACTTCTGGGGGCCCGCCGGGCCCACGGGGCCGTGCGGGCCCTGCTCCGAGCTCTACTACGACTTCGGCCCCGAGATGGGCTGCGACGACCCCGACTGCAAGCCGGGCTGCGACTGCGACCGCTTCCTGGAGTACTGGAACCTCGTGTTCGTGCAGTACGACATGGACGAGGCGGGCAACCTCACGCCGCTGCCGAAGGGCAGCATCGACACGGGCATGGGCCTGGAGCGCATCGCGGCCATCACCCAGGGCGTCACCAACGTGTTCGAGACGCGACCTGTTCGCGCCGCTGGTGGCGCGGGGCGCGGAGCTGGCCGGCGTGAAGCCTGCGGCCTCGCCGGCCGTCAGCCGCGCCCTGCGCACCATGGCCGAGCACGCCCGCGGCGCCGCCTTCCTCATCATGGACGGCGTGCTGCCCGGCAACGACGGCCGCGACTACGTGCTGCGCCGCATCATCCGCCGCGCCGTGCAGCAGGGCGTGGCCATCGGCGTGGAGGAGCCGTTCCTCGCGAAGCTGGCCGCCGAGGTCGACGAGCAGATGGGCGCGGCGTACCCGCAGCTGGTCGCCGCGCGGCCCGAGATCGAGCGCGTCATCCAGGAAGAGGAGGTGCGCTTCCGCCGCACCCTGCGACCAGGGCATGGGCATCCTCGAAGAGGCGCTGCGTCGCGCCCGCGACGCCGGCACCGAGCTGCCCGCCGAGGTCGCGTTCGAGCTGCACGACACCTACGGCTTCCCGTTCGACCTCACGCGCGAGATCGCCGCGGAGTGGGACATGAGCGTGGACGAGGAGCGCTTCGAGCACCTCATGGAGGAGCAGCGCGAGCGCGCCCGCGCCGCCCAGAAGGCGGGCGCCTTCAACGCCGGCCCGGGCGAGCTGGAGGACTTCCAGCGTCAGCACGCCGACCTGCCGGCGACGTTCGTGGGCTACGAGCGCCTCGAGGTCTTCACGGTCGTGCGGGCCCTCGGCGAGCTGGCCGACGGCCGTCTGGCCGTCAAGCTCGCCGAGTCGCCGTTCTACGCCGAGGGCGGCGGTCAGGTGGCCGACACCGGCTGGATCCACACCGAGTCCGGCAAGCTCGAGGTCGACGAGGTCGTCCGCTTCGAGAACGACCAGGTCGTCGTGGCGCGCCGCGTGGAGGGCAAGGTCGTGCGCCGGCGAGCGCGCCAAGGCCATGGTCAACGCCGTGCGGCGGCACCAGACGGCCTGCAACCACACGGCCACGCACCTGCTGCACAACGCCCTGCGCATCGTGCTCGGCGAGCACGTCCGGCAGGGCGGCTCGCTGGTCCGTCCCGAGCGCTTCCGCTTCGACTTCTTCGTGCGGCGAGGCGCCGACCGCCGAGGAGCTGCGCCAGGTCGAGGACCTGGTCAACCGCCGCATCATCGAGAACCACCCGGTGCGCCCGTTCGTGACCACACGCGAGTACGCCGCCGAGATCGGCGCGCTGGCGTTCTTCGAGGAGAAGTACGGCGAGTTCGTGCGCGTCCTCGAGATCGACGACTTCAGCCGCGAGCTGTGCGGCGGCACGCACGTGTCGTCCACCTCGCAGATCGGCCTCTTGAAGATCACCGCGAGCCAGTCGGTCGGCGCCAACACGCGCCGCATCGAGGCCATCACCTCGGCAGCGGCCATCGAGCACTACCGCGCCGTCGAGCACCAGTGGGACGAGCTTGCCGCGGAGCTGCGCGTGAAGCCCGACCGGGTCCCGGTCGCGGTCGCGAGGCTTCACGCCGACGTCGACGAGCTGCACCGGAAGCTGAAGGCCGCGGAGAGCGGCGAGCGCCGCGACCAGGTGGGCGCCATGCTCGAGCGGCGCCGTGGAGATCGGCGGCGTGCCCGTGGTGGCCGCGTCGCCGCAGGTGGACGCGGCCGACGAGCTGCTGACCCTGGCCGACGAGGTACGCGACAAGCGCCACGACGCCGTCGTGCTGCTGCTGTCGGCGGCGGACGGCCGCGTGGCGGCCGTGGTGGCCGCCGGCGACGCCGCCGTGGGCCGCGGCCTGCACGCGCAGGACGTCCTGCGTGCCATGATGCCGGCCGTGGACGGCAAGGGCGGCGGCAAGCCGACCCTGGCGCGCGGCGGCGGCGGCAACGTCGACGGCATCGCCGCCGGCCTGGAGGCCGGCCTGGCCAGGGCGCGCGAGCTGCTCGAGCCCTGATGCGGATCACTGGCGCTCGACCACGGCGCCGCGCGCACGGGGGTCGGCGATCTGCGACGAGACGGCCACCATCGTGCGGCCGCTCGGCGTGGTCGAGCGTGTCGACACGGACGCGGGCTTCGCCGCCCTCCTCGAGCTCCTGGCGCGGGAACGGCCCGGCGCGCGTCGTGGTAGGGTTGCCCCTGTCGCTGGACGGCCGCGAGCACGCCCAGGCGGGACGGGCGCGCGCCTTCGCGGCGCGCCTCGCCGCCGCCGTGGACGTGCCGGTGGAGCTGTACGACGAGCGCTTCACCTCCAAGGTGGCCGACCGGCGCGGCGGGACGGCGCCCCGCGACGCGCGCGCCGCGGCGACACTGCTCGAGGACTACCTGAGGTTCATCGGTGAGCGGACATCCTGACGACGAGTGGGCCAGCATCGAGCCCTCCTACGCCGACGACTACGACGCCCTCACGCGGCGCCGCAGCCGATCGGCGCCCGCCGCGGCAGGGCGCGGGCCACGGCGCCGCCGCGTCGGCTTCCTGCTGCTCGCGCTCGTCGCCCTCGTCGTGGGGATGGGGGTCGGCTACGCCCGCGGCTACTTCGCCCCCGGCGAGGAGGGCCCCATGGTCACCGTGACCATCCCGGAGGGCGCCACGCTCACCGCGATCGGCACCGAGCTCGAAGCCCAGGGCGTCGTGAAGCACGCCCGCGCCTTCATCATCAAGGCGCAGTCGGACGGCTACTCCACGCGAGTTCATGCCCGGGACCTACCGCTTCCACGTCAGAACGAGCCCTACGAGACGCTGGTGGCGGGGCTGGTGAAGGGCGTCAGACCGCCCTCCGTGAAGGTGACCATCCCCGAAGGCTCCACGCTGCGGCAGACGGCGGACCTGGTCGCCGGCAAGGTGCCGGCGATCACCCATGAGACGTACGTGAAGGTCGCGCGCGACGACCCGCCGCCGTTCGAGCTGCAGGGCTACAAGCCGGGCACGACGCTCGAGGGCATGCTGTTCCCGGCGACCTACGAGGTGGACCCGAAGACCAAGGCCTCGGCGTTCGTCAAGGACCAGCTCGAGGCGTTCGACACCAACTTCGCCGAAGTAGACATGACGCGCGCCCACAAGGCGAACCTCACCGACTACGACGTGGTCATCATCGCCTCCATGATCGAGCGTGAGGCGCGCGTCGCCGCAGGAGCGGCCGCTGGTCGCGGCCGTCATCTGGAACCGGCTCAGGAAGGGCATGCTGCTGCAGATCGACGCGACCATCCAGTACGCGCTGGGCGAGACCAAGCCGGTGCTCACGTACGAGGACCTCAAGATCGACTCGCCCTACAACACCTACAAGAACGCCGGCCTGCCGCCGACACCCATCGCCAACCCCGGCCTGGCGTCGCTGCAGGCCGCCGCCGACCCCGCCGGCCGCCGACTACCTGTACTACGTGGCGCGCAACGACGGCACCGGCCGGCACTACTTCACGGCCAGCTACGACCAGTTCCTCGTCGACAAGGCGAAGGCGGCAGCCGCCGGCCAGTAGCCGCGCCGCGTCGGACAGAGGAGTGGCAGGCCCCGCGGCAAAGTAGACGGGGACGGCGCCGCGATGGTCACGGCGCCGTCGCGATGGAGGGGGCCTCATCCGCATCAGCGGCACCACCGAGCTCGTCGGCATCATCGGCGACCCCGTAGGCGCACTCGCTGTCGCCGGCCATCCACAACGCCGCCTTCGCGGCGCTGGGTCTGGACATGGCCTACGTGCCGCTGCCGGTGGCCGCGCGACCAGGTGGGCGCCGCGGTGCTGGGCCTGCGGGCCCTCGGCTTCCGCGGCGCCAACGTCACCGTCCCGCACAAGGCCGCCGTCGTCCCCTTCCTGGACTCGCTCGAAGGCGACGCCGCGCTCATCGAGCGCCGTGAACACGATCGTCGTCGACGGCGCCGCCCTGCGCGGCCACAACACCGACGTGGAGGGCGTGCGTCGCGCGCTGCACGAGGCCTGCGGCGACGCGCTGCGCGGCCACAAGGCGCTGCTGCTCGGCGCCGGCGGCGCCGCCCGGGCGGCGGCGCTGGCGCTCGCCCGTCTGGGGATGCGGCTCACGATCGTCAACCGATCGCCGGCGGCCGCGGAGCGGCTCGCGGCGCTCGTCGCCACGGCCGTGCCCGGCGCCGCCTGCGAGGTGGCGCCCTGGCAGATCGCTGGCGCGGCGACCTCGTCGCCGCCCAGCGCCTGCTCGTCAACGCCACCTCACTCGGTATGGACGAGGCAGGTAAAGTCCCGGCGGCGCTGGCCGATAACGTTACGGCGGGGCAAGTCGTTTTCGACGTTGTCTACACTTCCGCCGGCACCGACTTGCTCGCAGCGGCGCACGGCAACGTGGGGCGGTGACCGTCGCACGGCCTGGAGATGCTGCTCTGGCAGGCGGCCGCCGCCTTCGAGTTGTGGACTGGCCGTCCGGCGCCACTGGAAGTGATGAGAGATGCCGCGACGCAGCAGCAAGCATAAGGACGGCGAGGTCGTCGAGGCGGGGTCGAACGGCAGCGGAGGCGAGGAGCTGGAACCGATCATCACACCGAGCGAGGTGACCTCCGCCGACGACGTCGTGGTGTCCGGCGGCGGCGACATGGTGGACACGTTCCTCAGCGAGGACGACCTGTACGGCGGCAACGGCGGCAACGGCCACGGCCTCGACGTGCCGGACGTCGACGAGCTGATCGGCGAGCGCGGCGACGACGTGGTCATCGGCGCCGCGCTCGCCGGCGAGGCGCTCGACGACGAGACCCTCGCCGGCGCCCGCGACGAGGACGACGAGGGTCCGGCCGGCGACGCGCTGCCGGACGCGGTCGACGACGAGCAGGTCATCCTGCGCACCCGGAAGGCGTCCAAGCTGCGTCTGGGCGACATCCTCAAGGACATGGGCCTGGTCACCGACGAGCAGGTGGAGAGCGCCATCGGCCGCCAGAAGGAGACGCGCAAGCGCCTGGGCCAGATCCTGGTCGACGACGGCGTCGTCACCGAACTCGACCTGAGCAAGGCGCTCGCCCAGAAGTTCGGCGTCAGCTTCCTCGACCTCACGTCGATGACCTTCGACGGCGCCGCCGCCGGCTACATCGACGAGCAGTCTGGCGCGGCGCTACGGCGCCGCGCCCGTCCGCTTCCTCGACGACGACACGCTGCTGGTCGCGATGATCGACCCGCAGAACCTGCAGGCCCTGGAGGACCTGCGCATCATCACCGGCTTCGACATCCAGCCGGCCATCGCCAGCGAGGAGGACATCTTCGGCGCGATCGCCAAGATCTACCGCGAGCGCGCCGAGGTGGGCGAGAACCTCGACGACCTGGCGCACGCGGCCATCGAGGAAGACTCGATCACCGACATCCGCGACGCCACCGAAGAGGCGCCCGATCGTCAAGCTGGTCAACTCCGTGATCGCGCAGACGCGTGGACGACGCGGCCAGCGACATCCACTTCGAGCCGCAGGCCAAGGAGCTGATCATCCGCTTCCGCATCGACGGCGTGCTGCACGAGATCATGTCCGATCCCGCGGCGCATGCAGAGCGGCGTGCTCAGCCGCCTCAAGATCATGGCCGACCTGGACATCGCCGAGCGGCGCGTGCCGCAGGACGGCCGCATCGGCCTCGTGGTGGGCGGCAAGCCCATCGACATGCGCGTCGCCACGCTGCCCACGGTGTACGGCGAGAAGATCGTCATGCGCCTGCTCGACAAGTCCAACGTGATGCTCGACCTCGAGGACCTCGGCTTCGCGAGAAGGCGCTCAAGCGCTTCCGCAAGTCGTTCACCAAGCCCTACGGCGCCATCCTGGTGACCGGCCCGACCGGCTCCGGCAAGTCGACGACCCTGTACGCCGCCCTCAACATCCTGAACTCCCCGGAGAAGAACATCATCACCGTCGAGGACCCGGTCGAGTACCGCCTCACGGGCATCAACCAGGTGCAGGTGAACATCGCGCGCCGGGATGACCTTCGCCGCCGCCCTGCGCTCCATCCTGCGCTGCGACCCGGACATCGTGATGATCGGCGAGATCCGCGACCGCGAGACGGCGCAGATCGCCGTCGAGTCGGCGCTCACCGGCCACCTCGTGCTGAGCACGCTGCACACCAACGACGCGCCGGGCGCCCTGAGCCGCCTCACGGAGATGGGCATCGAGCCCTTCCTCACGTCGTCGGCCGTGGACTGCGTGCTGGCGCAGCGCCTCGCGCGCCGCCTGTGCTCCAACTGCAAGGAGCCGTACACGCGCCACGCGCGAGATGCTGCGCAAGAACGACTTCCCGCCCGAGGTTCTGGACCGCGATGACGTCACCCTCTACCGGCAAAAGGCTGCTCGCGGTGTAACGGTACTGGCTACAAGGGCGCCTGGGCCTGTACGAAGTGATGATCGTCAGCGAAGCGATCCGGCGGCTGACCGTGGAGCGCAAGAGCGCCGACGAGATCTCGCGCGTGGCCAGCGCGGAGGGCATGAAGTCGCTGCGCGACGACGGCATCGACAAAGTACTGCTGGGCATGACCTCCGTGGAGGAGATCGCCCGCGTGATCATCTGATGCATGGCAACCCCCGTCGAGGAAGTGACAATGGACCTGGTCGACGTTCTTCTCGAAGTCCTGGAGCGGGACGCGAGCGACCTTCACCTCACGGTCGGGTCGCCGCCCATCATCCGCATCAACGGCGTCGCTGGAGCGCCTCGACTACCCGCGCCTCAGCGCCAACGACACCCGGGAGCTGATCTACTCGATCCTCTCCCAGGACCAGCGCCAGCGCCTGGAGAACGAGTGGGAGATCGACTTCTCCTACTCGGTCCCGGGCCGGGCGCGCTTCCGCGTCAACGCCTACTTCCAGCGCAACTCCCTGGGCGCGGCCTTCCGCCTCATCCCCATCAACATCAAGACGCTCGAGGAGCTCGGCCTGCCGCCGGCCCTGCACGAGCTCACGCGCAAGCCGCGCGGCTTCGTCATCGTCACGGGCCCCACGGGCTCGCGGCAAGTCGACCACCCTGGCGGCGATGATCGACGAGATCAACGAGACCCGCGACGAGCACATCATGACGATCGAGGACCCCATCGAGTTCCTCCACCGCCACAAGAAGTGCATGATCAACCAGCGCGAGGTGGGGGCCGACACGAAGTCCTTCAACCGCGCCCTCAAGAGCGTCCTGCGCCAGGACCCCGACGTCATCCTGGTCGGCGAGATGCGCGACACCGAGACGATGGCCACGGCCCTCACCGCGGCCGAGACCGGCCACCTCGTGTTCGCCACGCTGCACACCCAGGACGCGCCGCAGACCATCGACCGCATCATCGACGTCTTCCCGCCGCACCAGCAGGAGCAGATCCGCGTGCAGCTCTCGACGACGCTGATGGGCGTCTGCACGCAGCAGCTGCTGCCGACGCGCGACGGCAGCGGCCGCGTCGTCGCCTGCGAGCTGCTCATGCCGACGCCGGCCGTGCGCAACCTCATCCGCGAGGGCAAGACGCACCAGATCTACTCGGTCATGCAGACCGGCACGCAGTACGGCATGCAGACCATGGACGCGGCGCTGGCCGACCTGGTGAGGCGCCGCGTCATCACCACCGACCTGGCGGTGCACCGCTCGAGCACGCCGGACGAGCTCGAAGCGGCTGATGGGCCAGCCGGCGCCGGTCGCCGCCGGCTCCAGGCGGTAGGAGCCGGACGGAGGTCGGCGAGGAGGCTGGCAGCGGGGCGCCGGGCGAGGCCGGCGCCGCGAGGGTGACATCGGCAGCGGGTCTGGAGGATTTTCCTCCGCTGCCGATAAGTACAGGAGTCAGCACCGACAGGACGCACCGTACTGGCAGGACCGGACGGTCGAAGGGGCGTAGGAGAGGCAGATGAGCACGTTCGCCTACAAGGGGCTCGACGCCAGGGGGTCGCAGACCACCGGCCAGATCGAGAGCGACAGCAAGGGCGCCGCCGCGCAGACGCTGCGCAACAAGGGCCTCACCGTGCTCGACCTCAACGAGGTCAAGCAGGGTCTCGGGCAGCATCCAGATCGGCGGCCGCGTCAAGCCGAAGGACCTCACCGTCTTCTCGCGCCAGTTCGCGACGATGGTCAGCTCCGGCCTGTCGATGCTGCGCTGCCTGTACGTGCTCGAGGAGCAGACGCCCAACAAGAAGCTGGCCGGCGTCATCGGCGAGGTCCGCGCCGACGTCGAGGCCGGCATCGCGCTGTCCGACGCCCTGGAGAAGCACCCCAAGGTCTTCAGCCGCCTGTACGTGAGCATGGTGCGCGCCGGCGAGCTGGGCGGCATCCTGGACGAGGTGCTCAACCGCCTCGCCACGCAGCTGGAGAAGGAGGACAGCATCCGCCGCGCCGTGAAGTCGGCGATGGTCTACCCGATCCTCATCGGCTCCTTCGCCATCATCGTGCTCATCGGCATGGTGATGTTCCTCATCCCGATCTTCGCCGACATGTACAAGGAGCTCGACAACGCCAAGCTGCCGGCGCTCACGCGAATCATGGTCGGCGTTCTCCGACATCCTGCGCGAGCTGGCGCGGGCTCATCGTCCTCGTCGGCATCATCTTCGCTGATCTGGGTCCTGCGGAAGCTCAAGCAGACCGACCGCGGTCATGCGGCGTGGGACCGCTTCAAGCTGCGCATCCCCATGGGCATCGGCGAGATCATCCGCAAGCTCGCCGTGGCGCGCTTCTCGCGCACGCTGGGCACGCTCATCACCTCGGGCGTGCCGATCCTGCAGGCCATCGACATCACCGGCAAGGCGGCCGGCAACGTGGTCATCGAGCGACGCCATGGAGAGCGTGCAGCAGAGCGTCAAGGAGGGGCAGTCCATCACCGGCCCGCTCGAGAAGGTCTCGGTGTTCCCGCCGATGGTCACGCAGATGATCAGCGTGGGCGAGGAGACGGGCTCGCTGGACGCGATGCTCAGCAAGATCGCCGACTTCTACGAGGACGAGGTCAACGCCTCGGTGAAGTCGCTGACCTCCATCCTCGAGCCGATCCTCATGCTGGGCGTGGGCGCCATCGTCGGCACGGTCGTCATCTCGATGTACCTGCCGATCTTCAACATGATGAACATCGTCAAGGAATAGGACGTGCTGGGCGTCGAGCTGGACAACGAGGAGCTCCTCGCCGACTACGCCGACAACGGCTCGGCGGAGGCGCTCGACGAGCTGGTGCGGCGCAACCAGAACCTGCTGCACCACATCCTGAAGCGGTTCGCCTACGCCGACGAGCCCTACGAGGACCTGCTGCAGGTGGCGAACCTGGGGCTCATCAAGGCGGCGCAGCGCTTCGACCCGGACCGCGGCGTCAAGTTCTCGACCTACGCCACGGCGCTCGTCGACGGCGAGCTGCGCCACCACCTGCGCGACTCGCTGCTCTGCGGCAGCCGCGCTGGGTGAAGAAGGTCTACGCGCAGATCCAGGAGAAGAGCAACGAGCTCATCAAGAAGCTCGGCCGGCCGCCGCAGCTGAGCGAGCTCGCCGAGGCGCTCAACATCCAGGAGAGCGGCATCCTCGAGGTGATGAACCTCTACGCGCGCATCGACCTGCACAGCCGCAACGAGCCGTTCGCGCCGAGCGAGCTGCAGGCAGAGGCCGACCCCGGCATGGTGCACTCCATCCGCCAGGAGACGTTCGCGCTGCCCATCGAGGACAGGATCACGCTGTACGAGGCGCTGGACAAGCTGTCGGCCTTCGAGAAGAAGCTCATCTACCTGCTCTTCTTCAAGGACCTGACGCAGAGCGAGGTCGCCGACGAGCTCGGCCTCACGCAGAAGAAGGTGTCGCGCGAGTCCATCAAGACGCTCGGCCGGCTCAAGGCCGTCATGGGCAAGAAGGTCTTCTGAGCGTCATACGAAGATTTGTGTCTAGGAAGTAGAGGAGGCGGCATCATAGGAATCGCAGAGGCGTAAAGGGCAAACCACTTGCGAGGGTGGGGCGCAAAGTCACAGAGCTCACTGAGCTGGCTGGACTGCCGCCAAGAAGTCAACCACCGCAAGCCTGTGGAGCCCGACGCAAGATGGAGCTCCGCAGGCTTTTTGTATGGGCGGGGCCCCAGGGTCCGAGAGGAAAAGACCTCACGGACGAGTAGTAATCAGGCAAGGGGCCGTGGAGGCCGCAGACAAGAGAGGGGTAAGAGCATGAGCATCAAGAGGGGTCAGAAGGGTTTCACGCTCATCGAACTGCTGATCGTGATCATCATCATCGGCATCCTCGCCGCGATCGCGATCCCGATGTTCCTCAACCAGCGCGACAAGGCCAAGGACGTCGGCCGTCAAGGAAGGCGTCCACTCGATCCAGGTCGGCGTCCAGAGCTACGCCGTCGACAACAACGACGTCTATCCCGCGACGGCCGAGCGTGCGTCGGCGTCCGTCACGCCGTTCGCTCGACACCGTGGCCGCACGATCACGTTCAACTGGCGAGCCGACTGGTCAACGATGGTGCTACGACGTGGAGACGACCCGGGCGACTTCAGACTACAGGCTCACTCGGATGCCGGTGGCGGCCGACTACACGCTCCTACGGCTGCGTCTGCAGGCGCCGGCGACCTGGTCAGGTGCGCTGAGTCGCAGCGCCGCGCAACGCCGCAACGATCAGAGGGGCGGGGCCGGCAGGCCCCGCCCCTCTCTTCGTATGCGTGGACGATGAAGCTCGGCTCCCGCAAAGGCGCTCGGAGGACACCGTCGAAATGCATCGAATGCTGCAGCACGATGACAACTGACGCGCTACCGAGACCGCCATCCTGCATCCGTGAGCCTTCGCAAGACCGTCCACGTCGGCTTCCGGCGTCGACCGTCGAGATCCTCAAGGGCGTCGACCTCGCGGTCGACCCCAGCGACGTGTTCGGCCTGCTGGGGCCGAACGGCGCCGGCAAGACGACCACCGTCAAGGTCGCCCTCGGGCTCATGCGACCCGAGCGCCGGGACGCGTGCGAGCTCGGCGTCGCCGGGTCTCGTCGCAGGTCGGGCTACCTGCCGGAGAACCCCTACTTCTACGACTACCTCTCCGGGCGCGAGTTCCTGGGCTTCTGCGCGCGTCTCTTCGGGCTGGACGGCGGCGAGCGCGACGAGCGCGTCGACCGGCTGCTGCGCGACGTGAGCCTGGAGCACGCCGCCGGCACCCATCTGCGCAAGTACTCCAAGGGCATGCTGCAGCGCATCGGCATCGCCCAGGCGCTCATCAACGACCCCGAGCTCGTGCTGCTCGATGAACCGATGACCGGCCTCGACCCCGTCGGGCGCGTCGAGGTGAAGCGCATCATCGAGCGCCTGCACGAGCGCGGCAAGACGGTGATGTTCAACTCGCACATCCTGAGCGACGTGCACGAGCTGTGCTCGCGCATCGCCATCATGCGCGAAGGGCGCGTCGTCTGGCAGGGCGCTGTCGCCGAGGCGCTGGACGATGCGTCGACGCTCGAGGACTTCTTCATGAAGGTGGTGACGGCGTGAAGCAGCTCGTCGCCATCACCATCAACACCTTCAAGGAGACGATCCGCGACCGCGTCCTCGCCGTCATCGTCGTGTTCGCCCTGCTCATGATCGCCGGCGGCCTGTGGCTGGGCAGCATCAGCCTCGGCCAGCAGGGCGCGCATGATGAAGGACTTCGGGCTGGTGGCCATCACCGGGCTTCGGCCTCATCGTCGCCGTGTTCGTGGCGGCCAGCCTGGTGCACAAGGAGGTGGAGAAGCGCACGGTCTTCGTGCTGTTCTCCAAGCCCGTGAGCCGCTCCGCCTTCATCAGCGGCAAGTTCGTCGGCCTCTGCGGCACCATGGCCGCGGTCCTCGCCGGCATGGGGCTGTTCCTGTTCCTGCTGGTCTGGGTCGTCGGCGGCGACGCGTCGGGCATGGTGCTTGTGGCCGTCGGCGATGATCTACGTGCAGCTCCTCGCCGTGATGGCGGTGACGATCTTCTTCTCGACGCTGGGCTCCGCCATCCTCGCCGCCGTGCTGGGCATCTGCGTGTTCGTCGCCGGCCAGCTGAGCCACAACGTGCTGGCGCTGACGCGCCTCGGCAAGAACCCCGTCACCGAGGCGCTGTCGTGGGTCGTGTACGTGCTCATCCCGAACTTCTCGGCCGTCGACGTCAAGGCGGGGGCCGTCGGTGAGCAGACGCTGGCCTGGGGTGAGATCGCGCTGTGGACGCGTCTACCTCGCTCGCCTACATCGTGGTCGTCGCTGGCGCTGGCCGACGCTCATCTTCCGGCGCAAGGAGTTCTGATCGGGTGCGTCGCGTGCTGGCGGTCGTTGCCGTGCTCGTCTGCGTGCGCCGCCGGCGTCGTCGCCTACCAGGTGACGCGGCCGGCCAAGGCGCCGGCGAAGCCGCGCGTGTTCGTGCCGTCGCCCAGGTTCTTCTCGGACTTCTCGCCGAGCTTCCGCACCTCGATCGCCGACGCCTACTACCTGCAGATGGTCCAGTACTACGGTGAGCACGTGAAGGGCGACGGGCGGCTCGACTCGCTGCCGCAGATGGTCGATCTCGTCACGTCGTTGAGTCCGCACTTCACGCGTGCCTATCTGTTCGGCGCCTTCGCGCTCATCGACGCCGGCCGGCCCGACGTCAGCTACGACATCCTGAAGCGGGGTTCACGCGCGAACCCGGACGACTGGCGCTTCCCCGCCTATCTGGGCTACTTCGCCTACGCCTACGCCGACGACAAGGACAAGGATCGCATCGCCGCCCAGTGGTACGAGAAGGCGGCCGAAGTGCCGGGTCGTCCCGACTACATCCCGCGGCTCGCTGCCGCGCTGCTCGCGAAGGGCGGCGAGACGAAGAAGGCGATCCTGATGTGGGGTCAGGTGTACGCGGCCGGCGACAAGTACTCGCGCCAGAAGGCCGTCGACGGGTCTGGATCGGCATTCTGCCGACGGAGAAGGAGGCGCGCATGAAGGCGCTGGCGCCGCTCGTCGGGACCATGCCCGAGGACGAGTTGAACGAGCTCATCGCCGAGCTCTTCGAGGACTACACCTGAGAGTGGGGAGGCGACGTGGTCGAACGGCCGGGCGGTCGATACAGCGGAACGCAGGCTTCAGCATGATCGAGGTCGCTCTTCGTCATGATCATCATCGGCATCCTGTGCGCCATCGCGATCCCGATGTACCTGGGGCAGCGGGAGCGCGCGAAGAACGCGGTGGCAGTGGACGGCGGTCGCACGATCATGATCGCCTGCGCTCACGTATGCCGCCGAGTCGGAAGACGGGACGACCCGTGGCCTGCTTCGGCGGACAAAGCCCTGCTGGTCGGGGCAGGCGCGATCGCGGCAGCGGATTGGCCGAGGACGCCTTCGACGGGGACGACATGCAGCCGGTGACCGGGCCGGGCGACACGACGCCGGGACGGTACCTCTATCGCGAGGCGCCGGACCACGCCACACCGGCAGGCATCAGATCATCGTGTTCCGCGCGAACGCCGAGCCGTTCGTCATCCCGTGACGAGTCTCACCACTCCGGGCTGAGCGAGGTCGCCCATGATGCTCTTGCTCATCTCATCGTCGCCGTCTACGGTCTGCTGTTCGGCAGCTTCATCAACGCCTGGGCCTGGCGGCTGGCGCACGAGGAGAGCATCGCGAAGGGGCGCTCCCACTGCACGTCCTGCGGAGCGCCGATCCGCGCACGCGACAACGTCCCCGTCGTCAGCTGGCTGCTGCTGCGGGGCCGCTGCCGCGACTGCGAGCGCGCCCATCAGCTGGCGCTACCCGGTGGGCGAGGCCGTCACGGCGGCGCTGTTCGTCGGCGGTCGCCGCCTACGACGGCCTGTCCTGGATCCTCGTCCCGCATCTCATCTTCGTCAGCGTCATGGTGCTGGTCAGCGAGGTGGACCTGGACATCCAGATCATCCCGGACGTGATCATCCTGCCCGCGGCGGCCGTCGGCCTGCCGCTCATGATCGTGCTGGGCGACGCGCCGTGGTGGCAGTACCCGCTGGCGGGGCTGGGGGCCGCGGGCTTCCTGTGGCTGGTGAGCGAGATCTACTTCCGCGTGCGCCACGTGGAGGGCATGGGCTTCGGCGACGTGAAGATGGCGCTGTGCATGGGCTTCTACCTGGGCGGCGCCATCGTCCCCGGGCTGTTCATCGGGTTCATCGCGGGAGCCGTGGTGGGGTCGCTCGGCCTCGTCATCCAGAAGAAGGACAAGCAGACGCCCATCCCCTTCGGCCCGTTCCTGGCCGCGGGCGGCATCCTGGCGCTGTTCGTGGGGCAGACCATCATCGGCTGGTACCTGAACATCGCGATGCCGGGCCGGTGAGCGCGGCGATCTGACGCGCTAGCGTCACCCGCCGCGGCGCTTCGTCGCCCTTCAGTCCGCCCGGCGGCTGCGGTACCCTCCTGATGCCGGGCAACTGACTCCGGAACCGCAGGCCCTTGCGAGTCAGTCCGGATCCCATCCACTCCTTTCGACGAGGTCGCGACGCATGTCTCGACGCGGCAACACCCTCATCGAGCTCGTCACGCTGCTCGCGGTGATCGCCATCCTTGCCGCGATCGCGGTGCCCACCGCCTCGGGGGCGAGACGGGCGCTCGCGGGCAACAGCGGCGCGCAGCGACTGGCCCTGGTGCTGCGCGCCGCGCAGGCGCATGCGCAGTCGCGGGCCAGCCGGGTGGACGTGTCTGTGCGCGGCGACGGGCACTACGAGGTCTCGGAAGCAGGGGCTGCCGGTGAGACGGAGCGCGGCGAGCTGGGCAGCGCCGTCAGCACCAACTACCCGGACGGCGCCCTGTCGTTCAGCGCCACGGGCTCGCCGTGTCTGCTCGCCACCACCACACCGCGCGCCGGCAGCTTCGTGTTCGGGCCGGCGGCGGGCTGCACGGTCGTCGTGCAGCTGGGAGGGTGCGTCCGATGCCGCTAGCCGTCGTCGCACGAAAGTCCGGGCGCCGCGGCGCCACCGGCTTCTCGATCATCGAAGCCGTCGTCGCGGCGGCGATCCTGATGCTCGCGACGACGGGCGTGAGCGGCGTCGTCACGGCGTCGCTGCGCGCGGAGCGCGCGGAGGCCGTGCAGCAGCAGCTGGAGCAGCGCGTCCAGGCCGAGCTGGCTCGGCTCAGCGCGCTGCCATACGTGCTGCCCGAGGCGGCGCCGGGTCCCGATGGCATGGACCCGGCGCAGGCGCGCTCGCTGCTCGGGGCCGTGTTCCCCCACGCGCTCGTGTCGCACAACACCGCGACGGCCTCGTTCGTGCCGGGGTCGTCGGGCGATGGGGGCACATTCACGACGGTCCGCGCTGAGGCGTGGGGCAGCATGCGTGTGACGGGCCGCTTCGTGAGCGCCGGCGACGCCGCCTGGTCGCCGGCGCCGGCGACGTGCATCGAGGGCTGGGCCGTCTGGCTGGAAGCCACGCCTCCAAGCCCGGCCGTCCAGGTCACGGTGGAGGCTTCGTCCTCCGGACCTCGGCCTCATCGCGCCGAAGCCTCGGCCATCCTGGACGCCCTGAGACCCTGCGTCGCGGAGACGGCGCCGTGAGGTGGCGCGCAGCACGTGCGGGGTCGAGGGGCCTCAGCCTGGTCGAGCTGCTCGTCGCGACCGTGATCGCGGGCATCGCGCTCAGCGGCGCCTGGGCGTGGCTGTGGTCGGTCGCTCCTCCAGCGCGCTCACTCAGCGCTCAGGCGCAGGCCGTCACTGCCGCGGCCTTCGCCCTGCGGGCTGTGACGCACGACCTTCAAGAGAGCAGCGCTCTCCTCGCGCCGACGGCATGTGCCCCCGATCAGGGCCTGCTGCTCGAGCACGATCATCCCGAGGCGGCGCCGGAGACCGTCACCATCGTCTGGGACGCGTCCCGTCAGGTGCTCTGGCGCAAGACCTCGTCGACATACCTGGCGGATCACGTGACGCGATTCGCGATCGCCTATCTGTCGCCGGTGGGCGACGCCGTCCGGACCGGGACTCCCGGCAGCTCGCTGCGGGGTGTCGCGACGGTGCGCGTGGCGCTGACGGTCGCCGCCGGCGGCCGCGCCGCGAGCGTGCAGGCGGATGTCTCGGTGCGGCTACCATGAGGACGCATGCAGAGCACGGCTACGCCCTGCTGGCGGCGCTCGTGGTCACCACGCTGGCCGCGCTGTTCGCGGCGACGGCCGTCGCCGCGGTGGCGGCCGACCATCGCATCGCCGCCGCCGATCGCGGCGGCAGCCGCGCGGACGCGGCGGCGTGGCAGGCGCTGGACGAGCAGGCGGAGCGCCTGCGCTGGCGGCCGTGGCTGGCCGACCCGCCGCTCAGCGCCGCGAGCTGGCGGAGTCTGGTGGTGCAGGTGCAGGGTGAGGCGCGCTCGTCCCGTACTGGCTTGAGCGCCGAGCTGGAGCTGCGCCTGCCGTCGTGGTGCGGAGGGCTCGTCACTGGTGGCGACGCACAGCTGGAGGCGCCGGTCGTCGTCGTGAACAGCGGCGCCTGCATCGGCGGCAGCCTGCGCGGGCGCGAGTCGCTCACGTTCGCGCCCGCCGCAGGCGCGTCCGGACCGGCCGATCTCGTGCGCGGGGCGACATGGCCGGTGTCCGCGGTCCACGCCCTCGGCGGCATCTGGGCGGACGGGGTCGAGGTCCACGGGGCCAGTGGAGGCGGCGTTGCGGTCGACCCGGTCTACGCAGCCGACACGGACACCCACACCGGCGAGGCTGGCGTCGTCTCGATCACTGATGGTCCCAGCGCGGCGCTGCTTGCGGCGCTGCGGGAGCAAGCCGCTGCACCGGGCGCGGCGCTTGTCGACGACGTCTTGGACGTCTCTCGCTACCAGGCGAGCCGCCGCGGCACGGCAGGCGCCGATCCCGGCGTCATGGCGGCGGGCTACGTGGTCGTCCTACCCGCCGCCGACACGCCGGTCCGCATCGTCGGCGAACGAGCGTCCGACGCGTGCCCACTCGCGCTCGTCGTCCAGGGCGACGCCGTGGCCGGCGACGGCGTCACGCCTCTGTCGCTTCGCGGCGCGCTGGTCGTCTGCGGCCGCCTGGACGTCGCGGGCACGACGGCGGTCGACGGCTCGCTCTACGCAGGGGCGCTCGCGACCGTCGCGCCGCTGACCGTCGCAGTGGCGCCGGACTGGCGAGCTCATCCGCTCGCGGGACTGGCGACGCCGGTCATCGTCAAGCTGGCTCGAGGCTAGGTGAAGGATAGTAGACCAACGATGAGAATCTGGTGTACGCAGGCCTATCGCTGTGAGACAATCCCGAACTTGTGCGGGGGCAGGCCTGCCGGAGGAGCCGTCGAAACCTTCGCCTAAAGGTATCCGGCAAGGCTGCCGACACTGGCGCTAGGGCAAGGCAAGCTGAGGGGCGAGAATGGCCATGAATGCGATGCGCGTCGGCATCGACATCGAACAGGCGTCGATGGTCGGTGCCCAGGTCAAGGGCGGCCGCCAGGGACACACGCTCACGGCGGTCGCCGTGCGCGCGCTTCCGGACGGCCTCATGTTCGAGGGCGAGGTCGTCGACGTCGACGGGCTCGCCGCCGAGCTCAAGACCTTCTGGAAGGACAGCCGGCTTCACCGGCAAGCGGTTCTCCCTCGGCATCGCCAACCAGAAGATCGTCGTCCGCACCATGGAGTTCCCCATCATCGACCACAAGGAGCTGCGCGCGGCCATCGAGTTCCAGGCGCAGGAAGCCATCCCCATCCCGCTCGACGACGCCATCCTCGACTTCCAGGTGCTGTCCACGACGCCGGCGAGACGATGGCGGCGGCAAGCAGAAGGTCCTCATCGTGGCCGCGCAGCGCGACATGATCACGCAGTTCATGCAGGTGGCGCAGAAGGCCGGCCTCACCATCGACGGCATCGACCTGCAGGCGTTCGCGCTCATGCGCTCGGTCGCGCCGCCGGTCGCCTTCGTCGACCAGGGCGCGCCGCAGGCGGACGGAGCGAGCGCGCTCATCAACATCGGCGCCGGCATCAGCAACATCGTCGTGGCCTCAGGCGGCACGCCGCAGTTCACGCGCGTCGTCAACCTCGGCTACGAGGCGCTGGTGCAGGCGCTCATGCAGAACCGCGGCATCGACCACGGGAGGCCGACATCCTGCGTCTCAACGTCGGCCTCACCGGCAGCGCCGCGGCGGCGGCCGACCTCGAGGCGAGCACCGTCGAGCGAGATCCACGAGGTCCTCGACTCCACCTGCGAGTCGTTCGCCGACGAGATCCGCCGCTCGATCGACTACTACCACTCGCTGGAGCAGGACGCGCACATCGCCCGCATCCTCATCAGCGGCGAGGGCGCGCTCACGCGCAACATGTGCGACTACCTCGGCGGCCGCGCTGCACCTGCCGGTCGCGCTGGGCAACCCGTTGCAGTACATCGCCGAGAACAAGTCGAAGCTCCCGCAGCACGGAGCTCGAGCTGATCGCACCGCGTCTGGCGATCGCGCTCGGCCTGGCCTTCGAAGACGAGGAGTAGGCGACCATGAAGCGCATCAACCTGCTGCCGCAGGAAGAACGCGTCAAGGCCTCGCGCGAGCGAGGTCTCATCTGCGCGATCCTCATCCTGGTCGCCGTCGTCGTCGTGCTCGGGCTCGTCTACGTCAAGCACAGCAGCGACGTCAGCGACAAGCAGGACGAGCTCGCGCGACTCCAGGCCGAGACCGCGGTGGTCCAGGCGCAGATCGCGGAGCTCAGCCCGTACGCGCGATCTGCAGGCGCAGCGCACGGCCATGACGGAGACGGCGAAGGGCATCTACGAGTCCGCGTGTCCTGGTCCGACCATCCTCAGGAGCTCAGCCTGGTCATCCCCGAGAACGTGCGCCTGCAGACGCTGACGGCGACCGTGCCGCCGACCATGCTGCCGGGCGCCGCGGCCGCGGCGGCGCGCCGGCGCTGCGGCCGCGGCCGACGTCACGTTCACCGGGCAGACCGACGAAGCACCGACGACGTGGCCGAGTTCATGACGCGGCTCGGCCTCATCCCGCAGCTCACGGACATCCAGCTCACGCATCGTCGCACGCGAGTGACGGCGACGGCACCACGGCGGCACGAGCACGGCGACGCCCGCCCACGTGCCACGCTACACGCAGTTCACGGTGACGGCGTCGCTGCGGCCCTACACGCACGGCGCCTCCCACCACCACACTGACACGGAGGTGGCGCCATGAGGGCCCGGGGCAGGGAGATCTACATCATCACCGGCGTCGTCGCGGTCGTCCTCATCGTCGCCTGGTACTTCCTGCTCTTCAGCCCGACGCAGCAGCGAGCTGAGCGACCTGGACCGAGCAGATCAGCCGCAGCGCAGACCGCGCTGTCGCAGGCCAAGCAGGAGGTCGTCGCGCTCGAGTCCTACAAGAAGACGGCGCCGCAGTCGCGCGCCGAGATCGTGCGCCTCGGCAAGATGCTGCCCGAGAGCGAGGGCATCCCGTCGCTCATCATCGAGCTCACGCAAGACGGCCGAGGCCTCGGGCGTGAGCCTCACGAGCATCACGCGCGGCGCGACGACGCCGGACGGCACGCCCGTTCGGCATCCAGACCGTCACGCTGCAGGTCGAGCGGGCGCTACTTCGACGTCGAGGACTTCCTCTACCGCCTCGAGGAGTACGTGGCCTTCCGCAACGCAAGCTTCCGGGTCGACCGGCCGGCTGCTGCAGGTGGCCAGCTCCACGCTGACCGGCGAGCGCGACGGACGACGTGCAATCCGGCTCGCCGCCGCTGCACGGTCACGGTCGGCCTCAACGCCTATCTGTGGGGCGGCGCGGCTGCGACGCGGCGGCGGGAGGTGCGCAATGAGCCAGAACCGGCGCATGCTCACGTACATCGCCATCGCCCTCATCGTCGGCGCGGCGCTGGCGCTTCGCCGTCGCGCTCTCGCGCAGCGATGCCCGGCGAGCACCGGGAGCCAGACGCAGGTCGGCCGGCGCAACGGTCGACGCGACGTCCGTCGATCGCCGGACGACGCGCTCGCCGCGCGACCCGGCCAAGGAAGCAGCCGCTGCTCGACAAGTTCACGAGCAAGGACCCGTTCGTCCCGCTCGACGCGGCCGGCAACACGGGCACGACGAGCACGGCCGGCACGACGAGCACGAGCGGCGACCACCAGCCTGAGCGCCAAGATCAAGGTGGACGGCACGACCTACACGGTGTCGGCCGGGCGACAAGGTGCCCGAGCGGTCGGCCCCGTGTTCACCGTCACGAGCGTCACGTCGAGCGACGTCACGTTCGAGCTGATCGACGGCCAGCTCGAGAACGGCGACACGGTGACGGTCGCGGCGGGCGAGTCGGTCGAGGTCGTGAACAGCGACAACGACAAGACCTACGACCTCTCCGTCATCAGCATCGGCAGCAACACGGCGGCGGCGGCGGCGGCAGCAGCACGAGCGGCCACTCCATCACCGTGCTGAGCATCAGCAGCCAGAACGGCGTCGGCGATGGTCACCATCGAGGTCGACGGCAAGACGTACTCGCGACAAGGAGGCGGGCGACATGTTCTCCACCGCCTGGGGCGAGATCAAGATCCTCTCCGATCAACGTCGGCGCCCAGACCGTGACCATCATGCACGGCGACCGACCCTGACGCTGCATGCCGGTCAGGTGATCGTGAAGTAAGCGGCCGCGGCACAGCGATCGATCAGCGACGGGGCGGCCGCTGGGCCGCCCCGTCGTCGTTGTCGACGGCTTCGCTTCGCTGTGCCTGAGCGCGGCGCGGATAAGGTAGGACCATGAGCAGACTTCGCTATCTCACCGCTGGCGAATCGCACGGACCCGGGCTGACGGCCGATCCTCGAGGGCTGCCCGGCGGGCTTGGCCGTGTCGCGGGCGGCGATCGACGCCGAGCTCGGCCGGCGGCAGAGCGGCTACGGCCGCGGCGAGCGGCAGTCCATCGAGCAGGACCGCGTGCAGATCCGCGGCGGCGTGCGCCACGGCCGCACCACCGGCGCGCCGATCGCGCTCTTCGATCGCGAACCGCGACGCCGCCAACTGGGGGCGACGCGCTGGCCGCCGACGCCCTGCGGGAGGGCGAGGCGGCCGCCGAGGCGGTCACCGTGCCCAGGCCTGGGCACGCGGACCTCGGCGGCGCCCTGCTGTACGGACTCGACGACATCCGCGACGTGATCGAGCGCGCGAGCGCCCGCGAGACGGCGGCGAAGGTCGCCTGCGGCGCCGTCGCGAAGAGTCTGCTCGGCGCCCTGGGCTGCCGCGTCGCCAGCCACGTCGTCGCCATCGGCGGTGTGGCGAGCGAGGCCGAGCTGACGCTCGACGACGTCGAGCGCGTCGAGGCCGACCCGATGCGCTGCGCCGACCCGAGGCCGGCGCGCGCATGCGCGCCGAGGTCGACGACGCCGCCGCGGCGCGGCGACACGCTGGGTGGCGTCGTCGAGGTGCTCGCGTTCGGGCTACCCGCCGGGGTCGGCAGCTACGTGCAGGGCGACCGGCGGCTGCAGAGCGCGCTCGCGCGGCGCCGTCCTCACCGTGCCGGCCATCAAGGGCGTCGAGTTCGGCCTCGGGCTTCGCCGCGGCCGGGCTGCGCGGCAGCCAGGTGCACGACGCGATCGGCATGGGCGCGAGCGACGGCTACGGGCGGGACGAGCAACAACGCCGGCGGCATCGAGGGCGGCATCTCCACCGGCGAGCCCATCGTGCTGCGCGCCGCCATGAAGCCCATCTCGACGCTGCGCGCGCCGCTGCAGAGCGTCGACATGGGCTCGCACGAGGCCGTGGAGTCGCGCTTCGAGCGCTCGGACGTCTGCGCCGTGCCGGCGGCCGGCATCGTCCTGGAGGCGGTCGTCGCCCTGACGCTGGCGCGACGCCGCGCTGGAGCGCTTCGGCGGCGCGACGGTGGACGACGTGCGCGCCGCCGTGGACGCGTTCACGGCGCGCCTGCGGTCCCGGTAGGAGCGCCGGGTGCCCTCACCCTCAGACGCACGCCCAAGGCGCTCAGAGACGCCCTCAGTGGCCCTGGTCGGCTTCATGGGCGCCGGCAAGAGCGCCGTGGGGGCTCTGGCGGCCGGGCGCCTCGGCGTGCCCTTCGTCGACACGGACGCGGTCGTCGAGGAACACCACGGGCCGATCGCCGGGATCTTCGCGCAGCGAGGCGAAGTCGCCTTCCGGTCCATCGAGCGCGACGTCGCCGTGGCGGCGCTCGAGGAGGCGTGTGCGGCGCCGCGCGTCGTGTCCCTCGGAGGCGGCGCGGTGCTGAGCGGCGACGTGCGCGACGCGCTGTCGCGAGTCGCCCACGTCGTCTGGCTCACCGCGCCCGGCGAGGTGCTGTGGGAGCGCGTCATGGCCGGCGTGCACGAGACGCGTCCCCTGGCCGCCGGCCGCGAGGCCTTCATGCGCCTGCTGCGCGAGCGCGAAGCGGTGTACGCGCAGGTCGCCACCGCGCGCGTCGTCAACGACGGCTCGCGCCCGGTCGGCGACGTGGTCGACGACCTCATGCGGCTCGCGGAGCCGCCGCGTGACGCCGCGGAAGGGGGCGCTGCGCATGGGCAGGGCGAACGAGCCGGCGCGCCCGACCGTGACGGCACGCAGGGCGGCGCATCGTGAGGGTGCTGCGCGCCGAGACGGCCTCTCGCCGCTACGACGTGCTGGTCGGCCGCGACTGCCTCGCGGGGCTGGGCGGCGCCTTGTGGGCGCGCGACCCGGGGGCGAGGTGCTGGTGGGTTGCGACGAGAACGTCGCGCCGCTCTACCTGGAACGGGTGCGCGACGCGCTGCGCGGCGCCGGCTACGGCGTCTCGCAGGTCGTCATCCCGGCGGGCGAGCGGCAGAAGAGCCTCGCCCGCGCCGAGGAGCTCTACGGCGTCCTGTACGACCGCGGCCTGCGCCGCAGCGACACCCTCCTGGCGCTGGGCGGCGGCGTCATCGGCGACCTGTTCGGCTTCGTCGCCGCCACCTACCTGCGCGGCGTACGCGTCGTGCAGGTGCCGACGACGCTGCTCGCCCAGGTCGACGCCGCCATCGGCGGCAAGGTCGGCGTCGACTTCCGCGCCGGCAAGAACTACGTGGGCACGTTCTACCAGCCGCGCCTCGTGGTCGTCGACCTGGCGACGCTCGAGACGCTGCCCGAGCGTGAGCTGCGGAGCGGCGCCGCCGAGGTGGCCAAGTACGGCCTCCTCGTCGGCGGCGCGCTGCTCGAGCGTTGTGAGGAGCTGGCCGGCAGAGGCCTGGGGGCGACGCACGTCACGGAGGAGCTGGTCGCCGGCTGCGTCCAGGTCAAGCTCGATGTGGTGGCCGCCGACGAGCGCGAGGAGTCGGGCGCGCGCGCCGTGCTGAACCTCGGCCACACGATCGGACACGCCATCGAGGTCGCCGGGCGCTTCGGGCGCTTCACGCACGGCGAGGCCGTGGCCCTGGGCCTGCGCGCCGCGCTGTGGCTCTCGCAGCGCCTGACCGGCCTGAGCGCGGCGGAGGCCGCCCGCGGCCTGAAGCTCCTGGACGACCTGGGGCTGCCCGCTCGCCTCGAAGGGCTCGCGGCGGCGGACGTCTGCGACCTGGTCGGCCGCGACAAGAAGGCGGGCGCCGAGGGCGTCGGCTACGTGCTGCTGGAGGCGCTCGGCACGCCGGTCACCGGGGTGCCCGTGCCGGCCGAGCTCGAACGCGAGGTGGTGGAATGGCTGATCGGCTGAACGCCACGCGCGGCCGCAGACGCCTCTGGGTGCTGCACGGCGTCAACCTGGACATGCTCGGTCGTCGCGATCCTGCCCACTACGGTGCGCTGACGCTGGCCGAGCTGGAGGCCGTCGTGACCGGGGAGGCCGAGCGCCTGGGCTTCGCCGTGCGCTGCTATCCAGACGAACCACGAGGGCGAGCTCGTCGAGAAGCTGCATGCGATCGCTCGCGAGGGCGACGGACGCCGCTGATCATCAACCCCGGCGCCTGGACGCACTACAGCTACGCGCTGCACGACGCCCTGGAGCTCGTGCGGGCGCCCATCGCCGAGGTGCACCTCTCGGACATCGAGGGTCGCGAGGAGTGGCGCCGCCACTCCGTGATCGCCGACCTGGCGGCGGTGCGCGTCAGCGGCAAGGGCGTGGATGGGTACCTCGAGGCGGTACGGGCGCTGGCGGACCTGGTCGAGGAGGTGGAGACGACGTGACGGACAGACTGGACCGCTGCCGGCTGCTGCTGGACGACCAGGGCCTCGACGGGCTGATCGTCAGCGACTTCGACGGACGTCCGCTACCTCTCGGGGTTCCGCGGCGAGGACGCGACGCTCGTCGTGGGGCGCGAGTCGGCGCTCGATCTGCACCGACTCGCGCTTCTGGGAGCAGGTGCACGACGAGGTCGCCGGCGTTCGAGCTGGTGAAGACGGACCTCGCTGCTGGCGGACGTCGCGAAGGCGGCGGCCGCCGCCTTCGGCGCAGGAGGCCGCCTCGGCTTCCAGGGGGACACGCTCAGCTACGGCGACTACCGCGTCGCTGCGCCGCCTGCACCGGGGCCGCCTCAGAGACGTGAAGGGCCGCGTGGCGCGCCTGCGCGAGGTCAAGGACGAGGCCGAGATCGCCGCCGTCCGGCGGGCGTGCGACGTCGCCGTGGAGGCCCTGCGCGCCGTCGTGGCGCGGGGCCTCGTCGGCCGCACCGAGGCGGACGTCGCCTGGCAGATCAAGGAGGAGTACACGGCCTCGGCGCCGAGGAGCGAGGCGTTCGCCGCCATCGTCGCCGCCGGCGACCACGGCGCGCTGGCCCACGCCATCCCGGGCGCGCGCCGCATCGGCCCCGGTGAGCTCGTGGTCATCGACACCGGCGCGCGCGTGGACGGCTACTGCAGCGACATCACGCGCACCTTCGCGGCCGGCGAGCTCGACGAGGAGCTGCGCCGCATCTACGACGTCGTCCTCGCGGCGCAGCTCGCCGGTCTGGCGGCCGTGCGCCCGGGGGCCACGGGCCGCGACGTGGACGCCGCCGCCCGCGGCGTCATCGACGCCGCGGGCTACGGCGAGCCTTCGGCCACGGCACCGGGCACGGCGTCGGTCTCGAGGTGCACGAGGAGCCGCGCGTCGGCCGCCGCGGCACCGGGCGCCTCAGGCCCGGCATGGTGCTGCACGGTCGAGCCGGGCATCTACCTGGAGGGCCGCGGCGGCGTGCGCATCGAGGACACCGTCCTCGTGACGGACGACGGCGGCGAGCGCCTGACGACGTTCCCGAAGGAGCTCACCGTCGCAGGCTGACGGTGCGGCGCGGTCCGCCTGCCTGCCGCCCATCGCCGGTACTGCGCGCCTTCGCGCCCGTGCTGTATCATGGCTGACTACGTGTGCAGCAGAGATCCGTCGACCCCTGAGTAGGACCACATGGCAGACGTAGTCTCCACCAACCAGTTCAAGACGGGCATGGCCATCGAGATCGACGGCCAGCCGTTCACGATCGTCGACTTCCAGCACGTCAAGCCCGGCAAGGGCGGGGCCTTCGTGCGCACCAAGGTCCGCAACATCGCCACCGGCGCGGTGCTCGACAAGACCTTCCGCGCCGGCGAGAAGTTCGACCGCATGCACACCCAGTCGCGCAAGATGCAGTACCTCTACGCCACCGACGACGAGGTCGTGCTCATGGACAACGAGACCTACGAGCAGGTCTCGGTGAGCCCCGGCATGGCCGAGGCGGCGCTCGAGTGGGTCGTCGAGAACATGGAGGTCGAGCTCTTCTACCTGAACGGCGAACCCTTCGAGGTAGAGGCGCCCAACTTCGTCGAGCTCGAGATCACCAAGTCGGACCCCGGCGTGCGCGGCGACACCGCCCAGGGCGGCACCAAGCCGGCGACGCTCGAGACCGGCGTCACCGTCCAGGTGCCGCTCTTCATCGAGCAGGGCGAGCGCATCAAGGTCGACACCCGCACGCGGGAGTATCTGGGCCGCGCCTGAGGCGCGGCCGGGAGCGGAGAGTCATGCGAGCCCGACGAGTACGCATCACCGACACCACCCTGCGCGACGGCCACCAGTCGCTGTGGGCGACGCGCATGCGCACCCAGCGACATGCTGCCCATCCTCGAGACCATGGACGAGATCGGCTTCCACTCGCTGGAGTGCTGGGGCGGCGCCACCTTCGACGCGTCGCTGCGCTTCCTCGACGAGGACCCCTGGGAGCGGCTGCGGCTCATCAAGAAGCACGTCGTGCGCACGCCGCTGCAGATGCTGCTGCGCGGCCAGAACATCGTCGGCTACCGCCACTACGGCGACGACATCGTGCGCCGCTTCGTGTACAAGGCCGCCGAGAACGGCATGGACATCTTCCGCGTCTTCGACGCGCTCAACGACATCCGCAACTTCGAGACGGCCGCGGCGGCCATCAAGGAGACGGGCAAGCACTTCCAGGGCGCCGTCGTCTACACGATCTCGCCGGTCCACTCGCTCGACCACTACGTGGACGTCGCCCGGCGCTCGTCGACATGGGCGCCGACTCCATCTGCATCAAGGACATGGCGGCGCTGCTCTGCCGTTCTACGCCGAGCAGCTCATCGGCCGCCTCAAGGCCGAGATCGCGGTGCCCATCCAGCTGCACTGCCACTACATCGGCGGCCTCGCCCCGATGACCTACCTCAAGGCCATCGAGGCCGGCGTGGACGTGATCGACACGGCCACCGTGCCGCTGGCCTTCGGCAACTCGCAGCCGGCCACCGAGATGGTCGTCACCGCCCTCATCGGCACGCCCTACGACACCGAGCTCGACCTCGAGAAGCTCTTCGAGATCGCCAAGTACTTCGAGAAGCGTGCGCAAGGAGACGCGGCACGAGCGCGGCGTCACCTCGCTCACGCACATGCAGGTGTACTCGCACCAGGTGCCCGGCGGCATGATCAGCAACCTCGAGAGCCAGCTCAAGGAGCAGAACGCGCTGGACCGGCTGCCCGAGGTGCTCGAGGAGATCCCCGTGGTCCGCGCCGAGATCGGCTTCCCGCCGCTGGTCACGCCGATGTCGCAGATCGTGGGCACGCAGGCCGTGCTCAACGTGCTCTCCGGACGGCGCTGGCACATCGTGCCCGACGAGATGAAGCAGTACCTGCGCGGCAAGTACGGCGCCGCGCCGGGCCCCGTCTCGCGAGGAGGTCGTCCAGCGCGTGCTGGGCGACGAGGAGCCCATCGGCGTGCGTCCCGGCCGACCTGGTCGACGAGACGCTCGAGGACTACCGCGACGAGATCGGCGACCTGGCGCGCTCCGAAGAGGACCTGCTCAGCTACGCCCTGTTCCCGCAGACGGCGCGCGCCTACCTCGAGCGCCATCACATCGGTCCCGAGGCGGACGTCTTCGGCGTCCACGACCGCTACCTGAGCTCGCAGGTGGGCGCGGCGCTGCCGAGCAGACTCGGCCGACCGCGTGCGGACATCCTCGCGCATGGTCGAGGAGAGCGAGATCGACGAAGTCGTCATCGAGGAGGGCGACCTCAAGATGACGGTGCGCAAGGCCGGGGCGGCCCCGGCCGCCGCGGAGCCGGCGCCGCAGGCGCCGGCCGGGG
Organism: uncultured Thermoleophilia bacterium; assembly: GCA_963707335.1. GTDB lineage: Bacteria > Actinomycetota > Thermoleophilia > UBA2241 > UBA2241 > CAIXSE01. Next base: position 51,895 of record CAVPQD010000033.1, on the reverse strand, counting down.
CGGCGGCTCCCGCCGCCGCCGACGCGGACGCCGGCGCCAACGGCTACCACCTCGTCCGCTCCAAGTGGGTCGCCACGTTCTACCGCGCGCCCTCGCCGCAGTCGCCGGCGTTCGTGGAGGTCGGCGACGAGGTCGAGGTCGGTCAGACGCTCTGCATCCTCGAGATGATGAAGATGATGAACGAGCTGCACGGCCGACGTGAGCGGCGTGGTGCGCGAGATCCTCGTGGAGAACGGCGAGACCGTGCAGTACGGCGAGCCGCTGTTCCACATCGAGCCTGTCTGAGGCCGTCGGTAGCCCAGCCGTGAGTCCCGCCGCTCCGAGCCGCAAGCAGGCGCGCCGCGACGCGCTCTTCCTGCTGTACCAGACGCGAGGTCACCGACCTGAGCATGGAGGAGCTGGTGCGCGGCCAGCGGCTCCGCGAGGGCTACGCGCCGGACGAGTTCACGGTGCAGGCCGTCACCGGCGTGCTGGCCGAGCGGCCGTCCATCGACGAGCTCATCACGCGCACGCCACGGCCTGGCCGCTGTCCCGCATGGCGCCGCTGGAGCGCAGCATCCTGCGCCTGGCGGTGTGGGAGATGATCAGCGGCACGACGCCGCCCGAGGTGGCCATCGACGAGGCCGTGCGCCTCGCCAAGCGGTACTCGACGGACGAGGCCGGCGGCTTCGTCAACGGCGTCCTCGGTGCCATCCAGAAGGAGCGGGGGAGAGGCGATGACTGAACAGCTTGACGGCGAGGCCGGCGGCCGCCGCCGGCGTCGCGAGCGCTGCCGAGGCGATCGCCCGCGTGCGCGCCATCCTCGAGCAGCTCGAGGAGCTGGAGCCGCGCCTGGCGCGTCGTCGTCGGCCGAGGTCGAGATGACGCTGCTCGAGCGCGCGACCGAGCTGGTCGAAGAGGCGGGACGCCTCCTCGAGCGCCTCGGTCGCGTCGACGGGCTGACGGCCGCGGCCGTGGTCGACGGCCGCGGCGTACCCGGCGGACCTGCTCGAGCTCGTCGAGGACTACCTGGCGGCGCTCGACTTCGGCGCCGACCGCCGCGCCGACCCGGCTCGTCGAGGCGATGCGCTACTCGCTGCTCGCCGGCGGCAAGCGCATCCGCCCCGTGCTGACGCTGGCGACGGCCCGCAGCCGCGGCGCCGATCCGCGCGACGTGCTGCCCACGGCCGCCGCGCTTCGAGCTCATCCACACCTACTCGCTCATCCACGACGACCTGCCGGCCATCGACGACGACACGCTGCGCCGCGGCCGGCCCACCTGTCACGTGGCCTTCGGCGAGGACATCGCCATCCTCGCCGGCGACGGGCTCTTCGCGGAGGCGTTCCACCTGCTGCTCACGCGCCAGGCCGGGGCAGCCGGCCGCCGTGCTGGCCGCCGCGCCGAGATCGCCGCGCGCCACCGGCGTGCACGGCATGGTCGGCGGGCAGTTCATGGACGTGGCCGGCCGCGGCGGCGGGCGACGACGACCTGCGCGTGCTGCACGCCCTCAAGACCGGCCGCCTCATCGAGGCCGCCGTCGTCTGCGGCGCCTGCTCACGCGGCGCGGCGGACGCGGAGCCGTACCGCGCCTTCGCCGCCGAGCTCGGCCTGCTCTTCCAGATCGTCGACGACATCCTCGACGAGGCCGGCGACCAGCGACGAGCTCGGCAAGAGCGTCGGCAAGGACCGCGCCCAGGACAAGATCACCTACGTCTCGCGCTTCGGCATGGAGCGGCGCCGAGCGTCTGGCCGACGAGACGCGCGACCGCGCCGGCGAGCTGCTCGGCGGCGCTGCCCGGCGACACCGCCGACCTCGCCGCCGTCACCGGCTACGTCCGCGATCGCCGGCGCTGAGCCCGGCGGACCGCCGCCTGCGGCGGCCGCTGGGCGCCCGTACGCACGGGACGGCGCCGCGAGGCCCGGTGCTATACTCCGGTGACGATGAGCTACCTCGAGCGCGTCTCAGACCCCGCCGACCTGCAGCAGTTCTCTGAGCGCGAACTGACGCTGCTGGCCGACGAGATCCGGGAGACCATCCTCTGCGTGCGTCAGCGAGATCGGCGGCCACCTCGCCGCCAGCCTCGGCACGGTCGAGCTCACCGTCGCGCTGCACAGCGTGCTGCAGAGCCCGCGCGACAAGATCGTCTGGGACGTGGGCCACCAGTGCTACGCGCACAAGCTCCTCACCGGCCGCCGCGACGCGCTTCGGCACGATCAGGCAGTACGGCGGCCTCTCCGGCTTCCCCAGCCGCGCCGAGTCCGAGCACGACGTCGTCGGCACCGGCCACGCCTCGACCTCCATCAGCTACGGCCTCGGCCTGGTCGAGGCCGCGCGCCTCGCCCGCGAGACGAAGGCAGACCGTCGTCTGCGTCGTCGGCGACGGCGCCCTCACCGGCGGCGTCGCCTTCGAGGCCCTGAACCAGGCCGGCCACCTGCGCACCCCGCTGGTGGTCGTGCTCAACGACAACGAGATGTCGATCCAGCGCCAACGTGGGCGCCCTGCAGCTCTACCTCAACCGCATCCGCCTCGACCCGACGCTCACGCGCCTGCGCGAGGACCTCGAGCGCGGCGTGTCGCGCATCCCCGCCATCGGCGCGGCAGGCGTACCGGCTGCGGCAAGGACGTCAAGGAGTCGATGAAGGCGCTGTTCGTGCCCGGCATGCTCTTCGAGGAGCTCGGCTTCGCCTACATCGGCGTCGTCGACGGGCACGACATGCACGCCCTGCGCGAGAGCATCCGCCAGGCCATCGACACGCGCCGTCCGGTGGTCGTGCACGTCAAGACGGTCAAGGGCAAGGGCTACGAGCCGGCCGAGGCGCACCCGGAGGCCTTCCACGGCACCGGGCCTTCCACCTCGGCAACGGCGGCAAGAAGGCCGCGGCCGTCGGCACGACCTACACCGAGGCCTTCGGCGAGGCGCTGGTGCGCCTCGCCGAGCGCGACGAGCGCGTCGTGGCGATCACCGCCGCCATGACGCAGGGCACCGGCCTGCGAGGCGTTCGAGCGGCGCTTCCCCGACCGCTTCTACGACGTCGGCATCGCCGAGGAGCACGCCGCCGTGTTCGCCGCCGGCCTGGCCATCGGCGGCCGGCGGCCGGTGCGTCGCCGTCTACTCCACGTTCCTGCAGCGCGCCTTCGACATGCTCGTGCAGGACGTCGGCGCTGCAGCACCTGCCGGTGGTGTTCGCCGTGGACCGCGCCGGCCTCGTCGGCGACGACGGCCCCACGCACCACGGCGCCTTCGACCTGTCGTTCCTGCGCATCATCCCCAACTTCGACGTCATGGCGCCGTCCAGCCAGGAGGAGCTGCAGCGCATGCTGGCCACGGCCCTCACGCTGGACGGCCCCGTCGGCGATCCGCTACCCGCGCGGCCTCGCCGCGCCGTTCGCGCCGCCCGACGAGCTCGAGCCGCTCGCCGTCGGCGAGGCGTGCGTCCTCCAGGAGGGCGCCGACGTGGCGCTCATCGGCGTCGGCACCGGCGTCGGCATCGCCCGCGAGGCGGCGGCGCTGCTGGCGGCGCAGGGCGAGGCGCCGACGCGTCGTCGACGCGCGCTTCGTGAAGCCGCTCGACACGGGGCTCCTGGACCGGCTCGCCGCCGGGCACACGCGGCTCGTCACGGTCGAGGAGAACGTGCTGCGCCGGCGGCTTCGGCAGCGCCGTCCTCGAGGACGTCGCCGGGTCCGGCGTCGAGGTCGTGCGCTTCGGCCTGCCGGACGCGCTTCGTGCCGCACGGCGACCGCGACGCGCTGCTGCGCGACGTCGGGCCTCACGCCGCAGGCCGTGGCCGCTCGCGGCGCGGCGCGCACGAGCCGGCGGCGCTGACCCGCGTCAAGTAGGCGGTGCGCGAGCGGCTCGACACGCTGCTCGTGGACCCGCGGCCTCTTCGCCACACGGGCGCAGGCGCGCGCCGCCGTCCTTGCCGGCGAGGTGCGCGTGGACGGCGCCGTGCGTCGACAAGCCCGGCACCCAGGTCGCGCCGGACGCGGCGCTCGACGTGGCCGCGCGGCCGCCGCTTCGTCTCGCGCGGCGGCGACAAGCTCGATCACGCCATGGCCGCGTCTCGGCATCGACGTGACCGGCGAGGACGTCCTCGACCTGGGCAGCTCCACCGGCGGCTTCGTCGACCGGCTGCTGCAGGGCGGCGCGCCGCGCGTCATCGCCGTCGACGTCGGCTACGGCCAGCTGGACTGGCGGCTGCGCGAGGACCCGCGCGTCACGGTCTGGAGCGCACCAACGCCCGCGAGCTGACGCCCGAACGTCTCCCATTCGCAGCCTCGTTCGTCACCGCCGACCTGTCGTTCATCTCCCTGACGGTGGCTCTGGGGCCCGTGCTAGAATGCCTGCGCGCGCGGCTATCGCGGGCTCGTGCTCGTCAAGCCGCAGTTCGAGGCCGGGCGCGAGCGCGTCGGCAAGGGCGGCGTGGTGCGCGACCCGGACGTGCATCGCGAGGTGCTCGCGCGGGTCGGCGGCGTGGCTCGCAGGCGCGCGGCGCCGCGGTGCTCGGCATCTGCGACTCCGGCCACCCCGGACCGAAGGGGAACGTGGAGTACTTCGTCTACTTCTGCGACGCGACGGGCGCCGCGGGCGGCCGGTCGCGTCGCGCCCGCGGCCGCAGCCGCGGCGGCGGTCGAGGCCGTGCATGGCTGAGCCGCTGCGCCGCATCGTGGTGCTCACGCACCTGTTCACCGAGCGCCACGCGCGGCCGCGCTGGCGCAGCTGGCCGCGGCCGCGCGAGCGCCTCGGCCTGCGAGCTGCTCATGCCCGCCGACGAGGCGGCCAAGCATCCCGGCGCTCGTCGAGCTCGGCTACGAGATCGTCGACGAGGCCGGGACGTGCGGGACGCCGACGTCTGCCTCGTGTTCGGCGGCGACGGCACCATCCTGCGCGCCTCTCGGCCGCCTGCTCGGCACGGCGGTGCCCACGCTCGGCGTCAACTACGGCAACGTCGGGCTTCCTCGCCGCGCTGCCGCACGACGACTGGTGAGGACGGGCTCGAGGACGATCCTCGGCGGCGACTACCGCGTCGTCGAGCTGCTCACCGTCGACGTGCACCTCAACGGCCAGTGCCACACGCGCCGTCAACGACGTCATCCTCAGCCGGGTGGCGCCGCGCCACGTGCTGCATCTCGAGTACGAGGTCGCCGGGGTCACCGTCGGGCGCATGTTCTGCGACGGTCTCATCGTCGCGTCGCCGACCGGCTCCACCGCGTACAACCTCTCCTGCGGCGGGCCCATCGTCGAGTGGGACGCCGGCGTGCTCGTGCTCAACTTCATCGCGCCGCACTCGCTGGGCTTCCGGCCCGTCGTCCTGCGCCCGGACCACGTGATCACGGCGCGCAACGTCTCGCCGCTGCAGGAGGCCGAGGTCGTCGTCGACGGCGACGTCCGTCGGCCGCCTGTGCTGCGGCGACGAGGTGCGCATCGCGGCCGGGCCGCAGCGTCGCTCATCTCATGGTGCAGCGGCGAGGGATCCTTCTACCAGAACGTCGAGGAGAAGCTCTTCGACCGTCGCGATGCTCGCTGAGCTGTGCATCGACGACCTCGTGCTGATCGCCGCGGCCCGGCTGGAGTTCTCGCCCGGGCCTCAACGTCATCACCGGCGAGACCGGCGCCGGCAAGACCCTGCTGGCGCAGGCCATCGGCCTGCTGATGGGCCAGAAGGGCGGCGACGAGCTGGTGCGGCCCGGCGCCGCGCCGCGCCCTCGTGCAGGCGCTGTTCGAGAACGGCGACGAGACGCTGGCGGTGGCCCGCGAGCTGCCGCGCGGCGGCCGGTCGCGGGCCCGCATGGACGGGCTGCTCAGCTCCGCCGCCGCCGTCGAGGAGGCGCTGCGCGAGCGGCTCGCCTTCTACGGCCAGCTCGAGCACACGCGGCTGCTGCAGCTCGAGCGCCAGCTGGACCTGCTGGACGGGGCGGTCGCCGGCCGAGCTGGAGCCGCTCATGGCGGCGTACGCGCGAGGCCTACGAGCGCGCCCGCGGCCTGTACGCGCGAGCTCGAGCGAGCTGCGCGGCGCCGGGCGCGAGCGCGAGCGTGAGATCGACATGCTGCGCTTCCAGGTGAGTGAGATCGAGGCGGCCGCGTCGGAGCCCGGCGAGGACGAGCGCCTGGCGCGCGAGCGCGAGCGTGCTGCGACACGCCGGCAAGCTGCTGGAGCGCGCCGGCGGCGCGCTCACCCTGCTCGCCGGCGAGACGGAGGCCGCCGCCCTGGACGGCGTGCGCGTGGCGCAGCGCCTGGTCGGCGAGGCGGCGGCGCTCGACGAGGCGCTCGCGCCCGCTGGCCGAGCGCCTCGACGCTCTCGCCGCCGAGCTCGACGACCTCGCCGAGGCGCTTCGTGTCGTACCTCGACGACCTCGACGTCGACCCGGCGCATCGCGACGCCCTGGAGCTGCGCTACGACAAGCTCAAGGCGCTCATGCGCAAGTACGGCGGCTCGGCCGACGAGGTGCTGGCGTACGCCGAGACGTCGCGGCAGCGGCTCGCCCTGCTGGAGGAGTTCGAGGCCGACGAGGAGTCGCTGACGGCGACCGTGGCGGCGGCGCAGGGCGAGGCGCTGGCCGCGGCGGCGGCGTTGAGCGAGGCGCGGCGACGGCTGGCCCCGCAGGTCGCGCGCCGCGTCGAGGACGAGCTGCGCGGCCTCGCCATGCCGCACGCCATGTTCGGCATCGAGGTGACGCCGCGCGGCGACGGGTGGCGAGGCCTCGGGCCGCGCGGCGCCGACGAGGTGGAGTTCCTCTTCAGCGCCAACCCGGGCGTGCCGCCGCGACCGCTGCGCGACACCGCCTCCGGCGGCGAGCTGTCGCGCGCGATGCTCGCCATCCGCGGCATCGTCACGCTCGGCGACGACGTGGAGACGCTCATCTTCGACGAGGTCGACACCGGCATCGGCGGCGTGACCGCCGCGGCGCTCGGCGAGCGGCTGGCGCGCCTGGCCGAGCGCCGCCAGGTGCTGTGCATCACGCACCTGCCGCAGGTCGCGGCCTTCGCCGAGCGGCAGTTCGCCATCGTCAAGCGAGAGCGACGCGACGGCCGGCACCACCGAGACGGTGGTGCGGCAGGTGGACGGCGAGGAGCGCCTCGCCGAGCTCTGCCGCATGCTCGGCGCCGCGCCCGACGACGAGGCGGCGCGGCGCCACGCCGACGGCCTGCTGGCCAAGGCGGCACGGCCGGCCTGACCTTCGGCCGGGCCGGCCCCTCGCCCGGCCACTCCCAGGGCCAAACGTTCCTTGTGGGCCTCCTGCCCGATGGTATACTTGCCGTCGTGATCCGTGGGCTCGCCGGGCATATCGTCGCGCCGGCCCGTCAAAAGCGAACGGGCGCGACCTCGGCCCCACAAAATCCCTCGCACGTCTGCAGCGGCTCCGCCTCGGCGTGCCTGCGTCTCCTGGTGGGCGCCGGCCGCGTCTCGCCTGGCGGCCGTTCCTGGGCGGGCGGGGTCTGACACCAGGAGGAACGAGGCGCATGGCCAAGCACATCTTCGTCACGGGCGGGGTGGTGTCCGGGCTCGGCAAGGGCATCACCGCCGCCTCCATCGGCCAGCTCCTCAAGGCGCGCGGCCTGAAGGTCGCGAACCAGAAGTTCGACCCCTACATCAACGTCGACCCCGGCACGATGAGCCCGTACCAGCACGGCGAGGTGTTCGTCACCGAGGACGGCGCCGAGACCGACCTCGACCTGGGCCACTACGAGCGCTTCATCGACGAGTACGTGCAGCGCGACTCCAACGTGACGACGGGCGGCATCTACAACAGCGTCATCACCAAGGAGCGCCGCGGCGACTACCTCGGCGGCACCGTCCAGGTCATCCCGCACATCACCAACGAGATCAAGAGCCGCGTGCACCGTCTGGCCAAGAGCCTGGGCGTCGACGTGCTCATCACCGAGGTCGGCGGCACCGTCGGCGACATCGAGAGCCTGCCCTTCCTCGAGGCCATCCGCCAGTTCCGCAAGGACGTCGGCCGCCAGAACGTGCTCTACGTGCACGTCACGCTCGTGCCGGTCATCGGCGTCGTGGGCGAGCCCAAGACCAAGCCGACGCAGCACTCCGTCGCGGAGCTGCGCGAGATCGGCATCCAGCCGGACATCATCGTCGCCCGCTCGGAGGAGCCGCTCTCCCAGGGCATCCGCGAGAAGATCGCCCTGTTCTGCGACGTCGACCCGGACGCCGTGGTCTCGGCGAGCGACGCCGACGACATCTACCGCGTGCCGCTGCACATGCACGCGGAGAAGCTCGACGAGCTCGTCGTCGACATGCTGCAGCTGGAGTGCGGCGAGCCGGACCTGAGCGAGTGGCGGGCGCTCATCGAGCGCATCGACTCCTGCGACGAGACCGGTCACCATCGCCCTGGTGGGCAAGTACGTGCAGCTGCACGAGGCCTACCTGTCGGTGTGGGAGGCGCTCAAGCACTCGGCGTTCTTCCACGGTCGCCGGCTCGACCTGCTCTGGGTCGACTCGGAGGAGCTGACGCCCGACACGGTGGACGAGCGGCTCTGCGGCGCGGACGGCGTCATCGTGCCCGGCGGCTTCGGCCAGCGCGGCATCGAGGGCAAGATCGAGGCCATCCGTTACTGCCGCGAGAACGGCGTGCCGTTCCTGGGCGTGTGCCTGGGCATGCAGTGCGCCGTCGCCGAGTTCGCCCGCGACGTCTGCGACATGGCCGGCGCCAACTCGACCGAGTTCGACCCCGACACCGCCTACCCCGTCATCGACCTGCTGCCCGAGCAGAAGAACGTGGAGGACATGGGCGGGACCATGCGCCTCGGCGCCTCGCACGTGCTGCTCGTGCCCGGCACCAGGGCGCAGGCGGCCTACGACGCGGACGAGGTGTGGGAGCGCCACCGGCACCGCTACGAGGTCAACAACGAGCTGCGCCCGCGGCTCGAGGGCGCCGGTCTGGTCGTCAGCGGCACCACGCCCGACGGCCGCCTGGTCGAGATCTGCGAGCTGCCCGATCACCCCTGGTTCGTCGCCTCCCAGTTCCACCCCGAGTTCAAGTCGCGGCCCACGCGCCCCGCGCCGCTCTTCCGCGACTTCGTCGGGGCCGCTGCTCGCCTGCGCAGCGAGCGCGAGGACGAGCTGGAGGACGTGTGCGCGCAAGCCTAGACGAGCTCACTGCGCTCTTCATCGAGCTGCTGCGCATCCCCTCGCCCTCGGGCGAGGAGGGGGCGGTGGCCGGCGCCGTCAAGCGCTTCGCCGCCGGCGCCGGCCTGCAGTGCGTGGAGGACGACAGCGCGGCGCGCACGGGGTTGGGCAGCGGCAACCTCATCGTGCGCGTGCCGGGGCGCGGCGAGGGCACGCCCATCGCCCTCTGCGCGCACATGGACACCGTGCCGCTGCCGCATGCCCCCGAGGTGATCGTGGAGAACGGCGTGGTGCGCAGCGACGGCGAGACCATCCTCGGCGCCGACGACAAGGCCGGCGTGGCCGCCCTGCTGCTCGTCGCTCGCGACCTGGCCATGGAGCCGCCGGCCGCGGACGTGGAGGTCGTCATCACGGCCGGCGAGGAGATCGGCCTGCAGGGCGCCAAGGCACTGGACCTCTCGCTGCTGCGGGCCGGGGCCGCCTTCGTCATGGACAGCGAGGGGGCGCCGGGCACGATCATCGCGTCGGCGCCCACCCTCAAGGCCGTGGACGCCGTGTTCACCGGCGTGGCCGCCCACGCCGGCATGGAGCCGCAGGCCGGGCGCAGCGCCGTCGTGGCCGCGGCCCGCGCCGTCGCCGCCATGCGGCTGGGCCGCATCGACGACGAGACCACGGCCAACGTCGGCGTCGTCAAGGGCGGCAGCGCGGTCAACGTCGTGCCGGAGCGCTGCGAGGTGCGCGCCGAGACGCGCAGCCGCGACCTGGCCAAGGTCACGGCCCAGACCGAGGCGATGATCGCGGCGCTCAACCTGGCCGCCGCGGACGTGGGTGTGGACGTGCAGATCGACGTCCACGAGGACTTCCGCGGCTACGTCCACGACGCCGACTCGCTCGTCATGCGCATCGGCGGCCGCCGCCATGGCCGACATGGGGCTCGAGCCCCGGCTCGTCGGCGGCGGCGGCGGCTCGGACAGCAACGTGTTCAACGCCCGCGGACTGCCGGCGGTCACGCTGGGCGTCGGCTTCGAGCACGTGCACTCGCCGCAGGAGCGCATGTCGCTCGAGCGCCTGGGACAGCTGTACGAGCTGGCCCACGCGCTGGTGCGCGCCGCCGGCGCGACCGTCCGGGAGGCGTAGCGTGGACGCCGCGGCGCCGGCGCGCGGCGCGCCCGACCCCGACATCCAGGACTTCCTCGACTACCTGCGCTACGAGCGCGGCATGAGTCCCAACACGGTGACCGCCTACGGCCGCGACCTGGCCGCCTTCGCGGCCTTCCTCGCGGCCCGCCAGGCGACGCCGGGGCGCGCCCGCGAGGACGACCTGCGCGCCTACTTCGACGGGACGGGCGGGAACGGCGCGGCCAGCAGCGTCGCGCGCCGCACCGCCAGCCTGCGCGCCTTCTACTCGTATCTCGTCCGGGAAGGCGCGCGCGACGACGACCCGGCGGCGCGCCTGCGCACGCCGAAGAAGCCGCAGGACCTGCCGCGCGTGCTCAGCGTGGAGGAGGTGGGCGCGCTGCTCGCCACGGTCGTGCCGGCAGGACCTCTGGGGCAGCGCGACCTCGCGGCGCTCGAGCTGCTCTACGGGTGCGGCCTGCGCGTCAGCGAGCTGCTCGGCCTGCGCGAGGGCGACGTGGACCTGGAGGGCGGCCTGGTGCGCTGCGTGGGCAAGGGCGACAAGGAGCGCGTGGTCCCCATGGGGCAGGCCGCCGCGCGCGCCGTCGGCCCGCTACCTGCAGGACGGGCGCCGGGTCTTGCTGCGCGGCCGCCGGCGCCCCGAGCTCTTCCTGAACGCCCGCGGCGGCGCCCTGACGCGCCAGGGCGTGGACTACCTGCTGCGCAAGGTGCTGGCCCGCGCCGACATGCTCGGCAAGGCGAGCGCCCACACGTTCCGTCACTCGTTCGCCACGCACCTGCTGGCCGGCGGGCGCCGACCTGCGCAGCGTGCAGGAGATGCTGGGTCACGCCAACGTGGCGACCACGCAGCTCTACACGCACGTGACCATCGAGCACCTGCGTGAGGTGTTCCTGGAGACGCACCCGCGGGCGCGCCGCCGCGGCATGCGCGGGCGCGGAGCCCGGCGCACGAGGCCGCCGGCAGCGGCGAGACGGAGGAGTCGTGACCAGGGTCTTCGTGTGCGTGCTGGACGGCTGCGGCGCCGGCGAGCTGCCCGACGCGGGCAAGTACGGCGACGAGGGCTCGAGCACGCTGCGGCACGTGCTGGAGCGCGTCGCGGTGCCGCTGCCCAATCTGACCGCGCTGGGCCTGGGCGAGATCGTCGGCCTGCCGCTCGGGGCGCCGCGCCCCGCGGCGACCTACGGTCGCCTGCTCGAGCGCGGCGCCGGCAAGGACACGACCACCGGCCACTGGGAGATGATGGGTGTGGTCCTGGAGCGGCCCTTCCCGACCTATCCGGAGGGCTTCCCGCCCGAGGTCGTGGAGCCCTTCGAGGCGGCCATCGGCCGCGGCATCCTCTGCAACCGGCCCGCCTCCGGCACCGGCATCATCGAGGAGCTCGGCGACGAGCACGTGCGCACCGGCAGGCCCATCGTGTACACGTCCGCCGACTCCGTGTTCCAGATCGCCTGTCACGAGGACGTGGTGCCGGTCCCGGAGCTGTACCGCTGGTGCGAGATCGCGCGCGGCATCCTGCAGGGGCCGCACGCCGTGGGGCGCGTCATCGCGCGGCCGTTCGACGGCGTCCCGGGACACTACGCCCGCACGCCGCGGCGGCGCGACTACTCGCTCGAGCCGCCGGGGCCGACGTACCTCGACCTGCTGCGGGAGCGCGGCGTGCCGGTGGTCGGCGTCGGCAAGATCGGCGAGATCTTCGTGCAGCGCGGCGTGCGACGTGGACGACCACACCACGGACAACACCGCCGGCATCGCCGCCTGCACGCGGCACCTGCGCGAGATGCGGGAGGGGCTGCTGTTCGCCAACCTCGTGGACTTCGACCAGGTGTGGGGTCACCGCAACGACGTCGAGGGCTTCGCGGGAGGGCTGGCCGCCGTGGACGCCGCACTGCCGCGCTGGGAGGCCGCGCTGCGCCGCCGGCGACGTGATGATGCTGTGCGCCGACCACGGCGTGGACCCGACCACGACGAGCACGGACCATTCGCGCGAGTACTCGCCGCTGCTGGCGCTGGGGCTCGCCGGCGGGCGCTACGACGGCGCGCAGGAGGACGTGGGCGCCACGGCGTTCGCGCGGCTCACCGGCGAGGCGCCGCCGCTGGCCGGGAGCGTCATCCCGTGACGCCCGGCGGCGCCCTGGCGCGCGTGGCCGCCTTCGGCGCCCACGCGGCCGTGGTCTTCGGCTCCGGGCTGGCGGGACTGCCGCACGGCGCCGAGGTGGAGGCCGAGCTCGGCTACGCGGAGCTCGGCTGGCCGTGCACCGACGTGCCGGGGCACGCCAACCTGCTGCGCCTGGCCGGCGTGCCCTGGCCGGCCTCGGTGCCGCGGCCGAGCGGCGGCCGGTGAGGGCGCCAGGCTGCGCCTGGCGCTGGCCTGCGGCCGCCCGCACCGCTACGAGGGCTGGAGCGAGGCCGAGCTGGCGCGACCGGTCGCCGATCTGGCCGCGGCGGGCGTGCGCCGCCTGCTGCTGACCAACTCCTGCGGCGCGCTGCGCCCGGCCGTGCGGCCGGGCGACATCGTCGTCTGCAGCGAGGTCGTGGACCTGCAGGCGCCGCCGCCGGCCGCGGAGCCGGAGCGGCTGGCGCGTCTGCGGCGAGGCGCAGGCGGCGGCGGTCGCCGCCGCCGTGCGCTCGGTCGCCGGCGCGCCCGAGGCCGGCGGCCGGGCGGCGCCGGCCGCCGACGGCGAGGCGGCGTCCACCGGCGCGGCCGTCTACGTGTCCGTTGCCGGCCCGCAGTTCGAGACGCCCGCCGAGGTGGAGTGGCTGGCCGGCTACGGCGACGTGGTGGGCATGTCCGCGGCGCCGGAGTTGCGCGCGGCGCGCGCCGCCGGCGCCTCATCGTGCCTGCTCGGGCTCGTCGCCAACCGGGCCGCCGCTGTAGGCTCCCATGAGGATGTGCTGGCCGTGGGAGCGGCGCTCGCCGGCGCCCTGGCCGCCGCCCTGCCGGCGGCGGTGTGCGCCCGCTGGCCCGACATCGTGCACAGCACCGAGACAAGGAGCCGCGTGGACTTCGTGAGCGACATCATCGCGCCCAAGCGAGACGGCGGCGAGCTCGACGCCGCGCGGATCGACGCGTTCGTGCGCGGCGTCGTCAGCGGCGCCGTGCCGCCGTATCAGAGCAGCGCCCTGCTCATGGCGATGGTGCTGCGCGGCCTCTCGGACGCCGAGACGGTCGCCCTCGCGCGCTCGATGGTGGAGAGCGGCAAGCGCTTCGATCTCGGCGTGCTGCGCCGCCCGGTGCTCGACAAGCACTCGAGCGGCGGCGTCGGCGACAAGGTGACCCTGGTGCTGGCGCCGCTCGTCGCGTCGTGCGGCGCCGTGTTCGGCAAGATGTCGGGGCGCGGCCTGGGTCACACGGGCGGCACCCTCGACAAGCTGGAGTCGATCCCGGGCTTCCGGGTCCAGCTGCCCCAGGGCGAGTTCCTGCGCCAGCTGGAGCGCATCGGCGTCGCCGTGGTGAGTCAGAGCGAGCGAGTCGTGCCGGCCGACCGCCTGCTGTACGCCCTGCGCGACGTGACCGGCACCGTGGAGAGCGACGGGCTCATCGCGGCCAGCATCATGGCCAAGAAGGTGGCCAGCGGCACCTCGGCGCTGGTCCTGGACATCAAGGTCGGACGCGGCGCCTTCATGGGTTCGGTGGACCACGCCAGGGAGCTCGGCAGGCTCTGCCGCCTGATCGCCGCCGAGTACGGGCGCCCGCTGACCTGCCTCTACACCCCCATGGACGCCCCCCTGGGGCGCACCGTGGGCAACCGCCTGGAGGTGGAAGAGGCCTGGCAGGTCCTGTGCGGGGAAGGCCCGGACGACGTGCGCGAGACGACGCTCGCCATCGCCGGCGCGCTGCTGGCGCTCTCAGACCTGGAGGTCGACGAGGCGGAGGGGCGGCGGCGCGCCGAAGCCGCCCTCGCCGACGGCCGTGCCGCCGAGCATTTCGAGCGCTGGTGCTTCGTGCAGGGCGGCCGCTGGAAGCCGGGCGAGTTCAACCGCCTGGCCGGGGAAGAGGTGCGGGCGGCGGCGGGCGGCTACGTCGTCGCCGCCGACGCCCGGACGGTCGGCCGGGCGGCGCAGCTGGCCGGCGCGGGGCGCCGCACGATGGAGGATGCGATCGACCCGGCCGCCGGCGTGCTGCTGGAGCGGCGTCCCGGCGACGAGGTCGCCGCCGGTGACCTGCTGGCCACCGTGTTCGCGCGCGACGGCGCGCGGCGAGCGGCCGCCGCCGAGGTGCTCGGGACGGCGTTCGAGGTGGGTGAGGCGCCGCCGGCCGCGACGCCGGTGGTGCTGGCCCGCGACTGAGGCTGCGCCGCGCCCGCGGCCCGGACGTGCGTCCGGCGGGACCGCTCAACAGCGCTGCGACGGTCAGTCGGCGGTCTCGGCCTTCACGACGCCGTGGCGGGCGCGGAGACGCACGTAGAGCCAGGAGCCGAGCAGCTGGCCGGCGACGGCGCAGGCCAGACTCACGGGGATGTACCAGGCGCTCAGGCCGAGCGCCGTGCGCAGCAGGAAGACGAAGGGGATGGGAAGGTGGATCGACAGGAACCACTTCCACGAGAAGCGCTTGACCGTCGTGCGCCAGGCGCCGAACGGCAGGTTCATCGCGATGGCGCCGATGATGAGGATGGTGAGGAGTTCGCTCGTGCTCATGCGGGTTTGGTCGGCATCAATGCACAGTATAGGGCATCCGTGACGCCGACGGACGTTTGCCCGCGGGGCGGCGGGATGCGCACGCGGCGCGGCTCCGGCGTTGAGGCCGTCGTGAGGATCGTCGGCGGCGAGTGGCGCGGCCGGCCTCTCGCGGCGCCGGCCGGCCGCGGCACGCGGCCCACGTCGGACAAGGTGCGCGAGGCCATGTTCGACGTGCTCGGCGCGCTGCCGCGCGGACGACGGGCGCTGCCGGGCGGCTCCCTCGAGGGGCAGGCCGTGCTGGACGTCTTCGCGGGCAGCGGCGCCCTTGGGCTGGAGGCCCTGTCGCGGGGCGCCGCCACCTGCACCTTCGTCGAGCGCGAGCGGGCGGCGCTGCGCGCCCTGCGGGACAACCTCGCCCGTCTCGGCCTGTCGGTCGCGGGCGGGCCCGGCGCAGCCGGGACGGGTCCCGGCGTGAGCGGCGCGGCCGGGAGGACGCCGGCGACGCGCCGCCCGCCCGGCGAGGCCCGCTGCCGCGTGCTCGCCGGGGACGCGCGCCGCGTGCTCCAAGCTGACGCGCGGCGCGCCTCACGCTATACTCTCGTCTTTGCGGACCCGCCGTACGAACGCTACGCGCAGCTGGAGCCGGCGCTGGCGCGCCTGCTGGGTCCGCTGCTCGCCCCGCGCGCGGTGCTCGTGGTGGAGACCGCCGCGACGACGGCCGTGGCCCTGCCTTGGCCCGTCGTCCGAGTCAGGCGCTACGGCGACACACAGGTCACGTTTCTGGCCGCGCGGGGCCGGGGACCCACAGAAGGAGCGGCACCGGACGATGACGAGCCAACGGAGTGAAGCGTGGCGAGGCGCCTGATGCCTCGCAACACCACCGCCATCTGCCCGGGCACCTTCGACCCCGTCACGGTCGGCCACCTGGACATCATCACCCGCGGCGCCCGCAAGTTCGGCCGCGTCGTCGTGGGCCTCATCGAGGTGCCGACGCGCAAGTCGACCGATGTTCTCGGCCGACGAGCGCGAGGAGTTCCTGCAGGAGGCCCTGGCCGGCGTCGACAATGTGGTCGTGGACCGTTTCAACGAACTCGTGGTGGACTTCGCCCGCAAGTGGGACGCGCAGGTCATCCTCAAGGGCCTGCGCGCCATCTCGGACTTCGAGTACGAGTTCGCTATGGCGCAGCTCAATAGGAAGTTGGCCCCCGACATCGAAACAGTGTTCCTGATGGCATCGCCCGAGCATAGTTTCCTCAGCTCGAGCGGCGTCAAGGAGATCGCGGCGTTCGGTGGCTCCGTGGACGATCTGGTGCCCCCGAGCGTCGCGCGCCGCGTGCACGAGCTGCATCCGCCGCGCCGCGAGCTACCCAAGGAGGGTCGCTGACCATGGACGTCCTCGTTCTCATCGACAAGCTCGACGACATCATCCACAACGCACGGTCCGTGCCGCTCACCGACAGCGTCATGATCGACCGCGAGGAGATCTACGACATCCTCGACCAGATGCGGTCCACGATCCCCGAGGAGATCAAGCAGGCGCGCTGGATCGTGAAGGAGCGCCAGGAGATGCTCGCCGAGGCCAAGCAGGAGGCGGAGCGTCTGCTCAGCGACGCCCAGGAGCGCGCCGACCGCCTCGCCTCCGAGACCGAGGTCGTGCGGCTCGCCGAACGCAACGCGCAGCAGATCCAGGAGGAGGCGCGCGAGCGTGAGCGCGAGATCCGCCTGGGCGCCGAGGACTACGCCGACGAGGTGCTCGGCAACCTCGAGCTCAACCTGGACAAGTTCCTGGCCGCCGTGCGCCGCGGCCGCGAGCGCCTGCAGGGTCGCTCGGCCGACGACGACCTGCAGCCCTGAGGCGTCGCTCGGCTGCGACACATCCGGCGTCCGCGTCATGCGCCGCTTCGACCTTCGCGCCCTTCGCTTCGGCGATGCCAGCGAGACCTGGCGCCGCCTGCCCGTCGACGTGGCGCCGTTCGTCTTCGGCGGACTGGACTACTCGGTGCCGGACGACGGCGTCGACCTGCTGCTCACCGCCGCCCGCGTGGGCGACCGTCTCACGCTGACCGCCGAGTTCGAGACGGACATCGTGGGTCCCTGCCAGCGCTGCCTCAACGACGCCGACGTGCGCGTCGAGCCGCGCGGCATGGAGTACGTGCGCCACGGCGACTCGGAGGGCGCCGAGGACGAGGAAGGGTACGCCGCGGGGTACATCCTGGACGTGGAGCGCTGGGTGCGGGACCTGATCGCCGACGAGCTGCCCCAGCAGCTCCTGTGCCGTGAGGACTGCCGCGGCCTGTGCCCGGTCTGCGGCGCCGATCTGAACGCGGATCCGGACCACGCCCACGAGGACTGAGAGCGGCACGACCGGCCGTTATGGTACAGTGTCGTGTCTGGTTGACCCGAGGAGAGTAAGCATGCCCGTACCCAAGAGAAAGACATCGCAGCGCAAGCGCGACACGCGGCGCGCGCAGCAGAAGCTCGCCGTGGACACCGCCAGCGTCTGCCCGCAGTGCAAGAGCCCCAAGCTGCCGCATCGCGCCTGCCCCACGTGCGGCACCTACAAGGGCCGCGAGGTCATCGTTCTCGAGGCCGAGCTAGACCGCGGACGAGCGGGGCGTGAGCGATGATGCGGTCGCTCTACATCGCGTCCACGCAGGGCAGCGGCGGCAAGACGACCATCGCCCTGGGCCTGGCCCTCGCCCTTCGCCGGCGCGGCCTCAACGTCGGCTACTTCAAGCCTGTCGGCACGCTCGCGTCGCATGCGGGCGACGTGCTGCTGGATGAGGACGCGGCCTTCGTCGCCGACCTGCTGGGCCTCGAGGAGGCGTCCACGGACATCTGTCCCGTGGTGCTCGACGAGGACGCCCTCCACGACGTCCTCGAAGGTTCCGAGGTCGACGCCATGAGCCGCGTCGTCGCCGCCTACGAGCGCGTCCGCGCCGGCAAGGACGTCGTGGTCTGCGAGGGGCTCGGCGAGATCTGGCAGGGGCGCTTCCTGCGCACCAGCGGCGCCGAGGTCGTGAAGCAGCTCGACCTCATGACGCTGCTGGTCGCGAAGTACGCCGGGGCGCGGCTGCTGGACGACATCATCTACGTCAAGGACGCCCTCAAGGACCACCTGCTGGGCGTCCTGTTCAACATGGTCCCGGAGTCGCGCCTCGCGCTGGTCCGCGACCAGTACATGCGGTTCCTCGCCAAGAGCGAGGTGACGAGCTACGGCGCGCTGGCGTCGAACGCGCGCCTCTCGGCCGTCTCCGTCGCCGAGATCGTCGAGGCCCTCGGCGGCACCTACGTGTGCGGCGAGGAGTTCGGCGACCGGCTGGTCGAGACGTACATGATCGGCGCGATGAGCCCGGAGCACGCCCTGCGCTACTTCCAGCTCACGCCCAACAAGGTCGTGATCGTCGGCGGCGACCGCGCCGAGATCATCCTCACCGCCCTGGACACGCCCACGGTCGCCATCGTGCTCACCGGCAACTACGTGCCCAGCCCGGCGGTGCTCGAGCGTGCCGAGGAGCGCGGCGTGCCGCTCATCAGCGTGGAGAGCGACACCGTCACTGCGGCCGACGACCTGCGGCGCCTGTTCGGCCGCCTGCGGGTCAAGGACCCGGCCAAGATCGACCTCATCGTGCAGCTCATCGGCGAGTCGGTCGACCTCGACCGGCTGGTGGCCGACCTGCAGGTATGAGCCGGAGCGACTCCGCTACACGTCCCCGCACGAGGTCACCGCCGCCTGGAGCGCGGAGGCCGGCGACCGCGTGGTGCGCGTCGCGCTGGACGCGGCCGGCGGCGACAACGCGCCGGGCGAGATCGTCGCCGGCGCGCTCCAGGCCGCCGGCCCGCAGCTGCACGTCGTGCTCGTGGGGGACGAGGCGCGCCTGCGGCCGCTCGTCCCCGCCGGCCATCCCCACATCTCGGTGGTGCACGCCCCGGACGTCATCGCCTCCAACGAGGAGCCGGCCAAGGCGGCGCGCAACAAGACCGGGTCCAGCATCGTCGTCGGTCTCAAGCTGGCGCACACGGGCGAGGCCGACGCCTTCGTGAGCGCCGGCAACACCGGCGCCGTCGTCGCCGGCAGCCTCCTGTACGTGCGCCGCATCCGCGGTGTGCAGCGGCCGGCGATCTGCACGATCATGCCCTGCATGCCGGCGCCCATCGCCTTCCTGGACGTGGGCGCCAACGCCGAGGTGCGGCCCGAACACCTGCGCCAGTTCGCCGTCATGGGGCAGGCCTTCGCGCGCGAGGTGATGGGCATCGCCGAGCCGCAGGTGGGCCTGCTCTCCATCGGCGAGGAGCCCACCAAGGGCACGCCTGATGTGATCGAGGCCCACCGCCTCATCGCCGCCGACGAGCGCATCCGCTTCTTCGGCAACATCGAGGGCCGCGACATCATGAACCGCACCGTGGACGTGGTCGTCACCGACGGCTTCACGGGCAACGTGGCCCTCAAGACCATCGAAGGCTCCGCCAGGGCGATCCTGCAGCGCCCTGCGCGGGACCATCGACAGCTCGGTCGGCACCAAGCTCGGCGGGCTGCTGCTGCGGCGCGACCTGCTGCGCCTGCGCGCCGCCCTGGACCCGGAGGAGTTCGGCGGCGCGCTGCTCGTGGGCATGAACGCGCCGGTCGTCATCGCGCACGGCAACTCCAGGGCGCGGGGCATCGCCAACGCCGTACGCATGGGCCGGCGGGGCGCCGTCAGTGACCTGCTGCCGGCCATCGCCCGCGAGCTTGGGAGCGAGCCCGCAGTTGTGTAGACTCTCTCAAAACCCAACGGAGGTCCGATCTCAATGACCCGTGAAGAGGTGTTCGAGCACGTCAAGGGTATCCTCGTGGAGACCCTCAGTGTCGACGAAGACAAGGTCACCATGGAGGCCCGCTTCCAGGAGGACCTCGAGACCGATTCCCTGGACCTGGTCGAGCTCGTGATGACCATGGAGGAGAAATTCGGCATCAAGATCACGGACGAGGAAGCCGCCGAGATCAAGACGGTCGGCGACGCCGTCGATTTCGTGATGACGAGAGTCGACGCCTAGTCGGGTAGAGAGTGTGTGAGGGACGAGGGGAGGTCTCCTTGACGGGGGACGTCCCCTCGTCGCCGTTTCTGAGGCAGACATGACTGCGACCTATCGACTCCTGGCTCTGGCCGAGCAGCTGGACCAGGCGACGATGCGGCAGGTGTTCACCCACACGTCGTGGGCCGCCGACCGCGTCGCCTCCTACGAGCGGCTCGAGTTCCTGGGCGACAGCGTCCTCAGCCTGTGTGTCACGACGGAGCTGTACCGGCGCTTCCCGGCCTATGCCGAGGGGCATCTGGCGCGGCTGCGGGCGTACATCGTCAGCCGCGCCACGTGCGCCCGCGTGGCGACCAAGCTCGGGCTGGGCAAGATGCTGCGCGAGCGGGCCGGCCAGAACAAAGAGGCCGGCGACGTCGCGCAGCTCCAGAGCAACCAGAACGTGCTGGCCGACCTCACGGAGGCGCTCATCGGCGCGGTGTACGTGACGTTCGGCTTCGAAGCGGTGCGCCCGGCGGTGCTCGAGGTGTTCGAGGAGCACATCCTGTACGCCGAGAGCAGCTACATCGACCACAAGACCGAGCTCCAGGAGTTCCTGGCGCGCAGCGGCACGGGCGTCAACTACCGGGTGCTTGGCTTCAGCGGCCCGCCGCACAACCGCGAGTTCGAGATCGAAGCCGTGGTGGACGGCGAGACGTTGGGCCACGGTTTCGGCACCAGCAAGAAGCGGGCCGAGCAGGAGGCCGCGGCCGAGGCCCTGCACGAGCTGCAGGCCGCGGCCCGCAAGCACGCGCGCCGCGCGCGTCTGCGCGGGCGCGGCGCGCGCCGCCTCGCGGAGGCGGACGAGGTCGCGGACGGGGACGGCGCCGCCCCGACCGACGCGGCCGGTGAGTCGCCCGCGGAGGTCGGCTGAGGTGCACCTCCGGGCGCTCCGCGTCAAGGGCTTCAAGTCGTTCGCCAGACAGACCGAGCTGCTCTTCGAGCCCGGCGTCGGCGTGATCATCGGGCCCAACGGCTCCGGCAAGAGCAACCTCGCCGACGCCGTCGTGTGGGCCCTGGGCGAGCAGAGCCCCAGCACGATGCGGGGCTCGTCGATGCAGGACGTGATCTTCGCCGGCAGCGACGGCCGCCGCGCCAGCGGCAGCGCCGAGGTGGAGCTCACCTTCGACAACGCGGACGGCGCGCTGCCCCTGCCCACGCCCGAGGTGAGCGTGATGCGGCGGGTGGCGCGCGACGGCTCCTCGCAGTACTTCATCAACCAGTCGAGCTGCAGGCTCACGGACGTCGTCGAGCTGATGGCCCAGGTGGGCCTGGGCAAGGAGCTGCACTCCATCATCGGCCAGGGCAAGGTGGAGGGCTTCCTGGCGGGCAAGCCGGAGGACCGGCGCAGCCAGATCGAGGAGGCGGCGGGCCTGGGCACGTTCAAGCGGCGCCGCGAGCGCGCGGAGCTCAAGCTCCGCGAGGTGCGCCGCAACCTGGAGCGCGCCGAGGTGCTGGAGCGCGAGGTCGGGAGCCAGCTCACGCCGCTGCGCCGCCAGGCCACCGCTGCCGAGCAGCTGCGCGCGGTGGAGACGGAGATCGCCGAGACCCGCGGCCGCCTGCTCACCGGCGAGGTGGACCAGGTGGACGCCGGGCTTGCGGCACGCGGCGACGAGCTCGCCGCCATCGAGACGGAGCGCGCCGTCTGCGAGCGCGGCCTCGGCGACGTCGCCGCCGCCCGGGCCGCCGAGGAGGAGGCGTTCGCGCGCCGCCTGGCGGAGCGGGAGCGGCGCGCCAGGCGGCTCCTGCGCGCCCGCGTCCTCGACGGCCGGCTGGACAGCGGCGGCCGGCTCGCCGAGCAGCGTCTGCGGCTCATCGAGGAGGTCGAGCGCGCCTCCACCGCCGAGCGCGAGCGGCTCGTCAACGAGCTTGCCGGACGCCCGGAGGAGGCGGTGGACGACGCCTGGCCACGGGAGGAGCAGGGCCTGGCGGACGCCCTGGCGCGCGCCGAGGCCGGGCACGCCGAGGTGGCCGGACGGCTGCAGGCGGCCCGGCAGGCGCTGGCCGAGCGCCGGGCGGCGCTGGAGCGCCTGACGGTCGAACGCGAGCAGGCGCTGGGTACGGCGGCGCGGCTGCAGCGCCGCCAGGAGGCCCTGGCCGGCGAGGAGGCGCGCCTGGTGCGCCAGCACGAGGCGCTGGCGGCGGAGGCCGAGCAGAAGGCGGGCACCGAGCGGGCGGCCGGGGAAGCGGAGGCGCGGGCGCGGCAGGCCTTGCGCGAGGCGGAGGCGCGGGCTCAGCGAGGCCGGCGAGGCGGTCGCCGTCGCCGAGCGCGCTGCCCACGAGGCCGAGGAGCGGCACCGGGCGGCGCTGGCCGAGCGCCGCGCCCTCGAATCCGAGGTGGAGCACCTGGAGGCGGCGCTCCGGGAGCTGCGCGACGTCGACGACGCCGTCCTGGAGGTCGCCGCCGCGTATCCCGGCACGGGGTCGCTGGCCGCGAGCCTGTCGTGCGAGCCGGGCTACGAGCGCGCCCTCGCGGCCGCGCTGGCGCAGCTCTCCGGCGCCCTGGCCGTGCCCGCGGCCGTGGACCGCTGGTCGCTGCTCGGCGCGCTCAAGGGCGCCGGCGTCGGGCTGGTGCGGCTCATCGTCCCCGCCGGCCGCAGCCGGCCGCCCACGGCGTTCCCCGGCGCGGCGCCGCTCGTGGACAAGATCAGCCTGAGTGGCCACGAGGAGCTCGAGTCAGCGCTCGCCGACGTGGTCATCGTCGACGACCTGCGCGCCGTGCCGGACGAGTTCGCCGGTCTCGCCGTGACGCGCGACGGTGAGTTCTACCGGCCCAGCGCCGGCCAGCTCGGCCTCGCCGGCGGCGTGCCCGCGGCGCTGCTGCTGGAGCGCCGCGCCGGCCTGGAGCGGCTGGCCGAGAAGCTGGACGCCGTGCGGGCGCACGCCGTGCGGGAAGAGGCGGCGCTCGGCGTGGCCCGCGGCCGGGAGGAGAAGGCTCGCGCGGCCCACCGGACGGCCGCGAACGCCGAGCGCGAGGCGCGCATCGCCGCCGAGCAGGCCGGGCGAGAGCTCGCCACGTTGCGCTCGCGGCTCGGCGACCTCACCGACGTGATGGCGCGGGACGCGCGGACCCTGGAGGGCATCGCCGCGGAGCGCGCCGAAGCGGCGGCCGAGATCGAGGCGGCCGAGGCGGCGGCCGCCGCCGGCCTGCTGCACGGCGAGGACCTGCGGCCGCAGGTCGAGGCCGCCGCCGCGGGGCTGGACGCCGTGGAGGCCGAGCACGCCGAGGCGCTGGGCCTGGTCACGCGCCGCCGCGTGGAGCTCGAGGAGCGCCGCGCCGCGGCGCTGCGCGCGGCCGCGCAGCGCGAGGCCGCCGCGGCGCCGCGAGGCCGCCGACAGGGCGCGCCTGGAGGAGCTCGAGCGGCGGCTCGCGTGAGCTGCCCGCCGTGCGCGAGGTCTGCGCCGGCGTCGTGACGCGCGTCGCCGCGCTTCGCGAGCGCTCCGCCGCGCTCATCGCGCGGCTCGACGAGCCGCAAGACGCCGACGCCGCCCTCGACCGCGGCGGCCTGCGCGAGCTGGCCGAGCGCGAGGCCGGCCTGCGGCGGCAGCTCGACGAGGCCGGCGAGCGGCGCACGGCGGTCCAGGTGGCGCTGGCGCGCCTGGAGGACCGCCGCGGCGAGCTCGCCGCGCAGCTCGAGGAGGTCAGCGAGCGCCTCGACCAGGCCGGCTTCGCGCCGCCGGCCGGCGAGGCCGAGGCGGCGGAGCTGGCCGAGCGCCTGGAGCGCCTGCTGCGGCGGCGCGAGCGTATCGGCCCGGTGAACCCGCTTGCCGAGGCGGAGTGCGCCGAGTTGAGCGAGCGCGCCGCGTTCCTGCGCGAGCAGCGCCGCGACCTGGAGAAGTCGATCGACGACCTGCGCGCCCTGATCGCCGAGCTCACGGCGCAGATCGACGCCGAGTTCGCCGACACGTTCGCCGCCGTGGAGGAGCAGTTCCGGCACATGGTCGGCGTGCTGTTCCCCGGCGGCCGCGGCCGCCTCAAGCTGGTGGAACCGGACGAGGAGCATCCGCTGGGCGGGGTCGCGGTGGAGGTGAAGCCCGCCAAGAAGCTGGGCAAGAAGCTGCAGCTGCTCTCCGGCGGCGAGCGCGCCCTGGTCGCCATCGCGTTCCTGATGGCGCTGGTGCTCGCCCGGCCCTGCCCGTTCTACATCCTGGACGAGATCGAGGCGGCCCTGGACGACGTCAACATCGGCCGCCTCGTGCAGCTCCTGCGCGACTACCGCAGCCGCACGCAGTTCGTCATCATCACCCACCAGAAGCGCACCATGGAGGCCGCGGACGTGCTGTACGGGGTGACGATGGCGGCCGACGGGGCATCACAGGTCGTGAGCGCCCGGATGGCCGAGGAAGCGATCGACGAGGAGGCGCGCTCCCGTGGCGCCGCGGGCGCGACCCGCGACGCGGCGGAGCGCGCCTAGGCAGGAGCGGCACACGTGGAGTGGCACGAGGTCTTCAAGGGAGTCGCCGAGGAGCAGGTCCCGGCCGACGTCCTGGAGGAAGAGGCCGAGGAGCGCAGGGGGCTCTTCGGGCGCCTGCGCCGCAACCTGGGCAAGGCGCGCGGGGCGGTGGTGGACGGCCTCAAGAGCGCCGTGTACGTGGGCGTCGACCGGCGCCTGTACGAGCAGGTCGAGGAGTTGCTCATCGCCGCCGACGTGGGCGTGGACGGCACCGTCAAGATCGTCGACGAGCTGGAGCAGCGCTGCACCGCGAAGAAGATCGAGATGCGCGAGCCGTTCATGGACGAGCTCGCCGACGTGATCGGCGATCTGCTGCGTCCCGCGGACGCCGAGCAGCAGCGCATCGACGTGGCGCAGGACCCGAGCGTCATCCTGATGGTCGGCGTGAACGGCACCGGCAAGACGACGACCATCGGCAAGATCGCCTGGCGCCTGCAGGAGCTCGGCAAGACGCCGCTCATGGTGGCCGGCGACACGTTCCGGGCGGCTGCCGTCGAGCAGCTCTCCGAGTGGGCCGACCGCGTCGGCTGCGGGATCGTGAAGCAGGCCGAGGGCGGCGACCCCGCGGCCGTGGTCTACGACGGCGTCGCGGCGGCGCGCTCGCGCGGCGCCGACGTGGTGCTCATCGACACGGCCGGCCGCCTGCACACCCAGGTGAACCTGATGCGCGAGCTGGAGAAGGTGCGCCGGGTCATCGAGAAGCAGCTGCCCGGCGCCCCCCACGAGACGCTCCTCGTGCTCGATGCGACGACCGGCCAGAACGGCCTGCGTCAGGCGCAGGAGTTCCAGCAGGCCGTGGACGTGAGCGGCATCGTGCTCACCAAGCTGGACGGCACCGCCAAGGGCGGCATCGTCGTGGCCATCCACGAGTCGCTCGGCATCCCCATCAAGCTCATCGGCATCGGCGAGCGGCTCGAGGACCTGCGGCCCTTCGAGCCGGAGCCGTTCGCGCGCGCCATCTTCGGCGCCGACGAGCGCCTGTAGGCCCGGGAGCCGGACAGCCGAGACGCTCGCCATCCTTGGCCATCCTCGTCCGTGAGTGCCGAGCCGCGAGACGCGCGCCGCCGCCTTCCGATCTGCCGCTGAGGGTGCGTCGGCGTCGCGGCGCGCTCTCGTCGCGGCGCGCGTCTTCTTCTTTCTTCTTGTTTCTTCTTCCTTCCGCACACCACGGTCGTGCCTGCCGCCATCGGGAGGCAGCAAAACGTTGACGTCTGGCGGCCGATGTCCGTAGGGTGAAGGCCTGCACGTGGCTACCCTGCGGATGGGACGGCGCGGCCAATCGATCGTGATCCGCGCACTTCGGGCCGAGCTGCCAGACGATAACGTCGTCGGCGGCTGGGCCCTTTGCCAACCATGAAGGCAAACGCCTCGCGAGCCGGTGTCATCGAAGGGGGTGAGGCTCCCAGACAGCGGCAGTAGCAACTCGACCGACTCGACCCATTGCTGGTCATCCCACTGACGCGCTGTTGGCGCATCGCCGTCGAGGCGCACGTGGGACCTTGACAGCGCTTGGGCGTAAAGGGGGTCAGGTATGCAGTGTTACGTGTGCGCGAAGATGGGCAAGCAGACGGAGGCCGTCGGCATGTGCATCGTGTGTGGCATGGGTCTTTGCATGGATCACCTCATCAGAGACGATGTCGACCTGTGGGAGGGGGGCTACCCATTCCCCAGCAAGAAGGGCCAGAAGAAGTTGCCCAGGATCCTCTGCGCGGAGTGCAAGGAAGCGATGGGCTAGGCCCGCGGAGACCGCGTCGCCGAAGAGACTTCCAGGGAGCTCGGGTCGCATATCGACACAGCTTAGAACGGGCTCTCTCACCTCGACCCGGCCGGCAGCCCGCAAGCCGGCGGTGCGGGTCGCCCCCAGAGTAAGCGGCGTGGCGCGACCAGTTTCGAGACCCGGCTCGTCTACGACGCACGTGGCCGGGAACCAGTTGAGCCTGCTAGGAGGCTGAGATGGCTGTATGGGAGAAGATGGTCAACGAGGGTGTCGGCGCGACGAAAGCCGTGTTCGGCGTCAACAAGGCCAACCGCGGTGGCACCTTCAAGGTCACCGATGCGAAGCCGTACGTGGATGCCGTGAACAAGATGACGGTGGGCGAGGGCCAGTCCAAGGAGGTCATCGACCTGCACGTGAAGTCGGTGAACGCCCACTTCGACGTCATGACCTCCCTCACCGACACGGTGCGTCCCGAAGACGACCCGTTCGTCGAGCACTACCAGACGCCGCCGATCCTCGAGATCATGTACGAGGAGGACCCGGCCTTCAAGGCGTCCATGTGGAAGTTCATCGACGCGATCGCCGCGAACAAGGCGCTTATCGGCAGGGAGTCCGTGCGCCGCTACGGCGGCATGTACGGCCCCACCTGCGTCGTGGACTTCGCCATGTCCGTCGGCTCGGTGCCGAACGTCATGAACCAGATCCTCACCGGCATGGACATCCCCAAAGACCACAAGCAGACCATCCTGGCCTGCAAGTCCTGGGGCATGAACACCTCCTACGGACTGGCCGGCGCGTTCCGCGCCGCGCTGGAGTCGGGCAAGACGGCGGCCGAGGCCGAGCAGGCCGAGGTCGACATGCTGCAGTTCGTGTACCGTGAGCCCTCCGCCGCCCAGGCGCAGCTCATGGACACGCACAACCTCGGCGGCCACGGCCCGCACACCTCCTTCGACACGCGCAAGTACATGGCGGGCTACAAGGAGAAGATGCGGCCGTCCGTCGTCGCCGCCATGAAGGGCGGCGTGCACTACGCCAACATCACGGCGGTGCCCGCCTACTGCGTCGGCGACGTCGCCCACCACATCGCGCAGTCGGCCTACAACATGTTCAACGACGACATGGTGTTCGCCATCTACGAGGCCGTCACCGGCGTGCTCGAGAACACGTTGAACCGCGCCCTCAAGGCCGACGCCTTCAAGGGCCCCTACGACGTCCTCTCGGTCGCCACGGGTGCGACGGCTTGCGCGACCGCCTACATCCTGTGGAAGGACAGCTTCACCGTCCCGATGGTGATCGACCTGCTGAACAAGCGCTTCCACAACTACGCCGCCATGCATCCCGACCGCGGCGAGGCCGACGAGCTGCACAACGTCGACTTCATGGACATCCTCAAGCGCGGCGAGGCGATCCTCGACATCACGCCGCTCGGCAAGGGCGGCAAGATCAAGGGCGTCGACGTCGACCTCAGCACCGTCGACAACAACGACGTGATCATGAACCCGCAGCGCTACACGTATCCGGCCTGCGCCATCACGCAGCGCTTCGCGGCCCTGATGACCCTGGCCGACTTCCCGTGCTTCCTCACGCCCGAGTGCACCACCGCGACCCTCATGACGAACGCCATCGCCCTGGCCCCCGACAAGCCGGGCGCTCCGGTGCGGGGCTGCAAGGACTGCGCGACCTGCTCCCTGATCAAGAGGAACGTCCCGATGGCGACCGGCCTGGGCACCGGCGCCAAGGGCTACTGCCAGTGGCACGTGACAGTCTGAGCGACGGAGGTCCACGAGAATCTGAGCTGACATCCTCGTGAGACGAGCGGGGACCGGGACGAACCTCTCCCGGTCCCCGCCCGGATCACCCGCTCGCGACAACTGGAGGTGACGCTGTGCCGCAACCCAGCCTTATGAAGCGCGCCATCGCCGAGCTGATCGGCACCTGGGTGCTGGTGTTCCTGGGCACGGGTTCCGTGGTGACGATGGTCGTGTTCTTCAAGTCCCTAGATGCCGTGAATCAGGCCGCTCTCCTGCTCATCGGCATATCCTTCGGTGTCGCCGTCCTCGTCATGATCTACGCCTTCGGGCACATCTCGGGCACCCACATCAACCCTGCGGTGAGCATCGCCCTGTGGGCCACCGGCCGCTTCCCGACCAGAGACATGGTGACATATGTCATCGCGCAGCTGATCGGGGGGTTCCTCGCCTCGACGACGATCTACGCGCTATGGGGGGCGCGCGCCGTCGACGCGGGACTCGGCATCACGCTGCCGGGAGACGGCGTGAGTTACACTCAGGCGATCTTCGTCGAGATCGTCCTGACGTTCTTCCTGGGGCTCGCCATCTGGGGCTCAGCGGTCGACACCCGGGCGCCCGGAGGCTTCGCAGGGCTCGCCATCGGCCTCGTGGTCGCCGCCGACATCTGGGTCGGTGGCCCGCTCACCGGGGCGTCGATGAACCCGGCGCGTTCCTTCGGGCCGTTCCTCGGCGAGAGCGCCTGGGGAGGTACGGCCGCCGACTGGGCCAAGTTCCCGATCTACATCATCGGGCCGATCGTCGGCCTGGCCCTGGCGGCCTTCGTGTACGACTACGTCTCAGACGTGAAGAAGAAGGCCGCGGCCGAGTGAACGACGTGCCGCACTGTCCATCCGGGCAGACGGCGGCGCGAAGCAGGTAGGTGACGGGCGGGGGCGGGGGCGCGACGCTGGTCGCGATCGCCCCCGCCCCCGTCTATATTGGAGCGGCAAGGCCGTCGTCGACAGTGGGGCGGTGACCGCATGGACAAGACCGGCATCACGCTGCTGGGCATATCTGGGAGTCCTCGCCTCAAGTCCACGCACTACGCCGTCAACGAAGCGCTCGACTACGCGCGGTCTCGTCACGGCGTCGAGACCGACTACTTCAGCGTGCAGAAGAAGGACATCGGCTTCTGCACGCACTGCGACTACTGCATCAGGAAGAAGCAGGGCTGCATCCAGGACGACGCCATGGGCGAGCTCTACGAGAAGCTGCTCGCCGCGGACGCATGGATCCTTGGCAGCCCCGTCTATCAAGGGCAGGTGAGCGGTCAGCTGAAGACCGTCCTGGACCGCTGCCGCGCGGTCGTGGCGCGCGACCCGCACGTCTTTCGCAACAAGGTGGGCGCCGGCATCTGCGTCGGCGGCGACCGCAGCGGCGGCCAGGAGCCCTCGCTGCAGGCGCTGATCGGTTTCTACATCATCAACGAGATGATCCCGGTGGGCGGCGGCTCGTTCGGCGCGAACCTGGGCGCCGCCGTGTGGTCGCGTGACAAAGGCGCCGAGGGCGTGAAGGCCGACGAGGAGGGCATCGCGGCCGTGCACCGCGTCGTCGACCGTCTGATCGAGGTAACGCGGCTGGTCGCCGGGCGGCGACCGTGAGGAGGACGAGACGATGACGCTGAAGGTCGTGTGGGGCATCACCGGTTCCGGCGACAAGATGCCCGAGACCGTCGCCGCCATGGCGGCCCTGCCGGAACGGCTCGACTTGGAGATCACGGCGGCCGTGTCCATCGCCGGGGAGAGGGTGCTGCGCTGGTACAAGCTGCGCGAGACGGTCGACGAGATCGCGAAGTCGGTGAAGATCGAGAAGGACGCCAACTCGCCGTTCATCACCGGGCCCCTGCAGATCGGTCAGTACGATTGCCTGCTGGTGGCGCCTGCGACCGCGAACTCGGTCGCCAAGATCGTGCACGGCATCGAGGACAGCATGCTGACCAACGCCGTCGGGCAGACCGCCAAGTCGACGACGCCGATCTACATCATGCCGGTCGACCTTCACCCGGGGACGACAGTGACGATGCGCCCCGGCGGCGAGCGTCTCGAACTCAAGATCCGCGCGATCGACGTGGAGAACTCCAACAAGCTGCGCACGATGGAGGGCATCACCGTGTTCGAATCGCCCTCCGAGATCGAGGGTATCCTCCGCGCCTGCGCGGAGCGGCGGGACGCCGCCTCGTGAGGGTCTCCGTCGCGACCGGGTGCAGGCTTCACCTGGGCTTCACCAACCTGAGCGACGACGTCGGCCGGTGCTACGGGAGCCTGGGCGTGGCGCTGGACCGCCCCAGCACGACAGTCGTCCTGGAAGAGTGCCGCGACGCGGCCGTGGTCGGCGACGACCCGGAGCAGATCCGCGCATGCCTGCGACGCTTCTGTGACCACTACCAGGTCGACCCAAGGGTCTCGATCGAAGTCCGCGAGAGCATCCCCCAGCATGTCGGCCTCGGCTCCGGTACTCAGCTCGCTCTGGCCATCGGCCTGGGTCTGGCCATGATCTGCGGTATCGACGCCGACGTAAGGGACGTCGCTGCGGCCATGGGTCGGGGCCGGAGGTCCGGCGTCGGAACGGCGGCGTTCCAGGCGGGCGGCTTCGTCATCGACGCGGGACACAAGAAGGGGCCGGCCGGTCGGGATTCGGCGCCGACCGTCGTTTGGCGCCGCGACTTTCCCGCCGACTGGCGCTTCGTCGTGGTGATCACAGACGAGGGCCGAGGTCTCAGCGGCCGCAGTGAAGAGGGGGTCTTTGGAGCCCTGGCGCCGTCGGTCCGGATCTCGGAGGAGATCTGCAGGATCACGCAGCTCAAGCTGATGCCGGCGCTCGTGGAGCACGATATCGAGGAGTTCGGCCGCGCCCTGACCGCCGTGGACCGCAAGACCGGCGCGTACTTCTCGGAGGTGCAGGGCGGCGTCTACAGCGGGGGCGAGACCAACGCCGCCGTCGATGCGCTGCTGAGTGCCGGCGCCTGCGGGGCGGGACAGAGCTCCTGGGGGCCGGCTGTCTACGGACTCGTGCACGGACGGCACGTGGGCAGAGTCGAAGTGGCGGTCCGGGAGTCCCTGGCGGCGAAGGGTATTGGCGCGCAGGTCTTCGTGAGCCACGGCCGCAACACGGAGGCGAGAGTGGAACTGTTGAAGGCCGCTTTATGAGGACGGGGCGAGATCCCGAAGCAGCGCCGCGATCGCGCCTTCGTAGGCCGACGACGGCGCCACCTTGCTCGCGACCCGGAGGTTCTCCGTGAGCGTTGTCAGCGCAGCAGCGGGGTCTCGCCGGTCGAGTCGTGTGGCGAGCACGAGGCTCTCGAGCAGGAGTCCCTCGGCCCGGTTGATCAGGCGCGGGGCACCGGTAGTGTCCACGCGCCTCACGTCGCCCACGATGCGCACCCTGTCGACGCCGGGGGTCGCACGGCTCAGGGAGAGTTCCACTGTGGCCGCGCATCCGGCGACGACGGGCGCGTGGACGAGGCGCGCAGGCGCGAAGGCCAGCTCCTCGGGGGCTCGCAGCGCCACGTACAGCATCTCTACGTCCACGGGGAAGTTGACCACGAAGTGGCCGCCCTCCAGGATGTTGGCGAGCGTCCGTGAGCCGTTGTACACGTCTATGGACAGCTCATCGGCGCCGTCGGTCCACACGCCCATGGGAGTGGCGTGAGGGGTCTCGCGGCGAAAGGTCGAGATCAGGACTTCGTAGATCCAGCGTTCCTGCAGACCCAGTGGATGTAGCTGATGCATGCGTGATCCTGTTCAAGGAGGCGGGCGACGCCTCTTCGGGTAGGAACGGGCTAGATGGAGGGGGAGTATACCTCGGGCGACAGGCGGCGGGCATTGGTCGCCGGGCTCGGACCCCCCTCGATGGACGGAGGTCAGGTTGTCATGAAGAAGATCCTGCTGCAGCTCGACAGCGATCGTACGCCGAGCGTCTTCGACGCCATCACGGCCTACGACGCCGGCGCGGACGTGCTCCTCCAGCATGGCTCGGTGGAGCCGGCTGAGGTCCGCGCCCTGGTCCATGGAGCGATGTTCACGCGTGGCGGCGACGACCTCAGGAGTTCGGCGGTGTTCGTCGGTGGCGCTGATGTGGCGAAGGGCGAGGCCTTGCTCAAGGAAGTGTGCGGCGCCTTCTTCGGCCCGGTCCGGGTCTCCGTGATGCTGGATGCGAACGGCTGCAACACCACGGCGACCGCCGCCGTCGTCAAGCTGCTCTCCGCCGGCGCTCTCGGCGGCAAGAAGGTCGTCGTGCTCGCCGGCACTGGCCCTGTCGGCCGCAGGGCGGCCGCGCTGCTCGCCGCAGAGGGCGCGGACGTGGTCGTGGCGGAGACGCTGCCCGCGGAGACGATGGAGCGGGCGAAGGCCGCCTGCGCCTCCATCGAAGAGCGCTTCGGTGTGCAGGTCACCCCTGGCGCGGCCGCCGGCGTCGACGCCACGGAACGCGTGCTCGAGGGGGCGGACGCGGTCCTGTGCACCGGCGCCGCCGGGCTGCAGCTCATCCCTGAGGCGCTCTGGAGAGAGCACCCGACGCTGCGGGTGCTGGGCGACGTGAACGCCGTCCCGCCTCTCGGCCTGGAGGGCACCAAGGCGACGTGGGACGGCAAGGACGTCGACGGCAAGACCGTCTTCGGGGCTCTCGGCATCGGCGGCCTCAAGATGAAGGTCCACCGTCGTTCCATCGGCCGCCTCTTCGAGCAGAACGACCTCGTTCTGGACGCGGAGGAGATCTTCATCCTGGCCAAGGAGCTGGCGAAGTAGTGCGCGTCCTCGTCCTCGGGGTGAGTACGCGGGCCATGGTCGAGTCCGCGGTCCGCGGCGGCCATGACGTCGTGGCCGTGGACTTCTTCGGCGATCGCGACCAGGCGCGACTCACGGAGAGTCATGCGCTGCAGCGGGATCTCGGTCTGCCGGCGACCGCGGAAGGATTGGGGGAGGCGGCGGCGCGCATCGAGGCCGACGCGGTCGTCTACGGCTCGAATCTGGACAACCACCCCGAGGTGGTCGGCGAGCTTGCGCGCCGCCGCCGGCTCCTGGGCAACCCGCCCGAGGTGCTGCGCGACGTGCGTGACTGGGCGCAGCTGCGCCGCTTCTGCCGCGAGGCTGGGATCGGGCACCCCGAGACCCTGCTCCACGGCGAGGAGAGGCGCGCACGGCGCGGCCGCTGGCTGAGAAAGCGCATACGCAGCGGCGGCGGCCACGCCATCACCCCGTGGGACGGCAGGGCGCTGGACGACGCTCACCTGCTGCAGGCCGTGGTGGACGGCCGTCCGGCGTCGGTCGCGTTCGTGGCCGACGGCAAGGAGAGCCGCATCTTCGGCATCACCGAGCAGCTCCTCGGGCTTTCCGCCCTTGGTGGCTCCGGATTCGCCTGGTGTGGCAATGTCCTGCCGCTCGGACTCCCGGCGGCGGACGCCGCGTCGGTGCGCGCCCAGCTCGAGCACATGGTGTCGGGCCTCACCCGGCGCTTTGGCCTGAGGGGCGTCAATGGGCTCGACGTGGTGATAGGCCGCGACGCCGAAGGCGGCGCGCGGCCGTATCTCGTCGAGGTCAACCCTCGATTCACGCGGTTCGATGGAGCTGGCGGAACGGGCCTTCGGCGTGAACGTGTTCTCGCTTCACGTCGAAGGCCTCGCCGGACGCCTTCCGCGCGTCCCCGTCGCCGAGCGCGCCCCCGACGGCTGCGTCGGCAAGGCGATCGTCTATGCACGGCGTCCGACCGTCGTCCCCGACACGGAAGACTGGCTGTCACGCGGCGTGCGGGACGTGCCGTCGCCGGGGCAGCGCATCGCCACCGGGCATCCCGTGTGCACGGTGCTGGCTCGCGGCCGAGACCGTCAGGCGTGCCTTGCCGGTCTCCTCTCGAACGCTGCCGCGGTGTACAAAGACAGCGAGGAGAAAAAGGAGGCGCGCCGTGAGCGAACGACTCACCTTGATCACCGGACGCACGCGTAAGCAGGCGGTCGGTATGCACAAGGGCAAGGACTCGCCCGAGTACCGTGAAGCCACCCCGTTCGTCGAGATGAACCCCGACGACATGGCCCGCCTGGAGATCGACGACGGCGGACAGGCGCTCCTCTGCACGGCGGCAGGTGAGGTCGAGCTCACGGCCCGCGCCGGCTCCGTGCCGCCGGGGCTCGTGGTCGTCGCGATGGGCACGCTCGTCAACCTTCTTCTCAAGAGCGTCATCTCGACGGGGCGCGTCACCGACGAGGAGGTCCTCGATCGGATCAGAGAGGCGGTGGCATGATGCTGGGGATCCTCGGCGGGCGCATCTACGACCCGCGGAACGGCAAGGACGGCGAGGTCGGCGACATCTGGGTGAAGGACGGCCGCGTCGTGGCGCCGGAGGACGTGGACCGGGAGTCCGCGCAGACCGTCGACGCCGCCGGCCTCGTGGTCATGCCCGGCGGCGTGGACATCCACGCGCACATCGCCGGCGGCGAGGTGAACTCTGGCCGCAAGCTGCAGCCTGAGGACCACCGCGGGCACGAGCGCGCGCGCTCGGGTGACCTGCGCGCGGGCGCCGGGGGGACGGTGCCCTCCACCCACCTCACCGGCTATCTCTACTCCGAGCTCGGCTACACCACGGTGATGCAGGCGTCCGCCGCGCCCCTCGCGGCGCGGCACGTCCACGAAGAGCTCGAGGACGTGCCCAACCTCGACAATGGCACCTTCATCGTCATGGGCAACAACCACTTCGTCATGCAGTGCATCGCCGACAAGCAGCCCGAGAAGGCGCGCGACTACGTGGCCTGGCTCCTGCGAGCCAGCCGGGGCTACGCCATCAAGGTCGTGAATCCCGGCGGCGTCGAGAACTGGAAGTGGGGCAAGAACGTCGCCGAGCTGGACGACGAGGTGATCGGCTACGGGGTCACCCCGCGGCAGATCGTGCAGACTCTGGCCTCTATCGCCGACGATCTCGGCCTTCCGCACGCGGTCCACGTCCACGGCATCAACCTGGGCCGGCACACGAGCGCCCGCACGACCATCGAGATGATCGCCGCCCTCGACGGACATCGCCTGCATCTGTGCCACCTTCAGTTCCTGAGCTACGGGGCGGGACGCAGCCACGTCCACAAATCGGAGGCGGCCGCCGTCGCGGCGGCGGTCAATGCCAGCCCCGGGGTCACCGTTGACGTCGGACAGCTGATCTTCGGCGACGCCACGACGATGACCTGTGACGGCCCTCTCCAGCACGTCCTCCATCAGACGACCGGCCACAGGTGGATCAACAG
The DNA here is from genome assembly GCA_963707335.1 of uncultured Thermoleophilia bacterium. Taxonomy (GTDB): domain Bacteria; phylum Actinomycetota; class Thermoleophilia; order UBA2241; family UBA2241; genus CAIXSE01. The sequence continues at coordinate 16,844 of CAVPQD010000033.1, read as the reverse complement.
CGACGTGGAGAGCGAAACGGGCGGCGGGGTCGTGCCGATCGCCTACAAGGCCCGGCAATCCCATCAACGCGACGATGTGGCTCACCGGCATGGAGCTCTTCCTGCTCATCGACGACCCGTGGCGGGTCTTCCTGAGCACCGATCATCCGAACGCTGGTCCCTTCACGAGCTACCCGCAGGTCATCAGGCTGCTCATGGACCGCGACTACCGGCGGGAGATGTTCGAGAGCCTGCACCCGCGGGCGCGCAGGGGAGCCCTGCTTCCGGAGCTGGACCGCGAGTACTCGCTCGGCGAGATCGCCGTCATCAGTCGCGCCGGTCCCGCGCGGGCGCTGGGCCTCGAGCACAAGGGCCACCTGGGCGTGGGCGCCGACGGCGACATCGCCGTGTACGAGGAGTGCGCCGACAAGGAGGCCATGTTCGCGCGCCCGCGCTACGTCTACAAGGGCGGCGAGCTCGTGGCCCGCGACGGCGCCGTCGTCGCGGACGTGACCGGACGCACGTTCTCGGTGGCGCCGGAGTACGACACGGGCATCGAGGCCGAGCTCCGCGAGTACTTCAAGAAGGCGTACACGGTGTCGTTCGACAACTTCTCCGTGCTCGCCGGTCACGGAGCCGCCACCGAGATCGTCGCCTGCGGCTGAGGAGGTCTGGAGATGCGCGGAAGACCCAGGGTGCCGCGTGCAGCGCGACACACAGCAGGACCGGCCGGCCGTGTCCGTGGCGCTGAGCCGCGCCGGCGTGACCAATCTGCGCCGCATCATCTCCATCAAGGACGGAGACAAGGCCGAGCTGTTCTACGCGACGCTCGACCTGTTCGCCGATCTCAGCCCCGTGCAGGCCGGGGTCCACATGTCGCGCTTCAGCGAGGTCGTCGAGGATCTTGCCGAAGGCCTGACGCGCAGGCCGTTCGCCGACATCGAGTCGCTCGCCAAGCGCATGGCTGAGGAGGTGGTCGAGACGCAGGAGGCCTTGCGCGCCGAGGTCCACATCAAGGCGCAGTCGCCGATCACCAAACAGACCCCGGTCACGCAGCGACCGACCGAACAGCTCTTCACACTGGTGGGCATCGCCGCGGCCACGCGCACGCGGACGCGCCTGCTGGTCGGCGTCGAAGTGAACGGCCTGACGGTGTGCCCGTGCGCCCAGGACATGGTGCGTGACCAGTCTCTGGACCGCCTCCGTCGAGAGCGGCTACAGCGAGGAGGAGGCCGAGCGCATCCTGAGCCTGCTGCCCGATCGCCTCGCACAACCAGCGCGGCAGGGGCACGCTGCTGATCGGCTCGGAGCGCCGCCTGGGCGCCGCGGACCTTGTGGACATCGTCGAGCAGTCGATGAGCTCCGAGATCTACGAGCTGCTCAAGCGCCCGGACGAGCTGTACGTCGTCGACAAGGCGCACCGCAACCCGCGGTTCGTCGAGGACGTGGTGCGCGAGATGCTGCGCCGGGTCATCGAGATCTATCCGGACCTCGAGGACGACTGCTTCGTCCTGGCCCGCCAGGAGAACTTCGAGGGCATCCACGAGCACAATGCCTTCGCCGAGCGCTACGGCACCATGGCGGAGATCCGCCCCGAGCTCGCCGGCGAGGCGTTCGCTGCGCGGCACACCGCCTTGGGCGAGTGGCTTGCCGGATAGGGGGAGGCGCCGGCTGTGCCCGATACGCTGTTCGTCACCGGCAGGCTCGCCGCCGACGCGCTGCGCCACACCCTCGACCAGACTCGAGCTTGACTTCGACTACGACGTCGCGGTCCTCGGCGGCTCTGTGGCGGCCCTCATGCGCACCGAGTGGATCGCCCGGCGCCTGCCCGAGGCCTGCGGTTGTCGCCAGGTCATGATCCCCGGACTCTCGCAGGGGCGACCTCGACGCGATCGAGGCGAGGGTCGGTGTGCCGGTGGTCCGCGGTCCCAAGGACCTCAAGGATCTGCCCGCGTTCTTCGGGCAGGAGCGCGACCTCGAGGGCTACGGCGAGTATCACGACGAAGATACTCGCCGAGATCGTCGAGGCCTACCGGATGCCCTTCGGCGACATCCTCAGGGAGGCCGAGTACTTCCGCTCCAGCGGCGCCGACGTCATCGACCTCGGCTGCCCGCCCATGGAGGCGTTCCCGGGTGTCGGCGAGGTGGTCGCGGGACTCAAGGAGCGCGGGTTCACGGTCAGCATCGACACGTTTCACCCGCAGACCATCCGTGAGGCCGACGAGGCCGGGGTCGACCTCCTGCTCAGCGTGAACGCGCAGAACATGGACCTCGTGCCGCACCTGCGCTGCAAGGTGGTGGTGATCCCCGACTTCGGTGAGGGTCTCGAGTCCCTCGAGCGCAACGTGGCGAGCGTGGAGGATCTGGGCGCCTCGTATGTCATCGATCCCATCCTCGATCCTCTGAGCTTCGGCTTCACGGCCTCGCTCGAGCGGTACTGCGAGACGCGCCGGCGGCATCCCGACGCCGAGATGCTCATGGGGCTCGGCAACCTCACGGAGCTCACCGACGCCGACAGCGTCGGCATCAACGCGGTGATGGCCGGCGTCATCGCCGAGCTGGACATCGACTACGTGCTCACCACCGAGGTCATCAGCTGGGCGCGCGGCGCGGTGCGCGAGCTCGACCTGGCCCGCAAGCTGATGCACTACGCGGTGCGCAACAGAGTGCTTCCCAAAGGCCTCGACGACGGTCTCGTGGCGCTCAAGGACACCCCGTTCGAGACGTACTCGGAGGCGGAGCTGCGCGACATGCAGCGGCGCGTGCGCGACAAGCACTACCGGATCTTCGCCGACCGCCGAGTGGGTGTACATCTTCAACCGTGACACCTTCGTGCGTGGCAGCGATCCCCACAAGCTCTTCGCGGCCCTGGACGTCGCCGGATCCCGGTCACGCCTTCTACCTCGGCTGCGAGCTCGAGCGAGCGGCTCTCGCGGTGCGCCTCGGCAAGAAGTACACGCAGGAGTCGCCGCTGCGCTGGGGGTATCTCGGCGCGACGGACCGCTGAGGGGGCGGAGCCCTCGTGACGCGCGCCGTCGGCATCGATCCCGGGACGGTCAGCTTCGACGTCTGCGGCCGCGACGGAGACGAGCTGTTCCTCGACGAGACGTATCCCACGGCCGACGTGAGAGACGACCCCGGCGTCGCTGGTGGACGTCTTGCGCGCCGCCGGTCCCGTGGACCTCGTCGTCGGCCCGTCGGGGTACGGCCTGCCCTGGACGGACGTCCGCGACCTCGGCCCGGAGGAGCTCGACCTGCTGCTGCTGGCCGACGCCGCGGACGGGCCGCGGGGGACGATCGTCGGCGGCATGGGCCGTGTGCTGGAGGCGCTCAAGGAGTGCGGTCTCCCGGTGTGCTTCGCGCCCGGCGTGCTGCAGCTCACGACGGTCCCGGAGCACCGCAAGGCCAACCGCATCGACATGGGCACGGCCGACAAGCTCTGCGCGGTCGCCCTGGCCGTGTGGGACCAGGCGCGCCGCCTGGACCTGCCGTACCACGACACGTCGTTCGTGTCCGTGGAGGTCGGCGGCGCGTTCACGGCCGTCGTCGCCGTCGAGGGCGGCGCGATCATCGACGGCGCGGGCGGCACCTGCGGCGCCATGGGGTTTCGGGCGCTCGGCGCCATGGACGGCGAGCTCGCGTACCTGCTCAGGGCCTTCTCCAAGGACGTCCTCGCCAGCGGCGGCGCGGCGTGGATCGCGGACGCCCCGGACTGCTCGCCGGAGGAGTTCGCGCGCGCCGCGGCGAGCGGCGGACGTGCGGCCGTCGCGCTGGCCGCCCTGCTCGAGCAGGTGACGAAGAGCGTCGCCGCCGAGATCGATCCTGCTCGAGGCGCCCCGCGAGATCCTGCTGTCGGGGCGCCTCATCCGGGTGCCGGAGCTTCGTCGCCGCTTCGTGGACGCGCTGAGCCGGTTCGCCCCGGTCCGGGTCGTGGAAGGCTACGCGCGCGTCTGCCAGCGAGGCCGCGCAGGGCGCCGCCCTGCTCGGCCAGGGACTGGCCGGCGACGGCGACCTCAGCGCCCTCGTGGACGCCATGGGCGCTGCGGAGCGCGCACGGCTGCGTGCTGGACCATCTGTTCGTCAGCGAAGCCGAGTCCCTGCGACGTCGTCATCCGCGCCCGCAGCGCCCGCAGGTGCCCTTCTGGGAAAGGAGCTAGCCCCTCATGCAGATCAACGGAGTGGAGATAGAGGATACGTTCGCCGAGGCGTTCGGGATGTGGGGCTCGCGGCTCATCGTCACCGGCGAGGACATGGACTGGGCGCGGACCGCGGCCGAGGCGGCGACGGGCCTCGCCACCTCGATCATCGGTTGCGGCTGTGAAGCCGGCACGAACGACCTGGCGGCGGGCGAGCAGACGCCCGACGGACGGCCCGGTATGGCGGCGCTTCTGTTCGCCACGTCGCGCAAGGACATGGAGGCCCAGCTTCTGCAGCGCGTGGGCCAGGCCGTGATGACCTGCGTCACATCGGCCTGCTACAACGGCCTCGACGTCGATGAGAAGCTGAAGGTGGGCGGCAAGCTGCGTTACTTCGGCGACGGCTTCCAGCGCAGCAAGCTGCCTGGACGGCCGTCGTCTGTGGCGCATCCCCGTGATGGACGGCGAGTTCGTCGTCGAAGAGAGCTTCGGCGTGGCAAAGGCGGTCGGCGGCGGCAACTTCTTCATGATGGCGGAGCAGTCTGGCGGCGGCGCTCGCCGCGGCGCAGGCGGCGGTGGCCGCCATGCGCGCCGTGCCGGGCGCCATCATGCCGTTTCCGGGCGGCGTCGTGCGCAGCGGCAGCAAGATCTCCTCGCGCTACAAGGGTCAGAACGTCTCGAGCAACACGCCGTACTGCCCGACGCTGCACGGACTGGAAGACAGTGCTCTCAGAGACGGCGAGAACGCAGTCCTCGAGATCGTCGTGGACGGGCTCGACGAGGCGGCGGTCGCGGAGGCCATGCGCGTCGGCATCGTCGCCGCCTGCCGGCCCGGTGTGACGCGCATCTCGGCCGGCAACTACGGGGGCTCGCTGGGGCAGTTCCACTTCGCGCTGCGCGAGCTGGTGAGCGCGTGAGGAGGCCGCAGGCCGTTCCTCGGGCACGAGAGAGGAGGCATCGGCGATGGGATGCATAGCGTGTGCGGCGCTCGTCCTCGAAGGCGCCGGCATCGACGCTGACGCGCAAGGAATCGAGCACGATCCCGGTGGAGGCGGACAGCATCTGCCCGGACCGCTTCCTGGGCCTCGGGCAGACGCAGATCGCGGAGCTCCCCGCCTTCTACGGGCGCCGCAAGGTCGAGCTCGGCGACCTCTTCGAGGTGGATGGCGCCGGGGCGGACAACATCACCGTCAGGGGCGACCTCAAGGCCGTGGAGAAGATCGGCCAGGGGATGTCCATTCGGGCGCATCGACCGTGACGCGGCGCCGTGGGCCCGCATCTCGGCGCGTACATGTCGGGCGGCGAGATCGTCGTCGGAGGGCGATGCCGGCGACTGGGTCGGCGCCCACATGTCGGGCGGCCGCATCGTCGTCCAGGGGGACGCCGGTCACTTCGTCGGCGCCGCCTACTCGGGCGAGGCGCGAGGCGTGCGAGGCGGGACCATCATCGTCGGCGGCAACGCCGGGCGGGAGGTGGGGGCGCGCATGCGTCGCGGGCTCATCGTGGTGCTCGGCGACACCGGCGAGTTCGCCGGCGCCGGCATGCTCGCCGGCTCCGTGTTCGTCGGCGGCCGTCTCGGCGGGCGCCCGGGCGCGGGCATGAAGCGCGGCACCATCGTGGCGTTCGGCGAGGCGCCCGAGCTGCTGCCGACGTTCCGCTACGCGTGCAGCTACCGGCCCGTGTTCCTGCGGTGCTATCTGCGAGACCTCGAGGCCACCGGCCTCGTCGAGAGCTCAGGGCTCCCCGACGGCGAGTTCCGGCGCTACGTGGGCGACTTGGACAGCGGAGGAAGAGGGGAGGTCCTCGTCCGTGTTCAGCCTCAATGAGCGCGCGCACGCCGTCTTCCAAAGGCTGAGCGACGGGGCCGAGGCTCTGCAGGTCGCGGTGTCCGAGCTGGACAACGGCGCGACTGTCCTCGACGCCGGCGTCGAGACGGACGGCTCGCTGGAGGCGGGCCGTCTGTTCTCCGAAGTCTGTCTGGGCGGGCTCGGCGGACGTCCAGCTGCGACAGCTCCACGTCGACGGCCTTGTACTCCCGGGCGTGGAGGTGAGCGTCCACGTGCCGGTGCTGGCGTGCATGGCCTCGCAGTACGCCGGCTGGGCGGTCAACGTGCCCGCAAGCGGCACCTCCAAGAAGTACTTCGCCATGGGGTCCGGGCCCGCAAGAGCCCTCTATCGGGGCGACCCCATCTTCGCCGACATCGACTACCGCGACCCCGCGACGGTGGCGGTGCTGACGCTGGAATCGGACCGCCTGCCGTCGCCGCGCGTGGCCGCCTGGGTCGCCGGCAAGTGCGGCGTGACGGCCGACCGCCTCTTCTTGCTCGTCGCGCGGACGGCCAGCCTCGTGGGCTCGGTCCAGATCGCGGCGCGCATCGTCGAGACGGGGCTCCACAAGATGCACGAGGTGGGGTTCGACATCGCCACGGTGCGGTCCGGCTTCGGCTCGTGCCCACTGGCGCCGGTGGCGGCCGACGACCTCACGGCCATCGGCCGCACCAACGACGCGGTCCTCTACGGCGGCCGCGCGTGGTACACGGTGCGGACCGAGGACGCGCAGATAGAGAGCGTGATCGAGCAGCTGCCGTCGGTCGCCTCGCGCGACTACGGGGTGCCGTTCGGAGAGCTCTTCCGTCGCCACGGGGGCGACTTCTACAAGATCGACCCACTGCTGTTCAGTCCGGCCGAGATCGCCATCACCAACAGCGTCAGCGGCAGGACCTTCCGCGCCGGCGGCGTGCGCGCGGACCTCCTCACGGCATCGTTGTTCGCGTGAACGTCGCGATCCTCGGACAGAATGGGGGCTGGCACACCGAGAGCCTTCGCGGCGCGCTCGCGCGGCGTGGCCTCGCGGCCGAGTGCTACCCCGTCACCCACCTGACGGCAAGGGTGACGGACACGCCGCGCCTGACGCGCCGCCACGGCTCCGCTCGACGACTGCGACGTCGTCTTCGTGCGGGCCATCCCGTCGGGGTCGCTTGAGCAGGTGGTCTACCGTATGGACGCCCTGCGCATGCTGGAGCAGGGTGGCGTGAGGGTGGTCAACTCGGCGATGGCCATCGAACACGGCGTCGACAAGTACTACACCTCGGCGCGACTGCACGACGCGGGCGTGCCGACGCCGCGCACCGTGGTCGCCGAACGCTTCGACGGGGCCCTGGCCGCCTTCGAGGAGTTGGGCGGCGACGTCGTCGTCAAGCCCCTGTTCGGCTCCGAGGGCAGGGGCATCGTTCGGGTCTCGGATGCCGACACCGCGTACCGCGTGTTTCGCGCTCTCGAGCTCGGCCGCTACATCTACTGCGTGCAGGAGTTCGTGCCGCACGGCTGCGCGGACATCCGCGCCTTCGTGGTGGGAGAACGCGTCATCGGGGCCATGCTGCGGCGCGGGCCGGGGTGGAAGACGAACGCCGCCCAAGGCGCCAAGGGAGAACCGCGGGAGCTGGACGAGCGCCTCGTCGACCTGAGCCTGCGCGCGGCGCGGGTGGTGGGCGCCGAGCACGCCGGCGTCGATATCCTCCCCTGCGATGACGGCGAGTACAGCGTCATCGAAGTGAACACCATCCCGGGGTGGCGGGCGTTCCACGCGGCCACGGGCGTCGACGCCGCGCAGTGCCTTGTGGACCACGTCCTGGAGGGGGTGGGGTGGACCGGCTGACGGGTATCGAGATCGCCTGGGCGGCGCAGCTCGCGTGCCTGTTCGAGGTGAGCGTCGAGAAGCCGGGCAACGTGTCGCCGCGCGTCAGCTTCGCCGATCAGCGCTTCGAGGACTTCGTGGCCAGCGCCGTGGCGATCGGACCGGCGCTGCGCGACGCGGGGCCGGCGACCGTGGGCGAGACCATCGCCAGGGCGGCGGCCGACACGCGCCGCCTCGTGGCCACCAACACCAATCTCGGCATGATCCTGCTGCTGGCGCCCTTGGCGAGGGCCGCGGCGCTTCCCGAAGCCGGAGCCGGTCTGCGCGCCGCTCTGCGCTCGCGTCCTGCAGGACTTGACGGTGCAGGACGCGCGCCTGGCCTACGAGGCCATCCGCGCGGCCTCTCCGGCCGGCATGGGCCGGGTCGACCGCCACGACGTCGGCGAGCACGATGTGACGGTCACCCTGCGGGAGGCGATGGACGCCGCGCGCGAGCGCGATGCCATCGCCCGGGAGTACGTCACCGACTTCGAGATCACGTTCACGCTCGGCGCCGACACGCTCCACCGCTGCTGGCGAGACGGCGCCGCAGTCTCGGACGCCGTCGTCACGACGTTCCTCACGATCCTCGCCGAGGTGCCCGACACACTGATAGCGCGCAAGAACGGCGCCGCGGCGGCGGAGGACGTCTCGCGCCGCGCCGCGCGCGTCCTCGCAGCCGGGGGAAGCCTCAGCGAGCAGGGGCGCGTGCGGCTTGCCGAGTTGACGCGGGAGCTCGGCGACGAGGCCCACGCGCTCAACCCCGGCACGACCGCCGATCTCGTCGCCGCGTCGCTCTTCGTCTTTCTGACGGAAGGCGGGATGCTCGCCGACGTGCCTGCTCTCACGGCTCGCTGGTCGGCGCGCGGCGCCACCGCCGTGCGGCGCGGATGTCCGCCCCCGTGATCCAGCGGCGATGAAGCGCGGTCGCGAGCAGCACGCCGTCGGCGCCTGCCTGCGGCGAGCGCCCGCAGGTCCTCGGGGGTCCGCACGCCGCCGCCGGCGATCAGGCGCAGGCCGGGAAAGGCGCCACGCGCGGCGCGCAACGTCTCGAGATCCGGCCCTGCTCCCGTGCCCACCTGGAGCAGGGCCAGCAGGATGACCTCGGTCACGCCCTCGTCGGCGAGCAGCTCCGAGCGCGGCCAGGGGCTGCCGGCCGGCCAGCGCGGAGCATCTGCTGAGGACACCGTGGTCGCCCACGTCGACGCTGACGAGCATCCGCTCGGCCGGCAGGGCATCACGGACCGCGCGCAGGGCGCCGAGGTCGGTCAGCGTCTCCGTGCCGACGATGACTCGCGCGGCTCCGGCCGCCAGGAGCCGGGACGCGGCCTCCCCGGCGCAGACCCCCGCGTCCACCCAAGGCTCCGCTCCGAGGTGCTCGCGCAGCTCGCGAACGACCTCGCGATGGTCGCCCGTGCCGGCGATGGCGTCGAGGTCGGCGACGTACACGGCTCTCCCGTCGCACTCCCGGCAGAGAGCCCGCGCGATCGCCAGGGGGTCGCTGCCGGCGACGAGCCCGCTGTGGACGGCGCGGTAGTGCTGCCGTTCGCCGCGCAGCCCCTGCACCACCCGACCCCCCATGAGGTCTAGGACCGGAATGGCCTCCACGTCGCCTCTCCCTTCTGCGATCCTGGTACACGAGTACGTCACCGGTGGCGGGTGGCCGGCGCCCGACATCCCGCCCGGGCTCGCCGAGGAAGCGCTGGCCATGGTGGGCGCCTTGCTCGCCGACCTGCGGGCCTGGGGACGGTTCCCTGTGGTGGCCACGCGCGACCGGCGTCTGCGCGCCACGGGGCTGGTCGCGGATCGCGTCGTCGATCTCGGCCCCGAAGTCTACCCCACGGCGCTCCTCGAACTGGCCCGCGACTGCGGCGCGGCGCTCGTCGTCGCTCCGGAGGGCGGCGGTGCGCTCGAACGCCTCAGCCGGCTGTTGTCGGACGCCGGCGTCTGCCTGCTCGGCAGCCTGCCGTCGGCCGTGGCCGTTGCCGCGGACAAGTGGGAGTGCCACCTCCGCTTCGCGCGGGCCGGCCTGCCGACGCCGGAGACCGCCTGTGTCGCGCCGGCTGCCGCCGCGGTCGCGGCCGCGCGGCTCGGCTACCCGGTCGTCGTCAAGCCGCTCGACGGCGCCGGCTGCGATGGGGTCGGCCTCGCCACGAACGACGCCCTTGCTCGCGGCGGCTCTTCGGCAGCCGGCGCTGCGCGGTTCGTCCGCGGTCCTCGTGCAGCGGTACGTGGAAGGCACCGCGGCCAGCGTGTCGTTGCTGGTCGGCGGTGGTCGCTCGATCGCCCTCAGCCTGAACGGACAGCGGGTGCGCGCGGGCATCCCGTTCGCCTACGATGGCGGAGTCGCGTCGCTGTCTCATCCACGGCGTGCGGAGGCATGCGAGCTTGCGCGGAGGGCCGTCGCCCTCGTGCCGGGCCTGCGAGGGTATGTGGGGGTGGATCTGGTGCTCGGCGACCAGGCCTGCTGGCTGATCGAGATCAACCCACGGCCGACCACGTCGTACGTGGGACTGCGTCGCGTCGATCGACTTCAACATGGCCGCGGCGATCTGGCACGCGTGCCGGGACGGCTCCTGCCCGCCGCGGTGGCGCCGCCGCCCCCCGCGGCGTTCGGAGTGAGGTGGACCGATGACTCCTGAGCCGCTGGTGACCGTGGGCTGGGACGTGGGCGGCGTCCAGGTGAAGGCCGCTCGCGTGGAGTCGCGCGACGGCGCGCCGTGCGAGGTGCGCACCGCCGTGCGGCCCTTCGAGATGTGGCGCGGTCGCGAGCGTCTCCCCGGCGTCCTCAGGGAGGTGGCCGCGGAGCTCGGCGTCACGCCCGCCGCGCCGCTCGCGCTCACCATGACGGCCGAGCTCTCGGATGCCTTCAGAAGCAAGCGGGAGGGCGTGCTGTTCGTGATGGACGGGGTCGGCGAGGCGTTCCCGCGGAGCCCCGCGTTCGTGCTCGACTGCCGCGGCGAGTTCGCGGCGCTGCGCGAGGCCCGCTCGCGGCCGCTCGACTTCGCCGCCACGAACTGGATCGCCTCGGCCCTGCTCGCGGCGTCGCGCGTCGCCGACTGTGTCCTCGTGGACGTGGGGAGCACGACCACCGACATCGTTCCCATCAGGGGGGGTCGTCTGGCCTGTGAGGGCCGCACCGACCTGGCCCGTCTCACGGCCGGGGAACTCGTGTACACCGGCGTGCTGCGCACCAACCCCAACACGCTCACGGCTACGGTCCCCGTGCGCGGCCGTCCCTGCAGGGTCGCGGCCGAGCACTTCGCGGTGATGGCCGACGCCTACGTGCTGCTGGGGCGCCTGGGCGCGGCCGACTACACGTGCTCCACGCCCGACGGGCGGGACACCTCGCCGGCCGCCTGCGCCGAGCGCCTGGCGCGCCTCGTCTGCGCTGATCGCGAGATGCTGAGCGAGCCTGAGATCGTCAAGCTGGCGCGCTACCTGGTCGAACGCCAGCTGCAGGTCGTGAGCGAGGGGCTCCTGCAGGTGGTGTCGCGCTGGGACGGGCCCGCCGACGCGCCCGTCGCCCCGGCCGGCGCCGGCGCCTTCCTGGCGGCGGAGGTCGCCGGCCGTCTGGGCCTCGAGCGGTGCTCCCCGCGGGAAGCGTGTGGGGGGACGAGGGCGTGGCGCTGCCGGCCGTCGCCGCGGCCTGCCTGCTGGCCGCGAGCCCGGTGGTGGCGCGGTCGTGATAGACGCCGTCGTCAAGGTCGGCGGCAGCCTGGGCCGCGGCACGTGCCTGCCCGCGCTTGGCGCGCGCCTCGCCGAGCTGGGCCGCGGCCGGCGTCTGCTGGTAGTGCCGGGCGGCGGCGCCTTCGCCGACGTGGTGAGGGAGTACGACGCGCGGTTCGGCCTGCGGCCCGGCACCGCGCACTGGATGGCCGTCCTCGCCATGGATCAGTACGGTCAGCTGCTGGCCGACCTGGTGCCCGACTGCGCGCTCGTGCGCACCGTCGACGAGGCGCACGCGCGGCTCGCCGGCGAGGGCGTCGCCGTGCTCCTTCCGTCGGAGCCCTTGCGGGTCGCGGACGCCCTGCCTCACAGCTGGTCGGTGACCTCGGACTCCATCGCCGCCTGGCTCACCGGGCTGGTCGGTGCGCCCCTCCTCGTGTTCCTGAAGGACCGCCACGGCATGGCGAGCCTGGCGTCGGCGGCGTTGTCCGCGCCGCCCGGCGCCATGACCGCGTCGGAGCTGGCCGCGTCCTCGGGGGTCGACGATCACCTGGCCGATCTGCTCGCCGACGCGGCGTTCGACCTGTGGATCATCGACGGCGAGCGCCCGGAGCGGCTCGGCGAGCTGCTCGAGACGGGGGAGACGCGGGGGGTCAGGCTTGCGCGACCAGCTCGTTGAGCCGCAGCACCGCGTCGCGGTCGATGCTGCCGTCTCTGCGGCCGCCGCGGCAGGCGGCGCCGCGAAAGCCGACGATGTCCGGCGCCAGCTCGCTCAGGCGCGGCATGTCGGAGGCGCGCAGCGAGCCGGCCAGGGCGCAGAGCAGCCCGGCCGTGCGGCAGCGGGCCACGAACAGCTCGAGCTCGGCGGCGCCGAGCTCGGTCAGGAGAGTCCTGCCGGTCTTCACAGCGGTGTCGATCATGCAGCCGTCGGCGCCGGCCTCGGCGGCGACGGCCGGCAGCTCGAGGGGCGGCAGCGAGCCGGAGGTGCGCGCGTCGGCGTAGGCGGTCGCCATGATGCGCACCGCGGGGTCCTCATCGCGCGCCGCGCGGCACACCGCGGAGAGCACGGCGAAGGCCTCGTCGTGGTCGCGCGGCCCGAGGAGCCCGACTTTGACGTACTGCACGCCGCAGCCGGCGGCCCCCGCCGCCGCGAGGGCGGCCATGCCGGGCAGGTTGGGGACGTCGCCGATGGCCGCGCTGACGGGGATCTCGGCCGGCGTGATCTCGCGCACGTGTCGGAGCACGTGCGGGAAGTTGGCGCCCAGCGAGCCCTCGCGGGGGTTCTTGACGTCCAGGATGTCGGCCTGCCCGGCCACAGCGGCGCCGACCTCGTCCTCGCGGACCACGCTGATGAGTAGCTCCATGTCGGTCGCCCTTCGCCGCTCCGGGATCGCCGCCAGCGTACATGCGCCGGAGAGCGTGCTTCAAGCGGGTGGTTGAACGTGGCGACGGCAGATAGTCGGGCGGCGTCGGCGCTGGAGGGGGCCGCCGTGGAGACCGCGGCCGGCCTGATCTTCACGGTCAAGGGGATCGTGCACCCTCCGGACCGGGTCGTCGCCTACCTGCGGTACGTGCCCGACCCGCGCGGCGAGCGAGTGCGCGGCCGCGAACGGTACCGCCGCGTGTACAGCGTCGCCGAGCAGCAGGAGGCGCTCCGCAGCCGGGGTCTCTCGTACCGTCACGACGACCCCGCGCTCGGCGTGCCCGTCGACGCCGTACCGTGGAAGGACGTGGCGCGCGTCTACGATCCGCGCGAGCGGCTGCGACGGCTGCGCGCCGTCGGGCCCGACGGCGCGCTCACGGCGGACGCGCTGGCCCTCGCCGACCTGCTGCGCGATGCCGCCCGGGTACCGTCCGGCGGCGCTGGGACTGACCGGTTCCCTGCTGTTCGATCTGCACGCGGCCTCCTCGGACATCGATCTCGTCGTCTACGGGGACGCCGCGTGTCGCCGGGTGCACGCTGCGCTCTCACGCCTTCTGGACGACCCTTCGTCTGCGCTGGCGCGCCCCCGCGGCGAGGAGCTCGCGGCGATCCACGCGGTGCACCGCGTGGACACGCCGCTCTCCGCCGCCGACTTCGCGCGCCTGCAGGCCGGCAAGGTGAACGAGGGTCGGTTCGCCGGGCGGCCGTACTTCATCCGCTTCGTGAAACTCCCGGCCGACGCGCCCGAGCGCTACGGAGACCCGCGCTACGTGCCGGCGGGGAGGGCACTCGTGGAGGCGCGAGTCGTCGACGATCGCGACGCCCTGTTCACGCCCTGCCGCTACGTGCTCGGCGAGCCGCGGCTCCTGGAGGGGGCCCGCGTGGAAGACCTGCGCGAGGTCGTCTCGTTCCGCGGCCGTTTTGCGGACCAGGCGCGGGCCGGCCAGTGGGTGCGCGCATACGGGGCCTTGGAGCGCGTCGTCTGGCGCGAGCGCCGCCGGCAGACGCGCCTGGTGGTGGGCGGCCAGCCCGGCGACTACCTGCTGGGTCTCGAGGGCGCCGCAGGGCTCCCGTGCGACCATTGACGTTCCGTGGACCCACCGGAGAGCCGCGCATATGGATGCACCGGCAGGATGACGGCGTCGCGCGTCGCAGAGCGGGAATGACCACGTCGTGACGCTGCCCATCCACACCGCCCGCCTCATCGTCCGCGACTACACGCTGGACGACCTCGACGACGTGTACGAGGTGTTCGCCGACGTGGCGGCCCCCGGGCCCCCGCCCGGGGAGGCCGGGAGCTCATGACCCTGCTGGGTCACACCCTCGGGCACGTCCCGCTCGTGCGCCTTCCCGCTCCAGACCGAGCGGCTGATCATCCGTCACTACGCGCCCGGCGACCTGCGCGACGTGGCCGTGATGCTGGCCGACCCGCGCGTGTTCTGGTGGCTGCCCAGACCCCTGGACATGGCCGGGTCGCGCTCCTGGCTGGAGGAGCAGATCGCCTCGGCGCGGCGCGGGGACGGGCGTTTCGCCGTCGAGTGCCGCGCCTCCGGGCGCGTCATCGGCGGCGCGGCCCTGACTCCGCGCGAGCTGCCGTGGGGCCGCGAGTACGAGGTCGGGTACCACCTCGCCGCCGACCTGTGGGGCAAGGGCTACGCGACGGAGGCCGCGCGAGCGGTCGTCGATGAGGCTCGCTCGCGCGGCCTCCGCCGCGTCGTGGCCTTCATCTACGGCGACAACGCGCGCTCGCAGGCGGTCGCGCGCCGCCTCGGCATGAGGCGCGAGGCCGAGATCGAGTGGGCGGGCCTGCCGCACGACGTGTGGGTCCTCGAGTCCGGCTGACGCCCGGGCACGGCGTCCCCGGGCGTCGTGCTACCATTGACCCTCCGCCGACGATATCCGAGGTCATTCCATGTTCGACGCGCTCACCGACCGCCTCCAGGGCGTCATGCAGGGCCTCAAGGGCCACGGCAAGCTCACCGCCGAGGACGTCGACGCCGCCATGCGCGAGATCCGTCTGGCGCTGCTCGAGGCCGACGTCAACTTCAAGGTGGTGCGCGAGTTCGTCGCCCACGTGAAGGAGCGCGCCCTGGGCTCCGAAGTCATGGAGAGCCTCACGCCGGCGCAGCAGGTCGTGAAGATCGTGAACGAGGAGCTGGTCGCGCTCATGGGCAGCGGCGACTCCAGGCTCGCGTTCAGCGGCAAGTCGCCGACGGTGATCCTCATGGCCGGCCTGCAGGGCTCGGGCAAGACGACGGCGGTCGCCAAGCTGGCCAAGCTGCTCAAGAAGGACGGCAAGCGGCCGGTGCTCGTCGCCGCCGACGTCTACCGCCCGGCCGCCATCGACCAGCTGCAGACGCTGGGCGAGCGGGTCGGCGTGCCCGTCTACGCGGCCGGCGCCGATGTGGACCCCGTGGACATCGCGCGCGACGGCGTCGCCTTCGCGCGCGACCACGGCGACGTGGCCATCATCGACACGGCCGGCCGCCTGCACATCGACGACGAGCTCATGGCCGAGCTGGTCCGCATCCGGGACGCCGTCAAGCCGCACAACATCCTGCTCGTCGTCGACGCCATGACGGGCCAGGACGCGGTGACCGCGGCCGACGAGTTCCGCCAGCGCGTGGACCTCGACGGCGTGGTCCTCACCAAGCTGGACGGCGACGCCCGCGGCGGCGCCGCGCTGAGCGTGCGCGCCGTCACGGGCAAGCCCATCAAGTTCGCCAGCACGGGCGAGAAGCTTGACGACTTCGACGTCTTCCACCCGGACCGCATGGCCAGCCGCATCCTCGGCATGGGCGACGTGCTGTCGCTCATCGAGAAGGCCGAGGAGTCGCTGGACGAGAAGCAGGCGGCGGAGATGGAGGCGCGCCTGCGGCGCGCCGAGTTCACCTTCGAGGACTTCCTGGACCAGCTCAAACAGGTGCGCAAGATGGGCTCGCTGTCGAGCATCCTCGGCATGCTTCCCGGTGTGCCGGGCATGAAAGAGTTGAAGAACGTGCAGGTGGACGACCGCCAGCTGGACCGCATCGAGGCGATGATCTTCTCCATGACGGCGCAGGAGCGGCGGCACCCGGACATCATCGACGGCAGCCGCCGGCAGCGCATCGCCCGCGGCAGCGGCACGAGCGTCCAGGACGTGAACCACCTGCTCAAGCAGTACCGGGAGATGCAGAAGATGCTGAAGGCCTTCTCCAGCGGCCGCTTCAAGGGGTTTCGCCTGCCCGGCATGAGCGGGTAGACTAGCCTACGCAGCGGAGCTAGCGAGTGGGGCGCCGCAGGCGCACCGCTCACTGCCGACGTTGCATCGCTAATGTGCGGGACGATGAAGTAGCACCGCACAATGACCCGTCTTGCGACCGGCTCGCCGGTTGCATAGAGTCCATACACCGCCGCCGCCCGTACTGCGTTCGGCGGCGCTCGTTTCTAGTACCCGAGGGGGTGAATAGCAGTTGGCAGTGCGAATGAGGCTGACCCGGGTAGGGAGCGTCAAGAATCCCGTCTACCGCATCGTCGTCGTCGATTCACGGACGCGGCGTGACGGTCGCGCCATCGACATGATCGGCCAGTACAACCCACGCACCGAGCCGTCGACCATCGAGATCGATGCCGACAAGGCCAAGGAGTGGCTCGCGAAAGGCGTCCAGCCTTCGCGGACGGTGAGGAAGCTGCTCTCTATCAAGGGCATCTCGAAGTAAGCCGTCCTCACGGCAGGACGACGGAGGGAGTAGTGGGATGTTGAAGGACCTGCTCGAGTATCTGGCCAAGTCGCTGGTCGACAGTCCAGACGAGGTCCATGTGGAGGCTACGGAAACCGACACCACCGTCGTGCTCGAGCTCTCAGTGGCGAAGGATGACGTCGGCAAGGTCATCGGCAAGCAGGGCCGCATCGCTCGCGCGCTGCGGACCATCGTCAAGGCGTCCGCGGTCCGCGACGGCAAACGCGCCATCGTCGAGATCGTAG
>CAVPQD010000032.1:0-10601 GCA_963707335.1 uncultured Thermoleophilia bacterium | reverse complement strand
TTGATGACCTGGAAGGTCGGCTACCAGGCGTTCATGGGCATGATGGCCTCGTTCTGGTACTACTCCACGACGGGCGCGAACGTCTCGCCGCTCGGCGGCGACTACATCTCGCCGACGGCGATGATCTCCTGGCTCGTGCCCAACGCGGCGTTCCAGGTCATCCTCATCGCCGCCATCTCGCTGCTGCTCTTCGGATGGTTCGGCACGCTGTTCCTGTCGTCGACGCGCATGATCTTCGCCTCGGCCTTCGACCGCATCCTGCCAGAAGGCGCCGCCCGGGTGACCTCCGGCGGCGTGCCGGTCATCGCCCTGGTGCTGATGACCATCCCGTCGATCATCATGGCGGCGCTCTACGCCTACACGCCGATCGACGCGGACACCGGCGTGACCATCGTCAAGCTCTTCACCTACGACGCCACGCTGGGCATCGTCATCATGTTCCTGGGCTCGGGACTCGCCTTCATGATCATGAAGTGGCGCGCCAGGAGCATCTGGGACAGCTCCTCGCTGCCCAAGGGCGGCCTTGCCGGCATCCCGTGGATGTCCGTCATCGCAGCCATCTACAGCGCGTTCCTCGTGTTCAACATCTACCTGTTCGTGAAGGACTCCCTCTACGGCGTCAACAACAAGCAGTCCGCCATCTTCATGGGCATCCTCTACGTCGCCGCCATCGTGGTGTGGGTCGTCGCCTGGGCCGTGCGCAAGAGCCAGGGCATGGCCCTCGAGAGCGTGGCCAAGGAGATCCCCGTCGAATGATCTACGGAAGTGGAATCATCGTCGCGAGCATGCGAAGCGTCGAGCGACAGTGACCGCCGAAGGCAAGTCATCGTCGCGACAGACGAAGCTCCTGGAGCGACAGTAACTCAAGATGGGCGGCGGGGCGCGTCAGCGCCCCGCCGCCCGGCTCGGACAGCAGGCCCGCGGCGTGAGCCGGCGGGCGCGAGAAGAGACGGCAGCCGGTGCCGGACGTGCGGCGATCAGTCCGCAGGTCAGCACCGTCAGATCGTCGCAGAAAGGCAGCCGCACATGGCGCAGAGACCGTTCATCTTGCCCAAAGACATCCCGATCGCGGAGTATCCGGGGCCCGAAGTCTTCCTCAGTGAGGGCAAGCGCATCACCGAGGCCGCTCAGCAGCAGGGCATCATCATGCGGGTCATGGGCCCGCTCGCGCTGCACTACTACTTCCCGGACCAGATCGACCTGTATGCCAGGCTGGAGCGACTCGGTGAGCGCTACTTCACCGACATCGACTTCGCCGCCTACGGCAAGAGCAGCGGCAAGATGAAGGGCCTCATGCAGTCGCTCGGCTACGCCTGCGACCTGCAGACGATGGCGGTGTCCGCCAAGACCCGGCACATCTACTACGGCGGGCCGGTCCCCATGATCGACGTGTTCTTCGACAAGCTGGACTACTGTCACGAGGTCAGCTACAAGGACCGCCTGGAGCTCGATCCCTACAGCGTCTCGCTCGCCGACATCCTGCTGCAGAAGCTGCAGATCGTGGAGATCAACGACAAGGACCTGAAGGACATCGAGTACCTGTTCGTCACCTGCGAGCTCGGTGACGACGACGACCACAAGATCAACCAGGACTACGTCGCCGCGCGCTTCGCGGACGACTGGGGCTTCTGGTACACGGCGACGCAGCTCAACCTGGAGCGCGTGAAGCAGCACTGCGACACGGTGCCTGCCCTCACCCCCGAGATGCGCGAGCGCGTCAAGGCGCAGGCCGACAAGCTCCAGGCTCGCGTCGAGGCCGAACCCAAGACCAAGAAGTGGCAGAAGCGCGCCAAGAAGGGCGCGTCCGAAGACCTGGTACAACGAGGGCTTCTCCGATTGGTGAGGCCCGGGACCCTGAGCGGGACGAGCAAGCGACAGACCGGAGAATGTGAGGCATGAAAGTACTGACGAGAATGGGTGACGCCTCCAACGTGGAGCTCACCCTCGACGAGCTGCGCAAGGAGTTCGAGGAGGGATCGGAAGCGGCGGCCAAGAAGGGCAAGATACCGCCGCTCACCGAGAACGAGATCGACTACCTCGTCGACATGTTCAAGGCGCCCACGCGCATCTGGGGCGTGCAGCGCGGCAACGAAGTCGTGATGACCAAAGACGGGTGCGTGAACGCCCTCAACTCCTCGCGCATGTCGAGCGGCGTCGTGGCGCCGGTCAACCGCGAGGTGGGCGTGCGCCTCTTCGAGTCGATGCTCGGCTTCGACTCCATGGAGGTCTCGCACAACGACTACTCGGTGAAGCCGCAGCGCTTCCTCAAGGCGCTCGAGCAGCTCCACATGGAGCTCCTGCAGGAGACCACCATCTTCCCGCTGCTCTACGGCTTCATGCCCAACCTGGGGCTGTACTACCGGCCGGACGGCTCCTTCGAGAACCCGTCGGACCTGCTGCCCCTGGGCAAGATCGACGAGGCGCGTCGCACGCAGGAGGAGGCCGGCCAGGCGTGCCTGGACGACTGCATCGAGATGAGCGACTGCATGGTCGAGATGGGCGCCGACGGCATCGACTACGACACCGTCGCGTCCACCGGTGACGCCGAGTTCCACGCCGTGCTCAGGGCCACCGAGCACGTGGCCAAGGAGACGGGTCTGCCGGTCGAGATCGGCATGTCGTCGGAGATGGTGCTGGGCTTCCACGGCCAGCTCGAGTACAACGGCAAGCGGCTCGCCGGCATGTGGCCGCACGAGCAGCTCGTGGCCTGCGAGGAGGCCGGCTGCGCCATCTTCGGGCCGGTCTGCAACACCAACACCAAGAAGACCATCCCGTGGAACCTGGCGCGCTCCCTCACCTTCGTGAAGGCCTGCACCGAGATCGCCAAGATCCCGGTGCACCCGAACGTGGGCATGGGCGTTGGCGGCGTGCCGATGTTCGAGACCCCCGCCGTGGACGTCGTGACCCGGGCCAGCGCCGCGATGATCGAGATCGGCAAGGCCGACGGGTTGTAGGTGGGCACGGGCGACCCTGCCGGCATGCACCTTGCGCATCTGCTGGCCTCGTCGATGGGCGGCATCCGGGCAGCCGGAGATCTGGTGGCTCGCATGCAGCTCAGCAAGAAGATGAGGATCACGGAAGCCAAGCAGTACGTGGCCGACAAGCTCCACGTGACCCCGCTCGACCTGTCCGACCCCACGATGATGCGCGGTCTCCGCGAGGAGCTGGATATCGGCACCATCACCGGCGTGCCGGGCGTGGCGAAGGGCATGGCGGCCAAGGTCCGCATCGCGGAGCTGCTGGATATCGAGATCAACTCGGTGGAACAGTTCAAGAAGAAGACCGGCCTGCAGTCGGTGAAGAGCCCTGTCTGATAGGACGCACGGTGGCCGGCCCGGGCGGGAGACCCGGCCGGGCCGGCCACAGCGACCAGTGGAAGCCATCCTCTAGGAGGAGCGATGAAGGACCCGAATCTGTTGGAAGACCTGGCGGCAGTCAGTCCCGGCATGGAGATCTGGTGGGACTCGTCGCCGGCGATCCTCGACAACTGGTACAAGAAGATGCTGGCCAAGGCGGACCCCGGCGATCAGGACACCCTGAAGCGCCAGTTCGCTCACATGTACGACCTCGACGACCCCATGAGCCAGCTGTTCCGGGGCGTCACCACCAACCCGCCCCTCTCGCTCGCGGCCATCAAGGACGATCCGCCGCGCTGGGAGAAGGTCGCCAAGGAGCTGCTCGAGGAGAACCCCGACCTCGACACGGAAGGCCTCTTCTGGGCCCTGTACAAGCGGGTCGTGAAGGCGGGCTCGGACATGTTCCTGCCGCTGTTCGAAGCGTCCGGCTACAAGGAGGGCTTCCTCTCCGGCCAGTGCGACCCGCGCAGCGCCTTCGACGGCGAAGCCATGCTGAAGCAGGCCCATGAGATCCACGCCGTCAACCCGAACGTGATGGTCAAGGTGCCCGGCACGGCGCAGGGCTACCCCATCATCGAGCAGCTGACGTCCGAAGGCATCTCCACCAACAACACCCTCACCTTCGTCTTGCCGCAGCTCATGGACTGCGCCAAGTCGGTGAACCGTGGTCTGGAGAAGGCCAAGGCCAACGGCGTCGATCTGTCCAAGTGGCGCTCAGTGATCACACACATGGAGGCCCGCTACGGCGACCTCGGCGGACTGCGGGACGCCGGCAAGGAGAAAGGCATCGAGCTCACCGAGGGCGACGTGCGTCTCGCCGAGCTGGCCATCTTCAAGAAGGCCTACCGCCTGGTCAGGGACGGCGGTTACCACAGCAAGATGCTCTCCTGCTCGCTGCGCGTGGGCCCCACGGTCGACGGCAAGCAGCGCATCTGGCATCTCGAGGAGAAGGCCGGCGCGGCCGTCGTCGTCACCTGCCCGCCGTCGCTCATCGACGAGGTCATCAACTTCCCGAACGCCGAGAACATCAAGTTCGAGGCGGATCGCATCGACGTCGATCCGCCCAAGGACGTCATGGACAAGCTGCTCCGCATCCCCTACTTCGAGCGGGCGTATGCGGAAGACGGCTACACCAGGGACGAGTACAACACGCATCCGGCGCTCGTGAAGACCGCCGAGGCGTTCTCGAAGGCCACGTGGGAGATGGTCGAGTTCGCGGGCAAGTGCCGCGAGGGCAGCTGCTTCACGACCACCACGGCTTCCTGACGAATCAACTTCTCCGGAAAGGACGATAAGAATGGCGGAAGAGATCACCAAGCAGGTCCGTGACCTGGTCGTGCCGTGGGTGTGGACGGCTCCCGAGTACAACACCGGCATCCTGGACAAGGCGTGGGCGCAGCCCGAGATGGGCCGCATGATGCTCAACGAGAACCCGGTGCCCCCGTCGGATGCGGTCGTCGAGGCGATCACCGACATCGCCAAGAAGGGCAATCGCTATCCGGACCGCATGTACCGGCTGCGCACCAAGCTGGGCGAGCTGCACGGGCTGGCTGCCGAGAACATCGCGCTGGCCAACGGTTCGTCGGAGACGATCGACGCGATGATGCGCATCTTCCTGCAGCCCGGCGACGAGTTCCTCTGCTCCAACCCGACCTTCGAGATGTTCCCGTCTCGCGCCGGCCTCACGAACGCCAAGACCGTGCAGATCCCTCTGCGCGAGCCCGACCTGCAGTACGACGTGCCGGCAATGCTCGACGCGGTCAACGAGAACACCAAGCTCATCCTCATCATCAACCCGAACAACCCGACGGGCATCTTCATCGACGACGACGATCTCCACAAGTTCGCGGAGCTCGGCATCCCGATGTGCATCGACGAGGCGTACCTCGACTACCATCCGCAGGTCGAGGCCAAGGTCGACTTCGTCAAGCAGTACCCGCACGTGTTCCTGTCGCACACGTTCTCCAAGGCCTTCGGCCTGGCCGGCGTGCGCTTCGGCTACGTGGTCGCCCATCCGGACATCGTCGACGCCTTCAACCTCATGTACCTGCCGTGGAACGTGAGCCTCATGGCCCAGGCGGCCGCCGAGGCGATCCTCGAGACGGGCGAGGTCAAGGAGAAGGTGCAGTACAACAACGACTGGATGGACACGTTCGTCAAGGAGCTCGAGGCGGTCGGCTGCAAGCCGTTCCCGCCGCACGGCAACTACATGCTCGTCGACGCCTCGGCGCACGGCAAGACGAGCGCCGAGATCGTCCAGGCCGGCGCGGACATGGAGAAGCTCTTCCTGAAGACCATCAAGCCGATCAACGGCAAGGAAGGCTACTTCCGCGTCACGCCCGGCACGCCGGAGGAGAGCGAGCGCTTCGTGCGCTTCGTGCGCAGCTACTTCGGCAAGGCCTGAAGCGCCGCGACGTAAGCACGGGGCCCGCAGTGGCGCCCGCCCTCCCGCCCCCGGCGGGAGGGCGGGCGCCCGGCCCTTCGCCCCTGTGGGGGCCCTTGTCCAGCGAACGACCGACGGGATCCCGCGTCACCTCATCGCTCTGCTGACGGCGGGAACGAAAGGACGCAGGTGAGCCCAGTGGCGAGTGCACTGACCCTGGAAGAACGCTGCATCGACACCATCCGCTTTCTCGCCGTCGACGGCGTGCAGAAGGCGAACTCCGGCCACCCCGGCATGCCCATGGGCGCCGCGGCCGTGGCGCACACGCTGTTCACGCGGCACCTGCGCTTCGACCCGGCCGACCCGGCCTGGCCCGACCGCGACCGCTTCGTGCTGTCGGCGGGCCACGCCAGCATGCTCCTCTACTCCATGCTCCACCTCACCGGCTACGACCTGAGCCTGGACGACCTCAAGGCCTTCCGCCAGTGGGGCAGCAAGACGCCCGGCCATCCCGAGTACGGCCACACGCCGGGCGTCGAGACGACCACCGGCCCGCTGGGCCAGGGCTTCGCCAACGCCGTCGGCATGGCCGTCGCCGAGCGCTTCCTGGCCGCCACCTTCGGCTCGGACGTGGTCGACCACTACACCTACGTGCTGGCCGGCGACGGCTGCATGATGGAGGGCATCAGCAGCGAGGCCGCCTCGCTCGCCGGCCATCAGCAGCTCGGCAAGCTGATCGTCCTCTACGACGACAACCACATCACCATCGACGGGCCCACCGAGCTGGCCTTCACCGAGGACGTGTGCAAGCGCTTCGAGGCCTACGGCTGGCACGTCCAGCGCGTGGCC
The DNA here is from genome assembly GCA_963707335.1 of uncultured Thermoleophilia bacterium. Classification (GTDB taxonomy): domain Bacteria; phylum Actinomycetota; class Thermoleophilia; order UBA2241; family UBA2241; genus CAIXSE01. Next base: position 4,013 of record CAVPQD010000032.1, on the reverse strand, counting down.
GACGGCGACGACGTCGAGGCCATCGACGCCGCCATCGCGGCGGCCAAGGCCGAGACGGGCAAGCCGTCGCTCGTCGCGGTGCGCACGCACATCGGCTGCGGCTCGCCGAACAAGCAGGACAAGGCCGCGGCTCACGGCGCGCCGCTCGGCGCCGACGAGGTCAAGCTGACCAAGGAAGCCTGCGAGTGGCCGCTCGATCCGCAGTTCTACGTGGCCGACGACGTGAAGGCCTTCTACGTCGAGGCGGGCGAACGTGCCGCCGGCGCGCACGCGGCGTGGAACGAGCGCTTCGCGGCGTGGCGCGCGGCCGACGCGTGCCCGCGCCCGGAGCTGGGACGACGCCTGGGCGCACAGGCTGCCCGAGGGCTGGGACGCCGATCTGCCGGTCTTCTCGCCGGACGACAAGCCGGTCGCGACCCGCGCCGCCTCCGGCAAGGTCATCAACGCCGTGGCGCCGCATCTGCCGACGCTCATCGGCGGCTCGGCCGACCTGGCGCCGTCCAACAACACGTGGATCGCGGACGTGCCCGACCAGCAGGCTGTGACGCCTGAGGGTCGCAACTTCCACTTCGGCGTGCGCGAGCTCGCCATGGCCGCCATGGGCAACGGCATGGCCGCGCACGGCGGCCTGCGTCCCTACGTGGCCACGTTCTTCGTGTTCGTCGACTACATGCGCCCGGCCATGCGGCTCTCCGCGCTCATGCAGCTGCCGGTCGTCTACGTGCTCACGCACGACAGCGTGGGCGTCGGCGAGGACGGGCCCACGCACCAGCCGATCGAGCATCTCGCCATCCTGCGGGCCACGCCGGGCTTCGTCGACCTGCGCCCGGCCGACGCCAACGAGACGGTCGAGGCGTGGAAGATCGCCCTGCAGGAGGACGCCCCCGTCGGGCTCATGCTGACGCGCCAGAACCTGCCGATCATCGACCGCGCGAAGTACGCGCCGGCGAGCGGCATCGCCCGCGGCGCCTACGTGCTGGCCGACGCGCCCGGCGACGGCGCGCCGGACCTCATCCTGCTGGCGAGCGGCAGCGAGATCGACCTCGCGCTCGCCGCGCACGAGCGCCTCACGGCCGAGGGCGTGCGCTCCCGGGTCGTGAACATGGCGTCCTTCCGGCTCTTCGAGCGCCAGGACGCCGCCTACCGCGAGAGCGTCCTGCCGGCCGCCTGTCGTGCCCGTCTCGCCGTCGAGGCGGCCGCCAGCTTCGGCTGGGACCGCTGGGTCGGCGACGCCGGCGAGATCATCGGCATCGACCGCTTCGGCGCCTCGGCGCCGGCCGGCACGATCTTCACGGAGTTCGGCTTCACGGCGGACAACGTGTACGAGCGGGCCAAGGCGGTGGCCAGCGCCGACCTGGCCGGCGTCAGCGACTGAAGTGGGCGGAGGCGCCCGCGGAGCGACGCCACGAGCGCCGGCACGACCCTGTGAGAGGCCCCGGACGGCATCACCGTTCGGGGCCTCTCAGGCTCAAAAGCCTTGACATCAAACCCCGTGCGCGTACTAAATGGCTGTCAAGGAGTGCGTCGACGGGACGCTCGGTCGAACAGGGGGTTGTATCGATGACTGAAATGGGTTCCGGACCACCGCCAGTGCCTGAGTTAGACGAGGATACCAAGCAGCTTCACGAGCTCGGGTACGCCCAGGAGCTCGACCGCCGCATGAGCGGCTTCTCCAACTTCGCCATCTCCTTCACCATCATCTCCATCCTGTCGGGCTGCCTGACGGTCTACCAGTACGGCCTGCTGCACGGCGGCCCGCCGGTCATGACCTGGGGCTGGCTGCTCGTCGGCGTGATCGTGATCTTCGTCGGCCTGTCGATGGCGGAGATCTGTTCGTCCTTCCCGACCGCCGGCGGACTCTACTACTGGGCGGCCAAGCTGGCGCCCGGCAACAGCGCCCCCATCTGGTCGTGGTTCACCGGCTGGTTCAACCTGGTCGGCCAGGTCGCCGTCACGGCCGGCATCAGCTTCGGCTGCGCCTATCTCGATCTGTGCGTTCCTCGCGGAATGGACCGGCCAGGCGTACTGGCTGTCGCCGGGACACACCGTCGCCGTCCTGGCCGTCGTCCTCTTCGCTCAGGGCCTGCTGAACACGTTCAGCATCCGCCTTGTCGCCCTGCTGAACGACGTCTCGGTCTGGTGGCACCTCATCGGCGTGGCCGTCATCGTCATCATCCTGTTCTGGGCGCCCGAGCTCGCATGAGCACCAGACCACCTCGTTCGTCTTCGGCAGCGAGGGCTGGAACGCGTTCAAGGGCCTGTCCGGATTCACGGCGCCGCTCTACGTGTTCCTGCTCGGCCTGCTGAACGCGCAGTACACGTTCACCGGCTACGACGCCTCGGCGCACGTCTCCGAGGAGACGATCTCGGCCAACGTGCAGGCCGCGAAGGGCATCGTCCGGGCCATCTGGGTCTCGCTCATCGCCGGCTTCATCCTGCTCGTCGGCGTGAGCTACGCGCTGCCCAAGACCTACCCTGTCGACTTCGCAGGGACCGACGTTCAGAGAGCGTCCAGGACCTGACGCTGGTCATCACCCCGTGGGCGGTGGCCTTCACGGCCACGGCGGCCGGACGCGTCGGCCTGCTGCTCATCCTCATCGTCATCGGGGCGCAGTTCTTCTGCGGCATGTCGTCGGTCACGGCGAACTCGCGCATGATCTACGCCTTCTCGCGCGACGGCGCGGTGCCGTTCTCGAACTTCTGGCATCAGGTCAACAAGAAGCGCCGCGTGCCGGTGCACTCCGCCTGGTTCGGCGGCAGTGGGCGCGTTCCTCCTCGGCCTGCCGTACCTGTGGAGCGCGGTCGCCTACTTCGCCGTCGTGTCGATCGCCGTCATCGGCCTCTACATCGCCTACCTGACGCCGGTGTTCCTGCGCCGCATCAACCCCAAGGCGTTCGTGCCCGGCCCCTACAGGTTGCTCAACCGTGGGGCGCGATCATCAACTGGATCGCGATCATCTGGGTCGTGTTCATCTGCATCATGCTTCTGCCTGCCGCAGTACACGCCGATCACCAGGACGAACTTCAACTACACGCCCATCGTGCGTGGTCGTCGTCGTCGGCGGCGCCGGCATCTGGTACGCGGTCTCGGCCCGCAAGTGGTTCAAGGGCCCGAAGGTCCAGGGCTCGGCCGAAGAGCTCGCCGCGATCGAGGCCGATCTCACGCAGTTCGAGGAGGCCTGATCCGGCGGTCGTGTGAGAGCTCTCACACGACGGCTTGAGACGGGCAAGCGGTCGCTCAGGACGGGCGGCGCGCAACGGCGGCGCAGGCCCGCCGCCTCTTCGTTTGGTAGGCTGTCGCCGTGACGACGGATGAACACAGCCACGGCGCGGGCGGCTTCACAGCCGCGCCCATTCGGCTCCCCCTGTTGATGATCGACCACGACGGCGTGATCGTGGACTCGTACGAGGTGTTCACCACGGCGCTCATCGACGCCTGCCGCATGGCCGGCATCCAGGGCGTCACCTCGCCCGAGGACGTCGTGGCGCTCTTCGAGGGCAACGTCTACGAGAGCCTGCGGGCCAAGGGCGCCGCGGACGCGGCCATCCGCGACGCGGTGGGCCGCGCGGCCGGCGCCCTGCACCGGGCGCTGCCCTGGCTGCGCCCGTTCCCGCTGATGCCGCAGGTGCTCAACGAGCTCGCGAGCGCCCGTCGCGTCGTCGTCGTGACCTCCAATGCCGAGCACGTCGTGCGGGCCTTCCTGGACAAGCACGGCATCGACGACGTCGAGGTGGCGGGCGCCGAGTCGGGGCGCAGCAAGGTGGAGAAGATCGAGCGGCTCCTGGCGGATCACCCGGGCCAGGAGCTGACCTGGTTCGTGAGCGACACGGCCGGCGACATGCGCGAAGCGCGGCTCGCCGGCGTCACGCCGCTCGGCGTCGCCTGGGGCTGGCACGAGCCGGAACAGCTGCTTGCGGCCGGCGCCGAGGCGATCGCCGACACGCCGGCCGACCTGCTGGCCATCGTCGCGCCCGATCTGAGCGCGGACTTCCTGGGGATCGGCGGGGGAGAG
>CAVPQD010000031.1:0-54368 GCA_963707335.1 uncultured Thermoleophilia bacterium | reverse complement strand
CGTCCCTCACGACAATGAGGCTACGACCGGGTCCGTAGTGGCGCGTCCTGCCGGTCCGGGCCGCAGATCCGGCGATGGTTTGCCTGCTAATCGTTAGCCTGCTAACATTCTCGCGCAGGCGTCCGCCCGGACGGCGCGAGGAGGTGCGGCACGGTGAAACGACATCACTTCCATGAGCTCGCCCACGACGAGCTCGCCGGCGTGGACGAGCTGTCGTCCCGCGTCTTCCGCGCCTTTCTCACCTCGCTGCGCCTGCATCGGCGTCTCATGCTCGGCGTCCTGACCGACCGCGACATGCACCCCGGTCAGGCCTTCTGCCTGCGCCTGCTCAAGGCCAACGACGGCATCGCGCAGCGCGACCTCGCAGCCGGCCTGCACATCGCTCCTCCCACGGCCAGCAAGATGCTGCGCGCCATGGAGAAGGCGGGCCTCGTGGACAGGCGCCCAGACACGACGGACCAGCGGCTCACCCGCGTGTACATCACGAAGAAGGGCCGCGACGATGAAGCGCGCCTGCGCGAGGTCGCGGCCGGCTACATCAACCAGACGATCGCGACGCTGCCCGAAGCGGACCGTCGCGACCTCGCGCGGCTGCTCGGCGAGTTCAACGCCCGCCTTGACGGCGCGCTCGAAGCACGGCGCCGCTCCGGTGCCGCCGGCGCGGCGCGGAGGACCCGGCCCCATGATCCGTCTGCTGCGCGAGCGCCTGCGACCCTACTGGCGCCAGATCGTCGTCGTCCTCGTGCTACTGCTGGTGCAGGCCATCGCCAGCCTCTACCTGCCCACGCTCAACGCCGACATCATCAACAACGGCGTCATCACCGGCGACACGGCCTACATCGTCCGCACCGGCGCGATCATGCTCGGCGTCACGCTGCTGTTCGTCGTGGCCGCCGTCATCGCCGTGTACTGGGGGTCGCGGGTCGCCATGGGCTTCGGCCGCGACGTGCGCGCCGCGCTGTTCCGCCGCGTGGAGAGCTTCTCGCAGGCGGAGGTGAACCGCTTCGGCACGCCGTCCCTCATCACTCGCACCACCAACGACGTGCAGCAGGTGCAGATGGTGGTGCTGATGATGCTCAACGTCGTGATCTCGGCCCCGATCATGAGCATCGGCGGCATCATCATGGCGCTGCGCCTGAACGTGCCGCTGTCGGGCGTCATCCTGGTCGCCATCCCCGTGATGGCGGTGTTCATCGGGCTGGTCGCTGCGCTCGGCGCTGCCGCTCTTCAAGTCGATGCAGGCCAAGATCGACCGCATCAACCAGGTCACGCGCGAGATGCTGAGCGGCGTGCGCGTCATCCGCGCCTTCGACCGCACCGCCTTCGAGGAGCAGCGCTTCGCCGTCGCCAACGACGACCTCACCGCCACCACGCTGAAGGTCAACCGGCTGTTCGCGCTGATGATCCCGACCCTCACGGCGATCCTGAACCTCTCCACCGTGGCCATCATGTGGTTCGGCAGCATCCAGGTCGCCGACCACGGCATGCCCATCGGCGACCTCACCGCCTTCCTCACGTACATCATCCAGATCCTGCTGGCGGTGCTCATGGCCACCATCATGTTCGTGATGGTGCCGCGCGCCGCGGCGTCGGCCGAGCGCATCCAGGAGGTGATCGAGACGGAACCGACCGTCGTCGACCCACCGGCGCCGGCCGCGCCCGCGCCGGTGCGCGGCCACGTCGAGTTCCGCGACGTGGAGTTCCGCTACCCCGGCGCGGAGGAGCCGGTGCTCAGCGGCATCAGCTTCAGCGCGGGACCCGGCGAGGTCACGGCCATCGTGGGGAGCACCGGCAGCGGCAAGTCGACGCTCGTCAGCCTGATCCCGCGCTTCTACGACGTCACCGGCGGCAGCGTCCTCGTGGACGGCGTCGATGTGCGCGAGATGGCGCAGCAGGACCTGTGGCGCAGGATCGGCCTCGTGCCGCAGAAGTCGTTCCTGTTCAGCGGCACGGTGGCCAGCAACCTGCGTCACGGCGACGAGCAGGCGGACGACGACGAACTCTGGCGCCTGCTGCGGATCGCGCAGGGCAGCGAATTCGTGGCGGACATGCCGGAGCAGCTCGAGGCGCCCGTCGCGCAGGGCGGCGCCAACGTCTCCGGCGGGCAGCGCCAGCGCCTGGCCATCGCACGGGCGCTCGCCAAGAAGGCGAAGATCCACATCTTCGACGACAGCTTCTCCGCGCTGGACTTCGCCACCGACTCGCCGCCTGCGCGCGGCGCTGCGGCGCGAGACCGGGGAGGCGACGGTCATCATCGTGGCCCAGCGCGTCGGCACCATCATGCACGCCGACCGCATCGTCGTGCTCGAGGACGGCACGGTCGCCGGCATCGGCACCCACGACGAGCTGCTGCGCTCCAGTGAGACCTACCGCGAGATCGTGGCCTCACAGCTCGGCGAGGAGGAGTCGGCGTGAGCGCCGGACGAGCGCCGGCGGCGCCGGCCGGCGGCGCCCCGGGAGGACGGCCGGGAGGACCCGGCCGTGGTCCGGGCGGACCCGGCGGCGGCCCCGGCGCGCCGGGCCATTCGCTCGTGATGCCCGTCGCCAAGGCGAACGACTTCAAGGGATCGATGAAGCGCCTCGGCGGACTGCTGCGCGCCGAGCGGCTGCGCATCGCCCTCGTGGTCGCGCTGGCCGTCGTCAGCGTGGCGTTCTACGTGATCGGCCCCAGGATCCTGGGCGCCGCCACGAACATCCTGTTCGAGGGCGTGGTCAGCCAGCAGCTGCCGGCCGGCGTGACGCAGCAACAGGCCATCGCCGGCCTGCGCGCCGCGGGCCAGGACCACGTCGCCGACATGCTGTCCGGCATGACGCTGCACCCCGGCCAGGGCGTCGACTTCGCCGCCTTGGGCCGCATGCTGCTGCTGCTCGTCGCCGTGTACCTGCTGAGCTCCGCCTTCGCCTGGCTGCAGAACTACATCATGGCCGGGGTCGCGCAGCGGACCGTGTACGGGCTGCGGCAGGCGGCGGACGAGAAGCTCGCCCGCCTGCCGCTCAAGTACTTCGACGACCACCCGCGCGGCGACGTCCTGAGCCGCGTCACCAACGACATCGACAACATCTCGCAGTCGCTGCAGCAGACCCTGACGCAGCTCATCACGGCCCTGCTCACGATCATCGGCGTGCTCATCATGATGCTGTCCATCAGCTGGATCCTGGCCTTGATCTCGCTGCTGGCCGTGCCGCTCTCCGTGGTCATCACCGTGTTCATCGCCAAGCGTTCGCAGAAGCAGTTCGCCGCGCAGTGGGAGCGCACCGGCCAGCTCAACGGCCACGTCGAGGAGATGTTCACCGGCCACAACGTCGATCAAGGTCTTCGGCCGCCAGCGGCAGGCCATCGAGACGTTCGACGAGCACAACGAGCAGCTCTACGAGGCGAGCTTCAAGGCCCAGTTCATCTCCGGCATCATCCAGCCGGTCATGCAGTTCGTGAGCAACCTGAACTACGTGGCCGTCGCCGTGGTCGGCGGCCTCATGGTCGCCAACGGGCGCATCTCACTCGGCGACGTGCAGGCGTTCATCCAGTACTCGCGGCAGTTCACCATGCCGATCACGCAGACGGCCAGCATCATGAACGTGCTGCAGAGCACGGCGGCGTCGGCGGAGCGCGTCTTCGAGCTGCTGGACGAGCCGGAGGAGGAGCGCGACCCGGTCACGCCCGTCGCGCTGTCCCGCACCACCGGCCACATCGCGCTGGACGGCGTGTCGCTTCCGCTACATCCCCGACACGCCGCTCATCGAGGACCTCCACCTGGAAGTCCGGCCCGGGCAGATGGTCGCCATCGTCGGTCCCACGGGCGCGGGCAAGACGACACTGGTCAACCTGCTGCTGCGCTTCTACGAGATCGACCAGGGGCGCATCCTCGTGGACGGCGTCGACACGCGCGCCATGACGCGCAGTGACCTGCGCCGCCTGTTCGGCATGGTGCTGCAGGACGCCTGGCTGTTCACCGGCACCATCCGCGACAACATCGCCTACGGCCGCGAGGGCGCGACGGACGAGGAGATCCACGCCGCGGCGAGCGCCGCGCGGGTCGATCACTTCACGCGCACGCTGCCGCAGGGCTACGACACGGTGCTGGACGACGACGCGACCGCCGTGTCCCAGGGCGAGAAGCAGCTGCTCACCATCGCCCGGGCCTTCCTCGCCGACCCGCAGATCCTCATCCTCGACGAGGCGACGAGCTCCGTGGACACCCGCACCGAGGTCCTCATCCAGGAGGCCATGGCCGAGCTCATGAAGGACCGCACCACCTTCGTCATCGCGCACCGCCTGTCGACCATCCGCGGTGCCGACGTGATCCTCGTGATGGACCGTGGACGGATCGTCGAGCAGGGTTCGCACGAGGAGCTGGTGGCGCGGCGCGGCTTCTACCACCAGCTCTACACGAGCCAGTTCACCGAGGCCCTGGAGTCCGACCTGCCGGAGATGGCACGGTAGGGACGGCGCTCGCGGCGTCTCACGGCGTCGCACCACTCCAACACCCTTAGAACCACGCCGGAGTGGGTAAGGGGTGCCAGCGGGGGCTGGGACTCGGGGGGAGGATGGCTCGAGAGTTACGCGGTACGAAGATGGTCATCCGCTTCGGGGCAGGGTGCTCACTCGACGCCGGATCGGAGCGCGTGCGTGTCTTTCAGGCCGATCGGCGCTGCCGGGAAGAGGGCTGCACGACCGTCCTCTCGATCTACAATCCCTCGGCGTACTGCAGCCTGCACGAGCGGCGGCAGCCGGACAAACGCGAGCGCCAGAGCAGCAGACAGCCGCTGCAGCGCGCGTGCGCCCACCCGTCGTGTCACTCGTCGTTCGCCACCACCAACCCCGCGCGGATGTACTGCAGCGACCGCTGCCGGATGAGCGCCTTCCAGCAGCGCCGCCAGGCTGCGAAGCACCGCGATCGCCCAGATCGTCTCGGGGTCTAGAACCTCGGGAAGTCGTCCGCCGCCACGGCGACGACGCCCCCGCGGGGACCCCAACCCATCCCGGTTTGACCGTGACCCGCCACTGCGTGTAGCGGGTGTGCTTCGTCGTCACGACCGTCCACGCCGCCAGTCGGTGGAGTGAACCACCTCACCCGTGTCGGCAACCACCGGAAGGTGAAGGTGTACCGAACGGATGTGGGGCGGCGCGCCGGCGAGCGCGCCGCCCCGTCCCCCGCCCCGCCCGTCTTCGTCCTGAGTACAATGAGGCCGGCTGCCGGCCGGCCGGCAGCCGGCCTCGCCATCTCCGCAACAAGGAGCCCGCATGGACCCGAACGAGTTCCGCCGCCTCGGCCACGACCTGGTGGACTGGATCGCCGGGTACCGCGAACACCTGCCGGACCTCCCCGTGATGAGCCAGGTCGGGCCGGGCGATATCCGGGCGCTCTTTCCCGCCTCGCCCCCGCAGCAGGCCGAAGGCCTGGAAGCGATCGCCGACGACCTGGAGCGCCTCGTCCTGCCCGGCATCACGCACTGGAACCACCCCGGCTGGTTCGCCTATTTCCCCTCCAACACCGACCTGTCCTCGGTGCTCGCCGACCTGGTGGCCGCCGGCCTCGGCGCGCAGGGCATGAGCTGGCAGACCAGCCCGGCCGCCACCGAGGTCGAGGACGTCGTCATGGAGTGGCTGCGGCAGCATGGTCGGCCTGCCGGACGACTTCACGGGCGTGATCCAGGACAGCGCCAGTTCCTGCACCCTGACGGCGCTGCTGTGTGCTCGCGAACGAGCCAGCGGCTTCGGTCAGAACGGCGGCGGCCTGCAGTCGGCGGCGCCGCCGCTCGTCGTGTACGCCTCGGACCAGGCGCACAGCTCCATCGGCAAGGGCGCCCTGCTCGCGGGCTACGGCGCCGATCACCTGCGCCTGCTCGGCACCGACGAGGCGCACGCCCTGCGCCTGGACCTGCTGGCAGGCGGCCATCCGGGACGACCTGGCCGCCGGCCTGCGGCCCTGCGCCGTGGTCGCGACCATCGGCACCACGGCCACGACGGCGCTCGACCCGCTCGGCGGCATCGCCGAGCTCTGCGAGCGCCACGGCCTGTGGCTGCACGTGGACGCCGCCATGGCCGGCACGGCCATGATCTGCCCCGAACACCGCTGGATGTGGGAGGGCATCGAGCGCGCCGACTCGCTGGTCTTCAACCCGCACAAGTGGCTCGGGACCGGCTTCGACCTGTCCGCCTACTACATCCGCGACCCCGAGCATCTCGTCCGCGTGATGAGCACGGACCCCAGCTACCTGCGGACGGCCCAGGACGGCCTCGTGCGCAACCTGCGCGACTGGGGCATCCCGCTGGGCCGCCGCTTCCGCGCGCTCAAACTGTGGTTCCTGGTGCGCGAGTACGGCGTCGAGGGCCTGCAGGCGCGCATCCGCCGCGACATGGCCAACGCGCGCTGGCTGGAGGAGCAGGTCGCCGCGGCGCCGAGCTGGGAGCTGCTGGCGCCGGCGCCACTGCAGACCGTCTGCCTGCGGCACGTCCCGGCCGAGCTGGCCGGCGACGAGGACGCCCTGACCATCCACAACCTCGGCCTCGCCGACGGCATCAACCTCGAAGGACGCTTCTACCTGACCACCTCGGCGCTGAAGAACGTGCAGATGATCCGCGTGTCCATCGGCGCGCAGGCCACGGAGCGCGAGCACGTGGAAGCGCTGTGGCGGCGGCTGCAGGAAGCCCCTGGGTGAAGGACGGGGGCGGCTGAGCGGGGCGCTCGCGAGCGCCCCGCTCAGCGCCAGTTCTCGGCGAAGTACCGCAGCGTGAGCGCCTCGGCGACGATCATCCGCTCCAGCTCCCGCGGGTCGACGCTCTCGTCGGCGCCGTGGATGCGCGCCTCCGCCAGGTCCTCGGCGCCGAACAACAGGAACTCGGCGCCGGGGGCGGCGGCGGCGAGATCCGCGAGCAGTGGGATGCTGCCGCCGCTGCCCACCTCGCCGCAGGGCCTGCCGAAGGCGTCGGCAAGGGCCCGCCTGGCCGCCGCGTAGGCGGGCCCGCCGCCCGCCGCCTCGAAGGCCGCGGCGGGGTCCACCTCGACCTCCACGACGGCACCGAAGGGTGTGTGGCGGCGGATGTGCTCGCGCACCGCCGCCGCCTCCGCCGCGGTGTCGGCGCCCGGTGCGAGGCGCAGGCTCACCTTGGCGCGGGCTTCCGGCAGCAGCGTGTTCGAGGCCTCGGCGACGGCGGGTGCGTCGATGCCGATCACCGTCGCCGTCGGCTTCGACCAGAGACGGCTCGCGACCGACCCCGTGCCCATCGCCTCGACGCCGTCCAGCATGCCGGCCGTGCGCCGCAGCTCGTCCTCCGGGTACTCGGCGCCCGGCCAGTCGAAGCTGCGCATGCCGGCGACGGCCACGTCGCCCCTGTCGTCGAGGAAGCTGTCGAGGATGCGCACCAGCGCCGTCATCGCGTCGGGCGCGGCGCCGCCGAACTCGCCGGAGTGCAGGCCGTGATCCAGCGTCCGCACGCTGATGGTCACGACGAGCGACCCGCGCAGGGCGGTGGTGAGCACAGGGTCGCCGACCTTCAGGTTGCCCATGTCGGCGACCACGACGGCGTTGGCGCGGAACAGCTCCGGGTGCGCGCGAACGTACTCGTGCAGGTGGCTCGTCGTCTCTTCCTCGCCCTCGACGACGAGCTTGATGCCGACGGGGTTGCGGCCACCGAACACGCCCAGGGCGGCCGCGTGCATCAGGATGCCCGACTTGTCGTCGGCGGCGCCGCGGCCGTACAGGCGACCGCCGCGCTCGGTGAGCGTCCAGGGATCGCTCGTCCAGCCCTGGCTCTCGGGCGCCGGCTGCACGTCGTAGTGCGCGTACAACAGCACGGTCGGCGCGCCCGGCGGCGGCGCGAGCTCGCCGTACACAGCCGGAAAGCCGCCGGGGATGTCCAGACAGACGGGCGCTCGTCGAGGCCGTAGCGCTTGAGCAACTCCACCGTGGCATCCGCCATCGCGAAGACCGGCTCCTCGGGGAACCCGGGGAAGGCGACGGAAGAGTGCGAGACGAGTGCTCCGAGGTCGTCCACCACCTCTGGCATGCGCTCCTCGACCGCCAGGCGGACCGCATCTGGGTCCATCGCTTCACCCTCCTCTCGTCGAGACAGATCCGGACACGCGCAACTTCTCCTGGCGGACCATGTAGCGGATGGTCGCCCAGGTGATCAGCATGATGACCAGTCCGAGCACGGCCCCGAGCTGCTCCTCGTAGAAGGCGAAGAACTCGTAGACGAAGATAGTCACGAGCACGGCCCGCTCCAACCAGCGGTAGGCTGAGAGAGTCGACCGGCGCCAGCGGATGAGGGCGATGACGACGAAGACACCGGACACGAGTGCGGACACGAGCTGACCGGTCTGCGCGAAGTCCAGCGGTGCCGCGCCCTCGCCTGTCGCGAACGGCGCGAGGAAGGCCGCGAGCGAGACCAGCAGATACCAGCCGATGACCACGCGCTTGAACCAGCGCCGTTGCACCAGCCTGTCATAGAGCCCTGTGAGCCACGCGCGCAGTCGCTCGTACGGCTTAGGCGGCTCTTTGGGCAGGTCGCGCATGCGCTCCAGCATGCGCGTCAGGTCGACGACGATGGGATCGGTCTGATCGCAACGGGCGAGCAGCGCCAGCGCCTCGTCGCGCTCGCCGGGGTCCATGTCGCGGATGACCGCCTCCTTGGCCAGGTCGAAGGCGTTGACGAGCGCGGCCTGCGGCGAGACTGTGGCGCTCCGCGAGATGGCGCGTGCGATGAGCAGCAGCGCGACGAAGATCACGTAGATGATGGCGATCACGGGCTGGAAGAAGTAGTCGTTGTCCGACGTGATGAACTTGCCGAGCTCGTCGATGAACAGGCCGAAGCCGATGCCGGCGGACAAGGTCGCCAGCCCTTTCCAGAGCCGGCCTTCCATGGCCATGAACAGGATGAGGGCGATGAGCATGCCCAAGCCGCCCCACAGCAGGTGGGCGAAGTGGATCTTGCCGCCGCCAAGCTGAGGCCACCCGGTGGCCGCCAGGACGGCGCGCACGAGCAGGATCGTGGCGACAGCCGTGACCACGAAGAGCTCCAGGTCACGGCCCACGTACACGCTGCGCACGAAGAGCGAGCGCCCGGGGGCCTGCGCGGGAGTCGTCTGAGCTGTCGCCATGACTGAGCTCCAGCCTACCCGCGCGGCGGAGAAGGAGCACCGCTACCCGGTGCCCGGAGCGCGGCTCCTACAGCTCCTCAGGGCGAGCGTCACGACCGCAGCGGGCACCGACTCTAGGCGACCTCGAACGCCTGCGCCAGGTCGGCGATCAGGTCGTCGGTGTCCTCGATGCCGACCGAGTAGCGGATCAGGCCCTCCGGGATGCCCATCGCCTCGCGCTCCTCGGCGGTGCACTCGACGTGGCTGGTGGTGGCCGGCGGCCCGGCGATGGTCTCCACCGCGCCGAGGTTGGCGGCGCGGTGGGCGAGGCGCAGCCGCGGCAGCACGCGCTTGACGGCCTCGAAGCCGCCCTCGCAGCATGAAGCTGAGCACGCCGCCGTAGCCGCGCATCTGGCGCGCGGCGACGTCGTGGTGCAGGTGTGTCTCCAGGCCCGGGTAGTAGACCGCGGCGACGGCCGGCTGCGCCTGCAGCCAGCGGGCGATGCGCAGCGCGCTCTCGTTCTGCTGGCGGATGCGCAGGTCCAGCGTCTTCATGCCGCGCACGAGCAGGTAGGCGGCCATCGGGTCGAGCGTGGCGCCGGTGATCTCGCGGTAGTGGTAGACGCGCTGCGACCAGCTCCGGGTCGCCGCAGAGCACGCCGCCGAGCGCGTCGGCGTGGCCGCCGAGGAACTTGGTGGCGCTGTGCAGCACCAGGTCCGCGCCCAGCGCCAGCGGGTTCTGGTTGATGGGCGTGGCGAAGGTGTTGTCGGCGACGACGACGGCGCCGGCCTCGTGCGCGGCCGCGGCCAGACGCGCGATGTCCATCACCTTGAGCGTCGGGTTGGTGGGCGTCTCCAGGTAGAGCACGCGGCAGCCCTCGGCGATGGCCGCCTCGATCGGCTCGTGGTCGGTCGTGTCGCAGAGCTCGACCTGCACGCCGAAGCGCGGCAGGAACTCGATGAAGATCTTGTTGGTGCCGCCGTAGGTGTCCTTGACCGACACGACGCGGTCGCCCGGCGGCAGCAGCGTGAAGAGCGTGTTGCTGATGGCGGCCATGCCGGTGGCGAAGCTGGTGGCCGCCTCGGCGCCTTCGAGGATGCGCACCTTCTCCTCGAAGGCGTGCACCGTCGGGTTGGTGTTGCGGCTGTAGATGTGGCCCGGCTTGCGGCCCAGGGCCACGTCCAGCCACTCGTCCACGTCCGGGTAGCCGTAGGCGGCGCTGTACACGACCGGCACCTGCGTGGCGCCCTGCACCAGCGACTCGTCCTCGCCGGCCCAGACGGCCTTGGTGGCCGGCGACAGTCCTTGTGCGGCACCCTGCGGCGGCTGCAGTTCGTCGGTCATGAGTCGACCCCCGGAGACTGGTTGCGTGGGCGATCGCGTCGCGCGGGGCGACGCAGTGCCGCGATTCTACGGACCCCCGGGCGCCGCGGCCAGCCATGGGCCGCGGCCTTGACGTACGGCCCGCCATGACGGACGGTGCGGGCATGGCCAGCTGGAAGCAGCCGCCCGCCGCGAAGGTCTACGAGGCGCTCAGCGCGGTCGCCGACGGCCGCGTCAGCGTGACGCGGCCGGACGCGGCCACCGTGCTCGTCGTCGGGTCGCGACCGGTCGTACGACGTCGAGTGGTCCGAGGACGGGCGTGTCATCACCGCCAACGATAACGCCTCGTACTGGCAGGGCTACACGGGCTACCCCATCATCGCGGTGCTGCTGACGATCGGGACGCTCCACGTGGACGAGGCCATTGTCCCGCTCCTGGCGGGCGTCGACTGGCACGACCTCAACAAACGGTACCGTCGCGACTACGACGCCGCCGTCGATCACGTGCTGCAGGGCCTCGAAGGGCGCGGCGCGGACGCGGCGCGCGTCGTGCGTGGGGTCGAGGGTGTCATGGCGCAGCTCGCCGCCCTCGACCTCGAGCGTCCGCCGCGGCGCAAGCGCCCGCCGAAGGGCGCCTGAGCGCCGCCCGGCGTCGCCGCGCACCGCGCCGTCAGCCGCCGGTGAGGCTGCGCACCCAGCCGTAGGTCGCATCGACCTGGTTGAAGGTGAAGAGGTGCGCGCCGGCGACCGTCAAGCCATCGTCGTCGAGGCGGTCGGCCACGGCGCGGGTGAGCGCGGTCGGGTCGTAGCGGCGCGAGCGCATGAGCGCGACCAGCTGGCGGCGGTTCTTCCTGAGGTAGCGCAACGAGGCGCCCACGCCCGTCCGGAGCGAGATCTCGGCGAGCTTGCGCCGCTCCACCACACCGGGCAGACCGACGACCACCGGCAGGCGGATGCCCTCGTCGCGGATGGTGCGCATCCACTCGACGAGGACGACGGCGTCGAAGCAGAGCTGCGTGACGACGTAGGCGGCATGCCGCTGCTTGCGGCGCAGCGCCTCGAGCAGCTCGTCGTCGGAGGCGAGCGGATGGCCCTCCGGATAGCCGCCGATGCCGATGCGGGTGAAGGGGTGGTCGAGGCCGGCGAGCTCGTCCAGCAGGTCGCCGGCCTCGCGATACGGCCCGGCGGGCGGCGACGCGTCACCGCCGACGACGAACGCCTCGCTGATGCCCGCGGCCGCCAGACGTTCGATGAAGTCGGCGAGCTCGCGCCGCCCGCTCGTCATCTTCGCCGAGAGATGCGGGATCACCTCATAGCCGCTCGCGGCGAGGCGCTCGGCCACATCGATCGTGCGGGCCTGCCCGTGCGCCGGCGAGGCCGTCACCGTGACGCGGGAGCCCGCCGGCAGTCCCGCCAGCCTGTCCTCGATGCCGCGGACCGGTATGACTTCGAAGCGCGGCGCGGTCAGCAGCTGGGCGACGCGCTCACTTCTGAGGGCGACAGTATCGCGGGCGCTGGCCATCGGCGACCTCGCTGAGGAAAGAGGATAGATACGGTCCTCTTCTTACCCAGCGTAAGAGTGATCGCGAACGCCTTCCGGACGGGCACACGCACCGACACGTTGCCCTCCGTGGCCTTCAGGTAGCCGCGCTCGAGGAGGACCCGGCAGATGGCGACGACGCGATCGATGGAGGGAGCGTAGGGCCCCATGGCGGTCCTTTCGTCGGCTAGTGCCGTCAATTCTTGCGCGGGCGGCGGGCGACGTCCACTGCTTCGTGCCAGGCGCACGTCCACCCATGTCCCCCAGCACGGTTTCGACGACTCCGCAGCGGGAACGAGGGGCGCAGGCCGCCCGCCAGACGCAAACGCCGAGCCGGAGGACGACGATGGGTGACGAGGACTCGAGCGAGGACCAGACGGGGATGAGCGAGACCACCGATGCCGGTGAGGATGACCTGACCATGGCCGATCCCGTGTGCGGCGGTCGCGTGGAGATGACGTCGCTGTACTCCGCGAACTACCGCGGGCGCACGTTCCTCTTCGACACGGAGCAATGTCGCGACGCCTTCCTCGCGGATCCTGAAGCGTACACAGCGGCGGCGTGAGTCACGGAGGACGGACGGGGAGGTCCACATGTTCCGCAGACACGGGCGACGACGTCCCGACCGGTGCGACCGGGGGCCGGTCGTGTTCGACGCTGAGGGCCTGCCGCTGGGCGTGTACGTGCAGCCGCGAGCCGACCCTGGGGAGCTCACCAGGGAGAGTCGTCATCACGCCCGTCTTGCCGCGCTCAGGAAGACCAGGGAGCTCGACGGGCAGTACCGTCTCCGCAGCCAGGTCTGCCTGTTCTGCGCCACGCCGCCGACCTGATCCCTGCTCCGGGCGGTCGGCCACGAGCACGGCACGATCGCGGCGGCGGCCCGGTAGCGGGCCGCCGCCGTACGAGGTACCGTGTCGGCAGGGTAAAGGGGCACGCGCTCTCGCCGATACACCTGAACGGACATGGCCGCACGCGATCACATCACGGGACGCTCAGGCGCTGCGCTCGCCGGCATGCTGCTGGCCTTCGCCTACGTCCTCCTGCTGGTCGCGCCCGCGCCCGCGTCGGCTGCGGGCGACACGTTCACCGTCAAGAAGCTCCCAGGCAAGGTCTCGCTGTCCCAGCTGCAGGGAGAGGCCCGCAAGGTGCGCACCCAGATGGACCAGCTCAAGGCCGATGTCGCCGAGATCACCCGCAAGTACGAGGCCGCGCGAGAGCGCTTCGCCGACACCGGGCGGCAGCTCGCCGAGACCCGCCTCCAGCTCAGCCGGACGCTGACCCAGCTCGACGCCCAGCGAGCCATCGTCGCGGCGCGGGCCGTCGCCATGTACAAGTCCTCGGACCTCTCGCTGATCGACGTCCTGGTGGGCTCGACCAGCTTCGCCGAGCTGCAGTCCGGCGTGCAGCTCTACGACCGCGTCGCGCGCCAGGATCGCCAGGCCGAGGGACGCCTGGCGCAGCTGGCGCGGGACGCGAGCTCACTGGAGCGTGACGTCGAGCGCCAGCGCCGCGTCGCGGACGCCGCGCAGCAGGTCATCGACGAGCAGCGCACCGAACTCGCCGACAAGCTGGCCCAGCGGCGCGCCCTCCTCGAAGACCTCACGCGGCGCATCGACGAACTCCTCTCGGCAGGCTTGCCGCCCGGTCTGGGTCCGGTCAACGGCAGCTACACCCCGCTGAGCTGGGCCAAGGCCCTCGTGCAGAAGCTGGGGATGCCGGTCACCGGGCCCAACGTCGCGGCTGTGACCGCCTGGGAGATGGCCGAGGGCGGCCACTGGCACAACTCGGCCCACTACAATCCGCTCAACACCACCCAGTCCATGCCGGGCGCGACGTCCATGAACTCGGTGGGAGTGAAGGCGTACAGCAGCTGGGCCCAGGGCTTCGCGGCGACGCTCAAGACCATCCACAACGGCTACTACGAGGGCATCCTCGCCGCGCTGAGGCGAGGCGACGATGCCCAGGCCGTCGCCGACGCGGTCGCGACCTCGCCCTGGGGCACCAACTCGTTCAACGTGGCCGGCCTCACCGGCTGAGGCGCACTCCGCCGGTCTTGCCCGCCGGATGCTCCTGACCCCTGACTCAGCAGACCGCCAGCCCACGAGCCTCGGCGGCGCAGAACGGGCGCGAGCACGGCGACGGGGGCGGCGGCCGGGGCTTTGAGCCCCGGCCGCCGCCCCCGTCAAGACTGTCGGGCCGCCGCGTGTCTGCCGATGACAGTGCGGCCCGACCAGCGCGGGTAGCGTCAAGCTACCCGACAGTGCTGGGCCGCTGAGTCAACGTGACATCCACCTGGTCGGTCGAGCCGTTGCTGACGACGGTGAGCGTCACCTTGTCGCCGGGCTTGTGCTGGTTGATGTCCGCGATCAGGCCCTCGATGCTCGTCACGGCCTTGCCGTCGAAGCCGGTGATGATGTCGCCGCCCACGACGTACGTCTGTCCCTGCAGCGTCTGCTGCTGGCTGCCGCCCTTGAGGCCGGCCTTGTCGGCGGGACTGCCCGAAGCGACCGATGCGACCAGGACGCCGGAGTCGGCCTTGAGCCCGAGGGCATTGGCGACGTCGGAGGTCACCGTCTGGCCTGAGATGCCCAGATAGGCGTAGGTGACCTTGCCGGTCTGCTGCAGCTGCTTCATCACCGAGACGGCGGTATTGATGGGCACGGCGAAGCCGAGGCCCTGGTTGCCGCCGGACTGGGAGGCGATCTGCTCGTTGATGCCGATCACGTGACCCGTAGCGTCGATGAGGGGACCGCCGGAGTTGCCCTCGTTGATGGCGGCGTCGGTCTGGATGCCGTCAGAGATCACCGAACCGTTCGGCGACTGCAGCTGGCGGTTCGTCGCCGACACGATGCCGGACGTCACGGAGAAGTCGTACCCGAGAGGGTTGCCGATGGCCACGACGGGTTCGCCCACTGCCACCTTGCTGGAATCACCGAGCGGCAGAGGATCCAGCGCCGGGGCCTTGGCGGGGTCGACCTTGAGTAGCGCAACGTCGCTGGTCTCATCCACGCCGACGACCGTCGCACTCACGTGCGTGCCGCCGTCCTGGCCCTGACCCTTGAACACCACTTCGACCGAGTCCGCCTTCTGCCCGTTGTTCACGACCACGTGCGCATTGGTCAGGATGTAGCCGTCCTTGCTGACCACGAAGCCCGAGCCCAGCGCCTGACCAGACGACTGCTGCCCGTACGGGCTGAGGCCTTGCTGGCTGAACGTCGAGAGCACCTCGACGACGCCCGTCGCGTAGTTCTGGTAGATCTGCTCCGCCGTCAGCCCACCGCTCGTCGACGATGCCGTCGACGCTACGGTCGTGGTCGTGCCACCGGACCTCACGAGCGTCGTCGTCTCGGTCTTCACCGGCACGACGCCGAACGCCATCAGCAGCACGACGATCACCACGACCGCCACAGCGCCGGCGATGAACGTACCGGCGCGTGAGAAGCTCTTGCCCATCTGTCCTTCCTCCTCTTGGTTCGCTGCGAAGGTTGTACCGCACCGGTCTGGGCGCTCCCTGAGCCGAGCCTGTGAGCTTGCTGTGAGTGTGGGCGAGCGCTTGCGGCGCCGGCCGCCGGGGCAGAGACCTGTCATGCGGTATCAGGCCCTGGCCACCGACTACGACGGGACGATCGCGCGAGACGGCGGCGTCGACGACAGGACGCTCGACGTGCTGCGCGAGCTCAAGGCGTCGGGCCGGCGGCTGGTGCTGGTGAGCGGCCGCCGGTTGCCCGATCTGCGACGAGCCTTCCCGGAGGTCGACGACCTGTTCGACCGGATCGTGGCGGAGAACGGCGCGCTTCTGTACGACCCGGCCGTGCGCGTCGAGCGTCTGCTCTGTCCACCGGTCGACGAGTCCTTCGTGGCCGCGCTGCGCGAGCGCCGCGTGGAGCCTCTCTCGGTCGGGCGCGCCATCGTCGCGACCCTGCGCCCGCAGGAAACGGTCACGCGCGAGGTCATCCGGGATCTCGGGCTCCAGCTCGCACTCGTCCACAACAAGGACGCGGTGATGGTGTTGCCCGCCGGCGTCGGCAAGGCCGGCGGCCTGGCCGCCGCGCTGGCCGAGCTCGGCGTGCCGTCACGCCGCACGGTAGGAGTAGGCGACGCCGAGAACGACGTCGCCTTTCTGGAGCTGTGCGGCTGCGCCGCGGTCGTCGCCGATGCCCTGCCCGCGCTCAAACAGCGCGCGGACCTCGTACTGGACGCCGCGGACGGCGAGGGCGTGCGGGACCTCGCCCGGCGCCTGCTCGCCGGCGAGCTGGATGGCGCGCAGCCGGGGGACCCGCGCCAGCAGGCCGGTCCGCGCCGGCGCCGGCCGCCTCCAGATGCGCGACGAAAATGAGCGGCAGCCGGCGCGTTGACCCCCCACGTGTAGCCGCGGCGGCTTTCACGTAGTTAGCCGGGGCTTTCATCGAGAAGGCTCTCACCCTCTCCGACAGCGGTTTACGACCCGAAGGCCTTCATCCCGCCCGCGCCGAGCTCCCGCTCTGCCCCCTCGTACCCAGGATGACCACTCGCGCAACCGCGTTGGACGGATCCGGGCGATCCCTCTTGATATCCACTTTCTTTGATGTATAGTGACATCAACGGAGCTTGATATGTCCTCTCGCGAAGGGAACCGTCATGGATGACAGGAACGACAGCGGCCTCAAGGAACAGATCCGCGAGCACTACGCCGAGCGCGCCGTCGCGGCCGCGGAAGCCAGGCCCTGCAGCTGTGGCTGCGGCCCCACCGCCCCCGTCGAGGCCCAGGACGAGCTGGCACGCGGCCTGTACGCGGTGGACGAGGTGAGCGACCTCCCCGCCGAGGCGGTGCTCGCCAGCCTGGGCTGCGGCAACCCCACGGCGCTCGCCGATCTTCACCCCGGCGAGACCGTGCTGGACCTGGGCAGCGGCGGCGGTATCGACGTGTTGTTGTCGGCCCGCCGCGTGGGCGCCGCCGGCAAGGCCTACGGCCTGGACATGACTGACGAGATGCTCGCCCTGGCCCGCGAGAACCAGCGCCAGGCCGGTGTGGACAACGTCGAGTTCCTCAAGGGCGACATCGAGGAGATCCCGCTGCCGGACGCCAGCGTCGACGTGATCATCAGCAACTGCGTCATCAACCTCGCCACGGACAAGGACAGGGTCCTGGCCGAGGCGTACCGCGTGCTCAAGCCGGGCGGGCGCCTCGCCGTGAGCGACGTGGTCTTCCAGGGCGACATGGACCTGGTGCCGGCGGCGCTGATGGCCGACGTCGAAGCCTGGTCCGGCTGCGTCGCCGGAGCGCTCGAAGAGCAGGATTACCTGGCGAAGCTGCGGCGTGCCGGCTTCGCCGACGCCGCCATCGAGGTGACCACCGTGTACGAAGGCGCGCCGGAGAACTCGTGCTGCGGCGCGCCGTCGCTGCCGGACGGCGTGCGGCTCATCAGCGGATTCGTGCGCGCCGAGAAGCCGTCGGCGTAGCCGCCCGGCACGGCCTGAGCGGAGATGAGGGGGCGGGAGGCCGCGGCCTCCCGCCCCTCTCCGTGAGGCGGACGGGGCCCGGGGCTACGTCCTGGCGTGGAGCCAGGTGACGAGGTCGGCGAGCGGCCGCTCCCTGCCGACCTCGTTGAACAGCTCGTGGTAGTAGCCCTCGTAGCACCGGCACGTCTTGTCCGGCGACCCGGCCCGTTCGAACAACGCGCGGGTCGCCGTGGGCGAGGCGATCGCGTCCTCGGAGCCGTAGACCACGAGCAGCGGCAGGCGCAGCCGCGCGGCGCCGTCCAGCGCGCGCCGCTGCGCGGCGAGCGTCTCGACGGCCCACCGCGCCGTTGCCGTGTGATGGTTGAGGGGGTCCGTCTCGTAGGTCCTCACCACATCCCTGTCGTGGGACAGGTCGGAGGTCACCAGCGTGTTGCCGATGTCGCGCGCCGGCGCGAGCAGCGACAGCAGGCGCGCGCCGGCGAGCTTGGGCCGCGAAGGCGGCTCGGTCAGCTCGAGGAACGGTGACGACAGGATGACACCCCGCGGCGCCGGCGCCCCGGCCGAGCCGGGCGCGGATGGACGCTCCCGCCACGGCTCCTCGGCCATGAGCGCGGCGACGAGGCCGCCAAAGCTGTGCCCCAGCAGGAACAGCGGCAGCCCGTCGTGATCCTCCGCGGCGCCGGCCAGGAACCGCCGCGTGTCGTCGAGGTAGCGCTCGAAGCGGTCCACGTGGCCGCGCCGGCCCGGCGAGCGCCCGTGGCCGCGCAGGTCGTAGACCTCCACGGCGATGCCGGCCGGCACGAGCGCCGCCGCCAGTTCGTCGTACCGTCCGCCGTGCTCACCGTACCCGTGCGCCACAGCCACGACCGCGGTCGCGCCGCCGTCCGGCAGCCAGCGCTGCCGGAAGAGCCGGACGCCGTCGGCCGCCACCAGCGGTAGGGTCTCGTGCCGCATGTGCCGACTCTACATCGCCGGCCCCGCTCGCGGCGGCGACTCCGTCAGACCACGGCCTTGTGCTACAGTGCTGCGCGTGGATCGTCGCCGTCTCAGGCTGTGCGCCGCCCTCGCCGCCGTCACCGTCGTGACGGCGCTGGTCGCCGCGGCCTGCGCCGCGCCGGCGCCCGGCGTGTACAGCCCCTCCACCGGGGGCGCATCGGCAGCGGCAGGTGGAGCGCCGGCCGGGACGGCGGCGCAGAACGACTGGCGGCACACGCTGCAGGTGGTGGCCAACGTCCGGGCAAAGCCGCCAGACGTGCCCGTCGTGTACCTGCTTGGCGGCTCCGTGGCCAGGGAGTGCCTCCCCAGCGAGGCGAGCTGGGCGGCGGCGGTGCGGGATGCCGGCGGACCCGCCGCCCTCACCTACATCCTGGCGTCCGGCGACCGCACGACGGCGCAGGACGTGAAGCTCGTCGCCGCGCTGCCGGAGGTGCCCACCATCGTGTTCATCAGCGTGAACGTCGGGCGCTTCACGCGGGCGCCGTCAACGCCCACCATCAGCTTGCCGGCGCCGAATGAGCCGCTGCCCGCCTGGAGCCAGCACAGGTACTCCACGGCGCTCAGCCTCGCCGCGAAGAAGGCGCTGGTGCGCACCTGGATGCAGCGCAGGTACCCGCTGTTCAAGCAGCACTACACCTACAACCTGGGCATGCTCGAGAAGCTCATCAAGGCCGCCAAGGCCAAAGGCTTCCACCCCGTGCTGCTGGACCTGCCGCGCGACACCGCCGTCATCGGCTCGGCGATGGACGCCCCGGTCGGCCGCTACCACCGCAGCTGCAGGGCGCTGGCCACGCGCCAGGGCATCCCCTGGGTGAACTTCGTCTCCGCGGCCAAGCTCCGGAACGGCGACTTCTACGACCTGTGGCACCTCATCAGGCCGGGCCGCGCCAAGTGGCAGCCGCTGCTCGCGGGGAAGACCGCGGCCCTGCTCGAGAAGTACGACATGGCCGCTTCACCGACGCCGTCGGCCTCGCCGTCAGACCCGCCCTCGGCCTCGCCTTCGCCCTGAGACACCCGCGCTGAAGTCGCCCCTGCTCCCTCCCGAGGTCGCGGCCTTCGCCTGAGACTTCGGCCCCGTCACGTCCCGCCGGCGCCGACGCCGTCGCGTGTGGCCGCGGCCTCGCGCGGGCACGACTGGACCATGGGCGATGTGATCCTGATCGTGATCCTGGTCGTCGTCGCGCTGCTCGTGATCGTGCCGATGGTGCAGCGCCGCCGTCGCCTGCGGCGGCGGCGCGCCCTCATCCAGTCGATCGAGCACCACCGCGGCTCTCGCGTGATCAGCATGATCCATCGCCAGGAGTCGCTGAGCCTGCTGGGCATCCCGCTGACCCGGTTCATCGACATCGAGGACTCGGAGCAGATCCTGCGCGCCATCCGCCTGACGCCGCGCGACATGCCCATCGATCTGGTCCTGCACACACCCGGGGGCCTGGTCCTGGCCGCGGACCAGATCGCCTACGCCCTGCAGCGCCACCCCGGCAAGGTCACGGTGTTCGTGCCGCACTACGCGATGTCCGGCGGCACCCTCGTGGCCCTCGCCGCCGACGAGATCGTGATGGACCCGGACGCGGTGCTGGGCCCTGTGGACCCGCAGCTCGGCAGCCTCACCCACGGCTACTGGCCGGCGGCTTCCATCCTGAACGCCCTGCAGGCGGAGAATCCGAACCGCGACGACCAGACCCTCATCCTGGGCGACATGGCGCGCAAGGCCATCGTCCAGGTGCACGACACGGTGTACGAACTGCTCCTGGAGCGGCGCGGGCCGGAGGAGGCTGAGCGCGTCGCGACCATGCTGAGCGAGGGCCGCTGGACGCACGACTACCCGATCCGGCTGGCCGAGGCCGGGGACCTAGGGCTGCCGGTGCGCGAGGACGTGCCGAAGGCCGTCTACGACCTGATGGCGCTGTACCCGCAGCGGGCACAGCGCCGGCCGTCGGTCGAGTTCATCCCTGTGCCCTACCGGCAGCCGGGACGGCAGGACCGGTCATAGACCCGGCCGCCGCCGGAAGCGGCGGACGGTCAGGCGGCCTTCCTCTCCCGGCTGCGGCTCACGAGCTTGAAGAAGTTGCTCTGTTCGCCGCCTCGGGTGTGCTCTTGATAGAGGAACTCGAGGTCCTTCTCATCGAACTTCCGGAAGAACTCGTCCCACGAGATCTCCCGCAGCCGCTCGCCGCCGTATCCCGGGAAGTCCATCCGCAGGACGCCGGTCTCGTCTTTCCCACCGCCGGTGCCTTTGACGGTGGCCGGCTTGGCGCCGCGCTCCTCAGCCCACCTGCGGATGGTGTCGTGGTCCGTCGTGCGTTTGGATGTGCCAGCCATGTCGGCCTCTCCTGATGCGCTCACTGATACTCACTCACGTGTACCGCCGCCCGCCCATCCCTAACGGTTCGAGGGGCCTTGCTGAACGTCGGGCGGGGGCGGACCGATGCGGTCGGCCCCCGCCCGCCCTCACGCCGCGGGTCGCTCGCGGGCCGGTTCCTCGCGAGACCCACCGCGTCTGAAGACGTAGCCGGGCTCGTCGGGCGTGCCGAGTGCCGGCAGCAACCAGCGGTCGATGCCGTAGTAGCCCGCCACGCGCCACGCCAGCACGAGGAACACGCCGAGGATGGCGAACAGCGGGTTCACGCCGGCCGAGCCGGCGAACATGTAGCTGAAGTTCATCACGACGCCGGCGAACGCCGCGATACCGACGAAGGCGCCGGCGATGAGCGCCACGCCGACCGTGACCTCGCCGATGGCGACGAACCATGCAACGGCGTGGTAGGCGCCGCTGCTCACGGTCCAGTCGAGGAAGGACCTGTACCAGCCGTAAGCCAGCGCCGGATGATCGCCGGTGCTCAGCTTGCTGCTGGCGTACTGGATGTAGCCCTTCACGGCTTCGCCGTTGCCGATCCAGGCGGCGTGCTCGCTGCCGAACAGCTTCGGCCAGCCGGCGTTGATCCACTCGTAGCCGAGGTAGACGCGCACGACGAGCCAGATCCAGGCGGCCTGCGTGCTGCCGAACAGCCACTTGGCCGCTCGAGGCTCCTCGAAGTAGCGGAACCCGCGATCGCCCGCGGGTGCCGTCTTAGCGACTGAAGCCAAGCCTCAGTTCACCTCCCTATGAAGGCAGGGTGTTGACAGTGCGAGTGGCTTGTGCCCGGTCACAGGCTCGGCAAAACGACCATGAAATGCGTCGTATGCAGGCAAAAATTGGCGGGCGGGCTGGCCGGGCGTGGAGGCTGGCCCCCAGCCGCGCGCCGTCAGGTCGCGCAGGCGAACCGGCCGTGCTTCTGGAAGTAGCGCTGGTGGTACTCCTCGGCGCGCCAGAAATCCCCGGCCCGCTGGACCTGGGTCACGATCGGACGGCCGTACCGGCCGGAGTCCTCGAGCCGCCGGACGTAGTCGCGAGCGGCTCTCTCCTGTTCGCCGTCGAGCGTGAAGATGGCGGAACGGTACTGCGACCCGACGTCGGGGCCCTGACGGTCGCGTGTTGTCGGGTCATGCATGGCGAAGAACACGGCGAGCAGGTCCTCGTAGCCGATGCGGTCGGGATCGTAGTGAAGGCGCACCGCCTCCGCATGACCCGTCCTGTGGGAGCAGACCTGACGGTACGTCGGGTCCGGCGTCGTGCCGCCGGTGTAGCCGACCTCGGTGGCGGAGACGCCGGGCAGGTCGGCGAAGCGCGCTTCCACTCCCCAGAAGCAGCCGGCGGCGAAGATGGCAGTGGCCATGATGGATCCTCAGTCTCGGTGACCTCGCGCGAGACGCGCGCCTACGCTCGGTCTATCCCCGCCGCGCCGCGCTCCCACGCCCACGAATCAGGGCGTCTCCTCCATCGTCTCCTCGAACACGTTGAGCGGCCGGTCCGCGTCGGTGGGGTCGGTGCCGCCCCATGAGCGACCCCCCTCGTCCTCGATGGGCGTGTCGTTCGCGTTCAGGAACGGCAGGTCGGCGTGCTCCGCCTCGTAGTGAGCCACGAACGCGTCGTGGTCGGGCAGCACCGCCCCGCACTGCGGGCAGATGGTCGGCACAGTGTCCTCCAATCCGCCGCCCGGCGTTCGCCGGCGGGTGGCCGTGTCACACATGAGTCGTTCCCGTCGCGCCGGACGCGAGACAGTTGCCGGCGCGGCTCGCTTCGGCGCCGGGCGGACGCACACTGGGTCCCGATCTCCATGAGTACTTCGACCCCGCGCTGGGAACAAGGGGCTTTCCGCCGCAAACGGCATTGTTTGGCAGTGGCCCCGGGAACGCATGGCAAGAGTAGAACCAGCGGGAGGACACCTATGGCCATCTACAACGAGAGCATCACCCCGTCTCAGCCGTCTCTGTTCCGTCCTGCAGCGGGTGGCAGCAAGGCAGTGCGGACGTACGGCCAGGACAGAGTGTGTTCCGTCGAGGGATGCACGACGAAGCTCTCGATGTACAACCCGTCGCGTGTCTGTTCCGTACACGCGCACCTGGCCGTGAAGCGGCCGCGGCGCGCGGCGGCGGGCGTGCTCCTTACAAAATCATGCGCGTTCGAGGGTTGCGGCAGGATCTTCCAGACGCCCAACCCTCGTCGTATCTTCTGCAGCGACAGGTGCCGCATGCGCGCCTTCCAGGCGCGCTCCGCGATCGGTGTGCACGAGGCTCCTCGGGAGGCGCGCGCAGCCTGATCGCGACGAACGGCCCGAGCCCCGGCGGTCCGGGTACACCATGAGCAGGAACGATGCCCGGACCTGCGAGGTGCTTGTGTATGCTGTCGCTCAAACCCGTCCCGCCGCCGCGTGGCCGGCGCGGTCGCTGACGGCCCGCGGGTGAGAGTCGTGGCTGTGGTCAACGACCCCAGGCTCTTCGGACGGCGGTTCGACCTGCGCCTGCCGCTGGATGTGGCGGCGCTGCCCACCATGCGGGCCCGGATGCGCGTGTTCCTCGACCAGGACGCCTTGGGCGAGGAGTTCGTGGAGGATGTGGTCCTGTGCGTGCAGGAGGCCTGCAAGAACGCCATGAGGTACAGCCGCAGCGCCGCCGGCATCCACGTGCAGCTGACGCTGGATGACGGCGCCCTCTGCATCGTCGTCCGCGACTACGGCGTGGGCATCGCGGCGGGTACCCTCTCCGTAGCGCCCGCCCCCCTGGCGGAGAACGGGCGCGGCCTCTACATCATCCGCCGCCTCATGGACGAGCTCGACGTGCGCGTGAGTGACGGCACGGAGTTGCGCATGGTGAAACGGGTGCCGGGGCTCGCGGGCGACGGTCCGGCGCTGACCCTCTGCGCCTGACCCAGGCTGTGTTCAGCCGCCGTGCGCCTCGCCGGTGAACACGGCCGGCGGATGGGGCTCCGGCAGTCGCCGAAGGCTCTTCATGTTCTGCCAGTTGTCGCCCCACACGTGCCAGCTGCGGGCGAACCACCAGCACCAGCCGTGGATCTTGGTGTCGTTCAGGTCGAGCCGCGCCACATCGCCGATGAGGCGGCGCGTCGAGTAGAAGCGGCGGTAGCCGTGCAACGTCTCGCGCTGCAGCTGCTTCGGCGTCATGCGCTCCGGCCGGAACACGACGTGCTGGGCGTCGTAGTGCTCCCAGTCGCGGTCGAAGATGCGGCCCGCGGCGTCCATCTCGTCGTACTGCAGCGTGCCGGGCAGAGGCGTCATGATGTTCAGCATCAGGCTGCTGACGTGGTGCTCCAGGGCGAACGAGATGGTGTCGCGCACCGACTGCACAGTCTCGGCGCCGGCCCCGAGCACGAACATGCCGTGCGTGAGGATGCCGTTCTCGTGCAGTGTGTCCAGGCAGTCCACGATGTCATCCACGCTCTGCGACTTCTCGAAGTGGTCCAGCGTCTCCTGGTTCACCGACTCGAGGCCCAGCGCGATGCGCTCGCAACCCGAGCGCTTCATCAGCTCCAGCAGCTCCTGGTCCTTCACGACGTCCGTGCGCATCTGCGCCTGCCACGGCACCACGATGCCGGCGTCGATCATCTTCTGCAGCAGCCGCTTGAGCCGGTTCTTGTTGGCGGCCAGGTTGTCGTCGTAGAAGAAGATGCGCCTGGGCTTCTTGGCGACGAGCTCCGCCATGACGCTGTCTTCGCTGCGGAAACGGTACTTGCGCCCGAACATCGCCGTGACGGAACAGAAGTTGCAGTCGAAGGGGCAGCCCCAGCTCGTCATGATGGGCAGCGACGCCATGTTCTCCGTGCCGACGAACAGCGAGAAGTCGGGCAGCGGCAGCTCGTCCAGGTCGGGGCAGGCGGGGCGGGTCTCGTTGTGCACCGCCTGCCCGTCCTTCACGTAGGACAGGCCGCGGATCGTGTCCAGCTCGCGCTCGCCGCGCAGGGCCTCGATGAGCTCGACCATGAGCGCCTCACCGCCTTCGCCGCGCGCCACGTAGTCGGCGTGCCGCAGCGCCTCGCCGGCCATGAACGTGACGTGCGAGCCGCCGATGATCACGGGGATGCCGTTGGCGCGGAGCGCATCGGCCATCATGTAGGCGGACGTGACGGTCGAGGTCGTCGCCGAGATGCCGACGAGGTCGGCTGTGGCCACGTCTTCCCAGTCGATCGGCGCCATCTTGGGGAAGTAGATGAGCACGTCGTGACCGTGCTGCTTGAGAGCGGCGCCGATCATGGGAAGTCCAAGACGCGGGTACGCCGAGTAGGACCACATGTGGATGGTCGGCGGCTTGGGCTCGATGAGACGGACCTTCATTGCACCCCCCGTCCTACCCGATTGCGCAGGGATTCGCGACACGAAATAGTTGATGCAGCAGGCGCGGGGCGGCGGCCCCGCTGACCAAGGAGGATGCTAGTGGACTTCGGACAGCACGTCGACCGCCGGGGCACGGACAGCCTCAAGTGGGACCTATACCCCGATGACGTGCTGCCCCTCTGGGTGGCTGACATGGACTTCCCGGCGCCGCCCGCCGTGGTCGACGCGCTGACGCGGCGGGCGGCCCACGGCGTGTTCGGCTATACGCTGCCGCCCGAGTCGCTCAAGGAGGCAGTGGTGGAGCGCTGCCGGCAGCGCTACGGCTGGCTGGTGCAGCGCGAGTGGATCAGCTGGCTGCCGGGCGTGGTACCCGGCCTCGCGCTCGCCGCGACGGCGTTCTCGCAGCCGGGCGAGGCCGTGATGACCGTCGTCCCGGCCTACCCGCCCTTCCTGGAGGTGCCGCCGGCGCGGGGCCGGCGGCTCATCACGGTGCCGGCCGTGCGGCGCGACGGCCGCTGGCAGCTGCCGCTCGACTCCATGGAGGCGGCCCTCACGCCGGACACGCGGGTCCTGCTCTTCTGCCACCCGCACAACCCGCTCGGGCGCGTGTGGGACCGCGACGAGGTGGCGGCGGTCGTCGACTTCTGCCGCCGCCATCACCTCGTGCTGTGCTCGGACGAGATCCACTGCGACCTCATCCTCGACGACCTGCCACACGTGCCGGCCTCGTCCCTCGGACCGGATGCGGACGAGGTCACCGTCACGCTCATGTCGCCCAGCAAGACCTTCAACCTGCCTGGCCTGGACTTCGCCTACGCGGTGATCCCGGACCCGGGGCTGCGTCGCCGGTTCAAGGAGGCCGCGGACGGCTACCTGCCGCTGCCGGGCTGCTTCGCCGTGACGGCCGCGGAGGCGGCCTACCGCGACGGCGCCGCCTGGCATGAAGGGCTGCTCGCCTACCTGCGCGGCAATCGCGACCTGCTCGAGGCGTTCGTGCGCGACGAGCTGCCGGCGGTGGGGCTCACGCACGTCGAGGCGACCTACCTCGCCTGGCTCGACGTGCGCGACTGCGACATCGCCGATCCGGCCAAGGCATGCCGGGAAGCCAAGCTGGCGCTGTCGGCCGGCGTCGCCTTCGGCGACGCCGGCGGCCTGCGCCTGAACTTCGGCTGCCCGCGCGCCACGCTGGAGGAGGCGCTCCGCCGCCTCCGGCTGGCGCTGGCCCGCTGACCTCGCGCCGGCGCCCGGTCGGCGCCTGGTCCCGCGCACACCGCGGCTCCCGGTCGCGGCGTTCATCGCGTGGCGGGATGGTTGCGCACGCAACGGGTATGAGTGGTCTGATGAACGAGAAGACTCTGCCGCACACGGGACCCTGATGGACGACGCCGGCGACGACGCGCTGGTCGCTGCCGCGGTCAGGCGGGCCGCGGACGACGTCGGGCGGCGCGCCGCGTCCGCCCAGGTAGATGGCCGCATGCCGGCCATCTACCTGGGGCACGGCGCGCCGCCGCTGCTCGACGACGTCCTCTGGATGGCCGAGCTGGCCGCCTGGGCCGCGGCGCTGCCGCGGCCGAGCGCCATCCTCATGGTCTCGGCCCACTGGGAGGAGGCGCCACTCACCCTGGGCGCCACGGCCGATGCGGCGCCGCTCCTCTACGACTTCTACGGCTTCCCCGAGCGCTGCTACCACCTGACGTACCCGTCGCCCGGGGCGCCCGGGCTGGCCGACGACGTCCGCAGGCTGCTCGGCGGCCTGGAGACGACCGCGGACCGCCCGGGCCGAGGCCTGGACCACGGAGCCTTCGTGCCGCTCCTCGCCATGTATCCGCGGGCCGACGTGCCCGTCCTGCAGGTCTCCATGCCGGCCCTCGAGCCGGCGCGCCTGCTCGAGATGGGCCGGCGCCTGCGCCCCCTGCGCGAACAGGGCGTGCTCATCATCGGCAGCGGCTTCCTGACGCACGGCCTGCCGTTCCTGCGCGACTTCCGCCCTGATGCCCCGCCGCCGGGCTGGTCCCTCGAGTTCGACGCCTGGGCGGCGGACGCGCTCGAACGCCTGGACGTGGATGCGCTCGAGCGCTTCCACGAGGCGCCGTCGGCGCGCTACGCGCACCCGTCCACAGAGCACTTCGTGCCGCTGTTCGTGGCGCTCGGCGCGTCGGACCTCGGCGCCGCTCAGGCGACGCCTATCACCGGCTACTTCATGGGCCTGTCGAAGCGGTCGGTCCAGTTCGCCTGAGAGCGGCCTGGGCGGCCGCCCGCCCGTGCGCCTTGGCGCCCGTGCTTCCGGCCGCTGGCGCTCAAAGAAGACGCCCGCCCGCCCGGCTGTGCCGGGCGGGCGGGCGTCGGTCCGCGCTAGTTCTGCTGCGGAGTGTGCGTCAGACGGGGCGTACGTTCGAAGCCTGCGGGCCCTTCTGACCCTGCGTCACCTCGAACTCGACCTTCTGGTTCTCGGTGAGGGTGCTCACACCGGGGGCCAGCTCGGCGACGTGCACGAACACGTCCTTGCCTTCGGCCTGCTCGATGAAGCCGTAGCCCTTCTGCAGGTTGAACCACTTGACGGTACCTTGAGTCACAACGACTCCTCTGATGAATGAGCGAGACCGTGGCGACATGGTGTCGTGGCGACGATGCAGGCTCTTGTACATACGCTGCCTACGACACGAAGTGATCCGACCGCAAACAGGTAGGGACAGTGTACCCCTTTTTCCACGGTTCCGATTCCCTGCGGGGGGAACCAGAGGGTGAGACACACCTCCGAGACAGGAGCGTTTCGCCTGTGAAGATCTCCGTGTTCAGCACGAAATCCTATGATCGGCACTTCCTCGAGGAGGCCAACGAGGCGGGAGCCTTCGACCATGAACTGCTGTTCTTCGAGCCCCGCCTGGACGAGACGACCATCCCGCTCGCCCTCGGCTCGCCGGCCGTCTCGGCATTCGTCAACGACGACCTCGGCGAGCGCGTGCTGGCCGAGCTGGCCGCGCGCGGTACGAAGCTCGTGGCGCTGCGCTCGGCCGGCTTCAACAACGTGGACCTCGAGGCCGCACGAGACCTCGGCATCCGTGTGATGCGCGTGCCCGACTACTCCCCCTACGCCGTCGCCGAGTTCACGCTGGGGCTCATCCTGTCACTCGACCGCCACCTGTCGCGCGCCTACACGCGCGTCCGCGAGGGCAACTTCTCGCTCGACGGCCTGCTCGGCTTCGACCTCCACGCCCGGACGGCCGGCATCATCGGCACCGGCAAGATCGGCGGCATCGTCGCCCGCAACCTGCGCCACGGCTTCGGCTGCCGCGTGCTCGCCTACGACCCGTACCCTTCTGCCGAGCTCGCCGCCGACGGCGTGCGCTACGTGGGCCTGGACGAGCTGCTGGCGGCGTCGGACATCGTGACCCTGCACTGCCCGCTCACCGAGGAGACGCACCACCTCATCGGCCGCGAGGCCATCGGCAAGATGAAGCGCGGCGCGATGCTCATCAACACAAGCCGCGGCGGGCTCATCGACACGGGCATCGTGATCGCCGCCCTCAAGTCTGGTCGCATCGGCCATCTGGGACTCGATGTGTACGAGGAAGAGGCGCGGTTCTTCTACGAGGACTACTCCATGCGGCTGATCGAGGACGACACCCTGTCGCGCCTGCTCACCTTTCCCAACGTGATCGTCACCTCGCACCAGGGCTTCTTCACCGTGGAGGCGATGCGGCAGATCGCGCACACGACGCTGGCCAATGCGCGTTGCCACGAGCAGTCGTGCGAGTCGCCCAACGAGGTGCGGGCGCGGGCACGCGACGAGGACGGGCGCCGCGGCATGGCGGCGTAGCCGCCACAGGCGGCGCGCATGCGGCCGCCCCTCGAACGGTCACGCGCGGCCTTGCGTCACCGTGGTCAGAGTGTCCCAAGCGACAGGAGGCCACGATGCGCAGCAGACGGAGAACGATCGCGCGACGGGTGACGATGCTGCTCGTCGCGGCGGGCGTCGCCTGCGGCGTCACCGCCGCCCTCCTGCTGGCCGGGTGCGGCTCCGCATCCGAGCCCGTGCCGGGCGGGCCGCCGGATCAGACCGGCTACATCCTCACGGTCACGCCTGGGGGCAGCGCCACGGTCGGCGCGTTACTGCTCGGACCCATCTCGACCATGGGTGAGGCATCGGTCCGCATCACGCTGGACACCGTATGGCTGCGCGGTTCGCAGACGATCCCCGCGCCGCCGCTGGACAACGGGCTGCTCGGGCAGCAGGTCGCCGTGAAGTTCACGGGGCCGGTCGCGGAGTCGTTCCCCGTGCAGGCCACAGCCGCGTGGATCCGGCTCCTCCCAACGGGAGCGTCGAGCGTCGACGGCAGGACGCTGGTGGTCGGCGGACCGATCTCGACGCCCCGCGTCGAGCCCGATGAGCGCGTCGCGATCCACTGGGGCGATGAGGACGGTCCGATCATCGAGACGGTCGTGTCGGACTCCGGTGGCCGCTTTCACGTCGACCTCCGGCCCGGCGAGTACACACTGGTCACCCTGCCGACCGACGACAAGACCCCGGGGGCTCGACACCTGCGCGTCGAACCGCGTACCCCGGCGCTGACCGAGGTGATCGAGAGCGTGCGCTAGGACGAGCCGGCCGAGCGCCTCACGCGGGACCGGGATAGAAGACGCGCAGGCCGTCCGGCCCGCCGCTCAGCACGAGATCGGCGGGCCGCCGCGCAAAGATGCCGCACTCCACCACCCCGGGCAGGGCGTCCAGCTCGACCTCGAGACCCTCGGGGTCTGACAGGTCGAGCCCCGTCGCATCGAGCACGGGGTTGCCGTTGTCGGTGAGGAAGTCCCGACGCTGGGTGACGGTCCCGCCCAGGGCGGTGACGCGCGCCGCGACGAAGGCGGCCGCCGGCGCGACTACCTCGATGGGCACCGGGACGCCGCCGAGCCGCGGGGCCATCTTGGACTCGTCGACGATGCACAGGAAGCGCTCCGACAGCGACGCGATGAGCTTCTCGCGGAAGTGCGCGCCGCCGCGGCCCTTGATGAGCCGCAGCCGCAGGTCCACCTGATCGGCGCCGTCGACGTACAGGGACGGCGCCGGGGCCGCCGGCAGGTCCGCGATGGGCAGTCCGGCGGCCTTGAGCTGGGTGGCGGTGGCGATCGAGCTCGGCACCACCGCCTTCAGCTCGATGCCGCTCGCCGCCAGCAGCGCGATGAAGAAGTCGGCCGTGGTCCCCGTGCCCACACCGAGCACCATGCCGGGCTCCACGTACTCCATGGCCGCCGCCGCTACCGCGCGCTTCAGGTCGTCCTGGCTCATGCTGCGATGATGCCCGAGGCGGGCCGCTTCGTCACGCCGGCGGCGCGTCACCCCTCGACCGCATACACTCTTACGGCCGCGCCGTCTGAAGCGGAGGGAGGTGAAGCGCGTGTCGCGCAAGGGCTGGCTGCTGTTCATCTCGCTGTGCGTCATCTGGGGGATCCCGTACCTGCTCATCCGCGTCGCCGTGCGCGACCTCTCGCCGCCGGCGCTGGTGTTCTTCCGCACGCTGCCGGCGGCGCTGCTGCTCGCGCCTCTCGCTCTTCACCGCGGCGAGCTCGGCCCGGCCATCAGGCGCTGGCGCTGGGTGCTCCCCTACACGATCATCGAGCTGGCCGTCCCGTGGCTGCTGCTGTCCCATGCCGAAGTGCGGCTATCGAGCTCCATGGCCGGGCTGCTCATCGCGTCGGTCCCCCTCATCGGCGTCGTGCTGTACCGGGCCGCCGGCTCACACGACCCCCTGGACGCCCGCCGACTCATCGGCCTCGTCATCGGCTTCGCGGGCGTCGCCGCCCTGGTCGGCATCGACGTGGGTGGCGGCAACCCCGTCGCCGTGGCCGAAGTCTTCATGGTCGCCTGCTGTTACGCTGCGGGACCACTGATCATCAGCCGCCGCCTGCACGACATCCCGAGCCTGGGCGTCGTGGCCGCGTCGCTCGTCATCACCACGGCGATCTACGCGGCGCCGGCGCTCCTGCGGCTGCCCACGTCGGTGTCCGTCGACACGGTCGCCGCTGTGGCCACGCTGGCCTTCGTGTGCACGGCGCTCGCCTTCCTCCTCTTCTTCGCGCTCATCCTGGAGGTGGGCCCGTCGCGCTCCACGGTGATCACCTACATCAACCCGCTGGTGGCGGTGCTGCTGGGGGTCGTGCTGCTGGGCGAGCCGTTCACGGCCGGCATCGCCGTGGGCCTGCCGCTCATCCTGCTGGGGTCGGTGCTCGGGACGGCGCCCTCGCTGAGGGCGGCGGTCGAGGCGGGCGCGGAGTCGCCTGCGCCGCCCGCGCCCTGATCCGAAGGCGGCCGCGCGCGGCCGCGCCGTGCGGTCCGCCTGACTTCCCCGCCGGCCTCAGCCGACCGTGACTGCCGTACCGCTGGCGCTCACCATCAGCATGCTGCCGTTCTGGCCGACGGTCTCGTAGTCCAGGTCCAGCCCGATGATGGCGTTCGCCCCCAGCGCCGCTGCCTCCGCCTCGATCTCCTGCAGGGCGATATCCTTCGCTTTCCGGAGCTCGGCCTCGTAGGCGGCCGAGCGCCCGCCGACGATGTCGCGGATGCCGGCGAACAGGTCCTTGAAGACGTTGGCGCCCAGGATGGCGTCGCCGGTGACGATGCCGTGATAGGCGCTGATGGGACGACCCTCGATGGTCGGTGACGTGGTGACGATCACGATGCCTCCTTGCCCTGGGTCTCCTCGGTGGTCGTGCCCAAGAAGCCTACCCGGAAGCCTTCGAACAGCGGCCGCTCGACAGCCTGCGCGCTCAGTCGGCGACCGATGAAGGGCAGCTGGGTGGGGTCCTGAGGCCCGTCTTCTGGGCCGCTGCGGCGCATGAAGTAGTATGGCGGCCATGTCCATGCACGAACCGACTCCCCAGGATGCCACGGCTGCCGCGGCGGTGTTCAGCTGGGCCTTGGCACGGCTGGCCGACCGGCGAGTCGTCCTGCCGCCGACGGCGCCCGCGGAGGCGCTGCCCGAGCTGACCGCGGACGGCATCGGCGCGGAAGCCACGATGCGCCTGCTGCTGGACGTCATCGTCCCGTCGGCCATCCCGCCGGACCACCCGCGCTACCTCGCCTTCATCCCGGGCGTGCCGACCGTCGCGGCGACGATCGCCGATATGGCCCTTTCGGCGGCGATGATCTACGGCGGCAGCCGCATCGAGGCCGGCGCCGCCGCCGACGCCGAGGACGCCGCGCTCCGCTGGCTGGCCGACGCCGCCGGCTTCCCGCGCACGGCCGAGGGCACGTTCGTCAGCGGCGGCTCGATCGCCAACCTGAGCGCCTTGGTCGCGGCCCGCGGCGACCGCTATGCCGTGCCGCGCCGGCAGGTAATCGTCACCGGCGCCTCGGCGCACTCTTCCATGGCCGCCGCGGCGCGGATCATGGGCTGCGACCTCCTCGCCGCACCCCCGGCGGACGACCACGGGCGCCTCACGGACGACACCCTCACCGCCGCCCTGGAGGGCCGCGACGCCGGCGACGTGGTGGCCGTCGTGGCCACCGCCGGGGCGACGAACAACGGCGCCGTCGACGACCTCGCCGGCGTCGCCGACGTCTGCAGCGACCGCGGCATCTGGATGCACGTGGACGGCGCCTACGGCGGCGCGGCCCTGCTGTCGCCCCGCGCCCGGCACCTCTTCGCCGGCGTCGAGCGCGCCGACTCGTTCATCGTGGACCCGCACAAATGGCTGTACACGCCGTTCGACT
This sequence comes from uncultured Thermoleophilia bacterium, assembly GCA_963707335.1. Taxonomy (GTDB): domain Bacteria; phylum Actinomycetota; class Thermoleophilia; order UBA2241; family UBA2241; genus CAIXSE01. Next base: position 21,613 of record CAVPQD010000031.1, on the reverse strand, counting down.
GCGCCGCCGTGCTGTACCGCGACGGCGCGACGGCGCGTCAGGCGCTCACCCAGCAGGCCGACTACCTTGACTCCATCAGCGACGATACCGTCGGCAACCCGTCGGACCTCGCCATCCACCTGACGCGCCGCGTGCGCGGCGTGCCTCTGTGGGCCTCGGTCCAGGCCTATGGGTGGAAGGCGTACACGGAGGCGGTGGACCTCTGCTTCGACATCGCGGAATACGCCGCCGGGCGGATCGCAGAGAGCCCGCATCTCGAGCTTGTGCTGGATCCGGCGCTGACCGTCGTGCTTGTGCGCCGGCGCGGCTGGGCGGACGCGCAGTACGGAACATGGTGCCGGGACGCCCTGCGGCGCGGCCTCGCCATGGTCACGCCCACGAAGCACCACGGTGAGACGGTGCTGCGCTTCTGCTTCGTCAACCCCCTGACCACACGCGAGGACGTCGACCTCGTGGTCGAGGACGTGGCGGCCTGAGCGCCGACCGGGGGAGCCGCCTGCGCAATGAGAGGCGGGCTCGGCGGCGGGTCACGCCTCCGCGGCGCCCCGCTTCTCGGCCTTCTTGCGCTGTTCGGTGCTGAGGGTGTGCTTGCGCACGCGCACGGTCCCGGGTGTGACCTCGACGAGCTCGTCGGCGGCGATCCACTCGAGCGCAGACTCGAGCGTCAATGGGCGCGGCACCTTGAGGCCGGCGTCGATCTCCTTGGTGGACGAGCGGTAATTGCCGAGCTGCTTGCGCTTGGTCGGGTTGCAGAGCATATCGTCGGCGCGCGAATTCTCGCCCACGATCATGCCCTCGTAGACCGGGTCCATGGGCGAGACGAAGAGCGTCGCGCGCTGCTGCAGGTTCTCCAGCGAGTACGAGGCCGCATCGCCAGAGGCCTGGCTCACGAGCGAGCCACGCTCGCGGCCCGGCAGGTCGCCGCGCCAGGGGCCGTACCCCACGAAGCGCGAGCTCATCACCCCGAGGCCGCGGGTCTCGGTGAGGAAGTCGGAGCGGTAGCCGATGAGGCCTCGTGTGGAGATCGTGAACTCAAGCCGCACGAGGCCTGTCCCGGAGGCGTGCACGCCGACCAGCTCGCCCTTGCGCAAGCTCAGCTCCTGGATGACGGTGCCCTGATACTCGTCGGGTACGTCGATGATGAGCTGTTCCATCGGCTCCATGAGCTTGCCGTGGGCGTCGCGCTGGGTGATGACCTCGGGGCGCGAGACGCAGAGTTCCATGCCCTCGCGCCGCATCTCCTCGATGAGGATGGCCAGATGCAGCTCGCCGCGCCCCGAGACCTTGACGCCGTCGGGCCGCCCCAGGTCCTCCATACGGAGCGCGACGTTGACGCGCAGCTCGCGCTCCAGCCGGTCCTTGATCTGCCGCAGTGTGACGGCGCGGCCGTCCTGCCCGGCGAACGGCCCGTTGTCGACCAGGAAGAACATGCTGACCGTCGGCTCCTCGATCTCGAGCGGCGGCAGGGCCGCGTCCTCGAGCTCCGGTGCCGCCAGCGTGTCGCCGATGGCGATCTCGTCCGGCCCCGCGAGCCACACGATGTCGCCGGCGGCGACCTCGTCGACCTCGCGGTTCTCGAGGCCGCGCGTGACCCACAGGTGGACGATGCGCGCGGCCTCCCGGCCGGTCACCTCGAAGGACGCCTCCTCGGCTTCGGCCGCCGCGAACGCGGCGGCGGCGGCCTTGGCGTCCGGCGCCGCGGCATCCTCGCCGCGGCGCGTCATGACGCGCATCACATCGTCGCCGACGTGCAGCCGGCCCTGCAGTACGCGGCCACAACCGATGCGGCCGATGTAGTCACTCCAGGCGAGCGTGCTGACCTGCATCAGGAAGGGCGCCTGCTGGTCCACGTTCGGGGCCGGCACCTCGTCGATGATCACCTCGAACAGGTCGTTCATGCCGGCCTCAGCCAGCTCCGCCAGCATGGCCGGTGACAGGCCGCCGCCGTCCGACAGGTGCTCCTCGCGCTCGTGTTCCTCGCGCTGGTACTCGTCAAGATCGTTGACGATCCAGCCCTCCAGGCCCGAGCCGTACAACACAGGGAAGTCGAGTTGCTCGTTGGTCGCGCCCAGCTCGACGAAGAGGTCGAAGGTCTCGTCAAGGGCGCCGGACGGGTCGGCGTTGGGCCGATCGGCCTTGTTCACGATGACGATCGGCCGTAGCCCGAGGCGAAGCGCCCGCATGAGCACGTAGCGCGTCTGCGGCATGGGACCCTCGTTGGCGTCCACAAGCAGCAGGACCGAGTCGACCATGCTGAGCACCCGCTCTACCTCGCCTGAGAAATCGGCGTGGCCGGGCGTGTCGATGATGTTGACCAGGTAGTCCTTCCACTCCACCGTGCAGTGCTTGGAGCGGATGGTGATGCCGCGCTCTCGCTCGAGATCGTTGCTGTCCATCACGCGCTCGTCGACGTGCGCGTTCTCGCGGAAGACGTGCGCTGCCCGGAAGATGCTGTCGATCAGCGTGGTCTTGCCGTGATCGATGTGGGCGATGATGGCGAGGTTGCGGATCTTCTCGACGGCGTGCACGGTGAAGCTGGGCCTCTCTGGATGGGGGCGGACGCAAGGGGCCGGCCGCGGGCCGGCGCGATACATCAGTGTACACGTCCCCGAGCGCCGGCCCCACCCGACGCGCCTCGTACCAGCCGGCGGGCGAGGCGCCGCGCCGCACCGGCCGCGTTCGCGGTATAGGCTGGTCCACCATGGACACCCTTATCGCCTATGCAGCCCAGTACGGCTTCATCGTCAGCTTCGTCATCGCCGCCGCGGTCTGGCTCCGCCTGCCCCAGCGGCAAGAGATCGAGCTGCTTGTGACGGGTGTCATCGGCGGCCTCCTCTGCCTGGCCCTCATCAGGATCGGGGGGGCGCTCTACTACCACCCGCGCCCCTTCGTCACCCAGCACATCGCGCCACTCTTCCCCCACGCCGACGACAACGGCTTTCCGTCCGACCACACCGTGCTCACCATGTTCGTCGGCTTCTGCGTGCTGTACTACTCGCGCCGCTGGGGCCTCGTGCTCGTCGCGGTGTCGCTGGCCGCGGGTGTCGCCCGCGTGCTGGCGCACGTGCACTCACCCATCGATATCGCCGGTGCCGTCGCGATGGCAGCCGTCGCGGCCGCCGCAGCCCGCGCCATCGCCCGCGGGGCGCTGTCGCGGCGAACAGGGTGGACAGAGGCGTGACCCGACGCCGAGGGACGATCCTGGGCACGATCCTCATCCTCGTGAGCGCGCCAGCCATGGTGCTCATGGCGAGCCGCGCGGAGGGCCTCGCCGTCGTCGTCGCCGGCATCGCGGCCTACGTCGTCCTCGGGGTCGGCCTCTGGCTCGCCCGGGAGTGGCTCGGCGTCTCGCAGTCGGGGCCTGCGGCCAAGTCCGGCGGCTGCCTCTCCATGATCGTCACCCTGCTGGCCCTGCTGAGCGCCGCCGGCATCACCTACTACGTGGTCTTCTACGGCGCCTGGCAGATGGCCAGCGGGAGCGGGAAGTAGTGCCGCCCAGCGCCACAAACAGGCCGTAGCCCAGCAGGACCCCCGCCACGTTCAGCAGTACGTCGTCCACGTCGGGCATGCGGTACCAGTAGCCGACCGCAAGCGATACGGCGAGCTGAGCCAGTTCGATCGCGCCGGAGAAGGCGAGGCCGGCGAGGAGCGCGCGCGGCCAGCTGCGCACCCGCGCGCTGAGCGCCGGCAGCAGCAGCCCGAACGGCACGAACACCAGGATGTTGCCCAGGAAGAGCCGGGCCTGCTGCCGGGAGGACTCGAGCCGGAGCGTCTCGCGGATGGTGCGCAGCGGCACCACGTTCGGCCTGTTCAGCTCCGAGGCGACCCGCTCGACGGGGCCGGCGCCGTCGAGCGGCACAGGGAAGAGCGTCATGCTCACGATCCAGGCCACGTAGACGACAAGCAGCGCCTGCAGCGCCACGCGACGCCAGGAGGCGCGCCGCAGCGCCCCCCGCCACACCACCACGGCCGCGACGAGCACGGCCACGCTGAACACGAGTGAGTCCGGGAGCATCGGCTGATTCTACGCGCCCGCGGGCGGCGGCCTCGGGCTCGATGCGGGATCGAGACAGGGGCAACGGGGCAAGACGACGGCGGCCGCGGGTCTCTCCCGAGACCCGCGGCCGCCGATTCAGGGTGACGCATCCGATCCGGGCGCCGTCCCCGTGTGGTGATCGTCCGCCCGTCGGGTACGCACAGTCTTCCCACTCTCGCGTACCCCGACACGCCCGCGGGGTGTTCCCCCGGCGATCCGGGCCGGCGCAGCCAGCGTGGCGCTCACGCCGGCCCGGCCGCCTCCGGCGCCGCGACGACGCGCCCCGGCGGTGAGCGACTCCACCTCGATGAAGATCTTGCTCACCTCCGGGTAGCGCGCGACGATCGCGGCCTCGAGCCTGTGCACGACGGTGTGGATCTCCTCCGCCGGCAGCCCGGGCGTGAACTGGACCTCGATGTTGAGCAGCACGTCTTCGGGGCCGAGGTGCATGGTGAGCACGGCGCCGAGGCCGGTCACGTCCGGGTCGGCCAGAGCCAGCTCGCGCACGTCACGCACCAGCTCGGGGTCGGCCGCCTCGCCGACGAGCAGGCTCTTGCTCTCCACGGCCAGCCACAGCGCCGCCACGATGAGGATGAGGCCGATGATCACGGAGGCCAGACCGTCCAGCGTCGGCCGCTCCAGCTGATGGCTCAGGAAGACGCCCAGGAACGCCACCGCCAGACCGAACAGGGCCGCCGTGTCCTCGAACAACACGGTGAACAGGCTTGGGTCCTTGCCGTGATGGATGGCGGACAGAGCGTGCCGATCGCCTTTGGTGGCGCGAAAGGCGCGCCAGGCGACGCTGAACGACATCGTCTCGAAGAGAGCCGCCAGACCCAGCACGACGTAGGCGATCGCGGGGTCCTCCAGCGGGGCTGGATGTCGGATGTGCGTGATGCCCTCGTAGATGGACATCCCGCCGCCGATGCCGAAGATGCTCACGGCGACGATGAGGCTCCAGAAGTAGACCTCGCCGCCGTGCCCGAAGGGATGCTGCGCGTCGGCCGGCCGCTGGCTGCGCTGCAGACCGAGGTAGAGCAGGCCGCCGTTGCCCGTGTCCACGAGCGAGTGGATGCCTTCGGAGATCATCGCCGAGCTGCCGGTCATGGCCCCGGCGATGAATTTGATGACCGCGATGGCCGCGTTGCCGGCGATCGCGGCGATCACCGCACGTCTCGATTCTGCCGCCATCCCTGCAGTCTACCCCCGAAGGACTTCAGCGGCCGTGCTCGTAGAGAACCGTGAAACAAGGGGAGGGGAGTGCCATGGCGTCCAGAGATTACGTATGCGACGAGTGCGTCTACCGGTTCCGCACGCCGCCGAGCGAGACCCGGGACAGTCCTTTCGTGATGTGTCCCGCCTGCGGCAGCGGTTTCGTGTCGCTGGCCATCGACCGCGGGAGGGGACCGACGGTGATGCGCGCCAGCGAGACGGCCAAGGCCGGCGACTGGTGGTTCGCCGTACACGAGCCCAAGGTCTCCTGACCCGGCGGCCGGCGGCCGACGCCCCGGCCCGGCCGCCGCCCGCGCGGGGCTCAGCCCATCGCGTTTGGCGGCAGTGTCGTCTGGTACCCTACGGGCATGCTCCGAGCCGTCACCTTCGACTACTGGAACACGTTGTTCGTCGACGTACGTGGCGCCGAGCGCGAGCAGCGTCGCGAGGAGATCCTGCGTGGTGAGCTCGAGCTCCTGGGGCTGCGACCGCCCCGCACGGCGCTCGCCGACGCGCTGCAGTCAGGTTTCGACTTCTTCGACAGGCTCTGGTACCACGAGCACCGCACGCCGCTGTGCTACGAGACCGTGGACGCCATCCTCGCCACGCTGGGCGTGCTGCTGCCGGACGACGCTCGCGACCGCGTCGTCACGGCGTTCGAGCGGCTGCTGCTCGAGCTGCCTCCGGACCCCATGCCGGGCACCGCGTACACGCTGCCGCTGCTGGCCGAGCGCTACAGGCTCGCGGTGATCTGCGACACCGGCTACTCGCCGGGGTCGGTGCTCCGCGAGCTGCTCGCGCGCAACGACATGCTGCGCCACTTCGACTACCTCTACTTCTCCAACGAGCACGGCGCCAGCAAGCCCTCCAAGCGGGCCTTCGTCTTCACGCTCGAACAGCTCGGGGTCAGACCCGGGGAGGCGGCCCACGTCGGCGACATCCAGCGCACCGACGTCGCCGGCGCACAGGGCGCCGGCATGTCGGCAGTGCTCTTCGTCGGGTCCAACAACCGCGATGCAGCCCGCACCACCGCCGATCTGGTGGTGCGCCACTTCGACGAGCTCCCGGCTGCCCTCGGCGGCCTCATCTGTGCCGGCTGCTGACCGTCAGCAGCGACGCTCCCCGCCGTACGGCCTCGCCCTTGCGGTCGCGGCCGTCCTGGCCGCGTTCGCCGTCTGGACGGCGATCGTCCAGAGCGGGGCGTTGCGCGGCCTGGAAGCAGCGCCTCACGGACTGGCTCTGGGCGCACCAGGTCTCCCCGCTCGCCCCCATCGCCGAGGGGTTCGCGCACATCGGCGTCTGGTGGGTGCTCGTGCCGGCGGCGCTTGTCACGGCTGTGCTGCTCGCCCGCCACGGCCGTCTCGGCCAGGGCGTCTACGTCGTCCTCAGCCTCGTCACTGCGCAGCTCCTGAGCACGCTCCTCAAAGAGATCGTCAGACGCCAGCCGCCGCCGACCGACCTGGCGCACGCCTCGATGTACGCGTACCCGAGCGGCCACGCCATGGCGGCCACCGGACTGGCCGCGGCGCTCATCTTCGTCGCCTGGCCCACGCGCTGGCGCACGCCGGTCCTGATCGGCGGCGTCGCCTTCGCCGTCCTCATGGGGCTCTCCCGCGTCTACCTGACGGTCCACTGGCCTTCGGACGTGATCGCGGGCTGGCTGCTGGGCTTCGGAGTGGCCGCGTGGCTACGGCTCGTCATGGACGCGGCCTTCCGGCCCCGGGAGGCCGGCGACGAAGCGGGCCGCAGGCCCGGGTCGCCGCCGGCGCATCGACGCGGTGCTCTTCGACTGGGGCGACACGCTCATGGTCGACGACGGCAGCCAGACCGGACCCATGGCGACGTGGCCCAAGGTCGCGGCCGTGGACGGGGCGCAGGAGACGCTGCGCCGCCTGCGCCCCCACTACCGCCTGCTCGTGGCCACCAACGCCGACGAATCGAGCGGGCCGGACGTGCGCGCCGCCCTGGCTCGCGTCGGCCTCGACGCGTCCATCGACGGCGTCGTCTCGTCGCGCGACGTCGGGGCGCGCAAGCCCGACGCGGCGTTCTTCACGGCGGCGCTGCGGCAGGCCGGCGTCAACCGGAGAGGCGTCGCTCCGGCCCGCGCCGTCATGGTGGGCGACAGCATCACGAACGACGTCGCCGGCGCCAAGGCGGCCGGGCTGCGGACGATATGGTTCAACCCGTCCCGCCGCCCGCTCCCGCCGGGCGCACCGGTCCCCGATGCCGTGGTCGCGGGGCTTCGCGAGCTGCCGCAGACGCTTGCCCGGCTGGCCGCGGCACGCTAGCCTGCAGCCGCAACGACGCGCGTGGTCAAGGACCAGGACGACGAGTACCGCTTCTTCGCCTGGTCCTCGGGGACTGAAGGAGGAGGTCGGCAGCATGGGGCTCGATCTCGTGGCTGCGGCGACTGCTGGGCACTGACCCGGAGACGCTGGCGACGGCGGAGCGCAGCAGGGAGGAGCGGCTGCAGGCTGCCGCCGAGGCCCAGGCCGCCAAAGCCGAGGCCGAAGCGCTCGCGCGGACGTTCCCGCACATCCCGCCGCGACCCCTGAGTCACTCACCGACACGTCGGCGCGCGAAGCGGCGACGCAGTCTCCCTACAGCAGGGCCGCCGACGTGGTGAGGCGGCCGGCGGCCTCGTCCTGGCCCAGGGCCCACAGCGACTCGAACAGGCCGGGCGTGACGCTCTGACCGCTCATGCCCAGGCGCAGGGCGGCGAACACCGCTTTGGGCTTCACGCCCAGCTCCTCCGGGAGGCTGCGCACGACGGCTTCGACGTGGGTCACGTCCCAGGTGTCCAGCGCGGCCAGGCGCACGGCCGCTTCGCGCAGCGTGCGCCCCGCCTCCGGCGTGTTGACCAGACCGCTCGCAGCGACTCCTCCGTGAAGGCCAGCGGCCTGAAGAACCAGCCGGCCATGGGGATGAACTCGGCGAGCAAGTCGATCTTCTCGCGCACGAGTGGCGCAACGGCGCCGACCAGCGCCGCCTGCTCCACCGTGGGCGGCACGGCGTGGAGCTGGTGGACGGCGTCGGCCGCCTCGACCACGGCGGCGAGCGCCGCGGGCCCGGCGGCGGCGACCTCCATCACCCTGCCGCAGTCGTCGAAGAACCCGACGCGCTCCAGGTAGGCGAGCATGCGCTCGCCGAGTTCCTCGTCGCCCAGCTCGCGCATGTAACGGCCGTTCATCCAGCTGAGCTTCTCGGGGTCGAAGATGCTCGGGCTCGTGCCCAGGCCGAGCACGTCGAACCTCTCGACCAGGTCCTGCAGCGACCACGTGATCATCGCCTCGTCGAACTCCGTGCTGAGGAAGCACAGGTAGTTCCTCACGACCTCGACGAAGTAGCCCATCGCCGTGAGCTCCTCGATCTTGGTGGCGCCGTGCCGCTTGCTGAGCTTCTTCTTGTCGGTGCCGAAGAGGAGCGGCATGTGGAGGAACTCGGGCACCGCGGCGCCCAGCGCCTGATAGATGACGACCTGTTTGGGCGTGTTGCTGATGTGGTCGTCGCCGCGGATGACGTGCGTGATGTCCATCGTCACGTCGTCGACGACGACGGCGAGATTGTACGTGACGGTGCCGTCCGAGCGCTGCACGATGAAGTCGCCGATGGTCGCGTTGTCGAACTCCACGCCGCCGCGCAGCAGGTCGTGGAACGACGTCGTGCCCGGCGGCACGTGCATGCGCAATGTGAACGGCTCGCCGGCCGCCTTGCGGCGCTCCACCTCTTCCGCGGGAAGCGCCCGGCAGCGGCCGCTGTAGACCCAGGCGCGTTTCTCCGTCTGCGCCGCCTGGCGCTCGGCCTCGAGCTCGTCGGGCGTGCAGAAGCACGGGTACAGATGCCTGCCCTCGAGCAGCTTGCCCACGTGCTCCTGATAGACGTCGTGGCGCTCGGTCTGCCGGTAGGGCCCGTGGGGCCCCGGCACGCCCGGCCCCTCGTCCCACTCCAGCCCCATCTCCTGCATGGAGCTGATGATCTGGGCGATCGCCTCGTCCGTGCTGCGCGACGGGTCGGTGTCCTCGATGCGCAGGATGAACGCGCCGCCGCGCTGGCGCGCGAAGATGTAATTGTAGAGGCCGGTCCGCGCGCTGCCCAAATGCAGGTAGCCCGTGGGCGACGGCGCGAAGCGTACGCAGACTCGTTCCGGTCATAGGGCGGTATCATACCCCGCCCGCTCCATCGCTCGCCGCAAGGACTACAATGCTGGAATGGACGAGGACTCTCGAAAGGTCCGGGTCGCCGTGTCACGCGTGCGCGACCACATCGAGACCGTCCGCTTCAACAAGGACGACGTGCTGGCCGTAGGCCACCGCAACCAGCAGTTCCCGGCCTATGTGTGGGTCGCCACCGAGCACGGCCTGCACGGCTGGGCGCCGGACGCCTACCTGGAGATGACGGGGCACAACGAGGCCGTCGCGCTGCGCGACTACGACGCCGGCCAGCTCACCGTCGTGGCCGGCGAGGCGCTCGACCTGCTCGAGGAGATGGGCGGCTGGCTGTGGTGCCGCAACGCGTCGGGCGTCACCGGCTGGGTGCGCGCCGCGGACGTCGAGGAGGTCGAGTCATCATGAGTGCCGACACCACCCCCATGAGGGTCACCGAGTCGTACGTCCCGGGCTACATCGAGCCCATCCATTTCGCGCAGGGCGAGATCCTCTCCGTCGGCCATCGCGACCAGCAATGGACGGCCTACTGCTGGTGCACGGCGCAGAATGGCGAACAGGGCTGGGTGCCGGAGTCCTACCTGGAACAGACCAGCCCCGCCGAGGCGGTGGCCAGGCGAGACTACGACGGCACGGAGCTCACTGTCGCCAGGAGCGAGGTCGTCGAGGTGCTGGACGACGAGGGCGGCTGGCTGTTGTGCCGCACCACGCGCGGCTCCGTGGGCTGGCTGCCCGGCGACATCCTCGAGGCCGCCTGAGCAGACGCCTGCCCGAACGCTCGCTTTTGCGGCAGGCCCTCGCTTTCTGGTACCTTCTCCCTTCCGCATCCACGACGACGGGAAAGCTCGCTCATGCCACAGCTGCGCATCGTCGTCCTCGTCAAGCAGGTCCCGGACACCCAGAACGTGACCGGCGAGGCGATGAAAGAGGACGGCACCATCAACCGGGCCGCGCTGCCGGCCGTGTTCAACCCCGAGGACCTGAACGCGCTGGAAGAGGCGCTCCAGCTGAAGGACCGCCACGACGCGCGCGTCACCGTGATCACCATGGGGCCGCCGGCCGCCGTCCAGGTGCTGCGCGAGTCGCTGTACCGCGGCGCCGACGAGGTGATCCTGCTCACCGACAAGGCCTTCGCCGGCGCCGACACGCTGGCCACGAGCTACGCCCTGTCGCTGGCCGTGCGCAAGCTCGGCGGCTGCGACCTCGTGCTCTGCGGCCGCCAGGCGATCGACGGCGACACGGCCCAGGTCGGGCCGCAGACCGCCGAGAAGCTGGGCATGCCGCAGATCACCTGCGTCAGCCGCATCGACGAGCTGGAGCCGCCGGTGGTCGCGGCCGCCGAAGCGGCCGCGCGGCCGGCGGCCGCATCACCGCCACGCGCAGCATCGAGGGCGGCTTCGAGACGCTCACCAGCCCGCTGCCTTGTCTGCTCACCGTCACCGGCGAGGCCAACGATCCGCGCCCGGCGAGCGTCAAGCTGGTCATGACCTACAAGAACGTCGCCGCCGAGGCGATGCCCGAGTACGACGACAGCTACCTCGACCCGGAGAGCGACGAGGCCGAGGTGTGCATGATCGGCGCGCGACGGCAAGCCCGTGTGCCGCGCCAGAGTCGTGCAGTGGGACCACGAGGCCCTCGGCGCCGACCGCGAGGCTGCTCGGCCTGCGCGGCTCGCCGACGCGCGTCAAGGAGATCGAGAGCGTCGTCCTCGCGCAGAGCGAGGCGCGCATGGTCGAGCCCGACGAGGCCGGCATCGACCGAGCTCGTGCACGAGCTGATCGAGGAGCACATCCTTGGCTAGCGCACACGGCGCCGCGGGCCGCGGCGACGTCTGGGTCGTCGTCGAGCAGCACGACGGCGTGGCGGCCGAGGTCAGCCTGGAGCTGCTCGGCCGCGCCCGCGAGCTCGCCGACCGCCTCGGCGTGCGGCGTCGGCGCCGTGCTGGCCGGGGCGGGCGAGGCCGTCAAGGCCCTCGCGCCCGCCCTCGTCGCCCGCGGCGCCGACACCGTCTACGTCGTCGCCCACGACGACCTCGCCGACTACCTGGCGCTGCCGTACGCGCACGCTCGTCAGCGAGCCTCATCCGCGAGCACCAGCCGCAGATCGTCCTCGTACGGCGCCACCACGACCGGCCGCGACCTCGCGCCGCGCGTGGCCAGCGCCCTGCGCACCGGCCTCACCGCCGACTGCACCGACCTGCGCATCGGCGACCACACGCTCAAGGGCGACGAGTACAAGGACCTGCTCTACCAGATCCGCCCGGCGTTCGGCGGCAACATCATCGCCACCATCATCAGCCCCGAGCACCGGCCGCAGATGGCCACCGTGCGCGAGGGCGTCATGGTCGATGCCGGAGGCCGACGCGGCGCGCACCGGGCGCGATCGTCGACGTGCCGGTCGAACGCACGGCGCACCAGCGAGCGCAGACGGCCGCCGACGGCGGCCTGTGCGCCTCACGCGACGCCGACTTCGCGGTGCGCGCTCGTGCAGCGCGTGCAGGAGGAGAAGAGGGTCGACCTCAAGGGCGCGCGCATCGTCGTCTCCGGCGGCGTCGGCGTCGGCTCGCGCGAGGGCTTCGCGCTGGTCGAGGAGCTGGCCCGCGCGGTCGGCGGCGTCGTCGGCGCCAGCCGCGCCGCCGTGGACGCGGGCTGGATCGCCCACGACCACCAGGTCGGGCCAGACCGGCACGACCGTCCGCCCCAAGCTCTACATCGCCTGCGGCATCAGCGGCTCCGTGCAGCACCGCGCCGGCATGGACCAGAGCGCCCGCATCCTGGCCATCAACAGCGACCCGCTGGCGCCCATCTTCAGCGTCGCCCACTACGGCATCGTCGGCGACCTGCACAAGGTCATCCCGCTGCTGATCCAGGCCTACAGGACGAAGGGCGCGAGCGGCGCGCCCGGCGACGCGGGCGGGTCGGTGAGCGCGGCTGCGCCGGGCAGCGCCGCGACGCCAGCGAGCGACGGAGGTGCGTCGTGAGCAACTTCTTCACCGACAACCCCGACCTCGCAGCCACCCTGCACCGCCTCGACCTCGCGCGCGTCGTGCGCCTGCGCGAGGACGGCTACGCGCAGGCGCGCGACTTCGCCTACGCGCCCGGCGACTTCGAGGACGCCCTCGACTCCTACGAGCGCACGCTCGAGATCGTCGGCGACATCGCCGGCGAGTTCATCGAGCCGCGCGCCGAGGACGTCGACCGCGCCGGCAGCGAGCTCGTCGACGGCGAGGTCTGCTACGCGCCCGGCATCGCCGAGAGCCTCGAGCGCCTCAAGCAGGCCGACCTCATGGGCATCACGCTGCCGCGCAAGTACGGCGGCCTCAACTTCCCCGTCTCGTGTCAGCGTGATGATCGTCGAGATGGTCAGCCGCGCCGACCCGGCGCTCATGAACATCTTCGGCCTGCAGGACATCGCCGAGACGGTCAACAAGTTCGCCGACGACGAGATGAAGGCCGCCTACCTGCCGCGCTTCGCCAGCGGCGAGGTCACCGGCAGCATGGCGCTCACCGAGCCCGAGGCCGGCAGCGACCTGCAGAACGTGCAGCTCAAGGCCACGCAGGCCGAGGACGGCACCTGGCGCCTGAACGGCGTGAAGCGCTTCATCACCAACGGCTGCGGCCAGATCAGCCTCGTGCTGGCGCGCTCCGAGGAGGGCACCACCGACGCCCGCGGCCTGAGCATGTTCCTCTACGAGCGCGACGAGCACATGCGCATCCGCCGCCTCGAGGACAAGCTCGGCATCCACGGCTCGCCCACCTGCGAGCTGCAGTTCGACGACGCGCCGGCGCTGCTCGTCGGCGAGCGCCGGCGCGGCCTCACCACCTACGTGATGAGCCTCATGAACGGCGCCCGCCTGGCCATCGCGGCGCAGGCGCAGGGCATCGCCGAGGCGGCCTACCGCGCGGCGGTCAAGTACGCCGGCGAGCGCGTCCAGTTCGGCGCGCCCATCGGCGAGCTCACCGCCGTCAAGGGCCATGCTGGCCGACATGAAGGTGAGCATCGAGGCGGCGCGCGCACTGCTCTACGAGACCGCGCTCATCGTCGACACCAAAGAGGTGCTGGAGCACCGCATCGCGCAGCTGCAGGCGGCGGCACAGGAGGCCGGTGCGGCCGCGCCGACCGACCCGGACGCCGACCTCAAGGCGCTGCGCGCCGAGCTCAAGACAGTACACGCGGCTCGCCGCCCTCTACACGCCGCTGGCGAAGGCCTGCTGCACCGAGATGGCCAACCAGGTCACCTACGACTCACTGCAGGTCCACGGCGGCTCGGGCTACATGCGCGACTTCGCCGTGGAGCGCCACAGCCGCGACGCGCGCATCACCAACATCTACGAGGGCACGACGCAGCTGCAGGTCGTGGCCGCCATCGGCGGCGTCCTCGGCGGCACGCTCGCCGACCGCCTGGACGAGTACGACGCCGAGGACCTCGGCGGCACGCCGGAGCTGCTGGCGCGGGTGCGCGGCGCCCGCGCGCGCCTGGCGGAAGCGATCGCCCGCGTCCGCGCCCTCGGCGACCTGCGCTTCCGCGACTTCCACGCCCGCCGGCTCGTCGAGATGGCCATCGACGTGGCCTGCGGCTACCTGCTGCTGCGCGCGGCGCAGGACGACGCGCGCAAGCTGCTGGTGGCGAGGTACTTCGTCGACGCCATGACCGCGCGCGTCGAGGGCGCCGCCGACGAGGTGCTGGGCGGCGACCCGACGACGCTCGACGCGCTGACGGCGCTCGGCAGGGACGAGGCCTAGCCCGAGCGCCGGACGGCGCTCTCAGCCGCGACCGGCGAAGACGACGCGGTTGCCGCCCTGGCGCCGCGCCAGGCGCACCGCCTCCTCGGCGAGCGAGGTGAGCTCGTCGGCGTCGTCGCAGTGCAGCGGCAGTCCGGCGACGCCGATGCTCAGCGTGAAGCGACCCAGCTGGCCCAGCTCGTCGTCGCCCACCTGGGTCTGCTCCGCGACCTCGCGCAGACGCTCGGCGACGAGCCCCGCTCCGCTCCCGAGGGCGACCGTGGTCGGCAGGAGCACGGCGAACGAGGCCATCCCGTGCCGGCAGGGCACGTCCACCTTGTCGCGCAGGCAGGTCTGGACCATGCGGGCGACCGCTCGCAGCACCCGGTCGCCCGCGGCCCGTCCCCGCCGGGTCAGCACATGCTCGAGGTCGTCGATCTCCACGACGAGCAGCGAGAGCGGCTGGGAGTAGCGGCGCGATCGCGCCGCCTCGGCCGCGAGCCGCTCGTAGAAGTACCAGCGGCCGTAGAGGCCGGTCTGGGTGTCGGTCGCGACGCGCTGCTCCAGTGAGCGCAGGGCGCGAGCATTCACGAGGGCGGTGGCGACCTGGTCGGCCGCCAGCTGGATCAGTTCCACCTCGCGTTCACGGAAGTTACGTGACATTGTCGCCCGCACGTCCACATACCCCAGGGCGCGGTCCGCGCGGAACAGCGGCACGACCAGCCGAGTCCTGCCGTCGCGCGCCCGTTCGTGTTCGCGACGGCACAGGCGCACGGCCTGCCTGGCCAGTGCGTCGGCCGCCCAGGCCTCATAGGCGGCGCCGAGCTCCACCTCGTCGCCGAGGCTCGGGACGACGCGCGCGTAGCTGCCGTCGTCCCTGAGCAGCGGTACCTCGACGTCGCAGTCGACGCCGGGGAACAGGCCCGCGACCTGCGCCGCGGCGGACGCGATGGTGGTCTGCACCCGCAGCGAGACCACCATCTCCTGCCCGGAGCGGACCAGCTCCAGCAGACGATAGCCGTGCTCGTCACTCAGCCGGGCCCTTGCGTCCTCGCGCACGACGACGGCGGCCAGCTCGCAGAGACGGCGCAGGCTCTCCCGCTCGGCGGGGTCCAGGCGCCGCACGCCGCGCCGTTCGCCGAGGCTCAGCACCCCGAGCACTTCGTCGCCCAGCATGAGCGGCACATCGATGCGGCTCTCCAGGCGCTGGCCGTGCAGCGCCGCGGCATCCGCGGGCGAGATCTCGGTGTCATCGCTGTGCCGCTCGATCGCCTCGCCGGCGAGCACGAGGCGACGCAGGTCGTGACTCTGGGCCAACCCGACGGCGACGCCGACGCAGCTCCGCGCCGCATCGCTCTGCTCCCGGCTCCAGAACCCCCGGCAGACGAGCGCGTCGCCTTCGGGCGCCAGCGTCCAGACATCGGCCGACCAGAGGTCCAGAGACTGGCAGACGACGCGGGCGACGATATCGAAATGCCCGTCGGCGGAGGGGTCGGGCGTGAGGGTCATGCGCTACCCGTAGCTCTCGACGCGGTTCTTGCCGGAGCGCTTGGCCTTGTACAGCGCCGCGTCGGCGTTGGCGACGAGGTCTTCAGGCGATTCCGTTCGAAGGGGGAACACCGCGACGCCGACGCTGACCGTGAGTCGCGACGGCCGTCTGTGGTCGCCCGACGGGAACTCGGCGGCGGCCACCCGCCGGCGAATGCGCTCGGCCACCGACTCAGCTCCGTCGCGGTGGCCGGGCGCGGGTGGATCCGCCTCTCCGCCGCCATGCCCACTCAGGTCCATCTCCATCTGCCCATCGCCCACAGGTTGCATGGGCGTGTTCGGCAGGATCACGGCGAACTCCTCGCCGCCGTACCGCGCCGCGATGTCCAGATTGTGGCGGAGCTCGGAGCGAAGCACCTCCGCGATGGCTCGCAGCACGGCATCGCCGGCCGGGTGCCCGCGGCGGTCGTTGAACGCCTTGAAGTCGTCCAGGTCGATCATGAGCAGGGAAACGGGCGTGCCGTATCGTCGCGCCCGCGCCACCTCCTGCTCGAGCCGCTCGTAGAAGTAGCGGTGGTTGTAGAGGCCGGTGAGCCCGTCGGTGAGCGCCTGGCCCTGGACGCGCCGGTAGAGACGCGCGTTCTCGATGGCCACGGCGGCCTGCTCCGCAAGAGCGGTGCCCAGAGCCACATCCTCGTCGCTCCAGCGCCGCTCGTACTCGGTCTCGACGAGCACCATCACGCCGAACGATTGCTCGTTGAACACCAGCGGGATGTTCAGATAGGAGAGATCGCCGTACTTGTCCATCACGTCCCGTGTGGGCTGCGCCAGAGACGGGTCTGAGCGCAGCTGCTGCACGGCGGTCTTGGCCTCGAGGAAGGCACGCTCGTCGGGCTCGTCGTCCAGGGAGTAGACCTTGTTCAGGCTACCCGGCTCGGGCCGCTCCGCGTGACGCTGCCAGAAGGCGACCGGCGTGACGGTGTTGGCGCCGCTGTCGTAGTCCTGGATCTGGCACTGCTCGGCCCCCAGCAATTCGCCGGCGGTGCGCGCCACGGTGTCGAGCACGTCCTCCAGGTCCATGCTCGAGCTGATGGCGCGCATCGATCTGAGCAGCAGGTCCAGGCGACGGTTCTGTTCGTTGCTGTGCAGCAGGAGCCGCGCGTTGTGGATGGCCGCGGTCGCCTGCTCGGAGAGTGCGAGCGCGACCTGCCGCTCCTCATCGGTGAAGTGGCGCTCCTCGCCCAGCTCGACGAACACCAGCAGGCCTATCGCCCGCCCCTCGTGTACCAGTGGCACCGTGAGATGGGTCTGCTCACCGTCGTCAAGCATGCTCCTGCGGTTGGCCTCGTCCAGGTCCGGGTCCGACACGTGCTCCTCAGTGATGACCCCGCTCCGCAGCGTGACGCGGTCTCGAGGATAGTCGGCCAGCGAGTACGAGCGGCCGATCCATTCAGCGGGATCCTCGAGAGGATCCCGCTGGTAGTAGGCCTTGATGACGATCGAATCTTCCGCCTCATCGTAGATGTCGATGGCGCATTCCGCCGCGTCCAGCGCCTGGCCGGCGGCTTCGGCGATGGTCGCCAGGAGCTCGTCCAGGTCCAGCGTCGACGCCATGGCCGCGCTGGCCGTGGCAAGCGCCGAGAGGCGCCGGTCCTGCTCCGCTTCCCGGCGCAGCATGCGCCCGCTGTGCACGGCCACGGCCGCCGGCACCGCGAGCAGTTCCACCAGCCGCCGATCGCCCGGGCCGAGCCGTCTTACGGCTCGCTTCTCCACGAGCGTGAGCGCACCGATGACCGCGCCGCCGAACACGAGCGGCACTGAAAGCCGGCTCCGTTCGCCCCGCTCGTCCATGGACGCCGCTTCTGCCGGACTCAGATCGTCGTCGTCCCGGTGGACCTCGCACGGCGCGCGATCGACGATGAGACGACGATAGCCCGGCCACTCGTCGAGGTCGTGCCGAGTCCCCAGCCGGCCGCGCTCACGTTCGCCCATCTCACGCGCCCACACGGCGGCGGCGACCAGCGAGCGGGTGTCCGGCCTGTACTCGCAGATGTCGCACTGCCACACGTCCAGCGCTTCCGCCACGCGCTGAGCGATGGAGGAGAGCAGCTCGCCCGGGTCGGAGATGGCGCCGATGGTGAGGCCCACCTCCGACGCGAGCGCAAGGGCGTCCTGCGTCACGACCGGATGGGGCGAGGATCCGTGTGCGCGGCGCGCGAGTCCCGTCATGCGTAGAGCTCCACGCGGTTCTTGCCGGCGCGCTTCGCCACAAGCACGAGCGATGACGTGAGGGCAGCGCCCACTTCGCAGGCCAGCGCGTACGAGTCTGTCCCGGCTGCCTCTCTCTTCAAGCGAACGCCCTTTCTTCCTCCGGAGCAGGGTATCGGCAGTCGACCTCGCTCCATTGAGCGTAGCCGCACGATGACGGCGCGCGATGGTCGTCCTTGGCCGTCGGTCGTCGTGCAGCCGCCCTGAAGCGCCCTAGGCGAACGGCTTGCCCAGACGCCGGTGAGCAGGACGAGGACGACGCGGCCGGTACCGGTCGCGGACGGCGATCAGCGAGCACAAGAGGCAGGAGAGCTGATACTGCGCCAGCGCGCGGATGGGGACGGGCTGCACCCCGCCCGCCGAGGCCAGCTTGAGAGCGCGCTCCCGCACCTCAGCCTCGGCCTCCGCGCGGAGCTCCTCGAGCGTCTCGCTCCGGGCCGCCTCGGCGGCGAGCATCGACGCGAACCGGCCGAGCCGGTCCAGGGCGGCGAGCTCGCGCAGGTACACGCTGTCGAACAGCTGCGCGATCGTCGCTTCCTCGTCGAAGGCCGGCTCGGCCTCCGCCAGCCGGCGCTCCGCGCGCAGATCAGCCGCGGCGTCGGCCAGATAGGCGTAGACGCTGCGCTGCCAGGGTGAGTCGCGCGAGAGGAGCGGCGCGGCCTTCACGTAGCGCTCGTGCAGCCGCGACGCGTACGCGCGCTCCAGCTCGATGCCAGCCAGCTTCGCCTCCCGCCTGGTCAGGCCCGCGGCGGCCGTATCGGCGATCCTGGCGCTCGTGAACAGCGGCGCCTCAGCCACCAGGGTGAAGCAGTCCCACAACCCCTCGGCATAGGCGTCGCTCGACGTCCCCGCGCTCAGCACTGCGGCCGGCTCGACGCCGTTCGCCAGGTAGTACTCGTAGTCGTCGGCCAGAGAGAAGGCGTGGTAGACACCGTCGCCGACGCGCCGCGCGTAGGGCATCTCAGGCTCGCCGCGGTGCGGCGGCAGCGCGGCCGCCGCCATCGACGCCGTGAGCTCCTCACACAACTGACGGTCGTCATCGGAGACATACGCGTAGGCGCCGCTGAAGCTCGCGTTGTGCAGTCCCATGTACAGATCGATCGGGCCGCGATGGATGACCTCCATGACCGCCGCGGCCTCGGGCAGCGGTCTCGTGAAGGCGTAGCCCTTGTACTCGACCGGGAAGGTCCATTCGAACTGGTCGATGAACGCCGGCCGGTACGACCGCAGCAGGTAGCCGACGAGGTCGGCGGGCTCGGCGAACCAGGGCTCGTTCAGGAGCACGCCGTCCGGGTCGGCGACCCGCACCACGGAGAAGCTGTAGCCGAGCTCGTCGGCGAGGCCGCCGGCCAGCAAGGGGAGCAGGTGGTCGAGCACGATGGCGCCGACCGGCTCTTCGGGGTGGGGGGCGCCCACCAGCACGGCGCGCAGCGGGCCGCCGGGCACCTCGAGGCAGCGGATAGGGCGGCCGGAGCGGGAGGCGCCAGCCCGCCACGCCGCCGCCGTGCCCCGCCCGGCGAGCTCGTCGGTCGCCGCTTCCTGCTCGGCCAGGGTGGGATAGCGGTCGTGCTCCGGCACAGCCGAGACGATCTCGTCGTAGTGCGGGAACACGGAGGCCTCCTGTCGTATGGCGCGGGCGTAGCCTACCAAAGCGAGGAGAAAGCTAAAGTCCGGGCGAAACCTGCCGATAGTCGAACCGGTACCCCCTTCAGAGGGCCGGGCCCGTCTGAGACGACACCGCGAGAGCGGACGCCACAGCCGGTCCCGGCCCTCCCCTTTTCTGCCACATGGACGCGGTCCGCAGGCGGACTGGCACGGCATCAGCATGCGCGCCAGCAGCCTCCGGCCCGGCGCGCCCGCTCGTGTTCCTTGTGGCGGCCGCCCCCGCGCTTGTGCTACCGTTCCGTCCAGGGCCACTGGGAGGGTGCATGATCTACTGCGTAGTGCCGCCCGAACTCGGCGAAGACGCGTACCAGCGCCTCGTCGAGCACTACAGGGACAACCCCAACGTCAAGGTCATCATGGACCGCCGCCACGGCGAGCGCCGCACCGACCGCACGGGCGGCGGCGAGCGCAGCGTGCGGGACCGGCGTCGCCGGCGCCCGCCCGGCTCGCTGGACATCTGAACCTCTACCTCAGGACGCCATGACGGATCCCCTGCCACGGGGCAGCGAGACGAGCCTCGTACTCACGCACCTCACGCAGCCCGCCGACGCCAACTTCATGGGCAACATCCACGGCGGCACCATCATGAAGCTCATCGACGACGCCGCCGGCGCCTGCGCCTTCCGCTTCTGCCGAACGCTCGTGGTCACCGCCGCCATCGACCGCATCGATTTCCACTACCCCGTCCAGATCGGCGACCTGGTGCGGTTCATGGCCAACGTGAACCTCGCGGGCAGGACCTCCGTGGAGGTGGGCGTGCGGGTGGAGGCCGAGGATCTGACGACGGGCAGCGTCCGGCACACCAACTCCGCCTATCTGGTGTTCGTGGCCCTCGACGACGACGGCAAGCCCATCGCCGTGCCACCGCTGGTGCCGCAGACCGACCAGCAGAGGGAGTGGCACGCGGAGGCGCAGGAACGGCGCCGCAAGCGGCTGGCCCTGCGCGAGCCGGCCGACTAGCCGACGTCGCGCTGTTGGGCCGCTTCGCCGGTCGACAGGACAGAGCGGCGGGGCGGGACTGAACGCATCCCCGCCGGGCGGTCACGCGGCGGCGCCCTCAGGCCGGCGCCGCCTCCTCCAGCCGCAGCAGCTCGCGAAGCGCCTCGTGCGCCACGTCCAGCTGCTCCTCCGTCGGCTCGCTGGTCGTGAACAGGCGCTGCATCTCGATGCCGGGCAGGCGCATCGTCTTCGCCAGCGGATGGTCCTGATGCCGCGCCATCCAGGAGAACAGCTCCATTGCCGTCCCGATGCTCATCAGCCCGGCCACGAACGTGGCCAACGGCTTGCGCTCCTTGCCCGCCGCGCGCAGCAGCATGTTGGCGGCGAGGTTCGTCGCCAGCATCGGCGCGAGCAGGTTCGAGCCGCAGCGCTCGTGCTCCTTGTCGGCCTCGGCCGGCGCGACGCCGTGCTCGTAGCCGGCGACGCTCTTGTGCTCGGCGCCGTGATAGCTCGAGAGGCGCGAGTCGCGCAGGGCCAGCAGCACCGGCGCCAGCGAGATGCCGGCCGCGGCAAGCTCCGAAAGCAACGGGTGCCGCCGCCCAGTGCCGCGCACCGCGAGCGTGGCCACGGCGCTGGCCACGGTCGCGCCGAGCAGCCTGGGGTCCTCGTGCGGCAGCACTGGACCCCCCGTCCCGCGGCGCACGGCCGGCAACACGGCCAGCGACTCGCCCAGGCGCACGACCCCGCGCAACACCGGCACCTTGTGCATCGCCTCGCGTCCCGGGATGCGCGCCTTTGCGCCTGAGCTGAGCTTCACCCTGCCGTCGGGCGTGCGGATCGCCGCCGCCCAGAACCGTTCGCTCTGGAGAAGGACGCCGTCCCGCAGCGCCATGCCACCCAGCTGCACGCTCATCCGTTCATCGCCTCCGCCGTCTTGTCGATTGGGCGTCTGTGTCACAGAAGACCACCGTCACCCGAGGTCTACCCCGGACGGCTGCCAGTCGCATCAGTATGGGGCAACGACACAGGGCGTGAAAGCAGCCGGAGGCATGCAGGGGCCTCGACAGGATTCGGCGAAGCACGCGCGATCCGCGTGCGCTCAGTCGGCGCGGCGCCGGAG
>CAVPQD010000030.1:0-36896 GCA_963707335.1 uncultured Thermoleophilia bacterium | reverse complement strand
GGTCGTCCACACCCAGGCTGGACGTGACGTCGGCAGACGCTCGTCTTGAGCTCGTCGAGACCCACCGCGGCGCTGACGTCGTCCTTGACGCCGTTGACCTCGGAGATGACGTCGTCGATGCCGAGCTCCGAGCGCGCCGTGGCCGCCGCGTTCCTGAACTCGCGCACGCCGCGGCCCAGCGACCTGCCCATCTGCGGCAGCCGCTTGGGGCCGAAGACGAGCAGCGCGATGACCAGCACGACGATGATCTCGGCGGGACCGATGTTCATATGAGGACCACCGGGGGTGGGGTATAGGCTGCGTTTCATCTTAGGGACGCCTCAGGCCGAGGTCAACGCGGCCCCCCGAGGCCTGTCCACGGATGCGCCCGAAGTATGACGGGGCGGCGGCGCCCGCGAGGAAATGCCTGCAAAACGAGCGTGATGCGACGTATACCCCCGAGGGTGTCCTGCCGGTTGCACCTGCAGAATGCGGTCTGCTATATTCCCGCCAGACTCCCGCCGGCAATCCCGCGCTCGGCGTGCGAGTTCCCTTTGCATGACGAGCGCATATCTCACCAACTGGCTGTATGTCTGGCTCTTCCTGGTGTCCGGGGCGGCGCTGGTCGTCCTCATCCTGCTGTTCTCCAAGCTCATCAACCCGTCCCATCTCACGCCGGAGAAACTCGCGCCCTACGAGTGCGGCATCCCGCCGGTGGGCAACCCCTGGGGTCCGTTCGCCGTGCGCTACTTCGTCTTCGGGCTCCTGTTCCTGGTCTTCGACGTCGAGGCCGTGTTCCTGTTCCCGTGGGCGCTCGCTGTTCCGCTCGCTGGGCACGGCCGGCTTCGTCGAGATGCTGCTCTTCATCGCCGTGCTGGGGTTCGGCCTGCTGTACGCGTGGCGCAAGGGGGCCCTTGAGTGGGCGTGAGTGACGTGGCGCCGGACCGTCGCAGGCTGCGCTACCCCAAGCTCGAGCACTTCCAGGAGCCCAACGTCATCACCACCACGGCCGACTTCATCTTCAGCTGGGCGCGGTCGCACTCGGTGTTCCCGTTCACCTACGGGCTCGCATGCTGCGCCATCGAGATGCTCAGCTCAGGCTTCGCGCGCTTCGACGTCGCCCGCTACGGCATGGAGGTCTTCCGCCCCACGCCGCGGCAGTGCGACCTCATGATCGTCGCGGGCACGTGCAACGAGAAGATGGCGCCAGTGCTCAAGCGCCTGTACGACCAGATGGCCGACCCCAAGTGGGTCATCAGCATGGGGGCCTGCGCCACCAGCGGCGGCCCGTTCTACGACGGCTACAACGTGGTCAACGGCGTCGACAAGATCGTCCCCGTCGACGTGTACATCCCCGGTTGCCCGCCGCGCCCCGAAGCGTTGTTCCAGGGCCTGCTCGAGCTGCAGGGCAAGATCCAGCAGTACTCGTTCGTGCCGCAGGCGCCGGCCGCCGGCGACGGCGACAAGGCCGCCGTGGCCGGCAAGGAGTCCTGACCGAGTGGCTCTCGAGATCGGCACCAACCCGCTGCCCACGGACGACATCGCCGCGCGGCTCGCCGAGCGGTTCGGCGACGACCTGCAGGACGTGCACGTTCCAGGAGCCGGACACCGTCGTGGCCCGCTGCCGCCGCGAGGCCGTCAAGGACGTGGCCCGGCGGCTGCAAGGCCGATCCCGAGATCGGCTACGAGACGCTCAACTTCGTCGCCGGCGTGGACATGGTGAAGCACCTCGAGAGCGTCTACCACGTGTACTCCTGGAAGACGAACACGTACCTGGAGCTGCACGTCGAGGTGCCGCGCTCCAGCGCCGAGGTGGAGACCGTCACCGACGTGTGGCCCGCCGCCGACTGGCACGAGCGCGAGTCCTGGGACCTGCTCGGGATCCGCTACGTCGGTCATCCCGACCTGCGCCGCATCCTGCTCAAGGACGATTTCGTGGGCCACCCGCTCCGCAAGGACTACGTCGACCTCGTCGAGAACCATCCGAATGTCTGATCTCGCACCCAGCGTCCAGCCCAGCGTCTTCGACGAGAGCGAGGCCGACGAGGCCGTCAAGCTCGCGCTGCGACACATGGAGGAGGCCCGGGCCGCCGGCCGAGGGCTCCAACGTCGACGGCCTCGAGTTCAACGAGGTCATCGTCAACATGGGGCCGCAGCACCCCTCCACGCACGGCGTGCTGCGGCTCGTCGTCACGCTTGACGGCGAGCTCGTCAAGGACGTCATCCCCGTGATCGGCTACCTGCACCGCTGCTTCGAGAAGATCGCCGAGAAGCGCACCTACTTCCAGTACATCCCGTATCCGGACCGCACGGAGTACGTGGCCGGCATGAACTGCGAGTGGGGCTACGTGATGACGGTCGAGAAGCTCGCCGGCATCCAGCCCACGCGGCGCGCGGAGTTCATCCGCGTCATCGTCGGCGAGCTCAACCGCATCGCCAGCCACCTGGTCGCCGTCGGCACCTTCACCGCCGACCTCTCGCCGCTGGGCACGGCCATGGTCTTCTACATGTTCCGCGACCGCGAGACCATCCTCGACCTGCTCGAGGCGGTCAGCGGCGCCCGCATGATGTTCAACTACTACCGCTTCGGCGGCGTGCGTTACGACCTGCCGGACGGCTGGGTCGAGAAGTGCCGCGACTTCCTCGCGAGGTTCCCGAAGCTCATCGACGAGTACGAGTCGCTGGTCGACGACAACGCCATCTTCCTGCAGCGCACGCAGGGCAAGGGCGTCATCACGCAACAGGACGTCATCGACTACGGCATCACCGGCCCCAACGCGCGCGCCTCCGGCGTGGCGCTGGACCTGCGGCGCACGCGCCCGTACTCGGTGTATCCCGAGCTCGACTTCAAGGTCTGCACCGAGTCGCTACGGCGACATCTTCGACCGCTACCGCGTCCGCATGGACGAGATGCGCGAGTCGGTGAAGATCGTCGAGCAGTGCCTGGACATGCTGCCCAAGGGGCCGGTCCAGCTCGGCTCCCTGCGCGCGCCCTACGTCATCACGCCGCCGCCGGGCGAGTGCTACGTGGGCCAGGAGAACCCGCGCGGCGAGTTCGGCACCTACATCGTCAGCGACGGGTCGCGGTATCCATACCGGCTCAAGTTCCGCGACCCCTGCTTCTGCAACCTGCAGATCTTCCCCAAGCTGCTGAGCGGCAACAAGATCGCCGACGCCGTGGCCATCTCGGGCAGCATCGACCTCGTGCTGGGAGGCATCGACCGCTGATGGACCTCGATCCTCGCGCTCCTGCGCGCCGTCCTGTTCGTCGTCATCGCCTACGCGGTGGTGTTCGTCGCGGCGCTCGTCAACATCGTCTTCGAGCGCCGCGCCCTGGCCTTCATGCAGGACCGCCACGGCCCCAACCGCACCGGACCGCACGGCGTGCTGCAGAGCGTCGCCGACGCGTTCAAGATGATGGGCAAGGAAGACTTCCGGCCCTCGCTGGCCGATCCGTGGCTGTTCACGCTCGCGCCGATCATGGTCATGATCGGCGCCGTCGGGGTGCAGCTCGTGCTCCCCTACACCAGGAGGCCTCACCGGCCAGGACCTGAACGTCGGCCTCATCTACATCGTCGCCATCACCAGCTTCACCACGCTGGCCATCCTGCTGGGCGGCTGGTCGTCGCGTAACAAGTACTCCCTGGTCGGCGCCCTCCGCGCCGCCGCCCAGATGATCAGCTACGAGATCCCGATGATCCTGGCGCTCATCGTCATCGCCATGATCGTCGGCTCGCTGAGCCTCATCGCCGTCGTGGCGTGGCAGGCCCACTACCAGTGGATCGCGTTCTACGCGCCCTTCACCTTCCTCATGTACGCCATCGCCGCCATCAGCGAGCTCAACCGTGGCCCGTTCGACCTGCCCGAGTCGGAGTCGGAGCTGGTGTCCGGCTACGGCACCGAGTACTCGGGCATGCGGTTCGGCATGTTCTTCCTGAACGAGTACGCCGGCATGACGATCATGTCCATGGTCGCCGTCACGCTGTTCTTCGGCGGCTGGCAGGGGCCCTTCGCCGACGCCATCACCTTCTGGGGCGTCGCCTGGGTGCCGATCCTCTGGTTCCTGATCAAGACCTACGTCCTGGTCTTCATCCTGGTCTGGGTGCGGCTCTCGCTGCCCCGCCTTCAGGTCGACCAGCTCATGACGTTCGCCTGGAAGGTCCTCATCCCGCTGGGACTCGTGAACCTGCTGGCCTCGGCGGCCATCATCCTGTGGGCTCCCGGCGACTGGAAGATCGGCATGGCGCTCTTCAGCTGGGTCGCCTTCTTCGCTTTCGTGGGCCTGCTGGACCCCATCCTCAAGTGGCGCCTGCGCAAGCAGCGTGAGGCACTTCCGGTGGTGAACGTCTGATGCTCGGCATGTTCAAGGCCATGCGCACGACGCTCCGCCATCTGCCGATGAAGAAGATCACGGTGCAGTATCCGGAGGAGCGCGAGCGCCTGCCGGAGCGCAGCCGCGGGCTGTTCCGCGTGGTCATCGACCCCGCGAGCGGCGACCCGCGCTGTCGCTCCTGCACGCTGTGCGAGACCAACTGCCCCGTGCAGGTCATCCGCGTGAACTCGACGAGCAAGTACGAGCTGCCCGCGCCGAACACGGCGCGCATCGCCGAGGCGCGCACAGCTCCCCAGCAGGACGTCGACCTCGCCGCCATGCAGCCCGTGCTGGACGAGTACCACGAGCACGGGATGGGCCTCATCGGGATGCTCCAGGGCACGCAGGAGGTGTACGGCTACCTGCCGCGCCCTGCTCTGCGTGAGATCTCCCTGCAGATGGGCGTGTCGCTCTCCCAGATCTACGGCGTCTCGAGCTTCTACAACATGTTCCGCTTCGCCAAGGTCGGCAAGCACGTGCTGAGCGTGTGCATCGGCACGGCCTGTCACGTCGCCGGAGCTCCGCTCCTGGTCGACGCCCTCTCACAGGAGCTGGATATCACCGTCGGGGGCACCACCCCGGACGGTCTCTTCACGCTCCAGACCGTCAACTGCATCGGGGCCTGCGCCCTCGCCCCGGCCGTGCGCCTGGGTGAGGAGGAGACCTTCGGACGGCTCACCCCGGACGAGGCCCGCAAGATCGTTCGCGAACTCCGTAAGGAAGAGGAGGCCTGACATGGCCGCCGTGATGACAGACCAGGCAGAAGACCGCGCGACCCGCATCCAGGAGGCGCTGGCGCGGGCCTTTGATCCTTCGCGCACGACCGGCGGTGAGGACACGCTCAAGATCCGTGTCTGCGCCGGCACGACCTGCAACGCCTCCGGCAGGGCAGCCCTGACCCAGGCCATCGCCGCCGAGCTGGAGAAGCGCGGCCTGAGCGAGAAGGTACGGGTCGTCGAGACGGGCTGCCATGGCCTCTGCCACGAAGGCCCCATCGTCGTCGTCCACCCCAAGGGCGTCTTCTACCCGCGCCTCAAGCCCAAGGACATCGCGGAGATCATCGAGACGAGTGTCGTCGGCGACGACGTCGTCGAGCGCCTGCTGTATCGCGACCCGGTGAGCGACACGCTCGTGCCGCTCGAGAAGGACGTGCCCTTCTACGCGCAGCAGAGTCGCATCGTGCGGGGCATCAACGGCTTCATCGACCCGCTCCTGATCGACGACTACCTGGCCCGCGGCGGCTACAAGGCCTGGGCCCGCGTGCTCGCCGAGGACGACCCCGAAGGCGTCATCGCCGAGGTCGAGAAGAGCGGCCTGCGCGGCCGCGGCGGCGCCGGCTTCCCCGCCGGCAAGAAGTGGCGCTTCTGCCGCGCCAACCCCGGCGAGAGGCACTACGTCATCTGCAACGCCGACGAGGGCGATCCCGGCGCGTTCATGGACCGCGCCGTGCTCGAGGACAATCCGCACAGTGTGGTCGAGGGCATGCTCATCGCGGCCTTCGCCATCGGCCGTGACAACGGCCCGGTCGAAGGCTACGTGTACGTGCGCCACGAGTACCCGCTCGCCGTCGAGCGCCTGCATCACGCCCTGGCGGCGGCGCGCGAGCGCGGCCTGCTGGGTGAGGACATCCTCGGCACGGGCTTCAGCTTCGACATCCGCATCAACGAGGGCGCCGGCGCCTTCGTCTGCGGCGAGTCCACGGCCCTCACGGCCTCCATCGAGGGCCAGCGGGGCATGCCGCGCGGCAAGCACATCCGCACCGTGGAGCACGGCCTGTACGGCCAGCCCACGAGCCTCAACAACGTCGAGACCTTCGCCACGGTGCCGTGGATCGTCACGAACGGCGCCGACGCCTTCACCGCCATCGGCACGGACACGTCCAAGGGCACGAAGATCTTCGCGCTGACCGGCAAGATCGTGAACACCGGCCTCATCGAGGTGCCCATGGGCTCGACCCTGCGGCACGTCATCTTCGACATCGGCGGCGGCATGCTGCCGGGCCGCGAGTTCAAGGCCGTGCAGCTCGGTGGACCATCGGGCGGCTGCCTGCCCACGCCGCTGC
Source organism: uncultured Thermoleophilia bacterium (assembly GCA_963707335.1). GTDB lineage: Bacteria > Actinomycetota > Thermoleophilia > UBA2241 > UBA2241 > CAIXSE01. The sequence continues at coordinate 30,483 of CAVPQD010000030.1, read as the reverse complement.
TCGACCAGCCGATCGACTTCGAAAGTCTCCTTGCCGCCGGCTCCATGATGGGCTCCGGCGGCATGGTGGTCGTCGACGACGCCACCTGCATGGTCGACTTCGCCAAGTTCTTCCTCACCTTCACGGTCGAGGAGAGCTGCGGCAAGTGCGTCCCCTGCCGGCTCGGCACCAAGCGCATGCTCGAGGTCCTCGACCGCATCACCGAGGGCGACGGCCGCGACGACGACGTCGAGCTCCTCGAGGAGCTCTCCGACTACATCCAGGAGGGCACGCTGTGCGCCCTCGGCGGCAGCGCGCCGAACCCGGTCATGACCACGCTCAGGTACTTCCGTGACGAGTACGAGGCGCACGTCCTCGAGAAGCGCTGCCCAGCCGGCCAGTGCAAGGCGCTCATCACCTACTACATCGATCCCGAGGCCTGCACCGGCTGCACCCTGTGCGCCAAGAAGTGCCCGACCAACGTGATCTCGGGCGAGAAGAAGGAGGTCCACGTCATCGACGTGGCGGGCTGCATCAAATGCGACACCTGCCGGCAGGTGTGCAAGTTCGGGGCCGTCAAGGTCCGGTCCGGCGCCGCGCAGGCGGTCGCGGGGGAGAGCAGTTGAGCACGAGCACGACGATCACCCCTGACGGCACCACACCGCGGCCGCCGCGGCCCGAGCAGCTGACGCTCACCATCGATGGCCACGAGGTCACCTGCGATCGCGGCGACACCGTCCTCATCGCGGCCCAGAAGGCGGGCATCTCCATCCCCACCTTGTGCTACGAACCGCGCCTGCCGGCGATCGCGGCCTGCCGCATCTGCGTGGTCGAGATCGAAGGCACACGGAAGCTCACGGCGAGCTGCACCGCCGTGGCCAGAGAGGGCATGGTCGTGCGCACCGACACGGAGCGCACACGAAGCATGCGCTATCTGTACCTCGAGCTGCTGCTGAGCGATCACAACGCCTTCTGCACACCGCCCTGTCGCGACGCCTGTCCCACCCACATCAAGATCCCGCAGTTCCTCGACTTCGTCGCGCACAAGGACTACAAGAACGGCGTGCGCAAGCTGCGTGAGGACCTGCCCTTCCCGTCCATCCTGGGGAGGGTCTGTCCGCGACCCTGCGAGCCTCGCTGCCGTCGCCAGCTCATCGAGGAGCCCATCACCATCTGCCAGCTGCACCGCTTCCTGGGTGACCAGTGCCTGGACGCCGAGCAGGACGGCGAGCTGCTGCTGCCGGTCGAGCCCAAGAGCGATTCCGGCAAGCGCATCGCCATCGTCGGCGGCGGGCCCGCCGGCCTCGCCGCCGCCTTCTACGCCCGCCTCGAGGGCCACGCCGTCAAGATCTTCGAAGCGCTCCCCAAGCCGGGCGGCATGCTGCGCTACCGCACGCCGGGCTACCGCCTGCCGCGTGATGTGATGGACAAGGAGCTCAACGTGCTGTGGCGCCTTGGTGTCGAACTCCAGGTCAACTCACGGCTCGGCCTCGATTTCGAGCTTCAGGACCTCTTCGATGAGGGCTACGACGCCGTGCTCCTCGCGGTCGGCGCTTCCGGCGCCAAGGCCTTGGGCATCCCCGGCGACGACGCCCCCGGCGTGGTCGCGGCCGCCGACCTGTTGCGCGAGATCGAGCTGGGCGGCGACCTGCCTGCCGGCGAGCGCATCGCCGTCATCGGCGGCGATATCACGGCCGTCGATGCCGCCCGCGCCGCCCTCCGCATGGGCGCCAAGGGCGTCAGCTGTCTCTACTGGCGCTCCCTTGACGAGATGCCGGGCCAGACCGAGGTCGGCGACGCCGAGGCGGAGGGCGTCAAGTTCATGCCCTTGGTCGCACCGGTGCGCGTCATCACCGGCGCGGACGGCAAGGTCAGCGGCATCGAGATGCAGCGCTTGCGGCTCGGCGAGCCGGACGCCGCCGGCGAACGGCGCCCCGAGCCGGTCGAGGGCTCAGGCTTCGTCGTCGCCTGCGACCAGGTCCTCGTGGCCGTCGGCCAGTCGGTCGATCTGGACGGCATGGGCGACGAGCAGGGCATCAAGCACAGCGCGGGAAGCATCGCCGTCGATCAGCGGACGTTCCAGACGAGCGCTGCCCGTGTCTTCGCCGGCGGCGACGCCGTACTCGGCGTACCGAACGTCATCCAGGCCGTGGCTCAGGGCAAGAAGGCCGCCTGGAGCATGGACGCCTTCCTGCGCGGCGCGGACATGGCGGCCGTGTCCGGCGACCTCGCCGGACTCGAGGCGATGCCCTTCTACGAGGCCGTGAGCGCCAAGACCGACCTCGATCCTCGCATCTCACGCATGGCCGAGATCGAGCCGGACTTCATCGACATCACGACGGACGTGAGTCATCCGAGCCCGCCGGCGCAGATGCCCAGACTCCCCCAGCAGGAGCGCAGCACGGGCTTCCGCGAGATCGAGCTGGGCTTCCCCGAGGACGAGGCCGTGCGCGGCGCGAAGCTCTGCCTGCAGTGCTACTGCCCGGCTAACGGCAGCTGCGAGCTGCAGCGCTACGGCATCGAGTACGAGGTGGTCAGGAACCGCTTCCACGGCGGCGCCTCCCACGACTACGCCGCCGACTTCCGCCATGACTTCATCATGCGCGAGCCCAACCGCTGCATCAACTGCGGGCGCTGCGTGCGTGTCTGCCGCATGGAAGTCGGCTCGAACTGCTACGACCAGATGGACCGCGGATTCGACACCATCGTCTCCACCGCGGACAACATGCCCCTGCAGATGGTCGGCTGCGTCTCCTGCGGCAAGTGCGCCGAGACGTGCCCCACGGGCTCCATCCAGACCAACCCGCGGCTGCTCGCCAGCTACGATCTGGACGAGAGCCGCTGCATCTTCTGCGGGGAGTGCGTCGAGGTGTGCCCTTACGACGCCCTCGAGCAGACCAGCTTCTTCGAGCTCGCCGGCTACAGCCGCAGCGGCATCGCCGGCGAGTCGCTCTACACCCGTGAGCCCCGCCCCGTCAACGCGCTGTCCGAGACAGTCACCGACCTGGTGCCGCACGCCCTGGAGGCGCAGCGTGGCCAGGGCTGGATCTGGGACCCCATCAAGGATGAGGCCACCGCCCTCGACCCGGAGGAAGAGGCCTGATGCCGGGCGGCGACTTCAACCCGGTGCTGTTCGTCATCGTCGCCGCCTGGGTGCTCGTCTGCGGCATCGGCGTCGTCGCCTTCAAGAAGATCATGTACTCCGCCGTGTCCATGGTGTTCTGCTTCCTCGGCGTGGCGTTCGCCTACGCGCTGCTCGACTCGGCGCTGCTGGCCGTCGTGCAGATCCTCGTGTACGTGGGCGCCATCTCCGTCGTCGTGATCTTCGCCATCATGCTCACCGAGATCCAGGAGGGCGACTTCCACCTGTTCTTCAACCGCCAGGGCATCATCGCGGCGCCGCTGGCCGTGGCCGTCGCCCTCGTGCTGGCCGCGGCGCTCATCACCGGCGACATCGGCGCCGTGGGCGACGTGGCGCTCAACCCGGGCCTGCGGCAGATCTCCGCGCTGCTCTTCAACCGCTACGTGTTCCCGTTCGAGCTCGTGTCGCTGGTGCTGCTGGCGGCCATGATCGGCGCCATCGTGCTGGCCCGCAGGGAGGAGGAGCGCCCGTGAACGCCCTCGACTGGTGGCTCACGCTGGCCGTCATGCTGTTCTGTATCGGCGCCTACGGCGTGCTCGCGCGGCGCAACGTCATCGTGGTGGTCATGAGCCTGGAGCTCATGCTCAACGCGGTCAACATCGCTCTGGTGGCGGTGGCCAACTTCCGTACGGGCGCGGTGGGCGCCGGCATCATGTTCTCGCTGTTCATCATCACGCTGGCGGCGGCCGAGGTCACGATCGGCCTCGCCATCGTCATCGCCAACTACCGCAACCGCCGCACCATCCAGACCGACAGCTTCGACGAGATGAAGGGCTAGCCGCGTGGAGGGGACCTCGTTCATGAAGATCGCCGTGGCGCTCATCCCGCTGCTGCCGCTCGCCGGCTTCGTCTTCACGCTGCTCGCTCGGCAGGCGGATGGGCAAGCGGGCGCATCTCGTGCCCGTGGCGCTGGTCACCGTCTCGGCGGCGCTCTGCGTCGCCGCCTTCGTGTGGGTGAGCGGCCACCACGAGGAGACCTTCGTCTGGTCCGCCTACGACTGGATCTCCGCCGGCCGCTTCCACCTGGCCTGGGGCTTCCAGGTCGACGCGCTCACCGGCGTCATGCTGCTGGTGGTCGGCATCATCGGCATGCTGGTGCACTACTACTCGATCGGCTACATGCACGGCGACGAGGGCTACTACCGCTTCTTCGCCTACCTCAACCTGTTCATGTTCGCCATGTTCATCCTCGTCCTCGCGGACAACTACCTGCTCATGTTCCTGGGCTGGGAAGGCGTGGGCCTCTGCTCCTACCTGCTCATCTCCTTCTGGTTCGGCAAGAAGAGCGCCAGCCAGGCCGGCAAGAAGGCCTTCCTCGTGAACCGCGTCGGCGACTGGGGCTTCACGCTGGGCATGTTCCTCATCTTCGTGACCACCGGCACGCTGCAGTTCACCGGCGTCTTCGACAAGGCGGAGACCATGAACACGGGCATCGCCACCTGGATCTGCCTGCTGCTCTTCACCGGCGCCGTGGGCAAGAGCGCCCAGTTCCCGCTGCACGTGTGGCTGCCGGACGCCATGGAGGGCCCCACGCCGGTCAGCGCCCTCATCCACGCCGCCACCATGGTGAACGCCGGCGTGTACCTGGTGGCGCGCAGCTACCCGCTGTTCATCAACGCGCACGCGGCGATGACCGTGGTGATGGTCGTGGGCACCTTCACCGCCATCTACGCCGCGTACATCGCGATCACCCAGAACGACATCAAGAAGGTGATCGCGTACTCCACGATCTCCTCGCTGGGCTTCATGTTCATGGCTCTCGGGGCCGGGGCGTGGGTGGCCGCCATCTTCTACCTGTTCGCCCACGGCTTCTTCAAGGGCCTGCTGTTCCTGTGCTCCGGCTCGGTCATCCACGGCATGTCCGGCGAGCAGGACATGCGCCATATGGGCGGCCTGCGCAAGAGGATGCCGGTCACGTTCTGGACGATGCTCATCGGCGCCGTCGCCCTGATCGGCGTCTTCCCGTTCGCCGGCTTCTGGGCCAAGGACGAGATCCTCGGCGGCGCCTACATCGGCGGCTACTACGTGGTGTGGGTCGTCGGCCTCGTCACCGCCTTCCTCACCGCCATCTTCACGTTCCGCATGATGTTCCTCACCTTCTGGGGCAAGAGCCGTGCGCCCGAAGAGGTGCAGGCGCACGTCCACGAGTCGCCGCTCGTGATGACGCTGCCGCTCATCCTGCTGGCCATCCCATCGGCCCTCCTGGGCCTGCTCGTCGGCCTGCCGCCCGAGGGCGGCTGGATCCACAGCTGGCTCGAGCCGGTCTTCTTCGACCTCGAGCACGAGGCCTTCGAGTGGCTGGGCTCGGGCGGCGCCCTGATGCTGCTCTCGCTGGCCATCGTGCTGATCGGCGTGTCCGTCGCCTACGTGCTCTACATCCGTCAGACCGAGCTGCCGGGCCGTATCGCCGCGCGCTTCCCGGCCGCCTACAAGGCGTCGCTCAACAAGATGTACATGGACGAGGTCTACGCGGTCGTGCCGATCGGCTCCACCATCGGGCTGTCGCGCTGGCTGTGGGAGTTCTTCGACACGAAGGTCATCGACGGCGCCGTCAACGGACTCGGCTCCCTGTGGGTCTGGCTGGGTCAGAGGCTCCGTCCGCTGCAGACCGGACGGGTGCAGAACTACGCCCTGTCGGTGTTCGCCGGCATGTTCATCCTCGTGATCGTCCTCGTGTGGTTCTGGGGGGCCTGACGTGACCTGGCAAGATCAGATCGGCTTCCCGATCCTCAGCGTCATCACCTTCCTGCCGCTCGTCGGCGTGCTGCTCATCCTGCTGGTGGGCCGCAAACGGCCGGCCGTGTACAAGATGATCGCCCTGGTGTCCACGGTGGCCGCCTTCGTCCTGGCCTGCGTGATGATGGTCGCGTTCGACACGAGCGCCCGCGGCATGCAGTTCGTCGAAGACGTCACGTGGATCAAGGCCTTCAACATCCACTACAGCGTCGGCGTGGACGGCATCGCGGCGCTGCTGCTGTTCCTCACCACGCTGCTCGGGTTCATCGTCATCATCGCCTCGTGGAACTACATCAAGGACCGCGAGATGGGCTTCTTCGTCTCGCTGCTGCTGCTGCAGGTCGGCATGGTCGGCGTGTTCATCGCCACGGACCTCTTCCTCTTCTACGTGTTCTGGGAGGCCATGCTGGTGCCGATGTACTTCATCATCGGCATCTGGGGCGGGCCGCGGCGCATCTACGCGGCCATCAAGTTCTTCCTGTTCACGCTGGTCGGCAGCCTGCTGATGCTCATCGCCATCATCGCGGTGGTCTTCTACGTGAAGGACCACACGCTGACGGGGCTGACGTTCAACATCCAGGAGCTGGGCCGCCAGATCTACCCCTACGGCTTCCAGTTCTGGGCGTTCCTCGCCTTCTTCCTGGCGTTCGCCATCAAGGTGCCGATGTGGCCCGTGCACACCTGGCTGCCGGACGCCCACGTCGAGGCGCCCACGGCCGGCTCCGTGATCCTGGCCGGCGTGCTGCTGAAGATGGGCGGGTACGGCATCCTGCGCTTCTGCCTGCCGTTCTTCCCCGACGCCGCCGTGACCTTCATCCCGTACATCGTGGCGCTGTCGGTGATCGCCATCGTCTACGGCGCGATGGTCTCCATGGTGCAGAAGGACCTGAAGAAGCTGGTCGCCTACTCCAGCGTGAGCCACATGGGGTTCGTGACGGCCGGCATCTTCGCGTCGATCGCGCATCGTGGGCAACGCCGCCGGCATGGAGGGCGCCATCCTCGTGATGTTCAACCACGGCATCCTCACGGGCGCCCTCTTCCTTCTGGTCGGCTTCCTGTACGAGCGCACCCACACGCGCCAGATCTCGGAGATGGGCCTGCTGGCCAGGCCGCTGCCGTTGCTGGCCGCGTTCACGCTGTTCTTCGCGCTCGGCTCGCTGGGCCTGCCCGGCCTCAACGGCTTCGTCGGTGAGTTCCTCAGCCTGCTTGGCCTCTTCGAGTACTCGCGCTGGCTGGCGGCGGTGGGCGGCCTCGGTGTCATCCTGGCTGCCGCCTATCTGCTCTGGATGTACCAGCGCATCTGGTTCAACGACCGCGGCGACGACGTCGTGAAGCCGAGCTTCAGCGTGCTGGACTTCGGCGCCCGCGAGATCGCCTGCCTCGCCCCTCTGGTCGTGTTCGCGGTCTGGGCGGGCGTGTACCCGAACACGTTCCTGGACTTCCTGCACCTGCCCGTGCGCGAGGTGCTGGAGCGCGTGCTGCCGTCGCTGCGCGAGGCGCACGGCGGCGGCCTCGCGCAGCTCGTCGACTTCACGAAGGGGTTGTTCTGATGGCGGTCAACAACACGATCTCCGTGATCCTGCCGGGCATCGTGGTGGCGGCCACCGCACTCCTCGTGGTCTTCGTCGACCTGGTCCTGCCCCAGAAGCGCGTGCTCGCCTGGGTCGCCGCCGGCGGCCTCGTGGCCGCCGCCGCCGTGGCGGTCGGCCAGTGGATCACGCGCGCACGGCGGCCAGCTCAGCCTCGACGGCCACAAGCCTGAGCCCGGCTTCGCCGGCATGGTGGCCATGGACAAGTACGGCCTCTACTGCGTGCTGCTCTTCGTCGTCGTCGGCGTGCTCACCATCATGGTCGCGGACGGCTACATGGAGCGGCGCCGCGCGGCGCGCGGCGAGTTCTACGGTCTGCTGCTGCTCGTCATCACCGGGATGATCGGCATGGCCATTTCCACCGACATCATCTCCTTCTTCGTCTCGTTCGAGCTGATGTCGCTGCCCACGTACATCCTGGCCGGCTACATCTGGCGAGACGCGCGCTCCGGCGAGGCCTCCATCAAGTACTTCGTGAACGGCGCCTTCGCCTCCACCATCCTGGCGTTCGGCCTGGCGCTGCTCTACGCCGCCACCGGACAGACCAACTACGCCCTCATCGCGAAGAGCCTGGGCACGCTGCCGGTCGACGCGCGCGCCATACTGGTCGTCGCCTTCGTGCTCGTGGTCACCGGCTTCGGCTTCAAGATCTCGGCGGTGCCGTTCCACAGCTGGGCGCCGGACGTGTACGAGGGCGCCCCGACGCCGGTCACCGCCTTCATGGCCGTGGGCGTCAAGGCCGGCGCGTTCGTCGGCTTCATCCGGCTGTTCACCGTGGCCGCCGGCATCGAGTGGCAGCACGTGGACCGACGCCCTGATCATCCTCGCCGTCCTCACCATGGTGGTCGGGAACGCGCTCGCCCTGCCGCAGCGCAACCTCAAGCGCATGCTGGCCTACTCCAGCATCGCCCACGCCGGCTACCTCACGCTCGGCCTCATCGCCGCCGGCAAGGCGCAGGACCCGGCCGGCTCCAGCGCGATCCTGTTCTACCTGGCGGGATACGCCCTCATGAACCTCGGCGCCTTCGGCATCCTGGTGTGGATCCGCAACCACCGCGCCTTCCGTTACACCCTGGAGGAAGTGGGCGGCCTGTCGCGCACCATGCCCTGGACGGCGCTGATGCTTGCCCTGTTCATGCTCTCGCTCACCGGCATCCCGCCGACCGTGGGCTTCTGGGCCAAGTTCTACCTGTTCACCGCCGTGGTGAACGCCGACCTCACGTGGCTCGCCATCGTGGCCGTGCTCATGAGCACCGTGTCCGCGTACTACTACCTGCGCGTCGTCTGGTACATGTACTTCCGCGACGCGCCGGAGGGCGCCGTGGTCGAGGCCTGAGCCCGCGTCGCAGCAGCTCGGCATCGGCGTCGCACTCGGCGTCGTCGCCGCGGGCGTGCTGCTCGTCGGGCCTCTTCCCGCAGCCGCTGCTGGACGCGGCGCAGGGCGCCGTGCGGGTGGTGCTCGGCGTCTGACCCCGGCGGCCGCGCGGAGCGGCCGGCCACCGTCGCCGCGCCCGCCGTTCGCCGGGCGGGTACACTGCACCTCATGAGGATCCTCTTCATCGGCGACGTCGTCGGGCGGCCGGGCAGGGACGCGCTCACCCGCTGGGTGCCCGGCTACCGTCGAGGAGCGCGGCATCGACTTCGTGATCGCCAACGGCGAGAACGCCGCCAACGGCGCGGGCATCACGTCCAAGATCGCGCTCAAGATGCTGGGCGCCGGCGTGGACGTGCTCACCACCGGCAACCACGTGTGGCGCCAGCGTGAGGTGTACGGCTTCCTGGCCGCCGACGAGCGCATCGTGCGGCCGGCCAACTACCCGCCCGGGGCGCCGGGCCGGGGCTTGACGGTGCGCCCGGCGCTGAACGGCGGCGAGGTGGCCGTGATCAACCTCGCCGGCGAGCTCTTCATGAACACGGGCATGTCGCCCTTCCGCCTCGTCGACCGCCTGGTCGACGAGGCGTCGGCCATGGCCGAGACGATCGTCGTGGACATCCACGCCGAGGCCACCAGCGAGAAGGTGGCCATGGGCCACTACCTGGACGGGCGCGTGACGGCCGTCGTCGGCACCCACACGCACGTGCAGACCTCCGACGGCCGCGTGCTGCCCGGGCGGCACGGCGTACATGACCGACGTCGGCATGACCGGCCCCCTGGAATCCGTGATCGGGGTGCGCACGGACATCATCCTCAAGCGCTTCCTCACCGAGCTGCCCCAGCAGTTCGAAGTCGCGGACGGGCCCGGTGCGCCTGAACGCCGTCCTCATCGAGGTCGAGGGGCGGCCGGGCGACCGCCGTCGAGGCGCTCGAGGTCAGACTCTGACGTCCGCCACCGGCGCGTCGTCGGCGCCCGCGGGCAGCGACCAGAGACGCCACGCCGTCGCCGCGAAGAACGCCACGAGCAGCAGATTGCGGGCGATCACCACGCTCAGGGACGGCGGCTCCATGTCCAGGAAGCGCCAGTAGAGCGCCGGGAACTCGATCTGCGTGAGCAGCAGCGTGGCGAGGGCGAGCGCCGCCAGCAGCCGGTCGCGGGCGGCGACGAGCGCCACGACCGGCAGCGTCCAGACGAAGTACTGGGGCGACAGCACCTTGCCGAAGGTCATGAGCGCCAGGATGAGGGCCAGGACGGCGAGGCCACGTCCGGCTTGACGGCGCGCAGGCGCTCGCGCCGGCGCCAGACGAGGGCGTAGACGGCGGCCAGGGCGAGCAGCGTGAGGCCGCCGGACAGGTCGGCGGCGAGGCCGACGCCGGGCGCGACGAGCGAGTGCGAGCCGTGGCTGTGGCCCCAGGTGGCGCTCGAGACGCCGACGAGCTTGCCGATGAGCATCGGCGTGCCCAGCACGCTCTCGATCTGCAGCGGCCGCGAGAGGTGGTAGTCGAACACGTACCACAGGCCGCCCGGCGACGAGAACAGGTAGGGCAGGAAGGGGGCGAGGGCCGCGGCGCCGAAGGCGGCCAGCGGCCACAGCCAGCGGCGCGGGTCGCCCATCAGCACGAAGCACCAGGGGCAGCAGCGCCGCCGGCGTGATCTTGAGGGCGAAGCCGAGCCCCAGCACGAACGCCGCCGCGATGAACCAGCGCTCGCACAGGCACAGCAGGAACACGGCGATGAGCAGGGCCACCGCCGCGTCGTAGCGGTTCACGATGATGGCGCCGGTGAGGGCCACGCCGACCGCGAAGAGGGCGGCCGACACGTAGGCGCGGCCGCCGATCGGCCACAGTCTGCAGGCGACGACCGCCGTCACGGCCGCCGTGAGCATGGTGACGATGCCCATCTGCATGGTGAACCAATGGATGTAGGCGTCGACGTTCGTCGTGTGGCCGGGCAGCCGGAAGAGCGGCACGGCCAGCGGCGGGTACTCGATGGTGAAGTCGCGGAAGGGACGCAGGCCGGACGCCATCTTCGCGGCGTAGTCCGCGTACACGAAGATGTCGGAGATGTCGTGCAGCCGGTACCAGAGGTTGGGGAGACGGCGGCGAGCACGAGCAGGGTGAGCGACGTGGCCACCAGCACAGCGGCCGCGACGTTCACTGGATGGCGGCGCTGCGCGTCGAGGTCCGACAGTGAGCGACCGCGCCGGCGCGTCGCCGCTCATGCCCCTCGGAAGCTCCACAGCTTGTTCAGCAGGAAGTTGACGGGCATGACGCAGGCGATGGCGATGAGCTGGCTCGGGTTCGCGCCGATGTGCAGCTGGGTGAGACACACGGTGAACACCGCCAGGTTGGCGAGGTAGGCGGCGATGCTGACCGTGAAGAACTTGGGCAGCTCGCGGCGCACCTCGCCGCTGGAGCGGAAGGTCCAGCGGCGGTTGAAGTAGTAGTTGGTCAGCACGGAGACGACGAAGCCCAGGGCGTTGCCCACGTACTTCGCGGCGAGGGGATCGTGGCCCGCCGCCAGGCGCCAGAGCAGCATGGTGAGATTGAACACGGCGAGGTTCACGACGACGCCGCTGGCGCCCACGAGGCAGAACTTGACGAACTGGCGCAGGTGCGGGCCGAGGCTCGCCGGCCGGGCCGGGCGCACGTCGTCGGCGGTGCTCACGCCGGCTCCTCCGCGAGCGGCTCGGCGGCGGCCAGCGCGGGGAGGGCGTGCAGGGCGTCGTGGAAGTCCAGCGGCCGCCACGGCAGTCCCTCGGCCGCGCAGCGTTCGGCCAGCCACCCGCGCGCGAACGTCAGGTCGGCTTCGCGCGCCGGGCAGCAGATCGCTGTCGCCGTCGCCGAACACGACGACGACGTCGCCGGGGCGGCGCAGGGCGCGCAGCAGACCCGCTTTGCACTGAGCGGGGCCGCAGCGCGGGCAGTCGCCGAGCGCCGGGTTGAAGCCGATGTGGTAGGGGCCCACGCCGTCCGGGCCGTCGTTGACGAGCTCGCTCGCGTACAGCTCGACGGGGGGCAGCGCCTCGCGCCGCCAGAAGGCCTCGATGGCCTCGCGGAAGCCGGCGCTGACCACGACGGCCCGCCCGCCGCCGGCGGTGAGGGCGTGGAGGAACTCGGCCAGCCCGGGCGCCGGCGCCGCGGCCGCGACGAGGGCGCCGAGGAACTCCGTCCGCGGCGCCCGGATGAGGCGGATCTGCGTGTCGAAGCACTCGGCGTGGCCCATGCGACCGGCCTTGACCTCGTCCTCGAAGGGCCGCCAGGCGTCGCCCACGAGCCGCTGCAGGACGATCTCGTTGCACTCGTGTGTCGTGACCGTGCCGTCGTAGTCGAGGAAGGCGAGGAGGCGGCCGAAACGCCCGCGTGCGGGCTCGGAGCCGCGCGTGCGGTCTTCGGGCATCATGGGCCCGAGTGTACCCCAGTCTGCTAGAATCTGCTTCCCGACCGCCGCACGACGAAAGCGAGTCACGTGAGCGACAGGCAACCCATGTTCCGCGACGTCTCCGCGCGCGTCGATCTGCCCGCGCTGGACGCGCGCGTCCTCGCGTTCTGGAAGGAGAACCACATCTTCCAGAAGAGCCTGGAGGGGCGCGAGGAGGCGCCCCTCTACGTCTTCTACGAGGGTCCGCCCACGGCCAACGGCCGGCCCGGCTCGCATCACATCATCTCGCGCATCTTCAAGGACCTGTTCCCGCGCTACAAGACGATGCGCGGCTATCGCGTGCCGCGCAAGGGCGGCTGGGACACGCACGGCCTGCCGGTCGAGCTCGAGGTGGAGCGCAGGCTCGGCATCGACGGCAAGAAGCAGATCGAGGCGTACGGCATCGCCGAGTTCAACAAGCTCTGTCGCGAGAGCGTGCTCACCTACCTCGAGGAGTGGGAGCGCTTCACCGAGCGCATCGGCTTCTGGGTGGACATGTCGGACGCCTACTACACCTTCGACAACGACTACATCGAGACGGTGTGGTGGCTGCTGCGCCAGATCTGGGACAAGGATCTGCTCTACCAGGGCTTCAAGGTGGTGCCGTACTGCCCGCGCTGCGGCACGGCCATCAGCAGCCACGAGGTGGCGCAGGGCTACAAGGACGTCACCGAGGACTCCATCTACGTGCGCTTCCCGCTCGCGGCCGAGGCGGCCGCCAGGCTCGGCGCGCCGCAGGGCGCGCCGGTCGTCGCTGGCGGTCTGGACGACGACGCCGTGGACGCTCATCAGCAACGTCGCCGCGGCCGTCAAGCCGGACGTCGTCTACGCCCTGGTCGAGAGCCGCGGCGAGCGCTTCGTGCTGGCCCGCGACCTGGTCGAGCGTGTGCTCGGCAAGAAGGCCGTGGTGGAGCGCGAGTTCCCCGGCGAGGAGCTGCTCGGGCTGCAGTACGAGGCGCCGTACAGCTTCATGACGCCCGACAAGCGGGCGCATTTCGTGATCGGCGCCGACTACGTGACGACCGGCGACGGCACCGGCATCGTGCACATCGCCCCGGCCTTCGGCGAGGACGACATGCGCGTGGGCCGGGAGAACGACCTGCCGGTGGTGAACGCCGTCGACACCGAGGGCCGTTTCGTGGCGGAGGTCGGCCCCTGGGCCGGGTGGTTCGTCAAGGACGCCGACCCGGCCATCATCGCCGACCTCAAGCAGCGCGGCCTGCTGCTGGGCGTGGAGCCCTACGAGCACAGCTACCCCTTCTGCTGGCGCTGCGACACGCCGCTGCTCTACTACAGCAAGGCGACGTGGTACATCCGCACCACCGGCATCAAGGACCAGCTGCTGGACGCCAACGAGCACGTCATCTGGCATCCCGAGCACATCAAGCACGGACGCTTCGGCGAGTGGCTCGCCAACAACGTCGACTGGGCGCTCAGCCGCGACCGCTACTGGGGCACGCCGCTGCCGGTGTGGCGCTGCGAGGAGGGCCACACGCACTGCGTCGGCTCCGTGGCCGAGCTGCGCGAGATGGCGGCCGGGCCGGTGCCGGACGACCTGGAGCTGCACCGGCCCTACGTCGACGGCGTCGTCCTCACCTGTCCCGAGTGCGGCGGCGAGATGCGCCGCGTCGACGAGGTCATCGACGCCTGGTTCGACTCGGGCTCCATGCCCTTCGGGCAGTGGCACTACCCCTTCGAGAACGTGGAGACCTTCGAGGAGCGCTACCCGGCCGACTACATCTGCGAGGCGATCGACCAGACGCGCGGCTGGTTCTACAGCCTGCTCGCGGTGGCCACGCTCATCACCGGGCGGAGCTCCTTCAAGCGCGTCCTGTGCCTGGGCCACATCCTGGACGCCGACGGTCAGAAGATGAGCAAGAGCCGCGGCAACGTCGTGGAGCCGGACGAGATCCTGGACGACCAGGGGGCGGACGCCTTCCGCTGGTACATGTTCGCCAGCCAGAGCCCGTGGTCGCCGCGCCGCTTCGGCCCCGAGATGGTGGACGAGGTGGTGCGCAAGTTCCTGCTGACGCTGTGGAACACGTACAGCTTCTTCACGGTCTATGCCAACATCGACCGCTTCGACCCCAACGAGGAGCGGGTGCCGCTGAGCGACCGCCCGCTCCTGGACCGCTGGCTCGTCGGCGAGCTCAACGCCTGATGCAGACCGTCACCGACGGCCTGGAGGAGTACGACGCGACGAACTCGGCGCGCGCCATCCAGGCGTTCGTCGACGACCTCAGCAACTGGTACGTGCGCCGCAGCCGGCGCCGTTTCTGGAAGAGCGAGAACGACCGCGACAAGCTGGCCGCCTACCAGACGCTGTACGAGGCGCTCGTCACGCTCACCAAGCTGCTCGCGCCGTACACGCCGTTCATCGCCGAGGAGCTCTACCAGAACCTGGTGCGCAGCGCCGATCCCACGGCGCCGGAGAGCGTGCACCTGTGCCCCTGGCCGGTGGTCGACGAGCAGGCTCTGGACGCCGGCGTGTCGTTCGACATGGCGGCGGCGCGGCGCGTCGTCGAGATGGGCCGCGCCGCGCGCAACGCCGCGGCGGTCAAGACGCGTCAGCCGCTGGCCGAGGTCGTCGTGGCGGCCGCCGAGGCCGAGCAACGCGCGCTGGAGCGCCTGAAGGACGTCGTGGTGGACGAGCTCAACGTCAAGGAGCTGCGCTTCGTCGGCGACGGCGCCGAGCTGGTGAGCTACACGGTCAAGCCCAACCTTCGTGTGCTGGGTCCGCGGCTGGGCAAGCGGCTCGGCGCGCTGCAGGCGGCGCTGCGCGACGCGGACGGCGCCGCCCTGGTCGCCGAGCTGCGCCGCGACGGCGGTGTGCGCCTGACCCCGGACGGCGACGAGCTGTATCTCCTGGAGGAGGAGCTCCTCATCGAGACCGGCTCGCCGGAGGGCTACCAGGTGGAGAGCGACGGCTCGCGCACCGTGGCCCTCAGGACGGCCGTGGACGAGGCGCTGCGCGAGGAGGGCGTCGCGCGCGAGCTGGTGCACGCCGTTCAACTCGCGCGCAAGAATGCCGACCTGCGCATCGAAGACACCATCAGCCTGGCGCTCGACGTGCCGGACGAGCTGCGGCCGCTGGTGGAGCGCTTCGCGGCCGTGATCAAGGGCGAGACGCTCGCCAGCGAGTTCAGTCTGGGCGAGGCCCGCGGCGACCACCGCGAGACGGCCCGCGTCGAGGGCCGCGAGATCGGCATCGGCCTGTCCGTGACGGGCACCATCTTCACCGTCACGTACGGCTGAGCGCTCACGCCGGCCGAGGGCGCCGGCGACGACGAAGGGAGACGGTGTGGACGAGATCCGGGAAGCCTCACTCGACCTGCTGGTCGAGCTGGCCAGACCCACCTCCCACGACACCGTGCTGGACTACGCCGCCGGGGCCGGCATGGCCGGCTTCGCCCTGGCGCCGGACGTGCGCGCGGTCGAGGCGGCGGACGAGCAGCCGGACATGCTGGAGGAGGGCAGCCGGCTGGCCGGGGAGCTCGGCCTCGTGAACGTGGCCTTCACGCTCGTCGACCTCTACGCGCTGCCCTTCAAGGACGGCTTCTTCAGCCTGGTGGTCTGCGGCAACGCCTTCCACCTGCTGCCCGAGCCGGTCGCGGCGCTCGCCGAGATGGCGCGCGTGACCTCGGGCGGCGGCCGCATCGTGCTGGTCGAGCCCGTCGTCGACGAGGTCACCGACAAGGCCTTCAACGACCTGGCGCGCCTGCGTCAGCCCGCGCACCGGCGTCACTACACGCGGGAAGAGCTCGCGGGGCTCGCCGAGCAGGCCGGCCTGCGGGCGCTCGCCCAGGCCGAGGCGCGCCGCACCGTCGATCTGGACTACTGGCTGCAGGCGGCCGCGGTGCCGCCGCCGAAGGCGGACCTCATCCGCGGCCGCTTCAAGGAGCTTCCCGTGGACGTGCAGGCGCGGCTGGACGTCGCGTTCGGCGACCGCCTCGTGTCGTTCAGCTACGACGTGCTGGGGCTGCGCCTCGAGCGCGGCTGAGTCAGACCCGGGCGGACGCCCGCCCGGACCTGCCCGTACGCGGATGGGGCGGGCGCTCGAAACGAGCGCCCGCCCCATCCGGGTTCTGCTTCGTGCGCCGCGTCAGCCCAGGAAGGCCCCGAGCTCCTCGACCAGCTTGGCCTTGGGCATGGCGCCCACGATGCGCTGCTTGAGCTCGCCGCCGTCGAAGGCCAGGATGGTCGGGATGTTCATCACGTTGAACTCCTGCGCCACCGCGGGGGCCTCGTCCACGTTGAGCTTCACGAACTTCACCTCGGGGAAGTCGCCCGCCATCTCCTCGAGCACCGGACCGATCATGCGGCAGGGACCGCACCACTCCGCCCAGAAGTCGACCAGGACCTTGCCGGTGGCCTTGATGACCTCGGCCTCGAAGTTGTCCTGAGAGACTGCCTCCACGTACTTCCTCCTGTCAGGTGGTTTGCTCGGGCGCGGCCACCGGAGCCTCCGCCACACGGGTCGTGCCCGGCACCGGGCACTCGAGCTCGTCCAGATAGCGCTGGGCCTGCTGCGCCGCCAGCGCCCCCTCGCCGACCGCCATGGCGATCTGCTTGAGGTCGTTGTGGCGCGCGTCGCCGCAGGCGTACACGCCGCAGGCGCGCGTGCGCATGAGCTCGTCGGTGTAGATGTAGCCGTACTCGTCCATGTCCACCACGCCCTGCAGGAAGGCGGTGTTGGGCACCTGGCCGATGTAGAAGAAGACGCCGTTCACGGGCAGGCTGCGGATCTGGCTGCGTCTTCACGTTCTGGACCTCGAGGGCCTCGACCATCTTGTCGCCGCTGATCTGGCGCGGCACCGAGTCCCAGACGAACTCCATCTTGGAGTTGACGAGGGCGCGCTCCTGCGCGATGGGCGCGGCGCGCAGCTTGTCGCGGCGGTGCACCACGTAGACCCTGTCGGCGAACTTGGTGAGGAACATGCCCTCCTCCACCGCCGAGTCGCCGCCGCCGATGACGGCCACCGTCTTGCCCTTGTAGAGGGCGCCGTCGCAGGTGGCGCACCAGCTCACGCCGCGGCCGACGAACTCGGCCTCGCCGGGGATGCCCGAGCGCTTGGCCTCGACGCCCGGCGCCAGGATGACGGCCGTGGCCTTGATGCGCTCCTGGTCGGTGACGATGCCCCAGGTGCCGTCCGGCTCCGGCTCCATGGCGGCGACCGTGGTGATCTCGCGCAGTTCGGCGCCGAACTCGGCCGCCTGGCGCTTCATCTTGTCGGCCAGGTCGAAGCCCGAGATGCCCTCGGGGAAGCCCGGGTAGTTCTCCACCAGCTCGGTGAGGGCGATCTGGCCGCCGGCCATGTTGCGCTCCAGCACGACGGTGGAGCGCCGGCCGCGGGCGGTGTAGATGGCGGCCGTCAGGCCGCCGGGGCCGCCGCCCACGATGGCGACGTCATACGACTCCGCGACCCGCTTCTGCGGCACGCTGATGTGGATGTCCAGCCCCATGGCGGTTCAGTATACCTGCCGTGCGACGCCGCGCAGCAGGCCGCGGCGCGCCAGCTCCTCGGCGATCTGCACCGCGTTGAGCGCGGCGCCCTTGCGCAGGTTGTCGCCGACGACCCAGAAGTCCAGCCCGTTCGGGATGGTGGGGTCCTCGCGCAGGCGCCCGACGTACACCGGGTCCTTGCCCTCGGCGTCCAGCGGCATCGGGTAGCGCAGCGCCGACGGGTCGTCGACGAGCTCGACGCCCGGCGCCGCCGCCAGCAGCGCGCGCGCCTCGGCGGCGCTCAGCTTGCGGCGCGTCTGCACGTTGACGGCCTCGCTGTGTGCGCCGAACACGGGCACGCGCACGCACGTGGCGGTGAGCGCCAGCTCGGGCGCGTCGAAGATCTTCTTGGTCTCGTCGATCATCTTCTGCTCCTCCTTGGTGTACCCGGAGGGCAGGAAGCTGTCGATGTGCGGCAGCAGGTTGAAGGCGATCTGGTACGGATAGAACTGCGGCTCGACGGGCTCGCCGGCGGCCCAGGCATGGGCCTGCGCGTCCAGCGCGGCGATGCCGCCCTGGCCGCTGCCCGACACCGCCTGATAGGTGCTGACGACGACGCGCTCGATGACGGCGGCGTCGTGGAGGGGCTTGAGCGCCACGACCATCTGGATGGTGGAGCAGTTGGGCGTGGCGATGATGCCGGTGTGCGAGCTCAGGTGGTCGGCGTTGACCTCCGGCACCACGAGCGGCACCGTCGGGTCCATGCGGAACACGCTGGACTTGTCGATCACCGTGGCGCCGGCGGCGACGGCCACGGGCGCCCACTGCCGGCTCACGTCGCCGCCGGCGGCGAAGAACGCCAGGTCGACGCCGGCGAAGGAGTCGGCGCCGAGGGCCTGCACCTCCAGCTCGGCGCCGCGGAACGGCAGCCGGCGCCCGACCGAGCGCTCGCTGGCCAGCAGGCGCAGCTCGGCGAGCGGGAACTCCCGCTCCTCGAGGATGCGGCGCACGGTGCCGCCCACGACGCCGGTGGCGCCGACGATGGCGACGCGCAGGTCCGGGCCGGCCATCAGCAGGTCCCCCTGTCGACCGGCTCGTGCATCACGCAGCCCTCGTCCAGATCGAACACCGTGTGCAGCGATGCGCACCGCCTCGTCGACGCGGTCCCTGGCGATGACGCAGGAGATCTTGATGGGCGAGGTGCTGATCATGTCGAGGTTGATGCCCAGGTCGGCGAGCGTCTGGAACATCTTGGCCGCGACGCCGGGGTGCGTGCGCATGCCGGCGCCGATGACGCTCACCTTGCCGATGGTGTCGTCGATGTCGAATTCGCGGGCGCCCAGCTGCTTCGTGATGTCGCGCAGCGCCTTGTCGGCCGCGGCGATGTCATCGGCCGGGATGGTGCAGCTGATGTCGCTGTGTCCCGACTCGCTGGTGTTCTGGATGATGGTGTCCACGTTGACGTGCGCGGCGGCCAGGGCGCTGAACACCTGGGCCGCCACGCCCGGCTGGTCCGGCACGCCGCGCACCGTGACCTTGGCCTCGTCCGTGGTGTAGGTGACCGCCCTGATGATCGGCTGTTCAAGCTGCTGCTCTGCATCCATGGGGTCGCCTCCGTCTGAGACCCAGGTGCCCTCCGCCTCGGTGAAGCTCGAGCGCACGTGGATGGGGATGTCGTACTTGCGGGCGTACTCGACGGCGCGCAGGGCGAGCACCTGCGCGCCGGACGCCGCCATCTCCAGCATCTCGTCGTAGGAGATGTGGGCGATCTTGCGGCACTTCGCCACCAGGCTGGGGTTGGCGGTGTAGACGCCGTCGACGTCTGTGTAGATCTCGCAGACGTCGGCGTCCAGGGCGTGGGCCAGGGCCACGGCCGTGGTGTCGGAGCCGCCGCGGCCGAGCGTGGTCACGTCCTTCTGGGTGGACACGCCCTGGAAGCCGGCGACGAGCACGATCTTGCCCTGCCCCATGGCCTCCCGCACGCGCGTGGGATGGATGTCCAGGATGCGCGCCTTGGTGTGGACGGTGTCGGTGAGGATGCCGGCCTGCGAGCCGGTGAGGCTCACCGCGTCGCAGCCGAGGCGGTGGATGGCCATGGCCAGCAGGGCGCAGCTGATGCGCTCGCCGGCGCTGAGCAGCATGTCCATCTCGCGCACCGGCGGGTTGGGTGTGATCTCCCGGGCGAGCTCGACGAGCTCGTCCGTGGTGTCGCCCCGCGCCGAGACCACGGCGCAGACCGAGTTGCCTTGCTCGTAGGTGGCGACGATGCGCCGCGCCACGTTGCCGATGCGGGCGGCGTCGGCGACGGACGTGCCACCGTATTTCTGGACGACGACAGGCACGAAGACCTCCGCGGAAAAGACGGGCGTACAAGTGTAGCAGACCGCCGCCGGGCGGGCCTCGCGGAGGCCCGGCGCGGCTGCTGACGGCCCCGGAGCGGGCCCTCGGCCGCCTCGCGGCGGCTGCCTCCTCAGGCGCCGGGCTTGGGGGCGATCTTGGGGAGCTCGCGCTTGTGCGCGCTCGCGGCGTGCATGGCGTCGACCTTCGCCTTCACGGCGGGCGACGCCTTGCCCGTGAGCAAGTAGGCATCGAGCTCCTCGTAGGTGAGGCCCATCTCGGCCTCGTCCGTCTGGTCGGCCCACAGGCCGGCCGACGGCGGCTTGTCGATGATGCGCTGCGGCACGTCCAGCTCGCGCGCGAGCTCCCGCACCTCGCTCTTGGTGAGCTCGCCCAGGGGTACCAGGTCCGCTCCGGCGTCGCCGTACTTGGTGGAGTAGCCGACGGCGATCTCGCTGCGGTTGCCGCTGCCGAGCACGCGGTAGCCGAGCTGATTGGCGAAGGCGTACAGGGTGGTCATGCGCAGCCGCGGCTTGATGTTGGCCGTGGCCATGCGTGACTCGGGCAGGTCCGTCTGGCAGGTCCCGAGCGACTCGACGAGCAGGTCGTAGACCGGGCCGAGATCGACGACGCAGGCGGGCACGTTGAAGTGATGCGCCACCAGGTGACCGTCGTCGGCGTCGGCGGGGTCGCTGTGGCAGGGCATGACGACGCCGAGCGTGTGGTGCGGGAAGGCCTGCTTGGCGAGGGCCGCGACGACGGCGGAATCGACGCCCCCGGACAGGCCGAAGACCGCGCCGGAGCCGCCGCTGTCCGTGACCTCGCGGCGGATCCAGTCGACCAGGTGTGTGGCCAGCTCGCTCATGCGAGAGTGTCAAGTCTAGCGCAGGCGACGGGGCGGCGACAGCGTCGCCGCCTCGCCGCCTGCGCCCCTGCCGGCGCCCAGGCGCCGCCGCGCCGCTGCCCCGGGCAGCGCGGCGGCGCTCACGGCGCCTGGTAGGCCTCGATGCGCTCGGCGAGCTGCCGCCGGGCGGCGGCGAACACGCTCGTGCTCTTCGTGTACTTGGGGAAGTCGAAGATGTTGCCCTGGCGGATCGAGTAGGGGTACCAGGTCACCTGCTTCACGACGTCGCGGACGAACGCCGCGGAGCCGCTGCCCGTCTGCGCGGCGAGCTTCAGGTACTCGCGCTCCTCGAGGCCGTCGCGCAGCGCCTCGAAGCGCAGGCTCGAGACCGGCGGCGCGTAGGGGTCGTTGAGGCCGTAGCGCGGGTAGTAGCCCGGGTAGAGCAGGCACGTCTCACCGTTGCTGCCCCGGCCGTCGCGCTTGAGGCACGAGAGCGGCTTCTTGTAGGGATCGCGCCAGCCGTCGCCGGTCGTCGCCAGGCCCCAGCGGTTGATGCCCCAGTTGAGGAGGCCGTCGACCTTCCACTGATACATGAGCCAGCCCCAGACGCGCTCGTCGGTGAAGGGCTTCTCGATCACGTAGTTCGGGGTCTGCCCGATGAAGTGATTGGCGTAGGTGTACCACCAGATCTCATCGCCGTGGCGCTGCCGGTCGCGCAGGGCCGGCACCCGGCCGAAGAAGTAGATGTAGCGCGGCACCCAGATGTCGACGTCGTCGAAGAGGAAGCCGTTGGCCGTCTTGACGCCGCCGAGCGACTTCGGGCGCGGCTCGTCGGTGAGCAGGAAGCGGCAGCGGAACCCCGACTTGGCGGACGCCCTGTGGAGGACCCGGGCGTACTTCTCGGCCTTGCGCTCGCCGGCGGCGCCGTCCGGCTCGTCGACGATGTAGGCGTAGGCCTTCTTCTCCCAGCCGTTCTGCTTGTAGACGCGGCAGAGCTCGGTGAGATACGTCTCGAGCCGGGCGCTGCCCGGCGTGTACGCTGGACTGGCTCCACGGGAACCAGTTGATCCAGGGGAGCTGCGTGTCCTGGATGGCGAGGCCGCCGTCGTCGAGCAGCGGCGCCAGGCTCGAGGCGTAGCTGCTCGCCGCCACATGGCCGCTCGACGTGACGTCGGGCCAGGTCTGCGTGATGCTCGGCGTGATGCCGTGCTCGAGCATGGTGCGGAAGAAGCTCTGCAGGATCTGGCGCTTGGCCTGGCCTGCGAAGTGGACGCCGCTGCCCTCGAGGCTGCGGCCGATGCGCCCGCGTTGACGGGCCACGCCGAGCGCGCGCTGATCCGCGTCCAGCCGAAGTTCCGCACGAGCAGGCTCACCGGGAGGTCGACGACCTCGGCTCCCGTTCTGCACGTGGAGCGTCGCCGCGTAGTGTGCCGGGCGGCGTGCCGTAGGGCACGTGGGTCAGCAGGTAGAAGGCGGTCGTCGAGCCGGGCACGGAGATCGCCTTGTCGAAGGCGCGCGGCACGAGCGGGTCGGGGTAGTAGCCGGCGCTCGCGTGCAGGTCGGTAGTGGGCCGCGTGACGTGCACGTAGTACACGCGATGCAGGGCCGTGTTGGCGGTGATCAGCGCATCGCTGCCGGCGCCCCAGGAGAACGTCACCTGATGGTCGCCGCCGCCGCGCACGACGACCTGCACGCCCTCGTACTCGTTGCCCGCGGCGTCGATCGCTATCGTGTCGCGCACCCCGGCCGGCGTCGTCGGGAAGGCGCGCGCCGAGGCGGGGATCACCCAGACGGCGGCATGCGCCGAGGCGGCGAGCAGGAGCATGAGGGCGGCGGTGACGGCGACGAACGCAAGGCCGGCGGCCGTCAGGCGGGCCGGCCGTACGGACAGTGTCTGCGCGCGGAGCGGCGGCGGCGTGCCGCCGCCGCGAGACGTGCGATGCATGGCTTTCTCCCGGGGACGAAGTGTCTCCTCTCCTGTCGGCTGCGGCGGTCGCCCGCTTGAGCCGGAGAAAAGGCGGGCGGGGCGGCCGATGGCCGCCCCGCCCGCCTTCACATCGTCAGCGTCGCGCGCGCGGGTGCGTCACAGCAGTGAGAAGTAGCGCTGGACCTCCCAGTCCGTGACCGTCTCGCGGTACGCGTACCACTCGTTGAGCTTGTTGGTCACGAAGCGGTCGAAGACGTGGTCGCCGAGGGTGCGGCGCACCAGCTCGCTCTCCTGGGTCTCCTTGATCGCCTCGTAGAGGTTGTTGGGCAGCGAGCCCAGCCCGATGGTCTCGCGCTCATCGGCGGTCATCTTGTAGATGTTGGGCTCCACCGACGGCGGCAGCTCGTACTCCTGCTCGATGCCCTCGAGCCCGGCGGCCAGCATGACGGCGAAGGCCAGGTAGGGGTTGGCCGCGGGGTCCGGGTTGCGCAGCTCGGCGCGCAGGGTGCTCTCCTTGCCCTTCACGTACAGGGGCACGCGGATGAGCGCCGTGCGGTTGCGGTGCGCCCAGCTGATGTACACCGGCGCCTCGTAGCCGGGCACCAGGCGCTTGAAGCTGTTCACGTACTGGTTGAGCAGCGAGCAGATCTCCTTCATGTGCTTGAGCTGCCCGGCGATGAAGCCCTTGGCGATGTCCGACAGGTGGTCCGGGTCGTCGGCGCTGAAGAAGGCGTTGTCCTTGCCGCGGAACAGGCTCTGGTGCACGTGCATGCCGCTGCCGTTCTCGCCGTGCAGCGGCTTCGGCATGAACGTGGCGTGCACGCCGTTGTGGGCCGCCACCTCCTTGACGATCAGGCGCGTGATCATGACGCGGTCGGCCATCACCAGGGCCTTGTCGTAGTGCGGGTCCACCTCGTGCTGCGACGGCGCGACCTCGTGGTGCGAGGCCTCCATGGGGATGCCGAGCCTGTCGAGCGTGCGCATGGTCTGCTTGCGCAGGTCGTTGCCCAGGTCGGCGGGCAGCACGTCGAAGTAGCCGCCCTCGTCGGTGAGCTCGGGCCTCTCGGCGTCCTTGAAGTAGAAGTACTCGAGCTCGGGGCCGACGTAGAAGTCGAGACCCATGTCGGCCGCCCGCTTGAGCTGGCGGCGCAGCACCCAGCGCGGGTCGCCCTCGAAGGGCTGGAAGTCGCGGTCCAGGACGTCGCAGAAGACGAAGGCGGTGCGCTCGCTGCCCTGGGCCCAGGGCAGCACGGTGAAGGTGCTCCAGTCCGGCATGGCGACGATGTCCGATTCCTCGATCTCGGCGTAGCCGCTGATGGAGGAGCCGTCGAAGGGGGCGCCGCTCTCCAGGACGTTGTCGAGCTGGCGGTCGGGGATCTCGACCATCTTGAGATTCCCCAGGATGTCCGTGAACCACAGCTGGATGTGCTTCACGTTCTCGTCGGCGACGAGCTTGCTGATGGTGGCCTGGCGCTCGGTGCTCATAGTCATCCTTTCAGGCCGTCGTGGTACGTGATATCCGGGTGCCGCCGTGTGTGTCCCTGGGCTCCTTCCTTCGTGGCCGCGTCGTCGCGTAGCATATCGCCTTCGGCCGGTGCGCTCCGCAGCACAGAGTAGAGGAATGGAGCGTGGTCGTCCGCCATGTCCTAAGACACTATGATGCTCGGACAATGTGTACGGCCTGCCCGGCGACGATCGCTCGGTCGTGGCCAACGGCGCCGGCTGGTGGTCGGACGCGTCGGCGGCCGAGCACGACGGCGAGCTGCCCGCGCTGGTCCGCCGGCACCTCGAGCGTACGGGCAGCACGAGAGCCGACGACCTGCTCTCCGACTGGCCGTTGAGCCGCGGCAGGTCCGTGCACCGTGGCCCCCGCGACGGCCGCGACGCTCGACACAGGCTCGCACAGGCTCATTGCACGCTCGGATTGAGCGTAGTATGCTGCCCGCGAACTAGGGGGGCGGGCCCGGGGCCCGCACACAAGGCCCGAAAGGAGACCTGCATGGCTACTGAGGCCTACTGTGTCAAGTGCCGCACCAAGCGTACGATGAAGGACGAGAAGGCCGTCACCATGAAGAACGGCAAGCCCGCCACCCAGGGCATCTGCCCGGAGTGCGGCACGAAGATGTTCAAGATCGGGAAGAGCAAGTAAGCGTTCGGGCCTGAACAAGAGCTTTCCCGGCGGGGCCGGGGCGCGAGACGCCCCGGCCCCGCTTTCTTCGTGCCTTACGTCGGGGCGGCGCTCCTGCGGGCCGCCGCCCCCGTGATGTTCAACTTGGTCGACTCCCTGGGTCGGCTCTCGATCGAGCTGAGCGATCGACTCGGCCGCTGCTGGTTTTCAGAAGCTTCTCGCCCCGCAATGAGCCGGTCACCTCGCACGCGCCTCGATGATGTCCTTGAAGCGCGCGAGATCCTCCGCCACCGTCTGGTTCACCACACCGAGCACGTAGCTTTCATTTGACTTGAGCGCAGCCTCCGGCTCCCAGTCGATCTGGAAGGTGACGCGGCACGCCGAATCGCCGAGCGGCACAAACGTGACGTGCCCCGCGTTGGGCTTCTCATCAGGCGTTCCGCCGACGCTCTCCCAAGAGATGCGCCTGTGCCCCCCCCTGCGCGGATCTGCTCGGTGATCTGGGCATCCCACTCACGGGTCTCGTTCTCGACCTCAGCGACCTCGTCCTTGACCTTGGCCACCCAGTGGAGGTGGCTGTCGTCGATCTGGTCGACCGACGCGACGCCCTCCATCCACCGGGGAAAGCTCTCGAACTGGGCCCACTGTTTGTACGCTGTGGTCACGTTGACGTTCACGTCGATGGACTGTTCTACAGAAGACATGGAGTAGTTCTCCTGAATTTCATCCGGGGACACCTGAGTGTCCCCGGTGTGGCACACGGCCAACTCAAGGATGGAGCGTGAGCCTTCCATCAACTGGGCTCCGAGACTGCAGTGGACCTGCGTAGTCGCCGCACGTGAGTGCTGCCGCGACAAGGGATCCCGCTTTCATGCCCGTCAGCACGCGCTTGCCACCGTCGTCGAAGATCGCCCGTATGTCGGCCGGATGCTGCTCGCGTCCTGCGGCGCTCCGCTGTAGGCTCGGCCGGTACGCTCTTCGCGGTCGATTGATTCGCGCATCGTGCCTCCCTGCCCAACGATCATCTGGAGTCCCACCATGTCTGATCGTGAACAACGGCCCCACGTCGTCGCCGTCATCGGCAGCCCCCGCCGGCACGGCAACACTGTCGCCCTCGTCGACGCCGCCCTCGAGGAGCTCGAGCGCTGCGGCTGCCGCTGTACGCGGATCATGCTCGCCGACCTCCGTATCGACGCCTGCGACGGGCATGAGAACTGCGGCGAGCTGGCGGAGTGCCCGCTCGACGACGACACGGCCGGCGTCCTCGACAAGGTGTACGCCGCCGATGGCCTCATTCTGGCCTCGCCGGTCTACTACGAGAACGTCTCGAGCCAGATGAAGGCGTTCGTCGACCGCAACGCGATCCGCTACTTCCACGACGAGTGGCTGACCCCGAAGATCGTCGGCCTCATCGCCGTCGCGACGGAGTCCGGTCTCGACGACACCCTGGCCGCCATGCGCCGCTTCGTTGCGCTGTCGAGCCCGCAGGAGGTGCCCACCCTCAGCATGGGCGGCTGCGCCGACAAGCCCGGCGAGGCCGCCGGTAACGCCGAGCTCATGGCCGAGGCGCGGGCGCTGGGCCGGGCCATGGCCGAGAGGCTCGGCCTCAGCCCGACCTGAGCCTGGCAGTCCCCGGCGCTGAGTTCGGTCTTATCCTCGCCGAGGAGGGCCTCGGCCTTGCCTTAGCTTGGCGATGATCTCTTCGGCGCGGTGGCGCTTCTGGGCATGACTGCTTCCTCGGTCCAGGACCACACCCTCGACGGTGGACCGACTCCTCGTGTGGAGGTCAGAGGCCCACATCCGCCTACAGTCGGCATGAAGATCGCCAACCCGGTGTATCGCATCGACCCCCGCGCTCGAACGGGCAGAGGCACATCAGCCCGATGAGTGGGCGCCCGCTCCTTGCCTCGTCGCGATCGCGCAGGTGAAGTCCCCGCGCCGCCCAGTGCCCGGAACCATGCGGACGTCGCCGAACCCGGCGTCCTCGAGCAGTCCGCGCATGCGGTCCGGCTCGTAGAGGGTGAAGCCGTGCTTGGTGAACGGAAGCCCCTGGATCGCGGCGGGGTTGCTGAAGCCGACGACGAGCCTGCCGCCGTCGCTCAGGACCCGCGACAGCTCCCCCAGCGGGACGGCGGGATCCGGCCAGAAGTAGACGGTGTTCACCGTGCAGGCCTTGGTGAAGCGGCCGTCGGCATAGGGCAACTCCTCCGCGCGCGCACACAGGAACTCCACCCGCCCCGACTGAACGAGGGACGCGAAACGCTTGGCGCAGGCGGCGACCATGTCGGGCGAGAAGTCGACGCCCGCGACGGAGCCTTCGGGAACGAACGGCTCGATGTGGGCGATGAGGTCGCCGCCCCCGAAGCCGACTTCGAGCACCCGGTCCTCGGGCTCCAAGGCAAGCGACGCCAGCGTGGTCTGGTTGATCGCGGCGCTGGAGCGGTTGAAGAACCTCGGCATGACGTGCCGGCCGAAGGCGCCCGACGGGTTGCGCAACTGACCTGCGACGAACTCCCACGCTCCCACGTGACACCCCCCGTCCGACCTTACTGCCGAAGCGCAGCATACCGCGTTTGGCGATGCGTCAGCCTGCGCTCGAGGACGTCCGGCCGCGCCGCGCCGCAGGTTCCCCGCAGATCCGGCAACTTACTGGCAGCTTCCGCGGAAGCTCTCCGGCATCCTTGCTCAGCGTGAACACTGCTCCCTTGACTGCTGACGCCCGCCTACTGAGACTGTTGGGGGCTGACCAATGGCAGGCAGTCCGCCTAGACACCAAGCGGAGGTCGTGACGTGGCAGATCGAGCCGGCGTCGAAGGTGGTTCAAGCTGGAGCATGTCCGCCGGCTTGTTCCTGGCGATCGCCGCCCTGTTCAACGTCGTCGACGGCCTCGTCATCTGGGGCCTCACGGCGCGCTGGGAGGCGAGAGAGCATCGCCGCGGACCGCACGCCTGAACTCCCACCCCGAAGAGAAGAACGCATGAGCGCAGCGCGACCCCAGACGGGGAGATGACCACGTGAGCGTCGCCGTCGACGAGAGGGACGGCAGCGAGCTGCGGAGCGGACCCGCCCGCTTCATGCCGATCTTCGGGTGGGCGCCGCACTACCAGCGCAGCTGGCTTCGGCCGGACCTCATCGCGGGCCTGACCGTCGCCGCGCTCGTCGTGCCCAAGGCGCTGGGCTACGCGGGGATCGCGGAAGTGCCCATCCAGTACGGGCTCTACGCGGCGGCGGCGGGCGCGATCCTGTACGCGCTGTTCTGCACGTCGCGGCAGATCTCCACCGGGCCGAGCGCCGCGCTCTCGGCCGTCGCCGCCGGCGCCGTCCTCGGCGCCGCGGCATCCGGCGAGCAGGCCGTCACGATGGTGGCCTCGATCACCTTCGTGTCGGGGGTCCTCTTCGTCGTCCTCGCGGTGTTCAAGATGGGCTGGATCTCCAACTTCCTGTCGAAGGCCGTGATCGTCGGCTTCCTCTTCGGGGCGGGCATCCAGACGACGATCGGCGAGCTGGCCAAGATCACCGGGACCGAGGCCTCGGGCGACAACAGCTGGCAGAAGGCCGCGAGCTGGATCGGCAGCCTCGCCGACACCCACGGCGCGACGGTCGTCGTCGGGCATCGTCTCGCTGATCGTGATCTTCGGCCTGCGCTTCCTGGCCCCCAAGGTGCCCGGTGCGCTCGTCCTGGTCGTGGGCGGCCTGCTGGCCACCGCGCTGTTCGGCCTCGAGGCCCGCGGCGTGGCGCTCGTCGGCGACGTCCCCAGTGGCCTCCCGGCCATCGTCCTCCCCGACTTCAGCTACATCGCCGACCACCTCGCGGACGTGCTCACGGCCGCGCTGGCGCTCCTCATGATCGGCTTCTCGCAGACGGCGGGCGACGCCCGCTCCTTCGCCGCCAAGCATCGCTACCAGGTGGACGTGAACCAGGAGTCCCTGGCCCAGGGCGTGGCCAACATCGGCTCCGGCCTGGTGCAGGGCATCCCGGTCTCGACCAGCCTCTCGGCGAGCTCGCTCAACGACGAGACGGGAGCCAGGACGCCGCTGGCCTCGCTCACCACCGGGCGCGATCGTCGTCCTCACCATGCTGTTCCTGGCGCCGCTGTTCTCGCAGCTCCCGCAGGCGGTCCTGGCGGCCATCATCATCGAGGCCGTGGTGATGGGCATGATGGACGTCCCCGCCATGCGCCGCCTGTTCCGCGTCAAGCGGCCCGACTTCTGGATCGCGGTGGCGGCGCTCCTCGGCGTGCTCAGCGCCGGCGTGCTGGCCGGCGTGATCATCGGCATCGCGCTCTCGATCGGCTGGCTCGTCTACGTCTCCGCCACCCCGGCGATGCCGGTGCTGGTCCGCCGGCGGGGCACGCAGGTCGTTCCGGCCCGCGGATGACTCTGACGACGGCGAGACCTACCCGGGCCTGCTCGTGCTCGGCTTCGACGCAGGGCTGTTCTTCATCGACGCCGGCGCGCTCGAGGACCGGGTCCGGGAGCTGGCTCACGAGGCGGACCCCAAGCTCCAGGTGGTGGTCCTCGATTTCGAAGGGAGTCAACTACATCGATTCCCAGGGGGCCGGGAAGGTCGGCGACATCCTCGACCTGGTCAGGGCGCATTCCGCGGAGCTGCGCCTGGCCCGCGTGAAGCCGAAGGTCCTGGAGGTGCTGCGCCGCGACGGCGTCGCCGACCGCATCGGCGAGGAGAACATCCACGGCAACCTGTTCGAGGCGAGCAAGGACATGGCCTTGTCTGGTGACTGACCAGGACACGTGCGCGCTGGCCGCCAGGGAAGACCGGCTAGATCAGCTCGCGAATCGCCCGCTCGAAGCTGACGACGTGGTCGCGAGCCACGCCCTCAGCGGTGTCGCCGTCGCCGCCGCAGATCGCGCGCAGAAGAGTCTGCTGGTCATCGACGACAGCCTCGAGGCGTGGTATGAGCGCTCGGATAACGCTTCATAGCGACATGCAAGATGCGGAGCGAGAGGTTGTGGTAGTGGTCGAGTGTGCCCAAGATGTCGTTCTTCGCGCAGCGATACGCGAGACGATGAACCGCCGATCGAACGCGAGAAGCGAATCGGAGTCGCTCCTGTCGCCGACCGTAGTTCCTCGAGCAGTGCCTCCGCCTCGCGGATGTCGTCCTTGCTCGCGCGCTCGGCGGCGAGCCGTGCAGCCCACGATTCGAGATGGACGCGCACCTCATAGATGGAGGTGAGATCCATGATGTTGATCTCGCTGACGAGCGTGCCCCGGCGCGGGAGGACGGTGACGAAGCCCGTGTGGCGCACAAGCTGGACCGCCTCACGGATCGGCGTCCGCCCGACGCCGAAGGGTGCCGCAGCTCACTCTTCGCGGAACAGCGAGCCCGGACGGCTCCTCGGCGGTGATGATCTCCTCTCGCAGCCGAACATAGGCGCTGTCCGCAAGCGAGCCATTGCTCACAGTCTCGTCGGGGAAGGGCTCTCGGTCTGAGCTCACGGGCGCCTTCATGGTCTGTCCCTTTCTTCGCCGGGCCTCTCACAAGGGCCTCCGCTCTCACAGTATCAGCTGCGAGGCACCAAGCACTTGACGTCACGAAGCAT
>CAVPQD010000029.1:0-26967 GCA_963707335.1 uncultured Thermoleophilia bacterium | reverse complement strand
TTCGCTTGCGCCGTCACCGTCGGCGCCCTGACGTTCGCCCGTCGCGCCGCCCGTCGTACACTGCGCACGTGCCGGAGTCCCTTTCCGGGAAAGGGCGTCGCCTGGGCGCCGACGATGCCCTGCGCTACCTCGGCGAGGAGTGAAGACCACGGCGACGGGACTCGCCCATCGCCTCTATAATCGGCTGCCATGAACGTGGACCTCCACAGCCACACCTACCCCGCATCCACGTGCTCGCACATCAGCCACCGGGACTACATCGCCTGGTGCGTCGACCACGAGATCGAGGGCGTCGCACTCACCAATCACGGCGATGTCGGCGACAATCGCAAGCTCGGGCCGGCCCTTGCGGCCGAGGGCGTGCTGCTCATCCACGGGGTCGAGATCAGCACGCCCGTCGGGGACTACGTCGTCTTCTCTCCCGACCTCGACTACCTGGCCTCCTTCCGTGACGTGCAGGATGCGCCGCGGCCGGGGGAACTGCCGGATGACGCGGCGCTGGTGTGGGTCCACCCCGTCGCGGGCGGAGGGCGCAGTGGCTCCACCTACCATCGTTGGCTCGCGCAGCTGGTCGCCGGGATCGTCGACGCCGTCGAGGTCTACAACGGCAACTGGCTGGGCGAGCGCTACGTCGCCGGGGCCGAGGACGTAGCCGCTCAGCTCGCTGTGGCGCGGACCGCCGGAAGCGACGCCCACCAGGTGCAGCGGCTCATGTACTGCTATACGGAGCTGCCCGACCCCGTGACGTCGACGGTCGACGTGGTGACTGCGATCAAGAACGGGCTCACGATCCCCCACCGCCCGTCCGCGGACAGGCACAAGCGGTTCGGCGTCTTCTAGGGGTCAGCGAAGCACCTGCTGGTCCTGGGCGGCGCCGGCAGCCGGCCTCTGACGGCCATCTGGCCAGCGACCGCATCTGCGGTCTTAGACGTATACTTCGCACGTGCCGGAGTGGCGGAACTGGTAGACGCCGGGGACTTAAAATCCTCTGCCCCCACGGGGGCGTGCGAGTTCAAGCCTCGCCTCCGGCACCATCTCTCTGCCATCGGGTGCCAGCTCCGCCCCGCCGCCGTCGCCTACGGCGCGTTCGCGCTGCTCGCCCTGCGCCGCGCCGGGCGCACAGCAGGCGTCCGGGAGGCGGCGCCGGCGTCAGACGATCGCGCCGCCTAGCGGTCCCTCATCGCCCGGCCACTGCGGACGTCAGAACGACCGCCTGTCTCAGGTGAGCGGCGTGAAGGTCGCGACGCTGTGACCCGCGGGGAAGGGGATGCGCAGCCATCCGTTCGCCGGCACGATGTCCTTGGCTTTGCCGTTGAGGGTGATGGTCACCGGGTCCGATCCCGGCCACGGCATGCTCATGGCGATCGCCACCGGGGAGTCCATCCAGGCGCGGCTCGCTGCCACGGTCGCCTGCCACAGCTTCGCCGGCTTGGTCGCCGCCGCGAAGTGGTATCCCCAGACGTCCGCATTGCGCAGCCAGCTGCCGTACGCCCACTTCGCGGGAGGCGTGGAGGCCCGCGATCGCCAGACTCCTCCGGGGGCGAGGAACTCAAGTGCCGCCAGAGGGTCGCTCCGCAGCTGCACGCCATGACGAGCCTTGGTGACGGTCTCGGTGAGCGTGACGTTGGGGTCGATCGCCCGCAGCCGCCGGCACAGCGATCCCGTCTGCGTCTTCGCCTGGTTGATGACCATCTCGTCCTTCGTGCTCCAGGTCACCGAGAGCGGGACCCTGCACCGGGCCAGGGTCGCCGCGAAGGGCTGCGAGCTGCGGATGCGGTACTGGAACGGCACCTTCGCCGGCGTGCCGCCGACCTCGGCGCGCAACGCCGCCTGGTCGTCGGACCTGCCGACCGTCGCCATCTCGTAGTATCGCGCCGCCAGGTTCGACACGCCGTCGTATGAGGCTGCGGCGGCGAAGCGGTCGGGGAAGCGGGCGAGCGTGTCCAGGGCCTCCTGCGCTCCCATGCTGACGCCCACGATGTAGAGTCGCTCGCGGTCCACCTTGACCCAGGGGATACTGGCCTCCACGACGTCGGGCATGTCCATGATGTCCTTGATCTGCCCCTGGACTCCCCAGGCATTGACCGGGTTCTTGCGTCCGGCGCTGTCCGGGCAGATCACCATGAAGTGCCGCGTGGTGGGGAGGTCCTGCCAGATGGTGGCCGTGTAGGCGGGCGTGGCGTGCCGGGCGTGGGGCTGGATGATGCAGGGCAGCGCCTCCGTGCTGCCGGGAACGTAGTCCGCCGGCAGCACGACCACCGCGTAGCGCGGATGGCCGTTCCAGGCGCGATACACCACGCCGTAGGTCTGATTGCCGGTCAGTGGGATGGCGCGCGCGGGCTCGCGCAGCGGCACCGCGGCCATGGCGTCGCCGCACACGAGCAGCACGAGCGCGACGAGCAGCAGGAAGACCGCGTGCGGGATCAGTACTGCTCTTCGGCTCATCGGGGCCCCTTTCACAGACTAGTCGTGGCCAAAGGTTGCAGGAGGACGCCAACCCTGCCGAATATATACTAAATGGCCATGACAGCCCCACACCGGATCGCGCCGCGCATCGCCCTCGTCGCCCTCGTCGCGTTGGCGGCTGTCGCACTGCCGGCCGCGGCTCTCGCCGCTCCGAGCGTCAGGATCACCAAGCCGGCCTCCTATCAGGTGCTCCAGCGCGACGCTCTCGGCAGGGCCGACATCGCGGTGTCGGGCACCTACACGGGCAGTCCCACCGCCATCGAGGCGCGGTGGCGGGGCCGCGGATGGGTGGTCATCGACGCGGCGCCGGTCGGCGGGCGCTACGCGGGAGTGCTTCCGGCGCAGCCGGATGGACAGGGCCGGCTGGAGGTCCGCTTCGCCGGTCTG
This sequence comes from uncultured Thermoleophilia bacterium, assembly GCA_963707335.1. GTDB lineage: Bacteria > Actinomycetota > Thermoleophilia > UBA2241 > UBA2241 > CAIXSE01. Next base: position 24,114 of record CAVPQD010000029.1, on the reverse strand, counting down.
TCCTCCGTGCACGTGTCGCACACCACAGTCGGCGTCGGCGACGTCTTCGTCATCGCGGGACAGAGCAACGCGAGTGGCCGGGCTGCGACGAACCAGAAGTGGAAGCACCCCACGTTCATCGCCTGCATGTATGGCAACGACCGGCGCTGGAAGATCATGCGCGATCCCATCGACAGCGTCTCCGGGCAGCGTGACGAGGTGAGCCGCGAGGACATCCCCGTGGGCGGATCCATCTGGCCGCTCCTGGCGACGCGCATCATGCGCTACCAGAACGTCCCCGTCGCCTTCATCCCCGTCCCCAAGGGCGGGAGCAGCGTGGCGGCGTGGGGCTGCGACGATGCTCAGCCGGACGATCCGAAGACGCTCTACGGCAACATGCTGCGCCGAGTCAGGGCGGCCGCCAGCGGCATCAGGGCGATCCTCTACTGGGGCGGCGAGATCGACGGCGGCATGCTGCATCGCACCGGCCCGGAATACCTGGCGTATTTCGAGCCGATCGCCGGCGACGTGCAGCGCGACTTCGGCGTGCCGCTCGTGGAGGCGCAGATCGGCGAGGTCAGGTGGAAGATGGGGACCTTGTCGCTGAACGCCGTGCGTGTGGCGCAGCGAGAGACGTGGGCCTACGACGGCGTGCGATCAGGCCCCCCGCTCTACGACATCCTTCTGCACAGGCCCGACTATCCGGACGAGATCCACTACATCACGCCGGACATCATGCCGAAGGTGGCCGGCAGATGGTGGGCAGCCATCCGGTCGGGGTGCTACGGCAGCGGGGACGGCCGCGGCCCGCGGCTCGAGTCCGCTGTCTACGACGACGCGAGCCGCAGCATCCTGCTCACCTTCACGGATCTCGACCTGCCCCTGTACCTGCCGGGCAACGTGACGAAGGCGTTCAGGGTCCGTGATGACGGTACGACGGTGACCATCACCGGCGTGACGCTGGTCGCCGCCGACCAGCTCCGGGTGAAGCTGGCGAGCGCGGCGGTCGGGGCTCTTACGATCTCGCTCGGCGAGGGGCATGCGGGGGCGCTCAACCCCGTGCCCAAGGACAGCAGCCTGTGGCGGATGCCCGCCGAGATGTTCGTGCGCGAGCCCGTCCAGCGGCCCTGAGCCGCGCTCCCTTTACACCCAGGCGGCGCGGCCCTAGCATCATCGTTGCAGCGATATCTCACATCGGCGCCCGGCCGGAGGGGCAGGCGCCTCAGTCCGAGGGGGTCAGCGTGATCGCAGGTGGGATCGCACTCGTCATCGTCATCGTGCTGCTGGTGCTGGTCGTCATGGGCATCCGCATCGTGCGCCCGACGCATCGCGGTCTGGTCGAGCGCCTGGGCAAGTACAACCGCTACGGCAATCCCGGCTTCCACGTCATCATCCCCGGCATCGAGCGCATGTTCCAGGTGGACATCCGCGAGGTGCTGGTCGAGGCGCAGCCGCAGACCATCATCACCAACGACAACCTCAACGCCCGCGTCGACGCGCAGGTCTACCTCAAGGTCAAGGCCGACGAGGAGAACGTGAAGGCCAGCCAGTACAACGTCACCAACTACGAGAACCAGATCGTGAACCTGGCGCGCACCACGCTGCGCAACATCATCGGCACGCTGACGCTCAAGTCGGCCAACAGCGAGCGCGGCCGCATCAACGAGGAGCTGCGCAGCACGCTCAAGTCCGAGACGGCCAGCTGGGGCATCGAGATCCTGCGCACCGAGCTCAAGGAGATCGACCCGCCGCAGGACGTGCAGGAGACGATGAACAAGGTCGTCAAGGCCGAGAACGAGAAGATCGCCGCCATCGACTTCGCCACCGCGACCGAGACGCAGGCCGACGGTCAGCGCCGCGCCGAGATCAAGAAGGCCGAGGGCATCAGGCAGGCCAAGATCCTCGCCGCCGAGGGCGAGGCGCAGGCCATCAAGCTGGTCAACGAGGCCGCGGAGCAGTACTTCGTCGGCAACGCGCAGGTGCTGCGCAAGCTGGAGACCGTGGAGAAGGCGTTCTGGCAGAACGCCAAGATCATCGTGCCGGCCGACGGCCAGCTCGTCAACGTCGTCGGCGACCTGGCCGGCGTGGCGCCGGTGCCGGTGAAGCCGGCCCAGCCCAACCCCACGCCGGGCCAGCCCACCAGACGCGACTGAGGCGACGACGGGGGGCGGCTGCGCCGCCCGGACAGCGCGAGCCGCGCTCAGGCCCGCGGCTTGCGCTTCTTCGGCTCCTTGGGCGGCAGCGACGCGGCGTAGGCCGCCGCGCGCGCCACCCAGTCCTTCAGGGCGGCGCGGTCGGCCAGGTCGGCGGGCGGCAGCACCACGTACTCCTTCATCGGCCGCCCCTCCATGGGTTCGAACAGGCCGCCGCCCGACTCCAGCACCTGCCGCCGCTCACCGTCGGGCAGGCGCAGCATCAGGCTGTCCTGCCACACGCCGGCGAACATGTTGCCGCCGGTGAAGTACGCGGGACAGCCGAACATGGGCTTGTAGTCGATCGGCTGGTCCGTCTCGAGGCCCGCGACGGTCTCGTCCAGCAGGCGCACCAGCTCCTCGTCCGGCTTGCGCCACTTCACCGTCATCGCCTCCCGTCGTCGGGGTGCAGCGGCCGTCGTGCCGCGGCCGTCAGTCCTTGTGCCGCGGCACCACCAGCACGGGCACCTCGCTGTGGTGCAGCAGCTTCATGGCCGTCGACCCAAGGAACGCCGCCGACATGGCGCCCTCGCCGTGGCTGCCCACGACGATGAGGTCCGCGTGGCTCTCGCCGGCCGCGTCGAGCAGCGCGTCGACCGGGGAGCCGTCCACCACGACGCGCTCGACCTCGGCGCCCGCCGCCTCCAGCGCCGTCGCGGCCTGGTCGACCACGCTGTCGCTGTGCTCCCGCAGCAGGTCGACGTGGTGGCCGTACTCCGCCGTCATCATCAACGGCGAGTCCGTCATGCCCATGGGCACGTAGCCGATGGAGAAGTCGTAGGCGTTCACCACCACGACCTTGGCGCCGCCGGTGGCGCGCACCAGGTCGGCCGTGCGGGCCAGCGCCTTCTTGGCGCAGTCGGAACCGTCGAACCCGAGGACACGATCGTCAGTGCCATGTCGTCTCCTTTCGAGTGACCTGCCGCGCGAGGATCAGGCGGGGCGCCGCGCGACCGCGCGGCGCCACAGCAGGCCGCGCCGCGGCGCGGCCAGGAACACCACGACGAAGGCCGCCGTGGCCGTGAGCACCACGGCGGCCCCCGACGCCACGTCCAGGTAGTAGCTCAGAGTACAGCCCGGTCACGCTGGAGGCCGCGCCGATGAGCGCCGCGACGGCCATCATCGCCGGCAGGCGGCGTGTGAGCAGGTAGGCGGTCGCGGCCGGCGTCACCAGCAGCGCCGCGACCAGCCCGACGCCGACGGTCTGCAGGCTCACCACGATGGTGAGCGCCAGCAGCACGAGCATCACCGAGCGCAGCACCTCCGGCCGCCGGCCCAGCATGTGCGCCAGCACGGGGTCGAAGGAGGCCAGCAGGAACTCCTTGTAGAAGCATGAGCAGCGTCACCAGCACGACGAGCGGCCAGCAGGCCCGTGAGCCAGAGGTCGCCGCTCGACACGCCGAGCACGTTGCCGAACAGGATGTGAGTGAGGTCGGTGGCGTAGCTCCGCACGGTGCTGATCAGCACCACGCCCAGCGACAGCGCCGCGGCGAACAGGATGCCGATGGCGGTGTCCTCCTTGATCGTGCCGCCGCGCGAGAACAGCGCGATGCCGAGGGCCACGATCAGCGCAGCGACGAGCGCGCCGGCGAACAGGTTCGCGCCGAGCAGGTAGGCGATGGCCACGCCGGGCAGGACGGCGTGCGCCAGGGCGTCGCCCAGGAAGGCCATGGCGCGCAGCACCACGAAGCAGCCCAGCACCGAGCAGAGCACCCCGACGATGAGCGAGGCGGCGAGGGCCCGCTGCATGAACTCCAGGGTGAACGGATCGGTGAGCCAGTGCATCAGCGCCGCTCCCGTGTGCGGGCGTGGGAGTGGCGGTGCTCCTCGCCGTCGCCCACGTGCCCGGCGCAACACTGGTCGATCACGACCAGGTCGTCGAGGAAGAGGGCCTGGCCGCCGAAGGCCGCGCCGATGTGCTCGGGGGTGAAGACCTCGGACGGCGCGCCGTAGGCGATCAGCCGCCCGTTCAGCAGCGCCACCAGCTCGAAGCGCTGCGAGGCGGTCTCCATGTCGTGCGTGGAGACCAGCACGGTGATGCTTCGCTCGCGCAGCCGCGTCAGCAGGTCGAGCAGAGCCTCGCTTGGCGGTCACGTCCACGCCGGTGAAGGGCTCGTCCAGGAGCAGCACGTGCGGCTCCTGAGCCAGGGCGCGGGCCAGGAAGACGCGCTGCTGCTGGCCGCCGGAGAGCTCGCCGATGGCGCGATCGGCCAGATCCGCGATGTCCAGCTCGTCGAGGCAGCGCGCGACCACCTCGCGGTCGGCCGGCTGAGGGCGGCGCAGCCAGCCCAGCCGGCCGTAGCGGCCCATCATGACGACGTCGCTGACGGTCACCGGGAAGCTCCAGTCGATCTCCTCGCGCTGCGGCACGTAGGCGATGATGTCGCGCTGGCCGCCCGGCGCGCGGCCGTGCACGAGCACGCGACCGCTGCGCAGCGGCAGCAGCCCCACCAGCGCCTTGAAGAGCGTGGACTTGCCGGCGCCGTTGGGGCCGACGATCGCCACCTGCGCGCCGTGAGGCACGGCCAGGCTCACGCCGGACAGCGCCGGCGCGCCGTTGTAGCTCACCGTCACGTCGTCCACGGTCAGATAGTCGTCGCTCACAGCCGCATCGCCTCCACCAGGCGGAGGGTGTCGTACTTCATCATGTCGACGTAGGTCGGGGCCGGGCCGCCCGGGGGCGTCAGTGAGTGGTCCAGCAGGTCGTCGACCACGGTTATGCCCGTTTCGGCGGCCACCTGCTGCGCCAGCCTCGGGTTCTCGCCGCTGTCCACCACGATGGTCTTGACGCCGGTGCGGCGGATGGCGGCGATGAGTTCGGTGAGTTGCCGCGCCGTAGGCGTGTCACCGCTCGTGACGCTGGGGATGACGGTGCCGACGATCGTGACGCCGTAGCGGTCCGCGTAGTAGCCCAGGCTGGCGTGGTCGGTCACGACGATGCGCCGGGCCTCGGGTACCTGATCGATCGTCTGGCGTATCCATCGATCGAGACGGCGTAACCGACGCAGGTAGGCGGCGGCGGCGTCGTCGTAGGACGCGGCGCCGGCGGGGTCGGCCTTGCTGTAGGCGTCGCGGATGGTGGTGACGTAGCGCTCCACCAGGGACGGGTCGAGCCAGAAGTGCGGGTCCGTCTCGCCGGCGTCGAGCGGCGGCTCGCCGGGCTGTGGCGTCCGCGAGGAGATGCCGGCGGACGCCTTCACGAGCGCCGCCCCGCCGCCCGTCTCGTCCAGCATCGTCAGGAGCGGCCCCTCCAGGCCGCCGCCGTTCGCGATCACCAGGTCGGCGTCGGCGACGGCGCGCAGGTCCGACGGCGCCGGCTCGAAGGCATGGGGATCGGCGCCGTCGGGCACGAGCTGCCGCACCATGAAGCGCCCCGCCGCGACGTTCTGTGCGATGTCGCGCAGGAAGCTCGTCGTCGCCACGACGTCGAGGTGGCCGGAGCGGGCGGCCTGTTGCCCGCACCCGCCGGCCCCCAGGGCGAGGACGGCGAGCACCGCGGCCAGCAGGGCGGCGGCCCACCGCGTCGCTGTCGTGCGCCGCCCGCCGATCGGCCGCCCCTCGGTCACGCGCCGCTCTTTCCACTCGCGCAGACCGCGCATTCGCCGGCGAGCTGCAGGAAATGGTCGGTGATGTGGTAGCCGGTCTGCCGCGCCGCCGCCGCCGCGACGGCCTTCATGTCGCAGTCCGTGAACTCGGTGACCCGGCCGCACCTGCTGCAAACGACGGTGTGGCCATGCGTCGCGCGTGCGGGCACGAAGGTCTCGCAGCGGTCGGGCCCATGCACGCGGCGCAGCGCCCCGATGTCGCTGAGCACGTCGAGGGTGCGGTATACCGTGGTGAGCCCCAGCTCGGGACAGCGCTCCCGGGCCGCGTCGAACACCTGCACGGGGCTGATGCTCGAGTCTGCCCCGGCCACTGCTTCGAGGACGGCGCGCCGCTGGCGTGTGAGCCGCAGGCCGCGCGCCGCCAGCTGTCGTGCGATCCTGTCGGTGTCCAACGCCATCCCATGCATCCTTCCCGCTTACTGAAAGTGAAAACCGCTTTCAGTAGGGCGATGCAACGCGGCACTGCGCAGGGGGGCAAGGAAGGGCGCTCGCCGGGCTACGGATCTAGTGGCGGCGAGCGTACGGGCAGGCCGCGATGCAGATGCCGCAGATCTGCCCGTCGACGGCCTGGAACAGCGTCATCTGGTGGCGGCAGGCGCCCGCGTCGAAGAGCTCGTCGCGCGCCATGCCGGCGCGCCACTGCACGTCGCGTCCGCAGCCGGCCGGACAGGCGTCCACACAGTCGCGGCAAGCGCCGCAGCGGCCCGTGCGGATGGGCTCGCCGGCTGGCAGTTCGAGGTCGGTGAACACGGTGGCGAGCCGCACGGCGGGGCCGAATTCGGGCGACACGAACAGCGCCGTCTTGCCGATCCAGCCCAGGCCGGCGCTGGTCGCGGCAGCCTTGTGCGAGAAGTGGATGGTGCCGCCGTTCTGCCCCTCGCTGAGCGTGGCCGGTACGGCCACCGCCTGCCGGCCGTGCGCGCGGATGACATCCGCGAGGTTGCCCGTGGCCTGGTCCAGCGCGGCGTTGAGGCGCCGGTACTCCTCGTAGTAGTCCTCTGTGGGGCCATGCCGGAGCCCGCGCACGATGAGGGGGTCGAGAGGCATGAGCATGGAGATGGCGTGCGGGAGGTCGGGCGCTAGTGGCAGCGGCGGCCGGTTTGAGGCCACGCCCCAGGCGCAGGCCTCGTGGATGGCGAGCAGCTGGCCGATGACGTGCCGGTCCAGAACGTTGAGCATCTGCGGTCCCTCGTCGAGGCGGCCGGTGTGCTGTCTCTCCGCGGCCGGCCACCACCCTCACCCATCCTGCAGTATCCGTCGCGAGCGTGGCAATGGACGCCTGCACGCACATTGCGGCGTGGCCTTGTCCGTTCTGGACAGCGTCGCCTCGCCAGGGAGGAGGGTTATTTTCACCTATGGCGATGGTAAGAACTGGGGTAAGACGAAATGAGGAAGGAGGTGAGACATGGGACCCGTCCCCTACATAAACGAGAAGGTCACGCGCCGCGAGCGTGATCGCAGGCGCAGGAGGTGACGGGCGGACTACGATGAACGGTCAAGGAGATATCGTATCGTCGCCACCAGGGGGGCGGTCCCGAGAACGGGCCCGCCCCCTTCGCACGTCCGGGGCGACGAGGCGGGACGTCCGCCCGGCCGGCCTGATCGGGGCGGGAGCTTCGTCGTGCGTGGGGGTCCACGCGGGCGCGTGCGGGGCCGTGTCAGCCGGCGCGGAAGCTCTCAGCCGGCGCGGAAGCGGCGCAGCCGGAGGCTGTTGCTCACCACGGACACGCTGCTGAGGCCCATGGCCGCGGCGGCGTAGATGGGGTTGAGCAGCAGGCCGAAGGCGGGATAGAAGACGCCGGCGGCGAGCGGGATGAGGGCGACGTTGTAGGCGAACGCCCAGAACAGGTTCTGCTTGATCACGCGGATCGTCGCCCGGGACAGCGACACGGCCGTGGCCACGCCGCCGAGCTCGCCGGAGACCAGCGTGATGTCGCTGGCCTCCATCGCCACGTCCGTACCGGTGCCGATGGCGATGCCCACATCGGCTTGGGCCAGCGCCGGCGCGTCGTTGATGCCGTCGCCGACCATGGCCACGACGCCGCCCTTCGTCTGCAGGTCGGCGACCGCCGCCGCCTTCTGCTCGGGCAGCACGTCGGCGATGACGTGCTCGATGCCGACCTCGGCGGCGATGGCGTGCGCCGTGGCCGGCCGATCGCCGGTGAGCATCACGACGTCGAGGCCGAGCCGGCGGAGCCGGGCCACAGCGGCGGCCGAGCCCGGCTTGACCGTGTCCGCCACGGCGATGGCCGCCGCCGGCAGGCCGTCCACCTGCACCGTGATCACGGTCTTGCCCTCCGCGGCGAGGCGCTCGGCCACCACGGCGGCGGCGCCTCCGGCGAGGCGCTCATTGCCGGCCACGACGGTGCGGCCGTCGACGACGGCCGTGATGCCGTGGCCGGCCACCGCCTCGAAGCTCTCCGCCGCCGGTAGGTCCAGGCCGCGCTCCTCGGCGGCCGACAGCAGCGCGGCGGCGAGCGGGTGCTCGCTGCCGCGCTCGGCGGCCGCCACCAGGCGCAGCAGGCCGTCCTCGTCCAGCCCGTCGCGGCCCTGCTCCAGCAGCACGACGTCGGTCACCCTGGGTTTGCCCTCGGTGATGGTGCCGGTCTTGTCCAGCACCACCGTCGTGAGCTTGTGCGCGGTCTCCAGGGCGGCGCCGTCGCGCACCAGCACGCCGTTCTCGGCGCCCTTGCCCGTGCCCACCATGATGGCCGTGGGCGTAGCCAGGCCCAGGGCGCAGGGGCACGCGATGACCAACACGGCCACGAAGTTGAGCAGGGCGTAGTTGAGCGAGGGCGAGGGTCCCAGGACGAGCCAGACCAGGAACGTGACACCGGCGATGCCGATGACCGCCGGCACGAAGTAGGAGGCGATCACGTCGGCCAGGCGCGCGATGGGGGGCCGCGACCCCTGGGCCTGCTCCACGAGACGGATGATCTGGGCGAGCGCCGTCTCGGCGCCCACCTTGGTGGCGCGGAAGGTGAAGGAGCCGGTCGTGTTCATCGTGGCGCCGATGACCTCGGCGCCCTCTTCCTTGAGCACGGGGATGGGCTCGCCGGTGAGCATCGACTCGTCGACCGGCGAGCCGCCGGCCACGACCACGCCGTCCACCGGCACCTTCTCGCCGGGCCGCACGACGATGAGGTCGCCGGCGACCACCTGCGCGACGGGCACGTCCCGCTCGACCCCGTCGCGCACGACGCGCGCCGTCTTCGGCTGCAGGCCGATGAGGGCGCGGATCGCGGCCCCCGTCTGGCCCTTGGCCCTGGCCTCCAGGAGACGGCCGAACAGGATGAGCGTGATGATGAAGGCCGACGAGTCGAAGTACATGGGCATGCCCAGCCCCTGGTGCTCGAAGAAGCCGGGGAAGAGCACGCCAAGCACGCTGTAGAGGTAGGCGGCCGATGAGCCCATGGCGATGAGCGTGTTCATGGTGGTGGAGCCGTGGCGCAGGGCAGACCAGGCGGTGGTGTAGAACTGCCAGCCCACCCAGAACTGCACCACGCTGGCCAGGGCCCACAACAGGTAGCCGTTGCTCAACCAGGAGGGCAGGAACGGGAACCAGTCAGCCTGCATCGTGCCGGCGAAGATGAGTGTGCTGAGGACGAAGCCGACGGCGACCTTGCGCCGCAGGGCGCGGTAGGAGGCTGCGCGGGCCGCCTCTTCGGCGTCGACCGCGGCCTCGGCGCCCTGATCGTCGGTGCCCGCCACCGGCGCCGCCTGCTCGACGACGTCGTACCCGGCGGCGCGCACCGCGGCGACCAGGTCGTCGCGCGTGGCCTGGCCCGGCACGTACGTGACCGTGGCCTTCTCCGTGGCCAGATTGACGCTCACGTCGAGGACGCCGGCCGGCCGGCGCAGGGCCTTCTCCACGCGGCTCACGCAGCTGGCGCAGCTCATGCCCAGGATGGGCAGCGTCTGTTGCGCCGTCACCACGCCGTAGCCGGCCGCCTCCACCGTGTGGACCAGGTCTTCGGGCGAGACCACGGCTGGGTCGAACGCGATCGTCGCCTTCTCCGTGGCGAAGTTGACGCTTGCCTCGCTGACGCCCGCTACCCGCCGCAGGGCGCGCTCGTTGCGCGCCACACAGCTGGCGCAGGTCATGCCGGTGATGGGCAGCTCGATGGTCTGCGTGTCGTCGCTCATGCGGGGAGCCTCTATCCGACGCGTGTCCGCCTCGGAGTATTCCCGTGAGAAAACCCCGGTGATACCCCCCCGGAGTATAGCAGCGCGAGCGTGGTGGCTTCAGTCGACCGGCCCGCGGGGTAGCATGGCGCCATGGGTCAGGAGACGCCGCTGCTCACCTACGTCGGCCACGCCACGGTCCTGCTGCGGCTGGACGGCGTCGGCGTGCTCGTCGATCCCCTGTTCCTCGGTCGCCTCGGACCCATACGGCGCGTCGCCCCGCCGGTCCGGCTGGCCGAGCTGCCGCAGGTGGACGTGATCCTGCTCACCCACGCGCATCTGGACCACTTCAGCCTGCCCTCGCTGCGACGTCTGCCGCGTCATGCCGAACTGGTGCTGCCGCGCGGCACGGGCAAGCTCGTGAAGGGCTTGGGCTTCGCCGCGGTCCACGAGATCGAGGCCGGCGAGGAGCTGTCGTTCGCCGGACTCACCGTGCGCGGCCAGCCTGCCTGGCATCGCGGTCGCCGCCATCCGGTCGCCGCGCTCACGCCGAGCCTGGGCTACGAGGTACGAGGGCCGTTGTCCCTCTACCACGCCGGCGACACGGGTGTGACGCCGGATCCGTCGTCGTTCGCCGGCCGCCTGGACGTGGTGTGCCTGCCCGTCTCCGGCTACGGCGCCCGCCTGCCCGAGGACCACATGAGCCCCCGGACGGCGGCCGAGGCCGTGGAGAGCCTGCGACCTCGTCTCGCCGTGCCGATCCACTGGGGCACGTACCAGCTCACGGGCATGACGCGCCGCATGCGCGAGCGCGACATCTGGCGGCCGCGCGCCTTCGCCGCCGCCGTCGAGGCGCTGGACGTGGGGACTCAGACGCGAGTGCTCGAGCCGGGGGAGAGCCTCGACCTCACACCCGGGGCGCTGGGCGCGGCGCGGTAGGCCGGATGGCTCGCCGCGCTCACTCGAAGCACTCGGGTGCGGCGCGCACGGCGTGCTGCATGAGGATGCGGGCGTTCGCCACCGTGATGTGAGCGCCGTCGTAGAAGGAGCCCGGGCGACCCTCGAACGACGACACCTCCGTGTAGTCGAGCAGCCGGAAGTCGTACGTGAGCTGCAGCCCCTTGAGATAGGCCTCGATCTCCTCCTGCCGCTGCCGCCACGCGGTCCGCTGCAGGGCGGCGAGCGCCCGTGGCTGATAGGGCATCAGTACGATGAGCGGCGCCACCCCGTGCTGGTTCAGCAGGGCCACGGTCTGTTCGAAGTACGATCGGGCGCGCGTCCCCTCGCGGGATGCCCAGCGCGCGCCCCTGGCGTAGTGCGCGGTCCACCGGTCGAGGCTCGCAGACAGCGTGAGGCCGTTGACGCGCCGGGCGTCGTACACGTTCCAGAGCAGCAGGCCGCGCGCGGAGAAGCGGTTCTTCAGGAGCAGGTCGCGGGCCCCCACGGTCCCGAGCAGCTCGGTCTGCTGGGCGATGCGCTCAGCCGGGAAGGCCCGTGAGAGCCGTTCGTCGTGGACGAGTCCGGGGGCGAACTTCATGTCGGTGAAGGAGTTGGCGGTGACACCCCACACCACGCGGACCCGCGTGTCCGGCGAGCGCGCGTACAGGTGGCCGAGGATCGCCCAGGCGTCCTCGGGCCTGAAGTTGGACAAGGCGACGTTCATGGCCGGCAGGCCGGTGAGGCCGGTGGCGAACGACGGTTCGAAGCGCGTGCACCGCGAGCCGCCCATGATGACCAGCTGGGGCGGCTCCGGCAGCTCGTCGACGAGGTCCATCTTGAAGCTGCGGTCGTAGCCGGTGGCGGTGTAGTGCTGCAGCTGCCACGTGGGCGTGGCGGTGGCCGTCGGGGCCGGCTGACTGAAGGCGGCGGCGATGGCGACGGCGACGAGGACGGCCGCCGCCAACAGGCCACCCAACACGGTCGCGCCGAGCAGTCTCCACCGCTCGCGCACCCCGAGTCTCACCGTGCCTTCCTCCGATCACCGTCGCCTGGCCCGATTCTGGTGGTCAGGTGGCGATCCGGTCAACCATTGATGGCCTCCGGGGTGCGCCCTCGCCGCCGCGGCTCGCCCGAGGCTCCGCCGCCGCGGTGCGGCCCGCCTGGCGCCGGCTCGTCTTTGTATGATTGCTGGCAGCGCGCCGGCGCGCGAGGGGCGGGCGCTCGCGACCGCCCGCCCGTACGTGGAACGGCCGGCGATGCGAGCCCCCGCTCCGCACCGCCGGCCAGCTTTGGAACTGAACCTTGTGAGATCCTCTCTCGGCTGCTCCGGTCTCCTGGCCCTATCATCGGGCAGCCTGAAGGACGACCGTATAGAACAGGCGTCTAGGGGAGGCGGGCGATCCGCCTTAGACGGTGACGCGCGTCAGTTCCAGGTAGCTGGTGAGTCCCTCGAGGACTTTGACGATGCCGTCGTCGCGCAGCGAGGCCACGCCCTGGCTCCGCGCCATGCGCTGGATGTCCAGGACGGTGCCGCCGGTGGCGATGAGCTCACGGATGTCGTCGTCGATGACGAGGACCTCATAGAGGCCGATGCGGCCGCGGTAGCCGGTCTTGAAGCACTTGGGGCAGCCGACCGGGTTGTAGATCCTGAGTCGCCGCCGCGGCGCTGGTCCGAGGCCGAGCTCCTCCCAGCGCTCCGCGCTCAGGGTCTCGGCCTCCCGGCAGTGCGGGCACAGGCGGCGCACCAGCCGCTGCGCCACGAAGCAGCGCCAGGCGGCGGCCACGAGATAGCGGGGCACGCCCATCTCCACCAGGCGGTTCACGGCCGCTGAAGCGTCGTTGGTGTGCAGGGTGCTGAACACCTGGTGGCCCGTCACGGCGGCGTCCGCGGCCATCTTGGCGGTCTCCAGGTCGCGGATCTCGCCGACCATGATCACGTCCGGGTCCGCGCGCACCAGCGAGCGCAGGGCGTGCGCGAACGTGAGGCCGATGGCGGGCTTGACCTCTGTCTGGACGATGCCCGTGATCTTGCGCTCGATGGGGTCCTCCACCGTGTACACCTTGCGCTCCGGCGTCTTGATGAGCTCGAGCGTGGTGTACAGCGTGGTGGACTTGCCGGAGCCCGTGGGTCCGACGATGACCACGCCGCCCTCGGGCGCGGCCAGCGCCCTCGCGTAGCGCTCCCGGTTGTCGCCCATGAGGCCGAGCGACTCCAGGGTGGGCGGCAGCGGCGAGACCTCCAGGATGCGCAGCGTGAGGTTCTCGCCGTACTGGCTCGGGATGGAGGCGAGGCGCAGGTCGACGACCTCGCCGCTGGACAGCTCGAACGTGGTGCGCCCGTCCTGCGGCAGCCGCCGCTCGGCGATGTTCATGTTGCCCATGATCTTGAGGCGGCTCGTGATACCGGGCTGCAGCTCCTTGGGAAACTCGCGCAGAGGGTGCAGCACGCCGTCGATGCGGCAGCGCACGTGCAGCGATTCGTCGCGCGGCTCGAGGTGGATGTCCGACGCGTTCATGCTGGCGGCGTCGGCCAGCAGGGCGTCCACCAGCTCGATGATATCGGCGTCGACGGCGCCGCCCGCCGCCCACGCTTCCTCGCCCTCCTCGCGGGCGTCCCGGAGCTTGCCGCGGGTGCTGAAGTGGATGGCCACGGCCTCGTCGAAACCGCTCTCCGTGCAGATGACGGGCACGACGCGCCGCTTGGTGCGCATGCTCACCTCGTCGATGGCGATGACGTCCAGCGGGTTGGTCATTGCGAGATGCAGCGCGCCGTCGTCGTCCACGCGCAGCGGCATGAGCCTGTGGCGCACGATGAAATCGCGTGACAGCAGGCTCATGGCGGCCGGGTCCGGGGACATCAGCGACAGGTCGGCGACGCCGATGTGCATCTGCCCGGCCACCGCGGTGACGATCTCCTGTTCCGTGAGCAGGCCGTCGCGCACAAGGACCTCGCCGAGACGTCCGCCGTCCTGCCCCTGCAGCTCGAGGGCGCGATCCAGCTGCTGGCGCGTGAGGAGGCCGCTGGCGGCCAGCAGCGTGCCCAGCTTGAGGCGCCCTGCGGAGCGCTGCTTGCGGCCACTGGCCAGCGCCTCGATGCGGGCGCGCAGGTCGTCGGCGTCGAAGGGCTTGGTGATGAATTCGGCGGCGCCCATGCGGTGCGCCTTCTCGAAGGTGCCGTAGTCGCTGGTGGCGGACAGCACCAGCGTGGGCGCGCCCCGCAACGCCGGCGCCGCCGCGAGCCGGCGCAGCAGCTCGAAGCCGTCGAAGCCGGCGAGATCGAGATCCAGCAGGATGGCGGCCGGGGGCTCGTCGGCGATGACGGTCACGGCGCCGGGATCGCCGAGGACGGTGTGCACCTCGTAACCGTCGCCGACGACGGTGGCCAGCTGCTGCGCGAGGCTGCCGTCGTCGTCGACTGCGGCCAGGGTCCTGATGCCCGTGCTTGTCACGTCTCCTCCACTCCCGCTCGCGTGGCTAGTCTAGCGCATCAGCGCCGCCGCAGACCGGTGGACGTACGGGGTGGGCAGGAGACGGTGGCGGACACGCATGGGGGGCGACGCGGCGGGACTGATGAGCCGGGGAAGGGAAAAAGCGCCGGGCCGGCGGGGGCCTTCAATCGGATGCGGGCTTCCGATGGTTGTCTTCGAAGGAGACCGGCCCGGCAGAGAGAGAGGATGATATGCCCGGCCGGAGCCGGGTGAGTAGTTCCCCTTGTCTCCCACTCCCTATCGGCAGGGCCTCGGCTTCCATGAGGCCCAAAGCGTTGTCAGAGGCCGGAACACTTATGCGGGCGCTGCGACGCACGACGCCTGAGCTATAATCCGCTGCACGCCGCCGCCGCCAGGGGCGCGGCGTCCACCCGACCTTCCCGGGAGCAGGCATGTTCGACAAGGTCCTCATCGCCAATCGCGGCGAGATCGCCATCCGTGTGATCCGCGCCTGCAAGGAGCTGGGCGTGAGCACCGTGGCCGTCTACAGCGAGGCCGACGAGGAGTGCCTGCACGTCAAGTACGCGGACGAGGCCGTCTGCATCGGCCCGCCGCCCGCCGCCCAGAGCTACCTCGTGATGCCGGTGCTCATCCAGGCCGCCCTGCAGTCCGGGGCACAGGCCATCCACCCGGGCTACGGCTTCCTGGCCGAGCGCTCCGCGTTCTCTGAACTCTGCCGCGAGCACGGCGTGAAGTTCATCGGTCCGGGGCCGGAGTCCATCGACCTGATGGGCGACAAGGCGGCGGCGCGGGCGACGATGACCGCCGCCGGCGTGCCCGTCACGCCCGGCTCGGAGGGCATCGTCGAGGACGCCGCCGAGGCCGAGGCGATCGCCCGGCAGATCGGCCTGCCGGTGATGGTCAAGGCGTCCGCCGGCGGCGGCGGCAGGGGCATCCGCATCGTCAAGGAGGCGGGTGAGCTGGCCGCCGCCGTCCGACAGGCTCAGGCGGAGGCCGAGGCGGCCTTCGGCAACGGCGCCGTCTACGTGGAGAAGTACATCGCGGCGCCGCGCCACATCGAGATCCAGGTGCTCGCCGACGGCAAGGGCCACGGCGTGCACCTCGGCGAGCGTGACTGCTCGATCCAGCGGCGCCACCAGAAGCTCATCGAGGAGGCGCCCTCGCCGGCCGTGACGCCGGAGATGCGGCGGCAGATGGGCGAAGCCGCCGTGGCCGCCGCCGTCGCCGCCCGCTACGAGGGCGCCGGCACCGTCGAGTTCCTGCTCGATGCGGACGGCAGCTTCTACTTCATGGAGATGAACACCCGCGTGCAGGTGGAGCACTGCGTCACGGAGATGGTCACCGGCATCGACATCGTCAAGACGGGCATCCGGATCGCCGCCGGCGAGGGCCTGCCCATCACCCAGGACGATATCGCCGTCGTCGGCCACGCCATCGAGTTCCGCATCAACGCCGAGGACCCGGACAACAGTTTCATGCCGTCGCCCGGCCTTGTGACCCGCTGGGTCCCGCCGGGCGGGCCGTGGGTGCGCATCGACAGCCACGTCTACCAGGGCTACATGGTGCCGCCTTTCTACGACAGCCTCCTGGGCAAGCTCATCGTCTGGGGGCGCGACCGTGAGGAGTGCCTGGCCCGGTCACACTGGGCCCTCGACGAGTTCATCGTCGAGGGCGTCAAGACCACGATCCCCTTCCACCGCCGCGTGCTGGCGCACCCGCTCTACGTCGCCGGACGGGTGAACACGCACTTCATCGAGGATCACCTGGATCGACCGGCGTAGCCGGGTCAACGTGCGCGGCGCCGGGCATAGGCTCGCGTCTCGGGGGTACGCTAGGGAGGTGGCCGGCGAGCCCGCGACCCCCTGGAGGTGACCTGATGCCGATCATCGGTGAGGACGATGCCGCGCAGATACGGACGCTCTTCGGCGAGCGTCTGAACGGCGACGTCACGCTCGTCCATTTCACGCAGAAGGCGAGCAAGCTCGTGGTACCGGGCATCGTGCCCTGCGAGGGCTGCCGCGACGCCCTGCAGTTGCTCGAGGAGCTGGTGGCACTCGACGACCGGCTCACGCTGGAGGTCCACGATTTCGCTGCCGAGGCGGATCTGGCGCGTGAGATGGGGATCGACAGGATCCCGGCCACCGTGGTCCGCGGCGGCGAGGCCGGTGATCGCGTCCGCCTCTTCGGCGTGCCGTCCGGCTACGAGTTCTCCACACTGCTTGAGGACATCATGGACGCCGGCAGCGGTGAGGCGCCGCCGCCGCCGGCGGGCGCGTCAGAGCTCGAAGGGCTGGACGAGGACGTCCACATCCAGGTGTTCGTGACGCCCACCTGTCCCTACTGCCCGACGGCCGTGCTGATGGCCCACCAGCTGGCCAGGGTCAACGAGCGGATCACGGCCGACATGGTGATGGCCGGCGAGTTCCCAGATCTGGCGCAGCGCTTCGGCGTCATGGCCGTGCCCAAGACGGTCATCAACGACACGCACGTCTTCGAGGGCTCCGCGCCGCCTGAGGACCTGGCGCGCGCCGTGCTCGACGCCGTCGGCGCGCCCGTGCCGGAGTTGCCGCAGGACTGACCGACGTAGCGTTGTTGAGCGGTGCCGCCCAGCCGCAGGCGCCAGCGGGGCCGGATTGACCTGCGTAGCCGGGTCAACGTGGGGTGTACCGGAGCGGCGCCCCACACTGACCGACGCAGCGCTGTTGAGCGGTCCCGCCTGCCGTAGGGACGGCGGGGCTGGATCGAGTCGTCGGCGCGGCGCTACCCCGAGCCCGCCACGAGCCAGCCGACGAGGAGGGCGGCGCCGACGATCCCGGCGGCAAGCATGGCCTCGGGCTGCTGGCGCGGCCCGAAGACGAAGGCCTCGAGCGCGACGACGATTGCGACCCCGAGCGGTCCCCAGTAGCGGGACAGAACGTCGAGGGTCGCGACCAGCAGGCGCGCTTGAGGCGTGGCTCTCATTCCTCACGGATGCCGAAGCCGGCGGCGGCGATCTGCGACAGCAGCTGCTCCGCCGCCGGGGCCAGCAGTGAGGCGACGGCGGCGTCGCTCTCGCCTCGCGCTGACAGCGTGATGCGGATCAGCGGCTCGCTGCCCAGCAGCTTGGCGCGTGACTTCACGTACACGGCCGGGTGGTCGTGCTCGGCGCGCCGCAGGATGTCGGCGATGGCCGACTCGTCCTGCAGCTGCGCGATCAGCGAGCGCTCCTCGTAATGGGCGCTGCCGAACAGCCGGGCGAAGAGCTCGCCGAGTGACTTCTCCACGATCTGCTTGAGCTCGCCCGGCACGCCGGGCAGCGACACGATGCTCGTGCGGTCACGCTCGACGAGCACGCCCGGCGCGCCGCCCACGGGGTTGATGAGCGGCCGCGCCCCCGCCGGCAGCCGCGCCATCTTGCGGCGCGCCTCGTTGAGCTCCGGGAACGGCACGTAGCCGCGCTCGTAGAACTCGCGGTAGCGCTCCGCGATCATGCGCTCGGCCTCGGGGTGGAGCTCGAGCTCCACCCCGAGGCCGAGCGCGACGCCTTCGAGCGTGCGGTCGTCGCTGGTGGGCCCCAGGCCACCGACCGTGAAGAGCAGGGTCGGCTCGCGGGCCAGCGCCCCGCGCACCTCCGCGGCGATGGCCCGCACGTCGTCGCGCAGCATCACGGTGCGGCGCACCAGTCCGCCGAGCCCCGTGACCTTGACGCACAGCCAGTTCGTGTTCGTGTCCACCACGTCGCCGATGAGCACTTCGTTGCCGGCCGAGACGACCTCGACGATGGGGGCGCCGCCGTGCCCTTGCGCCGCCTTCTGCGGGGATCGAGCCGCTCATGCGGCCAGTCTGGCAGACACCGGCGCGGCCCGACAAGGCCGCCTCACTGGTGCGAGGCTGCGGAGCGGCGGCTATACTCAAATTGAGAGCGTCGATGGGGGCCCGCGTGAAGCCAGTAGTCATCCTTCAGCACGAAGCCGACGATCCGCCAGGTCTCATCCGTGTGGCGCTGCGCGCGCTGCGCGTCCCCTACGAGATCCGCCGTCTGGACATGGGCGATCCGCTGCCCGCGTGGCCGGCCGACCTCTCCGCGCTCATCTCGCTGGGCGGGTCCATGCACGTCACCCAGGAGAAGGAGTTTCCCTTCCTGGCCGAGGAGAAGAGTCTGATGCGGCGCATGCTGCACCAGGGCGCCCCGGTGTGGGGCATCTGCCTGGGCGCCCAGATGCTGACGCTCGCCGCCGGCGGCCGCGTGTACAAGCGCCGCAAGCCGGAAGTGGGCTGGGTGAGCATCGAGAAGATAGCCGACGACGCTCTCCTCAAGGGCATCTCGTCGCCGTTCATGGCGTTCTGCTGGCACGAGTACTCCTGCCAGCTGCCGCCGACGTCCCATCTGGTGGCCGACGGCCGCGACGGCATCCAGGTGTACCGGGCCGGGGGACGCGCCTGGGCGACGCAGTTCCACCCCGAGGTGGACGCCGCGATGATCCCGCACTGGATCGACGACGCCGTCATCCTGCATCCGGAGCAGGGTCCCGACTTCGGGGCGCGGCTGCACGCCGACACGGAGCACTTCCTGCCCGACTATCCCACGTTCTGCCGCAGACTGGTCGAGAATTTCCTCAGGACCAGCGGCCTGCTGGACGATTAAGAAGAGGCGGCGGCGCCTGAGCGCCGCCGCCTCGTCACCCGTTTCCGGGCAGCCCCTCGGGGAGAGGGGCTTGTGAAAGGAGCCATGGGGTGGTACCTGGGGGTACCTTCGCACGGAGGAGGGATGTGTGGAGGGGGACTCCGCCGTGCAGGGAGTATGTTACCACTGTCGCGGCAGTTGAAAACACCGTTCTAATGTTAACCAATGTGAAGAGGGCGCGGACGGGCGCGGCATGAGCCCGCCCGCCGAGCCCGCGGTCGCGGCCCGCCGCACCCTGTTCGAGATCGAGCGCGAGAAACGCTGGCGCGTCTGGCTGCTCTTCGCGCTGCTCGTCGCCATGGTCGCCGTGGGCGTCTGGATCGCGTGTCTCATCGTCGCCGTGGCCTTCTACGTCAGCTTCCCCGTGGTGGACACCGTCGGCTGGGTCCTGCGCCCCCGAGTCATCCTGCTCATCCTCGGCGTCTCACTGGGCCTGTCCGTGCTGTACTGGTTCTCGTCTCAGATCGGGGCGCGCGGCCGCCTGCTGCGCGCCCTGCGGTGCGTGCCCCTCGACCCCGGCGACCGCTATCACCAGCGCCTCGCCAACATCGTGGAGGAGATGCGCCTCGCCACCGGGGCGCCACGCATCGAGTGTCGCACGGTCCCCACGCTGGGCCTCAACGCCTTCGCCTTCAGCGACCTTCGCGGCGCCGGAGTCATCGGCGTCACCGAAGGCGCGCTCTCGCGTCTCTCGCGCCAGCAGCTCGAGGCCGTGGTGGCGCACGAGTTCGCCCACGTTCTCAGCGGCAACTACGTGACGGTCACCGTGTCCTGCCTGCTGTTCGGCGTGTACTCGGCGCTCGGTGAGGAGCTCGAGGAAGGCATGATGGCCACGGCATCGACGCGCGCCGTGCCCGTGGCGTTCGGCGCGTTGCTTCTGCGCGGCTGGCTGTGGGTGCTGCAGCTGGCCTCATCCCTGACGACCGCGGCGCTCAGCCGCGAGCGGGAGCGGCACGCGGACCTCGCGGCGGTGCGCTACACGCGCGACCCGCTGAGCCTCGCCGAGGCGCTGCGCATCATCAGCAGGCATCCCGGCGGCGCCGGCTCCATCCCTGAGGGCCTGGCGCCGCTCTGCATCCGCCAGACGGACGAGCCGCGCGGCCGCCTGCTCGGCCTGCGCCGCGACTCGCATCCGCCCATCGGCGAGCGCATCGACGCGCTGCTGGCGCTCGCCCACGTCTCGCCGAGTGAGTTCGATCGCCAGATCGACGAGGCCGGCGAGCACTTCGACAAGCGCGAGCATTGGGCCGCGCCCCCGGCCGCCGAAGGCGGCTCCCGGCGCGGCCTCGACGAGCTGCTGCCGGGCGCATCGGGGGTGTCCGCGCCGGCTGCCTGGGCGGCGGCGGCCGGCCCCGCCGCTCAGGCGCCGGTCGCGAGCTTGCTGGTGCCGCCGCCGGTCGCGAGCTTGCTGGTGCCGCCGCGGCCTGCCGGCCGCACAGAGGCTGCGCCGTCGGGCGACGGCCACGCGGTGGCGTGCCCCGTGTGCGGCCATTCCCTGGAGCCGGCCGACTACGAGGGCATGCTCCTACGGGTCTGCCGCGGCTGCGGCGGCCGGCTCGCCACGGAGGAGCAGATCAGGCGCATCGTCGCCCGCCGCGAGGTGGGGTTCACGTCCGACCAGCAGCACCTGGCCGACGTGGTGGCGGCCACCGGCGACCAGCTGCGCCGCGCCGCACGTCTGGCCCGTGGCAAGGCGGGCGTGGCTCCGATCCCCTGCCCGCAGTGCGGCAAGACGATGATGCGCGCCCACTACAACTACGAGCATGCCGTGGAGGTGGACAGGTGCTTCATCTGCGGCCTCGTCTGGTTCGAGAAGGACGAGCTCGAGGTCCTGCAGATACTGACGGAGCGGGCGACCGGCTGAGGGGGGCTGCGGCAGGCATCGCTCGGCGGCACCGTTGACGCGACTCCACCGTCTGCAGATCGCAGGGGACGACTGTCGCCCGCCCATCGTTTACACTTAGCTGCCTTCGCAACGAGGGCAGTCCTACGCAGACCGTAGCGACCGCCCGCGCCCGCCATGAGCAGCGACACGACCGACGATCCGACACTGCAGGCGTCCGCGACCATCGCGGACCGCTACCGCGTGCAGCGTCGTCTGGGCGGCGGCGGCATGGCCGACGTCTATCTCGCCGAGGACTCGCGGCTCGGCCGCCTCGTGGCCGTGAAGGTCCTGAAGCCGCAGTTCGCCCAGGACGCCGAGTTCGTTGAGCGCTTCCGCGTGGAGGCCCAGGCCACGGCGCTGCTCGGCCACCCCAACATCGTGGCCGTATACGACCGCGGCGTCGACGGGCCGCCGTGGTACATCGCCATGGAGTACGTGCCCGGGGAGACGCTCAAGCAGCGGCTGCGGCGCGAGGGCGCGATGGCGCCGGAAGAGGCGGCGAGGACCGCCCAGGCGGTGCTCGCCGCCCTGCAGGCGGCTCACGCGCGGCACATCGTACACCGCGACGTCACCTCGTCCAACGTCCTCGTCGACCCCGCCGGGCGCGTGAAGGTCGCCGACTTCGGCATCGCCCGCATCGGCGTGTCGGCGCTCACACGCACCGGCACCATGCTCGGCACGTCCTCGTACCTGTCGCCGGAGCAGGCCCAGGGCAGGGGCGCCGACGAGCGCTCCGATCTGTACAGCCTCGGCGTCGTGCTCTTCGAGATGCTCACGGGGCGCGTGCCCTTCGTCGCCGACAGCGACGTGGCCGTCGCGCTCAAGCACGTCTCGGAGACGGCGCCGGACCCGCGGACGCTGCGGCCGGACGTGCCGCCGGCGCTGGCGGCCGTCGTGCTCAAGGCGCTGGCCAAGGAGCCGGAGCGGCGCTACCAGTCGGCGGCCGAGCTCGCGGCGGCGCTCGCCGCCGCTGTGCCCGGCGCGGGGCAGGCGGGACCGATCGCGGCCGGCGCTGAAGCGCTGCTGCCGGCCACCGAGCCCGGCCCCGCCCGCGCCGCGGCGGGCCCGAGCCAGCGTCGCGCAGCCGGCGAGCCGCCGGCGCCCGAGGCGCCGGGCGCGGCCGTCCGGGGCTCGGAGTCCTCGCCGCGAGGCGGGCTCACGGCGCGCACCGTGTACAAGGCGGCGACGCCCTCGGCGCCGGCGTCGGAGGCGCTCGCCGTGCAGGCAGGCATGGCCGCCACCCGCGTCGTGCCGGAGCCCGCCACCACGGTGGTGCCGCGCCGCCGGCGCCGCCGGTCCTGGATCGCCGCCGCCCTCATCCTGACGGCCGCGGCGGCGGCCGGCGTCTGGGCGTTGTCGGCCTTCGTCATCGACGGCGGCATCCACGTGCCCGACGTCGTCGGCCGGCCCGAGGCGAAGGCCCTGGTCAGTCTCAAGCGCGAGGGTCTGCGGCCCACCATCCACCGCCAGTACAGCGACCGCTACGACGAGGGCCTGGTGTCGCGACAGCTGCCGCGCGCCGGCGAGCAGGTCGCCGACGACGCGCGCGTCGATGTCTGGGTGAGCCGGGGGCCGCTGCACATCCCGGCACCCGACCTGAAGGGCCTGTCTGCCTCGCGCGCGGCCTCGCGGCTGGACAAGGACGCGCTGGCCGGCGTCAGCCACCGCAGCGCTACGACGAAGGTCCCGGCCGGCGAGGTGTACCGCCAGCGGCCGGCGGCGGGAGAGACCGTCGCACGCGGCGAGGTCGTCGAGTACTGGGTCAGCACCGGGCCGCCGAGCGTGAAGGTGCCGGACGTGGTCGGCCTCTCGTCCGGCGACGCCTCCGCCGCCCTTGAGGCCCGCGGCCTCGTCGTGAGCGTCGACTACGTCGCCGGTTTCGGCGAGATCCCCGGCGACGTGGTCGCCCAGGACCCAGGGCCCGGCACCAAGCTGCGCAAGGGCGACGAGGTGATCATCCAGGTGGCGGTGTTCTAGCCCGTCCGCCCCGGCCGCGTCATAGGCTGCACGCCGGGCAGCTCCCAGGCGTCCGGGCGCTGGTAGCCCAGCACGCCGGGCTGCTCGCGGCGGCGGTCGGCGCCGGGCACTGCGTCGCGGCGCCCCAGCACCGCCGCGAGGTCGGCGATGCGGTGCGCCACCACTGCGAGGCCGTGCTCCTCGTCGTTCTGCAGCTCGCCGTCCACCAGCAGGTACACCGCGTCCTTGAGCACGCGCCCGTACTTGAGGTAGACGTCATTGAACACCACCACCTGACCCAGTTCGGTCTCATCCTCCAGGGTGAGGAACATGGTGCGGTGACCAGAGCGGATCCACGGCATCTGGGCGCGCTCCAGCACGCCGGCAAGCCGCACGCGGCGGCCGTGCGGCACCTGTGGCAACCGCCGCACGGACGTGACCCCCAGGGCCTGCAGCTGCTCGCGCACGAAGCGCAGCGGGTGGGCCGTGACGTTGAGCCCCAGCAGCCCCAGCTCGATGGCGACGCGCTGCTGCGCCGACCAGGACGGCAGGAAGGGGAGCGGCGCGAACTGCTCGTCGATGGCGAGGCGCGGCTGATCCAGGCCGTCGGCTGCTCCGGGCCGGTCTGGGGCCTCGGGGGGTCGCTCCGCTCCTTCCGGACCTGCCTGCGGCGGTCCTCCAAATCCCCCCTCGACCCCAGACCGGCCCTTCGCCCCGACGGCGGGGACACCCGTGCGGCGCCCCGCCGGCTTCGTGCCGGCGTAGAGAAGCGGCACCTGGGCGACGAGCTCCTCGCGGCGCACGCCGAGGCTGTCGAAGGCGCCGAGGCGCACGAGGTTCTCGGCGATCTCGCGGCTGACGCGCGTGCGCGCCACGAAGTCCGCCAGCGAGGTGTAGGGCCGCGGTGGACCGGCTGGGTCATCAGCTGTGGCATCGGGCGGATGCCGTGTCGAGGCGACTGCGCCCGGCGCACGCGAAGAGGAGGGCGCGAGAGGCGATGAGGGGGGTGAGGGAGGCTTTGGAGGGTCGGCGAAGCCGGACCCGGAAGGAGCGGAGCGCCCTCCCGACCCCCCCTCATCGCCGGTAGCGGCCTCCTCGACCACTGCGCCGTCCCCGCGCTCCCGCACGATGGCCCGCCGCGCCGCGGCGCTCATCTCTTTGACGTAGGCCAGTCCCACCCTCAGCGCCCGCCCGTCGTCCTCCACGTCGAACCACTCCCCGCTGCGGTTCACATCCAGCGGCAGCACCCGCAGCCCGAAGCGCCGCGCGTCGTTGAGCACCACGCGCGGCGAGTAGAACCCCATGGGCTGGTTGTTGAGGA